>CAYRTL010000072.1:0-27768 GCA_964427005.1 uncultured Acetobacteraceae bacterium
CCCTCAAAGCAGATGCGCCCGACACCGGACAGGCAGTACAACGTCTGACCCACCGGATGCGCATGCCATGCAGTACGCGCGCCCGGCGTGAATGAGACGACAGAGGCACGCATGCGCGACGGCGTTGTCCCAACGACAACCTCATCCTGAAACACCGTCCCGGTGAACGTACTGGCCGCACCCTGTTTCGTGGTCCGGTCGGCAGCGCGAATAACTGGCATGTTCCTACCTCCTCCTATCGCAACAGCGAGAATGGTGTGGGCATCAGCAGCACCGACTGCATCTCCAGCAGCTTCGGCGTATTCTCCGCGACGAAGGCCTGCCATTCCAGATCCTTCTGGAACTCGGCACGCAGCTTGGCGCGCGCGTTCAGGTCCTGATAGTTCCACATGTGCAGCACTTCGTTGGGCTGTGGCGCCTCGCCGGTCCAGATGCCGACATACTTCGAGTATTTCTGCCGCACCGGCATGATCGCCTTGAACGCCTGCGCCCATGACGCAGCCTTGCCCGGGTGCATGCGATAGATGCGCAGCTCATAGACACCACCAGGTGCCGGCGGTTGCACATCAACCACCGGGTTGAGGAACCGGATGTCCTGCCGTTGCAGCATCGGCTGCACGACAGGCACATATTCCTTGTTCCAGCGCTCGTTCTTTGACAGCTTCGCGCGCATCTCGGCACGCTCGTCCAAGCTGGCATAGCTCCACAAATGCCATGCCTGGTTCAGCATACCGAACTCGGCGGTCCAGTAGCCCCAGCACTTGCCGTATTCGTCGCCACGGACCGGACGCCCGACCTTCTCCACATGCTCGATATATTTCGGCAGCGTGCCTGGATTGAACGTATACGTGCGCAATTCGAAGATCATCGCCTCAGCCCCCCAGGATCGTTCCCATGGCTACGCCTGCTTCGGCCGCCACGCCCTTCCTGCCGCCATCCGGGCGCGCACGTGCGATCTCGATGAACCCGCCCTGGCCATGCACGACCAGGGCGCCATCCTTGATCGCGACAACCTCGCCGATCTTCTTGCCCTTCACCTCGGAGAAGGTACGCGCGATCCGCTTGGTCGCGTTGAACACGAACAGCTTCTTGCCATCCACTGTCGTCCAGGCGCCAGGTGCCGGGTCGCAGCCGCGAATCAGGTTGTAGGTGATATCGACGTGGCTCGCCCAGTTGATGCGGGATTCCGCGTCACGGATGATCCCTTCATACCCGGCGTTCGGCTCGTATTGCGCGATGGCCGGCGCCCTCCCGGCAACAACCTGCTCAGCAACCTCCACCAACGCAGCAACGCCCATCGGGAAGATCTTGCCGAAATACAGCGAACCCAACGTGTCTTCCGGTTCGATCGGTACCGAGCGCATCAGGATCACCGGACCCTCGTCCAGCCCATCCGTCGGACGGAAGATCGAGAATCCCGTCTCCGTGCGGCCGCAGATGATGGCCCAGCTCATCGAGGATGCGCCGCGATGCAGCGGCAGCAGGCTCGGATGGAACTGGATCGTACCGAACTTGGGGATGTTGCAGAAATCCTGCGGAACGAACTGCGTCACGTACGCCATGACGCCCACATCAACATTCGCCGCACGCATGGCTTCCAGCGCCGCTGGATCGGTCAGTTTCGGCAACTGATGCACCGTCACGCCCCGTTCTTCGGCTGCGACACGCAGCGGATCGGGACGTCCCTTCTCCGGCGCGCAGAACACCGCGGCCACGGTATCGCCGCGGTTGAGAAACGCCTCCAGCGTCGCCTTGCCGAAATCCTGCTGTCCGATGATGGCGATCCGCATCTGACGACCTCCCGATGGTTTGTGATCCAAGTCGCATGCCAGCCGAACCTTGGCAACCGTTGCCCTGACGCCCTAGCCTGCGCCAATCGCGGGGGAGGAGACACAGATGGCGTTCGACGAGAGAGCCGCAATCGATAGCTTCTGGACCGCGCGTGCGCGAGGCGAGTATTTCCCCACGGAATGGTTTGATCGCCTCAGTCTCGACGAGGCGTATCGCATTCAGCTTGGCATCATTGCGCGGCGTGTTGCGGCCGGCGAACGGCAGATCGGCTGGAAAGTCGGCCTCACCGCGCCGGCGATCCAGCAGCAGTTCGGCTTTCATGAACCGGTGTTCGGCTGCATCCTGGAAAGCCGCCCATCTGGTCACGTGTTCGACCGCGACGAGTTGATCAAGCCGGGCTTCGAGTCAGAACTTTGCCTGCGGGTGAGCCAACCCTTGAGCGGGTCGGTGGATGCCGCGACGGTGCGGCGCTCAATCGACGTGATCTATCCGTCGCTGGAGATCATCGAAACACGTGGCGATCTCTCCGCCCAGATCGCTGTCGCCATGGCGGATAATGCCCAGCAGAAGACCGTGATCCTGGGCAATCCGGTTAAGCTCGGTGACATGGCACTAAACGCGGTTGAGGCCACAGTTCAGATCAACGGCAACACTGTTGCGACCGGAAGCGGTGACGCGGTGCTGGGCAATCCGTTGAACTCGGTGATCTGGCTGGCGCGTAAGCTGACCGAGTTCGGCCGCATCATCCAGCCAGGCGAGATCATCATGAGCGGATCGTTCACGCGTCAGTTCCCGATCGCGCCAGGCGATCGAATCCGCGTCGAGTTCTCCGGTGTCGGCGAGGTGCTGGCCTCAATGCTTGCGTAGGGGCGTCTCCTTGCAAGGCCGGTCCAGTACCTCGTTGGCCAGCTCGAGCAGATGTTCGGCGGCGATCGAGAAGCCGGCGTGGTCGGCATCCTCTGCCAGGCTGATCAGCCGATCGCATAGCATCAGGGGCGAAATCATCGGTGTGGTCTGTGGCGGGATCCGTCTGACATGGCTCATTGGGCTACTCCCTTGCGTCGCTGCAATGGACAGACCCTAGGCGGCGAAACAAGGATGATCCTTGATCCAGGTCAAGCCGATCCAAGAATGATCAGAACCCGCCCGGCAGCACGACAATGGTTGGGCGCGCCGGCAGCGTCGCCCGCGAGATGCGCAGCGTCGGCGAATCGCTGAAGCGCACCGCATAGCGGTCCTGCAGCAGGTCAATGAACCGCTCCACCACGCTGCGCATGAAGTAATGCATCGGCAGTACCAGCCTCGGGTGAAGCTGGTCAAGTACGGCCGCGATGTCCGATTGGCTCATCGTATAGACACCGTCGACTGGTGCCATCACCACGTCGATATGGCCCAGCAGCACCAGGTCCTGGTCCGTCAGCAGATGATGCAGATGGGACAGGTGCGCGATGCACACCCCGGCGCTTTCGAACAGGAAGATCGAGTTGCCATATCGCTCGGTACCACCCTGCCAGTCACGGATGTTTGTCGGCAGGTTCGCGACATGCATGTCGCCGACTGTGAGATCGATCAGTGGCGGCTTACCGTCCTCGCCCCAACCGTGCAGTACATGCGGAATGCGTGGATCCGGATGTTCCGTATAGTGCGTCGAATGCGCATGATTCATCGTGGCGATATCGGGCGGTTCGACGGGTACGTTATAGCCATTGTAGTCGGTGACGGCACGCACACCGCCCGGGCTCTCGATCAGGAAGCTCGCATGACCTAGAAAGGTGATGGTGAGCGCGTCCGGCACCGCTGCCGCCCGCATCACCCGGGGCTCATTCAACGCGATGGGTGTGCATCCGGCATCAGCCACACGCGGCCCCAGGGTGAGTACGGCGAAGATGCAGGCTCGCAATCTGCCCATTTCCCCACTACCCTCCGGCCGCCACCCATTGGAACCTGACCACTGAACATGAGCTACGACAAGCCTTTCACCGGCCTGAAGGTGATCGACGTGAGCCAAGGTGTCGCCGGCCCTTATTGTGCGATGCTGCTCGCGCAGTATGGCGCGAATGTCATCAAGGTGGAGCCGCCAGGAGTCGGCGACTGGGCGCGTAATCTCGGCGTCGTCTATGGCGACCAATGCGCCTATTCATTGCCAGCCAATCTTGGCAAGCGAGCTATTGCGCTCGATTTGAAGCAGGACGACGGGCGAGCGATTCTATGGCGCCTGATCAGTGGCGCCGACGTGTTCCTGCAAGGATTTCGCCCTGGAGTGATCGATCGCCTGGGCTTCGGTTATGACGCGGTGTCGGAGCGCGAGCCACGGATCCTTTATCTGTCGGTGTCTGGTTTCGGTCAGACAGGACCATTGGCGGAACGGCCTGCCATGGATCCAATCCTGCAGGCCTACACCGGGCTTACGGTAGAGAACAAGGGCGAGGACGGCATTCCGCACCGAACGCCTATCATCGCCATCGACATGAGCACGGCGCTCTATGCCTATTCAGCAGTATCCACGGCGCTCTATGCTCGACGGGACGAGAAGCGTGGGCGCCATATTGAGGCCAGCCTCTTGCAGGCCGCGGCCGGGCTGCAGGTCGTGCGCATGATGCAGTCGTACCTGGAAGGCGGGGCAATCCGTCCACCGGGCGCGCCGAGTGGGGTGTATCAAGTCGCGGATGGCTGGATGACCATCACTGTCGTTCGCCTGCACGAGTGGCTTGGCTTCTGCAAGGCAGTCGGGCTTTCGGATTTGGCGGATGACGAGCGCTTTCGCACGACGCAGGGCCGCTACGATCATGCAGCGGAGATCAACGGTGTGTTGCGACCCCTGCTCACGTCGCAGCCCTTCGCGCATTGGTCCGAGCGCCTCGCGGCCGAACGCATCATGCACGAGCAGCTCAACAGCTACACGGAATTCCTGCAGCAGCCACATGTGGAAGCATGCGGTGCGATCGCCTGGCTGCAGCATCAGCATGTGCCGGGCAAGGTGCCGATGCCACAGGTGATTGGCGCACCACCGCTCGTTGACGGCAGTCCACTCGCAACCGCGCCTGGGCTTGGTGAGCACACCGAGGTGATACTGCGCGAACACGGTTACGGCGCAAGCGAGATTGCGGACCTGATCGGACGCGGCGTCGTGGGGGTATCGAAGTAATCTCTCCCTGTCATTGCGACCCCGGCCAATGCCGGGACCGCAATGAGAGTGGGCCGCTCAGCCTTGCCGCACGTGATCGAAGAAGCCCGTGATCGTCTGCAGCATATTGTCCTGTGTCACGGTTCCGAAGTCGGTTCCCTTCACCACGGGTTCGCCGTTCTCCGGGGTGAGTTCCCACGTGAAGCGCACCCGGTCATGGTGGCTTTCGACCTCGCCGATGCGACGAAAACGATGTCCAGGAAAGCGCTCCTGCACGCCGTCAATCATGGCGTTGATCCCTTCTCTCCCCTCACCTTGCAGAACAGGATCGAGGTAGCTGGCGCCCTCGGCCCAGGTCCGCGCAATGAGATCGCCGCGGCGTTGGCGATCGGTCTCGTTCCACGCGTCGATGTAGCGATCGATCAGATCGGTCAGCGTGTTCATGCTCTGCTCCTGAGTTGACGCACCTTCACCCGGTGCGACCGAACATTTCTCCGGCGCAAGGCCATCAGTCGATTACATCGCAGGTAATTGGAAGCGAACGCTCACCGCATTATCGTTGCATCATGTCCGTCACCATGCGACCCATCGGCGACATGCTGCGCGAGTGGCGCCAACGCCGTCGCATGAGCCAGCTTGAGCTATCGCTCGAGGCGGAGATATCGACGCGGCATCTGAGTTTCCTGGAGACCGGGCGATCGCAGCCGAGTCGAGAGATGGTGCTGCGCCTGGCGGAACGGCTGGATGTGCCGCTCCGCGATCGCAATGTCCTTCTTCACGCCGCGGGCTATGCGTCGGTTTTCCCCGAGCGACCGCTTGATGATCCTGCACTGGGGGCGGCACGAGAAGCAGTCGATCAGGTGCTTTCCGGTCACGAACCATATCCCGCGCTCGCAGTCGATCGCCACTGGACCCTGATCGCCGCCAATGCGGCGACCATGCGTCTCGTCACAGGCGTCGATCCTGCATTGCTCGAACCGCCAGTCAACGTGATGCGTCTCGCGCTGCATCCATCGGGAATGGCGCCGCGCACGGCAAATCTCGGCGAATGGCGTGCCCATCTGCTTTCGCGTCTCAGTCACCAGATTCAGGTGACTGGCGATCCAGTGCTGGCGCGGCTTTTGCGGGAGCTGCGGGGCTATCCGGCACCCGATGCCGCAGAGCACGAGGTTGACGCCGCAGCATTTGTGGTGCCGTTCAGGCTGATCACCGAAGCCGGCACGCTCGCTTTTTTCAGCACGATAACGGTGTTCGGCACGCCAGTGGATATAACCCTGTCCGAGTTGGCAGTTGAGGCATTCTATCCCGCGGATGCGGTGACCGCCGAAGCGCTGCGTCAGCTAGCAATGATCTCGGCTCATGGCGGCGTGGCGCTGGTCCCTCGGAATTGATCCGAAGTGGTCAGTCCCGACGCAGCACTGCGTTGATCAAGCGCGTGCGGTTCTCCAGCATATTCCGCCGGGAGTTGCGCATCTTCTCTCCGAAACTCTCGCCCACGATAAGATGAATGCCGAGGGGTGATCGCGCTCCGGATCGACCGCGCTCCGCTTCGGCTTCCGCTATGGCGGCCTCGCTGTTGTCCTCCCAGGCCAGCACGGTGAAACCGGCTGCCTCCAGCAGCGATCGCGTTTCCTCCGGCGTACGAAGAAAGCTGATCTCAGGCCGATCGGCCCAATTCACCGGGTAATGCAACGGACCTCCTGGTCCTTGCGTCACGTCCTGGATTGCCAGCCGCCCGCCTGGTTTCAGCACGCGATGAATCTCGGCGTACCACCGCGGCCGGTCGGCGATGTTCATCGCGACGTTTTGGGTCCAGCCGAGATCGAAGCTGGCCTGAGGAAACGGCAGTGCCAACGCCGAGCCCTGCCGGAAGTCCACCCGATCAGATAGCCCTGTTCGTCGGGTCAGTTCGATCGCTGCCGCAACGAACTCCTCGGTCAGATCCACGCCACTGACTCGGCAACCATAAGTCACCGCCAGAAAGCGAGCCGGTCCACCCAGCCCCGAGCCGATGTCGATCACCTGGCTTCCCGCAGCGGGCGCCAGCAACCGGGTTAATTCCTCGGTAGCCTTCCGACGGCGGGAGTGGAATTCGTCCAGCGGCGCCAGATCTTGGATAGTTAGATGCTCGATGTCCTTCCCGGCTTCGGATAGCGCGCCCAGAACCCGCTCGATCAACCCGCCCCGCCCATACTGGCGGGCCACCTCCGCCGTCGCGTCACTCATCTCCGGGGTCTTCCTGGCAATTCCCGCCGCCAACGCCCACATATCGCTCTGGCGTCGTCAAGAGGGTTGGAGTAGCTCTTCCGGCGCCGGAAAGGGGTCCCCGTGTCGCGCCATAAGTTTAAGGTCGGACAGACCGTGCATCTCGTGCCCAATCGCCTGGAGCGGCATGTGCCTGCGGGCGCCTACACGATCCAGCGAGCATTACCGGACGAAGGCCGCGATCTGCAATACCGGGTGAAGAACGTGCAAGACGGCCACGAGCGAGTGGTCACCGAGGCACAGCTCCGGCCTGCCCAGGCTCTGGCTTCGTAACCCGCGCCTCGCTCGGATGAAGATTACTGCCGTCCGCGTTCTGCGGCTGACCGGTACCATGCCCACCAATGGGCCGTTCTGGGAGGAACGGCTGGTCCGGCCGATCGACATCTATCCGGAATATCGCGTCCGGAGTGACTTCGAGGGCGGATCCCAGATTGATCCCAACAATTTCCGCCTGGAACAGCACTTCGTCCGGATCGAGACTGATGATGGTCCCTACGGGATCGCCGGCCCGCTGCCCGACATGGTGGCGGCGTTCGTAGCCAAGCGCCTGCGGCCGATCATCCTGGGTCAGGATCCGATCGCGCACGAGAAGCTGTGGGATCAGATGCACCGCATCATGGTTCATGGCCGTCAAGGCGATGCGATGCTGGCAATCAGCGCCATCGACTGCGCGCTATGGGACCTTAAGGGGCGCTGGTTAGGGCAACCGGTATACCGTCTGCTTGGAGGCCCCACCCGCGATACCGTACCGGCTTACGCTTCGATGCTTGGGTTCGCCGTGCTCGATATAGGCCGGGTGCGAGAACGCGCTGCCGAATACAAATCACTCGGCTATCCGGCCCAGAAATGGTTCTTCCGCCACGGCCCGATGAGCGGCGCTGACGGCATGCATAAGAATGTCGAGCTGGTGCGGACGCTGCGCCAGACACTCGGCGACGACTACGATATCATGTTGGACTGCTGGCAGTCCTTCGATCCGTTATACGCCGTGGAACTCGCGGAGCGGATTGCCGAGTACCGGCCGCGATGGCTGGAAGAATGTGTGATGCCGGACCGGATCGACAGCTATCGCCGCGTGAAGGAGCGTACACAGATTCCGCCGTCGGGCGCGGAACACGAATACACCCGCTGGGGTTTCAAGCGCTTCGTGGACGCCGAGGCACTGGATGTGCTGCAGCCCGACATCTACTGGGCCGGCGGGCTGTCGGAGACGCTCAAGATCGCGGCCTATGCATCGGTGCATGATCTCGTGGTGGTCCCGCATGGCCACTCGACCCCGGCCGGACTGCATTTTTCGCTGGCCCAGTCGCCGATACTGACACCGATCCAGGAATACCTGGTGAAGTGGAACGCCATTAACCAGCACTTCCTGGCCAATCCGATCACACCGCGGCGGGGTGAGTTCGTGCTTCCTACGCTGCCGGGGCTCGGCATGGATCTGGACGCGGCAAAGATCGAGACCCAGGCCGAAGTCCACCAGGACTGATGAGCCCCGGCCCATTAAGCCAAACTTAGTGCTGCGACCTGCATAGTGGGCCGAATGCTCAATCCCTATCGCACAGGGGACGACTTTGGCGCAGGACCAGCCCAGGAAGGCGGCTCTCGGCAGTGGCATCGCCCGCTCGAGCCGCCAATTGCTGGTCATCAGCCTCACGCTGATTCTGCTCACGCTAACCGGCTGCGGATTGCTGATCTGGGACCTGCACCGCCACACAATTGAACAGCATCGCGTGGCAGTGAGAAATCTGGGCTTCGTTCTTGCAGAGCAGACGGAGCGCTACATACAGGTCGTCGATCGTGTGCTCGAGGAAATGCAATCGCGTGTCGCTACCTCGGACATCCGCAGCGCAGATGAACTGGTCCACGCCTTCGACACGGAGCCCATCCGCGTTCTCTTGCGGGAGCGGGTAAAAACACTGCCTCAGGCGAATGCATTTTTCTTGCTCCGTCCAGATGGCCATTTGCTGGTCACATCGCGGATGAACTTGCGTGATGACCTTGATTCCTCTGACCGCGAATACTTTCGTCACTTCCAGGAACAGGACGACCAGGGCCCCTTCATCAGTGCGCCGGCACAGAGCCGTATAGTCGGCACGCCGGCTATTTTTCTTGCACGTCGCATCGGCAGCCCAGATGGTAAGCTCATTGGTCTGGTGGTAGGCGCCATCGACCTGCAATACATGGCGGACTTTTACCGGGACATCGGATTGCCTGGCGGCGAAACGGTGACGCTGTTGCGCCGCGACGGCCTCGTGCTGGCACGTTATCCAGACCCCACGAACCGGGCCGGCACCCGGATGCCGGACACCTCGCCTTGGTACAGGCTGGTTGCTGAAGGCGGTGGAACCTATCGTTCGCCTGGGTTTCTGAGCGTCATCCCGGCTCTCGTCACGGTGCATCCATTGCCAAGGTGGCCTCTGGTGATCGATGTCTCGATGCTTGAGCCGGTCGCGCTGGCACACTGGCGCGTGCAGGCGACCGTCATCGGATCGGGCGGCGTCATCGTTTCGTGCGGTTTTGCTGTTTTGTTCGCAGTGATTGACCGTCAGTTTCGCCGGAAGGCGGAGCAGAACATCAGGCTCGTGCAGACAGCCAAAGCCTTGCGCGCAAGCGAGGCCCGCCTGCGTGACTTCGCGGAGATGTCATCCGACTGGCTGTGGGAACTCGATTCCGATTTCCGCTTCACCTGGCTGTCCGACAGCAGGCTCATCCACATGCTAAGCGTAGCCGGTCGGCTGGGAATGACGCCCTGGGAAGCGTTCGGCCAATCCGCCGATGAACCAGCATGGGTGCGGTTCCGCGCCGATTTGCTCACGCGCGAGCCGTTTCGGGACTTCCGTAACCAGCACATCGATCGTGATGGCGCAGTCCACCATGTCAGCGTCGGTGGCAACCCGGTGCTCGATGCGACAGGTAATTTCATCGGCTATCGAGGTACCGGGCGTGACATCACGATCGAAGTAGAAGCAGAAACGAGGTTGCGTGCCGCCAAGGAAGTAGCGGAATCCGTCAGCCGGGCCAAATCGGAATTCCTGGCAAACATGAGCCACGAATTGCGCACACCGCTGAACGCCATCATCGGCTTCTCCGAGCTGATTCGAGATCAGCCATTCGGTCAGATCGGTTCTCACTACGTCGAGTATGCAGCAGACATCAACGCAGCCGGGCGTCATCTGCTCGACGTCATCAACGACGTGCTTGATCTGTCGAAGATTGAAGCAGGGCGCTATGAGCTGCTTGATGAGACGGTTGAACTTGGTGTGGTTGTTCGCACCTGCATCGGAATGCTGAAGCTGCGCGCAAAGGAAGGCGGGGTTCAGATCGATAACAAGGCGGACCACTTGCGCATTGCTCTGCATGCGGACTCGCGCGCGCTCAAACAAATTGTACTCAATCTGCTGTCCAACGCGATTAAATTCACCCCAAACGGCGGCCACGTGTCACTGGCCGTTGAGCAAACCGATGCAGGCGCCGTTTTGGTGGTCATCGATACGGGAATTGGCATCGACGCTGCAGCGCTTAAGGTGCTGTGCGAACCGTTCCGGCAGGCTGATGCATCGATCAGCCGGAAATTTGGCGGCAGTGGCCTAGGATTGGCGATCTGCCGCAAGCTGCTGGCCTTGCACGGCGCGAGTCTCACAATCGAAAGTGAGCCGGGATACGGCACGACTGCGCGCGTAATTTTCCCGTCGCATAGAGTGATCGAAGCTACGCCGACATCGAGGGCTGCTGTGCCAGAACCAGCCGTCGCACTCGACTGACAAGCGCTCGGCGGGCACGGGCGGCATCTGCGGCAAGCGCAAACAACGCCACCAACTGATCAGGGTGCCGCGCAAGCACGCTCAGTATCCGCCGAAGGTCGATGCGACCCTGAGCGTCAAGTGCGGCAGTGGCCGCTGATGGCAATGCGCGCTCTGCCGGATCGCAAATGGCCCTGAGCACTGCGAATGGCATATGGTGGGCCGTCGCGATACGGGCCACCACTCCACTCTCCACGTCGAGCGCCGCCGCGGCCGTTGCTCTGTGCAGGCGCCGCTTGTCCTCAGGACTCGCAGCAACGGCTTCATCAGCCAGTAACAGATGGGGCGTCGCACCGCCCAGCCGAACCATCAGCTCTGCGTCACTCGGATATTTCACGCCGCTCACGATTACCTCGGATGGTACGAGGAGCGTCCCCGGCCGCAGCGCCGGATCAAGACCGCCAGCGAGACCAAAGCTGATCAATCCTCTGACGCCCTCGGAAATCAGGCGTTGCACGGCGGCCTCCGCGCCAAGCGCGGTTCCACCCCCGATAGCTACGGGGCATCCCAAGCGACGCGCAATTCGCGCCTCGGCCATCAAGCCGACGACGACTCCCACCGATCGATCAGAAACCAAACGCAACCTTGCGCGTATTGCCACGTCGCAGATTGCGGTAGCGCGCGAGGGCAAGCAGCGGAAAATACCAGCGATAGCCGTGGTAGCGGAGATAGAACACGCGCGGAAAGCCGACTGCGTTATACGGCAGCTCTTGCCATCCGCCATTGCACTGCTGTGTTGCCGCCAGATACTCGATGCCGCGCGCGACGGCTGGATGATCCGCCTCACCTGCCGCCATCAAACCGAGTAACGCCCAAGCCGTCTGACTTGGTGTGCTCTCCTTGTAGCGACCGTGAGGTGCATCGCGGTACGTTTCTTCGTCCTCGCCCCAACCACCATCGTCGCGCTGGACAGAGAGTAACCACGCCACGGCGCGCCGCACCGCAGGATCATCCGGCGCGATTTCCGCCGCGTTGAACGCGCACAGGACCGACCACGTGCCATAGATGTAATTGGTCCCCCAGCGGCCGAACCAGCTTCCCTCGGCCTCCTGTTCGCGGCGCAGATACGCCAGTGCGCGCGCCAGCACCGGATCATCTGGCGACATGCCTATCTGCGCGAGGAAGGACACACAGCGCGCTGTGACATCGGAAGTCGGTGGGTCCAGCAGCGCACCGTGATCGGCAAAGGGAATGTTATTCAGGTAAAGATGCGTGTTCTCCGGCTCAAACGCGCCCCAGCCGCCATCAGATGACTGCATGCCGATGATCCACTCGCGTGCACGTTCGATCGCGTCGGTGTACGCCGGATCGCCGTTGCGATGCAGCAGCATGCCCACAACCGCCGTATCATCGACATCCGGATAGTGCGGATTGGCGTACTGGAACGCCCATCCCCCGGGCCGCAAGCCCGGCCGGCGCACCGACCAGTCGCCAACCACGTCCAGTATCTGTCGATCCCTCAGCCAGGCGCAGGCAGCGTCCGTCTCCGCTTCCGCTTCCGCCATTGCATGCCCGGCAAGGCTAGTGTCCCAGATCGGCGACAAACAGGGTTGGCAGTAGGCCCGATCGGCTTCCACCACCAGCAGCTTGCGCACGGCGCGCCAGGCGATCGCGGCATCCGGGTGATCCGGCGGGTAGCCTAACGCGTCGAACATCATCACGCTGTTGGCCATCGCCGGATAGATGCCGCCCAGCCCATCGTCGCCGTTCAAGCGCTCGGTGACGAACCGCACCGCCTTCTCGATCGCGCGCTGCCGGCTGCGCCTCGGAAACGCCGGCTGCAACACGCGCAGCATGACGTCCACAGCTTTGAAGAATGGTCCCCACCACGCAGACCGATACGGACCCCGAATCCAGTCGCGCACCTGCGCGGGTGGTGTGCAAAACAGCTCCTGAACCGAGACATTGCGAGGATTACGTGCCAGTGGCTGCAGCGCCATCAGCACCAGCAGCGGCACGATGACCGTGCGGGACCAGTACGACACCTTGGAAAGGTGGAACGGAAACCACAGCGGCAGGTGCATGATCTCGAGCGGCATGACAGGAACCGCACGCCACGGCACCTGGCCGAACAGCGCAAGCTGCGCGCGGGTAAATACATTCGTTCGTTCCGCCCCGCCCGCGGCCAGAATTGCCTGGCGGGCCCGCACCATGTGCGGCGCATCTGTATCATCGCCGATCGCCTTCAGCGCGAAATACGCCTTCACGCTTGCCGACAGATCGAATGCGCCGTCATGGAACAACGGCCAGCCACCATGCGCGCCCTGGATCGACCGCAGATAAACCCCGATCTTCGCCTCCAGCGCTGGGTCGATACGATCGAGATAATGCTCCAGCAGCACATATTCCGCCGGGATCGTCGCATCCGCTTCCAGCTCGAATAGCCAGTGGCCGTCTGTATGTTGCTGCTCTCGGAGCGCCTGGGCCGCACGCCCAATGGCGGCGCTTAGCTTCTCGTCGGACGAAGTCTGTTGCGACAGCGCGGTCTCACTCGGCATCGTACATGCTCAGGTGCTCAGAAGTGTTTCGGCCGCAGTCCGGCCCGACCTGATGGCGCCTTCGATCGTGGCTGGCAATCCGGTAGCGGTCCAGTCACCGGCGAGCGCGAGATTGGTCAACTCGGTCCGCGACGACGGCCGCAACTTCTCCTGCCTTGCAGTTGCCGCAAACGTGGCACGCCGTTCCTTCACCACACGCCACATGGGCATAGACGATTGCAGGCTCAGCGCCATCCGCACATCCGGCCAGACAGCGTTGGCAATTGCCTCCGCATCCATCTCCACCATCCGATTGGCCGCGCTGATCGTGACAGACACATGGCCACGTTTGACGAACACCCATTCAGCGGTGCCGCCTATCAAACCGACGAAGCCCGTCGGTCCCGGCTCGGCATCTATGGCGAAATGTATATTCAGGATCGCCTGGAACTCGTTTGGGCACTGCAGCCCGGGCAACAAGTCGGCGGCAACCCAAGGGGGAACGGCCAGCACGGCGGCCTCGACCGGTATTTCACCATCAGCGGTTTTGAACCCGGTTACCGCGCCATCTTTGATGCACAACGCAGTCACGCGTCGGCCGGTGATAAGCGAGGAGCCTCTCGTCGCCAGCCAGGCAACCGCCGGGTCTACCAGGCTCTCCGACAGCCCCCCTTGTGGGAAGGCCGGGATACAAGCGTCACCACCCTGCAGTAGCGTCTCAGCCACAACACAGTTCAGCAGTCGTGCCAAACCTGCATCCGGCGGAGTGTTAAGCGCGGCGATGGCCAGTGGCTCGACCAGCCGGCGGTATAGCGTGTTGTCGCGGAGCGAGGCTGCCACCGTCGCATCGCTTTCAACGCGGCGAAGGCGAAGCAACGCAAGATGATCCATTGCGCTGGTTCCTGGCGTGCGCCGCTTATTCGACAGCACCCACCAGGGAATCCGGCCACGATTCGGCCTCAGTACCCAACGCTGGCCATCACGCAGGTCCATGAACGGAAACAACGGCTCATCCGGCATGGCGAGCGTATGCCGTGCGCCGATCAGGTCCAAATATTGGAAGGCAGCGCGATTCCCCGACAGCAGCAGATGATTGCCGTTATCGATCCGCATGCCGAGTTCACGATCGAAGTATGATCGGCACCGGCCGCCGGCTGCCGGTCCTGCCTCCAGAATGGTGACGCGGCACCCGGCCTGGGCCAGCGCGATCGCGGCGGACAGACCAGACAGCCCGGCGCCGATGACATGCACATGTGAGATCACGCGAGCCCGTAACGCAGCGCGAGCCACAGCTTCTGCCAAGCAGGCAGACTCACCCGCTCATGCGGAGGCGACCAGCCGCGGCGTTCAAGGCGCGACAGAATCGCCGCGTAAGTTGCTCCCATCAGCCGCGCTGGCTTCATCGCCTTGGCATCGCACTGCCGCATTGCCTGGTCGGCGGCACGGAAATGCGTATGGGCCAAGGCCGCAACGCGAGCGCAAACTTTCTCAAGGCCCGGCGCGCGCAAAGCTCCATCCGGATCGAGCGGCACCGACGCTTCCTCCAGCCATTCCCGCGGCAGGTACAGACGGCCGCGTTCGGCGTCCTCCTTGATGTCCCGCAGAATGTTGGTGAGCTGCAGCGCTCGCCCGAGTGAATGCGCGACACGGTCTGCGGCTGGCGATGCATCGCCGAAGGCGCGCACCGAGAGTCGTCCCACCGCGGCGGCCACACGATCGCAATACAGGTCGAGCGTTGCCAGATCGGGTGCGACGATCGCGATCTCTGCGTCCATCTGCATGCCGTCGATGATGGCGAGGAAGTCAGCCTGACGTAGATCAAACCGTTGCACGGCGGCGACCAGCACGCGGGTCACAGGACCATCGGATTGGCCACGGTATAGGCCGGCCACCCGTTCGCGCCACTCTGTCAGCTTAGGCAGCTTCGCAGCGAAGGCACCTTCATTATCGGCGATGTCGTCGACCATGCGACAGAACGCATAGATGGCGTACATCGCGTGGCGACGATCGGCAGGCAGCACCCGCATGCCACGGTAGAACGAGGTGCCGGCTGCTCGCACAATAGCCTCAACGGCGTCGAGGTCCGCCTGGGCGACGTTCAGGGGCGTGTTCGTCACGGCAGCCATCGCAACGCCGCGATAATGCTGGCCGCCGCATCGCTCTTGGTGAGCTTCACGCGCCGTGCCACCGGATCGCCGTGTCGCAGCCGGCGCGTCAGACGATGTGCAAGACCGACGATGATCGCTGTCTCCAATCTGAGTCGGCGACTGCGCGTCAATCGAGGAAGATCGACCGCGACCTGGTTCAGCTCATCCACCCGGTCCAGCAAGGTATCAAACACGTTCCGCAGTGTCGGCGTGGCAGCGCTTCTCCGCAGCTCGTCAACCGAAATTCCAGGCAAATAACAGCGATCCAGCGCGGCAAGATCCTTCGTACAGTCCTGCAGGTGATTCAGCACCTGCAGTGAGGTGCACAGCGCGTCGGAAGGAACGTACGTGGCCTTGTCTTCGCCATGCAGATCGAGCACGTGACGCCCGACCGGCATCGCCGAATATCGACAGTAGTCGTACAGCTCTTCCCAGTTCGCATATCGGAGCTTGGTCGCATCGCGGCGAAAGGCGATGAGCAGATCGAGCGAATGGCGCGGTGACACACCGGTCGCCACAAGACTGTCGCGCAGACGCAGCGCACTCGGCGATCCGCCCTCCCGGCGGCCTAACAGTACCTCCTGCATCACGTCGAGCCGCGCGATCTTCTCTTCGGCAGTGAGCGTGGAGGAATCCGCAATGTCGTCGGCATTGCGGGCGAAGGCATAGAACGCATGGACGTGCGCGCGCAGGTCGCGGCGGATCAGCAGCGAGCCGACAGGGAAGTTCTCGTCGCCGCGGTCCTTGCCTGACCATGCTTCGACAGTCGCGGCGTCGCTCATGCATCGGCACCCTGATACGCGCGCCCCTTCCAGGTGACGCCACGGCCAAGGTGATGGTTGAGCGCGGAACCGATCGTCGCTGCCAGATAGAACGCCGCTACCGCCGGAAGGCAGGGCGCCCAAAGGATCGAACGCCGGTAGCGGTGCAGCGTGGGCTGGTAGCAGGCCGCCATCGCGCCCCAGGCGACCCAACCGAACCATCGGGCCAGACCGTGCCCGAACAAGGCTGCGATTGGCGGGACGAGGAACGTCAGTGTCATCGCCACGATCGTCCCCAGCAGTAGCAGAGGCGAGAAGTGGAGCTGCACGTAGGCGGTTCGTGAGATCACGCGCCAGATATCGGCCGCCGCGGGATAGCGACGCACCGAGCGTGCAAGGTGGGTATGCCCCAGCCAGGTGCGTCCGCCCTTCTTCACCGCCGCTGCCAGCGCGACGTCATCGATCAGCGCTCCACGAATGGCGGCGATCCCGCCGATGCGCTGCAACGCGCGACGGCGAAGCAGTATGGTCCCACCAGCCGCGGCGGCCGTGGCGCGCAGCGGCTCGTTGACCCACGTGAACGGGTACAGAAGCTGAAAGAAGAACACGAACGCGGGTACAAGCGCATGCTCGGCCGTCGTCTCACACGACAGGGCCACCATTTCGGATACCAGGTCCAGGTCTGCGCGCTCCGCCTGCGCCACCAGCGTCGCAACGTGGCGCTGATCATGCACGATGTCGGCATCCGTCAGCAGGATCAGTTCGGCATCCCCAGCTTCGGCCACGCCCTGTGCGATCGCCCAGAGTTTGCCGCTCCAGCCAGCCGGCCTCGGCTTGCCGTCCAGCACCGTCAGCCGCTGATCGCCCAAAGCGCGCGCAACCGAACCAGTCCCGTCGCTGCTGCGGTCATCCACCAGTATTACCCGCAGTGTCCCGGCGTAGTCCTGCCCCAGCAGCGAACCGAGTGATTGCCTGATCAGGGGCGCTTCATCCCGTGCGGGTACGATGACGGCCACCGCCGGTGCGGCGACCGGACGTGAAGGCGCCAGCTCCGGCCCGGACTGCCAGAAATGGCCATGTGCCAGCAACAGGTACAGCCAGATCAGCAGGGCCAATGCCGCCAGCGTGGTCACGGCCGCAGCATGCCATTGCCACGGAACCAGGCCACCGCGTCCTCCACTGCCGCGCGCACCGGGCGGGGCGAATAGCCGAGTTCGCGCCTCGCCTTCTCCGACGAGTAGAACATTCTATGCCGCGCCATCTTGATGTGGTCGCGGGTCATCATCGGCGGGATCCCGGTCAGCCGGGCGAACCCCTCCATCAACCAGGCCGCGGGCCAGAGAACCGCCTCCGGCAATTCGATGCGCGGCGGGCGCCGGCCAACAATCTCGGCAACCAGGATCAGGATGTCCTTCAGCAACAGGTTTTCGCCGCCCAGCACATAGCGCTCGCCAACTTGTCCCCGCTCAAGTGCCAAGGCATGGCCCTCGGCCACGTCATCGACATGCACGATATTGAGGCCGGTATCGATATAGGCCGGCATCCGTCCTGCCGCCGCATCACGGATCATCTTGCCTGTAGGCGTGGGTTTGATGTCGCGTGGGCCGACGGGTGCCGCGGGATTGACTACCACCGCTGGCAAGCCTTCGTGCCGTACCAGATCGAGCACCGCCCTCTCGGCGAGAAATTTGGACCGCTTGTACGTCCCGATGAAATCCGCCTCGTTCGTTGGCGTTGTCTCATCCGCTGGCGAGCCGTCCGCCGTCCATCCCAGAGCGGCCACGGAGCTGCAATGGACGATACGCTCCACGCCTGCTTGCTGCGCCGCCCGCATAATCGCGAGCGTCCCCTCGACGTTGGCGCGCAGCATCGCGTCCGGGTCCGGCACCCAGAACCGGTAATCAGCCGCCACATGGAACACGTACTGGCAGCCGGACACTGCGCGCGCCAGGGAGGCAGCATCTGTCAGGTCGCCCAGTGCCAGCTCCGCATCCAGGCCCGCAAGGTTTCGCCGATCACTCGTCGGTCGGACCAGCAGACGCAACCGGTGCCCCCGCGCGGCCAGCGTTCTGGCCACGGCGGAGCCGACAAAGCCAGTCGCACCGGTCAGCAACGTGAACGAGTCCACTGGTTCCTTCCGCGCAAAGGTCGCTCTATAGCCCAACGGTCCTGAATCGGTGTAGAGCCGCCCGCCCCTTCGGTCAGCCAGAAAGTTTGTCATTGGTGAAGAAGCTCCCGATCGCATTCGCCCTGGCCGGCTTGCTGCTCGGAACCATCCTGATCGGCTGGTTCGGCTACGGGCGGGTTCTGGCGGGGGTTCAGCGCATTGGCTGGGTGGATTTCGAGCTGATCATAGGCTGGCAGCTTCTGCTGTTCGTCGTGCTTGGCCTCGGCTGGGAAGCGATCACCCCCATGCGGGGAGCACGGCAGCTTTGGGTGCTCATCTGGGGACGCATGGTGCGGGACGCCTCGACCAACTGCCTCCCATTCTCCCAAGTCGGCGGGTTCGTATTCGGCGCGCGAGCGGTCATGCTGCATGGGGTTTCATGGTCGCTGGCGACTGCCTCGACCCTGGTGGACGTGACCGCCGAATTTCTGGCCCAGCTTGCCTTCACCGCACTCGGTCTGGGCTTCCTGCTGGCGCGTGCGCCAAGCTCGGGCTTTGCGGTGCCAATTGAGGTTGGACTTGGATTGGCCGTCGTGGCCTGCGCGGCCTTTGTATGGTTGCAAAAGGGGGCGGCACCTCTCTTCGCCCGGATCGGCAGGCGGATTGCCGGCCGCTGGTTCCAGGACGCCCAGGATCGCGTCGAAGCCCTACAGGCGGAACTGGGGCTGATCTACGGTCACACGGGACGCCTGGCCCTGGGATTCTTCCTTCACCTACTGGGATGGATCGGCACCGGGGTGGCCGGCTGGATCACCTACCGTAGTCTCGGTGTCCCCATCGACTTCGACGATGCGCTGGCGATCGAGGCGCTGCTGAGCGCGATAGCCGCGGCGGCGTTCCTGGTACCAGTCAACGCGGGCGTTCAGGAGGCAGGCTATGCTGGCCTGGGGGCCATATTTGGCGTGCCACCAGAGCTATCTCTTGCTGTGTCGCTGGTGCGACGGGCGCGCGATCTGACCGTGGGCGTGCCGATACTGCTCATATGGCAACTCTTCGAGGTGCGACGACTAAGGGCGACGCAGCGGGTGCCTGCTCGCCGCTGAAAGGGTGCCGCGTTCCCCTGTATCGCGCTTACGCCGGACCGGGTTGAATGGCTGGATGGCGAATCGCAGCACTCGTCCCGCCCGCAAACCGGCCAGCCTGGCCGCCCTGTTCCTCAGCTTTCTCGCTATCGGCTCGACCAGCTTTGGTGGCGGCCTGCTGGGCTGGATCCGGCGGGAACTGGTCGAAAAGCGGAAATGGATCGACGACCAGCAGTTCCTGGCCTGTTACGGCCTCAGCCAGATGGTGCCAGGTGCCACGAACGTGAACCTGTCCGTCATCATCGGGACCCAGCTTCGCGGCGTACCCGGCGCGATCTTTGCCGTCGCAGGGCTGATGCTGGTCCCGTTGGCGATCCTTCTTGCTCTCGGCAGCCTGTACTTTGCCGCGCACGCCGAGGCCGGGAGCCGGTTCCTGGACGCAGCTCTGGCCGGCGCCGGAGCCGCCGCGATCGGCTTCAACATCGCGACGGGGTTGCGGCTCGCCCAGCGCAATGTCCGTCAACTAGGGCCGGCGCTGGTCGCAGTGGCGATCATCGTGGGCATCGGCGTCCTCCGCATTCCGTTGTTGGCAGTGCTGCTGGTGATGATCCCGGTCAGCCTGCTGGTTACGCTGGCGAAGCGTGCGCGATGATCGGCACGCTGCTGCAGATCGCGGCCATGTTCAGCGTGCTGTCGCTCCTGGCGTTCGGCGGCGGCGCGGCGGTGCTACCGGACATGCAGCGCCAGGCGGTGCAGGTGCATCACTGGATCACCTCCGGCGAATTCCTGGATATGTTCGCGCTGTCACGTGCCATTCCGCCCGGATCGCTGATCGTCGTGCTGATCGGCCAAAAGGCCGCGGGTGTTGCCGGCGGGCTGGTGGCCCTGTTTGCAATGTTCGGACCCTCTTCGCTGCTTGCCTTTGCCGTCGCGAGGCTCTGGCATCGTGCTGGTGGCGCGGTCTGGCGGGAGACGCTGGAGCAGGCGCTGGCACCCGTTTCGATTGGCCTCACCATCGCGAGCGGCATCGCCTTGGCCCGCAGCACCGAGCATGATTTGGCCGCTTACGCAGTGACGGCCGCAACGACTCTGCTGCTGACGTTTACCCGGTTGCATCCACTCGTGGTGATGGGAGCAGGCGCCGCAGTACTCGTGTTCACCGCGGTCTGACCCTGGTCTTCTCGTGAGCGGGGCTGATTGGTAGAAGCCATCGTGCAACGAGCGAAGGACCCAATGGCGATCCGCGTCGGGATTGGCGTCATCACCTACAACCGGAAAGACGTCTTGGCCGAGACGCTGGCCCGCGTGCGCGCCCACACCCGCTCGCCATGCGCGCTGATTGTGGCGGACGATGGCTCATCCGATGGAACGCCCGAGTTGGTCCGTTCGCAGAAACTCACGCTGGTAACCGGGCGGAACATGGGGATTGCCTGGAACAAGAACCGCGCGCTGTTCCTTCTCGCCGCAATCGTCCAGTCCGACGTTGTCATTCTGCTGGAGGACGACTCCTATCCAACGAAGGATGGCTGGGAACAGGAATGGATCATGGCTACCCAGAGCTGGGGACATGCGAACCTCGCAGGCGCCTGGTTCAGCCAGAGCTTCCTCAAGGGAACTGGAACGGTTGACGATCCAGTTCTTAGCAAGGACGTCACCGCGCAATGCAGCAGCTTCTCGCGCACGGCACTGTTGTATGGCGGGTATTTCGATTCCCGCTTCCACGGCTATGGCCAGGAACACGTCGAGCACACCCGCAGGCTGGTCCGTATCGGCTACGGCGGCACTCATGAGGAGATCGATGGCGAGGTCAGGCCGATTTACAAACTGCTGAAGAGCTGCATCGAGGTGACCACGCCGCGGAGTTTCTCCAATTCTGCTGACCGTGACCGAAATTGGCTCATCTGCCGCGAACTTCTGGCAGACCAGACCTACCGCATGCCATGGCAGGATGACACGGAGTTGGCGCAGTTCCGGGAAGAGATAAGTGCGGCGTTGCGTCAGGGCTGATTACGCACGCAGCAGCGCGCGCAGTCGAGGCAAGAAACGAAACGCGCGCGTGTCCTCCTCAACACCCTGATCCGCGACGTCGAAGAACATCTGGTCCTGATACGGTTCCGGGGTGTCCCCCCTGCCCCGGCGGCGTTTGAATTCCCAGTCTTCCCGGGATTTGGTGAAGTAATGATGAATCACCATCGTGTCATGGCATTCAGTCGGCTGGATCGCATATGGCAAAACCGCCTCACCGCGGGTGTTGCAGGCGGGCCCATCGCACTCGGCGGCGTGGGGCGTATAATCGATACCTCGCAGTTTCCGGGTTCGCACAATGGACTTGATGTGGCGGCATGCCTCGGCATTTGCCGGCAAGCGCTGCGTATAGTTCTCCAGCACCAGGCCTTGCGGACGGCGATCGTGACCGGAGGGCCCGAATACGAACCATTGGAGCAGAACCGCCGCAAAAGGCTGGTAAATTGGCCGCATCAGGATGTCGCGGATCGAGGTGCCGCTCAGCGGCATGATGAATTCATCAATGTCAATGAACGCGGCCCAGGTGAAACTCGGTGCGTGTTGAATGCGGAAGTGGTTGTAGGCCGAAAGCTGTCCCGGCCGTTGCGGCCAGTCCGTCAGTGTCACATTCCTGGCGAAGCTCGAGGCCCGGATCAGATCCGCTCCGCCATCGGTGCTGCCGTTATCGTACAGGAAGAACAGATCGACACCGATCATCCGGTGAAACGCGAGCCACTCCAGCAGGAACGGTGCCTCGTCTCTGAAGATCGCACAGACAGCGATCCGATCCATGATTCCCACCCGCCACTACACACTTTCGCGCGAATCGTTCTTTTTGCCAACCGAACTGGACGTTTCGCCTTGACATGGAGGGCATTCTGCGGGAAGCGCGACGATATGCCAAAGGCGCACAACACACGCGCCAAGCCTGACAGGAATTGACCTGCATGCCGCGCTTTCCCGAGCAATCGGACGACAGGTCTCTTGGCGCCTTGGGCGACGCACTGTCCGGCTTTTTTGACCGAGACTGGTATGTTTCGCGATATCCCGATGTGGCCGCCTCGGGCAGCGATCCGCTGCATCACTTTGTGCATCATGGTGCTGCAGAGGGCCGCGATCCCAATCGCTTCTTCGATAGCGCGTGGTACCTGACCCACTACCCCGACGTGGCGAATTCCGGCCAGCTTCCGCTACTGCATTATCTGAAAATGGGCGCAGCCGAACTGCGCAATCCACATCCGCGCTTCGATGCCACGTATTACGTGGACCAGCACCCCGAGGCAGCAGGCAACCCGCTGCTATATCATCTGGTATTCGGTGTTGCGCGTGGCTGGCTGACAGAGAGGCCAGTCGCCATCCGCGACTATCTACCCAGTGAGGGAACGTCCCTGACCGCGCCGCCGAAGGTCGTGGTGGACATCATTATCCCTGCATATCGTGGATTGGCGCAGACGCAGCGGTGCATCGCATCGGTTCTCGGCGATCCGCATCGACCTGCGGGACGGGTCATCGTGGTGGACGACCGTTCGCCGGAACCGAAACTTTCGGCATGGCTGGACGCGCTGGCCGCCGGCGGGCGCATCGTCCTTGTGCGCAACCGGCGCAACCAGGGCTTCGTCGCCTCGGTCAATATCGGCATTGAGACGGCCGGTAGCAACGACGTAGTCCTGCTGAACAGCGATACCGAAGTGCCACCTGGCTGGCTGGCGCGGCTGGCCGGTCACGCCTACACCTCGCCGCGCGTGGCGTCGGTCTCGCCCTTCTCCAACAATGCGACCATTTGCGGATACCCCGCGGTGGAGGGTGGGCCGCCCGCGTTCGGCTTGGGCGTGGCCGAGTTGGATGCTGCCTGCCTCGCGGCAAACGCCGGGCGAAGCGTAGAGTTGCCAACCACTGTCGGCTTCTGCATGTATATACGTCGCGCCGCGTTGGCCGATGTGGGCCTGTTCGACGTCGATACTTTCGGCCGCGGTTACGGAGAAGAAAACGATTTCTGCCTGCGCGCGAGTGCGCGCGGTTGGCAGCATCTGCTGGCCTGCGATACCTTCGTTTATCACGAGGGTTCAGTCAGCTTCGGCGCCGCCGCCTCTGCCGCCGCGGAACACGGCACGGCGGTCCTGCGTAAACGCTATCCGCACTACGCACGTCTGGTGGCGCAGCACGTAAAAGCCGATCCAGCAGGGCCGTTCCGCTTCGCGATCACCACCGAACTGTTCCGGCGCTCCAATAAACCTGCCATTCTGATGATGACGCATGACCTTGGCGGTGGCGTGCGCAGGCACATCATGGAGTTGGTGAAGCAGACTGCGGAGGAAGCGAATTGCTTGTTGCTGGAATCCACTGCACGTGGCGCCACACTCTCGATCCCGGCTCTGCCGGGCCATCCAGAGCTTGCGCTGCCAGCCGACAGGGTGGGGGACCTGATCCTGGTCCTGCAATCAGCACGCGTTACCCGAGCGCATATCCATCACCTGATGAGCATGGATCTCGATGCGCGCTCACTGCTCCATCGTCTCGGC
Source organism: uncultured Acetobacteraceae bacterium (assembly GCA_964427005.1). Taxonomy (GTDB): domain Bacteria; phylum Pseudomonadota; class Alphaproteobacteria; order Acetobacterales; family Acetobacteraceae; genus JAMXLO01. Next base: position 24,078 of record CAYRTL010000072.1, read on the forward strand.
GTCCCGTTCGACGTGACCGTGCATGACTACTTCGCCATTTGTCCGCAGGTGAATCTGCTGCCGTGGCTACAGGGAAGCTATTGCGGCGAACCGGATATCGCGCGGTGCAATGCCTGTATCGCGGACCGTCCAAGCTATGGTTCCCGCGATATCGTGTCCTGGCGCCGTGGCAACGCGTGGCAATTCCTTGAGGCGGACCGGGTGATTTGCCCCAGTGAGGACGTGCGGAAGCGCCTCGCACGCCGCGGGCTTGACGCGCGCGCGATCGTAGTGCCGCACGAGCCCGTTGCCGGCGGTCCATGGCCATTTTCGCCGCAGATGCTCGCAAAGGGGCGGCCGCTTCGCGTGGCGATCATCGGTGTTCTGGCGAACCAAAAGGGAGCGCTGACGGTGATGACCCTTGCGGGTTCGGTCGGACCGTCTGAGCTGTCGATTCACCTTATCGGTTATGCCGAGAAAGGCTTGCCCGAACCGCTCGCCAAGCGGATCGAGGCCACCGGCGAGTACGAGGAAGCCGAGTTGCCGTCGCTGCTGGCAAAGGTGAAGCCACACGTGGTGTGGTTTCCCGCGCAATGGCCAGAGACTTACAGCTACACGCTCACCGCCGCCATTGATGCGGGTCTGCCGATTGTCGCGACACGTATCGGCGCATTTCCCGAACGGCTGGAAGGACGCCCGCTGACATGGCTGGTTGATCCGGAAGCCTCGACCGAGGAATGGGTCGCAGTCTTCAACAAGGTGCGCTGCGAGCTGACCCGCCAGCGGAAGCTGCTGCCTCCACCCAAGCCTCGCAAGCCGGTGCCGGAGTTTTATCGCACGGACTACATCCGGGTGCCTGCCGTTCGCCCGTCCAATCGTCTGATTGATCTGCGTCGCGAGGGCCGAGTCAGCATCGTGGTCATACCCGAGCGCTTCAGCAGTGGGTTTCTCACCCCGTGCGCCTACATTCGGCTGCTCCAGCCACTGGATCATCCGGCTATCGGCGGTGACTGGGACATCGTGCTGGCCGATGACCAGGAAGCATTGAATTATCGCGCCGACATCTTCGTTACACAGCGCTACGCGGTGGAGGACCTCGATTCCGCCGAAGCGCTGATTCGCCATTGCCGCGATCAAAACGTCACTTTGTTGTACGATCTTGACGATGACCTGCGGCACATCCCACGCGATCATCCCGACGCCTTATTGCTGCGCCCGCGGGCGCGACTGGTCACGCGGCTGGCGCGAGGCGCCAATGCTGTCTGGGTCTCCACCCCAGCTCTCGCCGATACACTGAGTGACCTGCGTGACGATGTGCGCGTTGTGGAGAACGGACTGGACGAGCGTTTATGGACCGCGTTTCCGCGCCCAATTCCACCGCGCCAGGGCCCAGTCCGTGTATTGTTCATGGGCACAGCCACTCACGACGCCGATTTCGCTATCGTCCAGTCGGCGCTGTCCCGGCTGAAATCGGTCTTTGCCGAACACGTTTCCATCGATCTTGTCGGAATCAGCGGCCGTGGCGACCTGCCGCATTGGGTGAACCGGATCAGCATGCCGGTTTATGCCACAACCTCGTATCCCGGCTTCGTCAATTGGTTCACTCAGCAACACTGGGACATCGGCATCGCACCGCTTGCCGATACGCCTTTCAACCGCTGCAAGTCAGCCATCAAGACGCTTGACTATGGGGCACTTTGTTTGCCGGTGTTGGCGTCGGATCGCGAGGCCTATCGCGGCAGCCTGGCTGATGGTTCGGGAGGCATGCTGCTGCCGGACGACGAGACGGCCTGGTTCGTCGCGCTCGCTCGGCTGGTGCGTGACGGACAGCTCCGCCGGCGGATGGCGGAAGCGGCGCAGGCAGCCGTCGGACCCGGCACGCTCGGCGCGCAGGCCGCCGGGCGCCGTGCGGCATGGCTCAGTCTGGCAAGGACAGAAAGGCGCCCGCGAGGCAGAGCTCAGCGCGAGACCGCGCCAGCCGGCTAACTAAGACGCCGCACACGGGTTCACAATACGGTTCCTGCGGCAACCAAGAGGGCTCTGCATCAGTTCTGCGGTCTAACTGCCCGCGCGCCGCCCGTGGGGCGCCGTGCGTTGAGTTGTACACGGCGTCCAAGGAGATCGTCATGACCAGGATCCGCAATTTCGGTGCGATACTCGCGCTTTCGGGGCTCGCAGCACTACCCGCATGCTCAATGTTCGGCGGTGGCGACAACGACCGGCAAGCGAGAAGCAATAGCGGCTACTCCAGCCAATCAAACCAAAGTGCGTCGGCGCAGCCGAACTACTCATCCTCTTCGGCGAGTACTGTTTCGCAGCAGACGACCGAATTGTCGCCGTTGTCGCCCGACATGATCAAGGAGGTACAGCAGAGGCTGCAGCAGGAGGGGCTGTATCATGGGGCCATCGACGGGGTGTGGGGTCCGCGGACTGAGGCCGCCCTACGCAGCTACCAGCAGCAGCACAATCTGAACGCCACAGGACGGATCGACCAGCAGACGCTTACTGCTATGAACCTGGTTGGTTCCGGGCAGAGCTCGCAGCAGGGCAACGCGCAGCAGCAGCCAAGCAACCAGCAGTACAGCAACTATAATCCGCCGCCCAATAACAACAACAACACAGCGAACCAGCCAGCCAACAGCAACGCGCCCACCAACGCGCAGACTGGCAACACGGCACGCTGATTGTGGCCAGGCGCCGCGGACCCAGCGCGGCGCCCCTGTCCTTACCAGCCCGCCGCAAGAGCGGTAATATTACCAGTTCGGGCAGTAGCCTCTGAACTGGCGGGAGGGCGGGCGTGAAGTGGCAGATCGGGGACGTTAGCGTAACCAAAATCGTCGAGCTGGAGGTCACGGGAGGCAGCCGCTTCATCCTTCCCCAGGCGACGCGCGAGACGATCCAGCCGATATCGTGGCTGCGGCCGCATTTCGCCGATGAGGATGGGCGGTTGCGCATGAGCATCCACAGCTTCGTCGTGCAGACGCCGACGCGTCGCATCGTGGTCGATACCTGTCTGGGAAATGACAAACAGAACCGCCGCATTCCGACGTGGAACAACCTGCAAGGGCCGTTTCTGAATGATCTCGCGGCGGCGGGATATCCGCGGGAGTCGATCGACACGGTGCTGTGCACACATCTCCACGTGGACCACGTTGGCTGGAACACCATGCTGGTTGACGGTAAATGGGCGCCGACATTCCCGCGGGCGCGCTATCTCATGGGAAGGGTAGAGTACGAGCACTGGTCGCAGCCGCAAGGGCGCGACGACATGATCGCGGTGTTCGGGGACTCTGTGAAACCGGTATTCGATGCGGGGCTGGTCGATCTTGTCGAGACCGATGCGCGCATCTGCGACGAGATAGATCTGGTCCCGACAATTGGCCATACGCCCGGGCATGTCAGTGTGCGTATCCGCTCGCGCGGCGACGAGGCGCTGATCACTGGCGACTTCATGCATCACCCGTGCCAGATCGCACACCCCGAATGGGCTTCGACGGCGGATTCCGACCCAGAGATGGGGGTGAGGACGCGGGAGCGTATGTTCGAGCAGTTGGCGGGCACACCGGTGCTGGTGATCGGCACGCATTTCGCGGGCGCGACGGCAGGGCGGATTGTGCGGGATGGGGCGGCGTACCGGCTGGATGTGTGACTGAAGTGCCGCGGAGAAGAGTAACACGGACTACACGGATTAACGCACGGAATACACGGAAGC
>CAYRTL010000073.1:0-27703 GCA_964427005.1 uncultured Acetobacteraceae bacterium
CAGAGCGGTGCCCACGTCCAGGTTGCCCCAGAACAGGATATTGACCGGCATGTCGTATCGAACGGCCGTACGCAGGATCCGTTCGAGGCCCGGGTCGTCTGGCGCGCGTCCCGACTCTTTCGGCAGCATGATACGGATGCCGACGGCTCCGGGCGTCTGCTTCCAGTCAGCGATGACATCCGCCACCGCCGGATCGTCTGGATTGACCGGCTTGACGATGGCGAACCGGTCGGGATGGGCCCGTTGAACTTCCACCGCATAGCTGGCGTCGTACTGGTACAAGCCAAAGGCGGAAATGAAGATCGCGCCGTCGACGCCGACTTTGTCCATCGCCGCCACCATCTCGTCCCCTGTGACGTGATCGGGCCAGTTCGGCACACTGTGCCACGGCCGCTTTGGCGTGTTCGCCTCGTAGGCATGGACCTGTGAATCGATGATCATCATCCGGGAAGCTCCTCTGTTCCATGTCAGCTTGGCGATCGCAACAGGTTTGTGTCCATAGGGCCGGGACCTGTATTCACTCCGCGGCCCGACGGTTTCGGCTGCAGCGGTTGGTCACAGGCCGCAGGCCAAGGTTCTCGCGCAAGGTTCTGCCTTCATATTCATAGCGGAACAGTCCGCGGCGCCGCAGTTCGGGAACCACCATATTGACGAAATCCTCGCCGCCACCAGGGAGAGTTGCCGGTGTGATGTTGAAGCCATCGCACGCGGCGGCTTCGAACCATTCCTGCATGGCGTCGGCAATGTCAGACGGCGTGCCAATCCTCGCGGACCCGGTAATGCCGGATCGCGAGTACAGCTCGCGAATTGTCGGCTTCTCCCTTCTTACGCGCTCGACGAGTTGAGCGCTGATGCTGCGGTGCTCCTGCGTGCCCAACGCATCGTCCGGCACCGGACTGTCCAGTGGATAGCCCGACAGGTCACCGAATGAACTGTAGAGCGAGCCAAGGCCGGCCAGTGGATCGATCAACGCCTGCAGCTCATCGTACTTCGCCTGTGCGTCCGCGCGTGTGCGACCCACAACCGGACAGAACGCCGGCATGATCTTCAAGTCGTCTGGTTCACGGCCATACTTCGCCATTCGTCCTTTCACATCCGCATAATAGCCCTGCGCACGCTCGAGTGAGTCGTGAATGGCGTAGATGACGTCGGCAGTTGCCGCGCCCAATTCCCGTCCTTGTTCCGAAGCGCCCGCCTGCACGATCACCGGATGGCGCTGCGGCATACCGGCAACATTCAACGGGCCCCGCACGTTGAAGAACCGGCCCTGGTGATTGAGCACATGCATCTTCGCTGCGTCGAAATACTGACCGGCCGCCTTGTCGAACAGCAGAGCGCCGTCCTCCCAGCTATCCCATAGTCCCTTCACCACCTCCACGAACTCAGCGGAACGGGCGTAACGCGTGTCGTAATCCAGCGTTGTCTCCAGTCCGAAATTCTGTGCTTCATGCTCCGACCATGACGCGACTACGTTCCAGCCGGCGCGGCCTTTGCTGATCAGGTCCAGCGTGGCGAACTTCCGGGCGAGATTATATGGCTCGTTGTAGGTGGTGGACGCTGTCGTCACCAGACCGACGTGCCTGGTGACCATGGCGAGCGCCGGCAGCAACGTCATCGGTTCCATCTCGACCATGTCCCTGCCGGTCCGGGACAGCGAGCCACGTGGATTGTCTCCCTGACGGATTCCGGCACCGTCGGCAAAGAAGATCATGTCGAGCTTGCCGCTCTCGGCGATTTGCGCGCTGCGCGCATAGTGCTCGACATGCAGTGTGCCGTCGGCTGGCACATCCGGATGGCGCCAGGCGGCCGGATGGTAGCCATGACCGCGTATCGACAAGCCGAGCCGCATCTTGCGTTCTGCCATCACCCGATCCCCTCAAACGAAGTGGCGCAGCAGTTCCCTGACATTCGGCACCTGCATTTGGTCAGCGAATACGCCGCCAGCATCGAGGTCAAGGCTTGCCCACTCGGCGGCCTTCGGCCAGAACCTTGAAGCATGTCTGTTCGTGGACGGAGGCAATGAAATGACGGCTCTGACGGTGGCCTCTGGTCAGGAGATCGATGCGAAAGCCTTTTGGTCGGCACTCGGACAACGCGCGATTGGCATGACGGTCGTGACCGCGGATAGCGAGGAAGGGCCAACGGGCTTTCTTGGGCTTTCAGCCGCGCATGTGACGGCGAACCCACCAACGATACTGGTCTCGGTCGAACACAAGACCAGTGCCCTGGCCGGCATTTTGGCGCGCCGCCACTTTGCGGTGAATTTCCTGCCAGCTGATGCGGCCAAGGTCGCTGACACTTTTGGTGGGAGGGCGGGTATCTCGGGTGCCGCCCGTTTCGCCGCCGGCGAATGGAGTACTCTTTCAACCGGCGCTCCCATCTACCGCAACGCGTTGGGCGTGTTCGATTGCACCGTTGACGAGGTTCTGCCGCGCGGCGAGGTCTCGATCATTATTGGCAATGTAGTCGCGGCGGCTTGGCGCGCGGATGGCGACCCGCTCGTGTTCTTTCGTGGCAAGCACCACACCGGACTGATCGCGACTGGCTAAGAGGCGCATCGCAGGTCGCCACTTGCAGCCCCATCCTGAAGCGATCAGCATCGCTGCCAACAGCCTGGAGGAACGACCGATGTTTCAGAAGCTGCATCACGTCGCCTATCGTTGCCGCGACGCGCAGGAGACCGTCGAGTTCTACACCAAAGTACTGGGCCTGAAATACGCGGCCGGCGAAGTGTCCCCGGAGGGGCACAAGCCCTACGGCGAGGAAGTCGATCTCATCCACATCTTCTTTGAGTGCGGTGATGGCAGTTACATCGCGTTCTTTGATCTGCCTTCCTCGCCGCCGGCCGAGGCCGATCCCAACACGCCGAAATGGGTCAACCATATCGCATTCGAAGTGCCCGACATGGATGCGCTGCTCGCCGGCAAGCGCCGGTTGGAGGCGGCGGGCGTCGACGTGTTGGGTCCGAAGGACCATCGCTTCTGCCAATCGATCTACTTCTTCGATCCAAACGGCATTCGCCTGGAAATGACTGTCCGTACCGAAGCGCCTGGCGAATTGCACCGCATGGAAAGCGTCGCGGGTGATCAACTGGCGGCGTGGAATGAACGCAAGCAGCGCAAGTACGGCACGAAGGTCGCGCAGCCAGAAGCGGTCTGACCGTGGAAGCCAAACTCGTCGCGATCGACGTCCCACGCGGCAGCGGTTACGACAGCCAGAGCGGCCTGAACAACCTGTTCCCGCAGGTCTATGGCCGCCTTGCCGATGAAGGCTGCGACAAGCGGCTGGCGTTCATCGTCATCCACCCATCCAGCAACTTCATGAGCCACTATTTGCTGGGGCCATTGCAGCGGCGCGGCCGGACCATCATGGGTTTGAACACCCGCTACGCCGCCAACGATTCGACGCTGATCATGGAGCGGGCGATCCAGGATCTTGGCGCCGGCGTCGGCTATCTGCGCCGGCTCGGCTATCAGCGCGTCGTGTTGCTGGGCAATTCCGGTGGCGGATCGCTTGCTGCCTTCTACCAGGCGGAGGCAGAGAAGATCACCGTCACGACCACACCGGATGGCGTCCCCTTCGACCTGCGCCCGGAGCACCTTCCGCCGGTGGACGGCATGGCCATGCTGGCGGCGCACCCGGGCCGCGCGCTCACGATGGTGGAGTGGATCGATCCCTCGGTGGTCGACGAACGCGAGATGTACCGGACGGACGCGTCGCTCGACATGTACAATCCGGCCAACGGTCCACCCTATAATGCCGCTTGGCTTCAGCGGTACCGCGCCGCGCAGCGAGCTCGCAACGAACGCATCACCGATTGGGTATTAGGTCGTCTGGAGGCGCTGGAGGCCAACACCGACCCCTCGCTGATCAAGGATGAACCGTTCATCGTCTATCGCACGGTGGCCGACCCGCGTTTCATGGATCTGTCGATCGATCCAAGCGATCGGGCGGTCAGCAACACGAAACGGGCGAACTATGGACCGACCAATCTTGGGCGGTTCTCCACCTTGCGCTCGTTCCTGAGCCAATGGAGCGCCAGGCTCTCGCGCGCCGATGGTCCCACGTGCCTGGCGCGCACCTCCGTGCCGGTGCTGAACGTGCTGTACTCGGCCGACACGCTGGTATTCCCTGCCCAGGTGCGCTTGTGGTCGCAGGCCGCGGCCGGCCGATGTCACGACTATACGCTGAAAGGCGCAACGCACCATTTGCTCGATCAGGAGAAGCTGATTGAGGAACTCGCAGACCTCCTGGTGGCCTGGGCCGAGAAGCTTTGACTCGATTGGGTCTTCTATTGGCGGCCTGTGCATTGGCGCTGAGCAGCACGCCCGCCTCGGCGGCGGAACTCAGGATTGGTACCGCGACAGAGACGAGTTCGCTGGACCCGCATTTCTACAACTCGTGGAGCAACGTCGCGCCGTCGTTTCATATTTTTGATCGGCTGGTTGCCCAGGATGCGAACCAGCATTTGGTGCCGGCACTCGCCACATCCTGGCGGCCGATCGACGACACGACCTGGGAATTCAAGCTGCGCCACGATGTGCATTTCCACGATGGATCGCCATTCACTGCCGATGATGTCTTGTTCACGCTGCAACGCATACCGACGGTGCGAAATTCGCCATCCTCGTTCAGTATCTACACCGCTTCCATCGCCCGGGCGGAAGCGCCAGATCCGTGGACACTGCGGGTCACAACGAAGGACATCTACCCACTTCTCCCGGTCGATTTCAGCCTGTTCGCGATCATGGGACGCAAGCAATCCGGAGGAGCGACGCCGGAAGGCAAGACCACGGCGGAGCTGAATGCAGGCGACGGCGTCATCGGCACCGGGCCGTATCGCTTCGTACGTTGGGTGCGCGGCGAGGTGCTGGAGCTGGCGCGCAATCCTGACTATTGGGGCGGCGCTGAACCCTGGGATCGGGTGATCTTCCGGCCGATCAAGTCGTCGGGCTCTCGGACCAGCGCGTTGCTGTCCGGCGAGGTTGACCTGATCGACGGTGTGCCGACAGTGGACGTCGCCAGTCTACGGCAAAACAGCCAGGTCGCACTGTTTCAGACCCCGACGAGCCGGATCATGTTCGTTGCGTTCGATACTTTTGCCGAACCGACGCCGAGTGTCGCCGATACCGACGGGCGCAATCCGTTCAGGGACCCACGTGTCCGCCAGGCTCTGTCGCTCGCGATCAATCGCGAAGCGATCATCCGCCAGGTGATGGCGGGGTTGGCGATTCCGGCGGCGGAATTGGCGCGTCCTGGCATGTTCGGTGCAAACGTCGCGCTGCGGCCGGATCCGTACGATCCAGACCAAGCGCGTCGCTTGTTGGCCGAGGCAGGCTATCCAAACGGCTTCCGGCTGACACTCGGCGCGCCGAGTGATGGGTTCGAAAATGCTGCACAGCTCGCGCAGGCGATCGCGTCCATGTGGACGCGCATCGGCGTGCGCACCGAACTGAGTGCCTGGACGCTGAACACCTTCTTCCTGCGGCGCAACAAGTTCGAATTCAGCGCCTATCTGTCGGGCGCGCAGGTCTACACCGGCGAAGCGTCGTTTCTGCTGAAGGCTTTGCTCGCGACGCCTGACGTCGCGGCGGGAACGGGGGTCATTAACAAGGGTCGTTACTCCAATCCCACGCTGGACGCTTTGTTGGCCAAAGCGCAGCACACGTTGGATGATGATAAACGTGCGTCTCTGCTTCGCGAGGCGAGTGGGGTCGCCATGGCGGATCGCGGACTGGCGCCGCTGTATTTCACCGTTGCCACTTGGGCGGCGCGCAAGGGTTTGACGATGGAGCCGCATGTTGATACCGGCACGTACGCAATGAGCGTGCGCCCGGCTGATTGAGTAGGAAGACCATCACCAGTTGCATTGGCAGCGATACGGACTGTGCAAGATGAACGACTTCGATCCATCCTTTCTCGAGTTTCAGCGCGCGGAGCAGGCCCGCCGGTCCGCCGCGGGCTGGCTATCGGCCTTTGAGGCGGCGCTCGCATCGCGCGATGTGGCGCGGATCGGCGCGTTGTTCCATCAGGACAGCCATTGGCGCGATGTCCTGGCCTTCACATGGCATCTGACGCCTGTCGCGGGCCGGGACAACATCGCGGCACGCCTGGCGGCAGAGCAGGCGCGTACCGACGCGCGCGGGTTTCATTTGCCGCCAGGCCGCAAACCGCCTCGCCAGGTGAAGCGCCTCGGCATCGACAGCGTCGAAGCGATCTTCGAATTCAAGACCGCCGACGGCCGTGGCGCCGGTATCATCCGCCTCTCACCCGCGTCCCAAGGCGGTGACGCGATGAAGGCGTGGCTCCTCTCGACCACGCTCGAGTCGTTGGATGGCCACGAGGAAAAGATCGGCGCCAACCGCCCAACCGGCGCCGCTTATTCGCGGAATTTCGGCGGCGACAACTGGGCGGACATGCGCCGGAAGGCCAGTGCCTATGACGACAGGGAACCGGCGGTTCTGGTGATCGGTGGCGCCCAGGCGGGACTGTCGATCGCGGCGCGGCTCAATCAACTCGACGTTGATACGCTCGTTGTCGAGCAATGGCCGCGCATCGGCGACAGTTGGCGGAAGCGCTATCACTCATTGGCCCTGCACAACTCGATCCATCTGAACCACCTGCCCTACATGGAATTCCCGCCGACGTGGCCGAAATACATACCGAAGGACATGTTGGGGAACTGGTTCGAGTTCTATGCCGATGCCATGGAGATCAATTGCTGGACCGATACGGAATTCGTCGGCGGCACATGGGACGAGACGGAAAAATGCTGGACGGCGCGGCTGAAGCGTTCCGACGGAACGGAGCGCATCGTGCGACCGCGGCATCTCGTGTTCGCCAATGGCGTCAGCAGCTATCCCATGATCCCGGAGCTGCCGGGTCTGGAGGACTTCAAGGGAGAGGTCATTCACTCCGAGGGCTTCGACAGCGGCTCGGCCTGGAAGGGAAAAAGGGCGCTCATCCTGGGTACCGGCAGCAGCGCCAACGATATCGCGCTCGATCTGCACAGCCATGGTGCGCACACGACACTCATCCAGCGGGGCTCGACGACAGTCGTGTCGATCGATCCGAGTGCAAGACTCAACGAAGCGATCTGGGATGAGGGCGGACCGCTCGAGGACTGCGATCTGATCGTTTCGTCCGCAACGCCGCCCCTTATCATCAAGGCCTACAAGGCCGTCGTGCAACGCATGATCGAGCTCGATAAGGAGATGATCGCGGGCCTCAAGCGCATCGGCTTCAAGCACGATATCGGTGAGGACGAGACCGGCCACCAGATGAAGTATTTCCGCCGCGGCGGTGGCTATAATCTCGACGCGGGCAGTTCGGCGCTCATGATCAAGGGTGAGATTGGCCTGCTGCAATACGACCGGATCGAGCGCTTCACTGCCGAAGGTGCGCTGCTGAAGGATGGATCGACGGTTTCAGCCGATGTTCTTGTGCTGGCGACCGGCTACTATCCGCAAATGGAGCTTGTCCGCCGCGCCCTCGGTGAGGAGATGGTCGAGCGCATCGGCCCGGTCTGGGGGATCGGCGCGGATGGCGAACTGAGCAACATGTACAAGCGCACGCCGCAGCAAGGGCTGTGGTTCATCGCCGGCGGTCTGGCGCAATGCCGGATCAACTCGAAGTATCTGGCCCTGCAGATCAAGGCGATGGAACTTGGCAAACTCGGGCCGCTTGCAGCTATAAGTGCGCTACGCACGCGCGATCAGCGCCTTGGTTGCGGGCTGGCGATGACGCGCCTGCGCCGCGCTTCTCTCAATTGATATTCGCGACCCGCGCGCTGATCTTCGCGTCAAGCTGCTGTATGGCGGCGTCGACCGTCTTTTGCACGCCTGCGTCCATCGACGCATAAGGGACATAATGCTCCGCATGGGCCGACAGCTTCGACACCGGGTTCATCTGCGCGTCGAAGAAGTATGCGTCGATGTCGTACTTTATGCTCCGGTCGCCGTACGGCTCCATCGGCTTCATGCGCAGATCGATCAGCACGACTGATTTTTTGCCGGTCGCCACGGCCTCGTTGAAATCCTTCACCACATTGCTGCGCGGAAAATGGCTCTTCAGCATCTGCAGCATACGCGCACCGAAATAGCGCGGATCGGCGTCAGCGATCGCCACCGTATTGGTCAGTGACTCTGGTACCACGCTGGCCCAGTATTCGTTTGTCGTCTTGATGTAGCCGAAATAGGCCTCGACGTTGTCGCTGAAGATAATGCCGACCGGTTGCTGCACCGAAACCGGCACGTCCGCCGGCACCGACGCCGCGCTTTGATCATACAAGCCCTTGAATGCATCCGAGAAGGTTGGCGGCGCAGGTCCCGTGCATCCGGCGAGCAATGCGGCAAGACCAACTGAGCCAACAAGCAATCTGATCGTCGTCATGTCTCTCGTCTGTGTCAGTGGCCGGTCGTGCCGGTAATGTCACTCGGCCGCCCTTGCGGCGCAGGCCGCAACGGGCTGCCCTGTCCGTATGTGCTCCGCACTGCGCGGTTCCCGATACTGCTCATGTCGGTCGTGCGGCCGGATGGCCCGATGGGCGTCGGGACGGACGACAACGCGGCGCTGCCCATCATCGCACCGAGTTGCAGGCCGATACCGATCGCGTTGCTGATGACGGCCGCAGCCGCCTCCGGCGACGTACCGGCCTGCAACTGGCGCACGATCGCCGCGCATTCATCCGGCGCCTCATCGCAACGCGAGACGGTCTGGTCGATCATGGGCGTGGCACTTCGCGCGATGAAGCGCGGATCGGATGCAGGTGAGGCAGGACGATCAACCTTGTCGAGCACGCCACAGCCACCCGCCTGTTTCAGCGCGGCATAACCGGCCATCGCGTTCGGTCCATCATTCGCTTGCGCCGCCGCGATATAGTTCTGCACCAGCTTCTGACAGCGAGGCGACGGGCCGGATGCCGTGCCGGGCGGTGGACGTGACTGACCGCCCGCACCCGGAGATGCGCTTCGCGGTGGATTTGCCGACGCCTGCGGCGACACAGGCGGCAACTGCGACGCCAGCCGTTGCGCCGCGAGTTGGGTGCTGCTGCACATCGCAAGCACCTGGCCATACAGGATGCGGCACTCATTGAACGCGCCTGCCTGCGACGTGGTGCCGACCGGGCCATTGTAGTCCGCCGAGCGCATATTGCTCTGACGCAGCTCGCAGGTCTTCATCTTGCTGTCCGCGTCGCGGCACATCCGGCGGAAGCCAGGATCGGCAGAAACATCACCAATTGTTCGCGTGTCGGCGCCCGGCGGCGCGAAACCTGATAGCAGCAGTTGGCCGAACTCTGGCCAGAAATGCGCCGGATCCCTTGTGGCACTCAGACCAGTACGCCGCTGAAGCGCGTCCAGGAAGTCGGGGCAGTGGCTCTGCATCGTCGCCAGCCACCCCGCCCGGTTCGATACGCCGGAATCATCCAGCGCCAGGTCATTGCCGAAGCTGCTGAGCACGCCGAGACATGCAGCATCGAGCTGAAACGGACCACCCGGCAGGGATACCGCAATGGGAGGAAGATCTTCGCCCGGCGGGGGCCGAACAGTGTTGCCGGTCGCGGTGTCACCCAGCAGCATCTTGCAAGTCCGCCGCGCATGCTCATCGACCGGATTGCCACAGGATTTCTCCACCCCTTTCAGCAGTGCGCACATGCTCGGATTTCCGGGCTTCTCGCCCGCACAGGCAGCGCCAATCTCGGACGTCGTCGCATAGGCGCCGTCAGCGGGCCGCGGTACATCCGGAGCGACAGGCACGCCGGTCGAATTGCCGTGGATGTCGTACCAGTACTCGGCTTCAGGCGCAGCCGTTGGATGATCGATGCAGTCGGCTTTGTAGAGCAGGCGCAGATAGGTATCGAGGTTGAACCAGCCCGGAGGTCGCACCGACTGCGGCGCTTCCATGCGGATGATGTTGTCGCGAAACTCGCGGCACAGCGCAGCATCTGCCCTGGCCAGCGCTGGCAGCAGGATTATTGCGGCCGCAATCGCGCCGGCCAGCGCACTCGGCACCGAGCGACGCATCGCTTCCCCCTTCGTTGGGGTACTGTTATGTCAATTCTCCGCCCAACGACAAGGAAATTCGGACCGCACGCTGGCCACTTGCGGTGAGGCGTCCGAGACGACGGCTAATGCACCGCTTCGACTCCCTTGACCGGGACGCCGGAAGCGCCAGGCCTTCGCGTGCCGATCAGACGCCGCGCCTCCTGCAGCCGGCCCGCTTCGAGGCAGGCCTTCAGCAGGGTGAACTCGATCAGGTCGTGCTGCGCACGGCTGCCGCCGATGCGTTCGCTTTCGCGGGCAAGCGGCGCCAGCACCGCGATCGCCTCGGCGAAGTCCCCGCGCTCGAACGCGGCGAAGCCGCGCGTCAGCATCGGCAAGTAGCAGCCGGACGGGTAGCGCCCCTCGCGCGCCATAGCCTCCATTTGGCGGGCGCGGGCCTCGAGCCCGGTGTCATCGCCCATCACGGCCTGCGCCAGGATGACATGCAGATCGGCGAGCCCACTGCCAGGCCGCGGCAGAGCGCCGTTCGCATACTGGTGCATCGCGCGCCAGGCGTCTGGGTCGCGCGGCTGGCCGGCGAGTTCGGATCGCCACAGATACGCGGCCCCATCCGACATTCGCTGCTGCGGTCCGCCACTGTGCCGGTCGAGCGCGATGGCGTCCTGGTGCAGAAGCGACGCAGCAGCCCAATTGCCAGCCTGCAGTTCGCATAGCGAGAGGTGCCAGCTCAGATGGCCATAGAAGAAGCCCTCGCGTGGATAAGTGGTGAGCCAGGACGACAGGAATTCACGCGCGGTGTCGGGCTCGCCGCTCTCGTAGCAGACATGCGCGAACCCGTGCGCGGCATGCGCGTTGTTCGGGTTCAACGCGACCGACCGTTCGATCTTCGGGCGCGCCGCGGCGAGTTGCCCGTCCTCTGACAGCGCCATGGCGTGATAGGCGAGGAACCAGAAGTCGTCACCGTAATGCGGTGCCAGACTGTCCATCAGCACCGCGATCTGGTGCTTCTGCCCGATGCGGCCGGAGGCGCCGATGAGGCCATTGGGATTCGCGGCGCTGGCGACCACCAGCGCGTCGCGTGGCCACTCCGCCAGATGCACGTGCAGTGCGGCGATCGCATCGTCCGTCCGGCCGGCGAATGCGAGGTCGAAGAACGCGATGTGACTGGACTCGCGCGTGGTTAGGCCGTTGGCCATTTCCCTCGCGGTCGCGAGTGCCTCGCGCGCCGCGGCGACGTTTCCCTCGCGCATGAAAACCTGGGCCTTGCCGGCATGGGCGAGTGCGAAACCCGGATCAGCGGCAATGGCGCGGTCAAAAGCGTCGATCGCGCCGGGGTAGAGCGTCAGCGCCCGATCGCAGCCCAGGACGAACGCATCGCGCGCGGTCTCGGACGAGGTGGACAACGGAAGCCCGTAGCGATCTGTCAGCACGATGCGGCCTCATCGCTGATTACTCTGGGAAGCTTACGCTGCTGTTCGGCGGCGATGGAAGAAGGACGCGGATCGGGTAGCCAGAATGGGTCTGTCTTGCCATCAGCAGGTGACATGCGTCCCCCGATGCAGGCTTACGAGGCAGACTCTCACTCACAGGGTGATCGTCGACCAATCGGCAGGCCCCCTGGCGTCGAGCCGTTGCAGAATGCTGATATTGGTTGCAATCCTGGTCTCGCGGCCAGCATTGGCCTTCATTGGGGGGGACTGCCACTTCAAGGAGATAAAGCCGTGGCCTACCGGCACGAAGTGCTTACCTCCTGTTCCCGCAAATTAGCCTTGATCTGTGGCTTGCTCCTATTGGCTGTGGGCCAGGCCTGGTCGGCGGGAGCACCCAATGCTCCGCAGATCAAGCAGGCCAGCGTCAACGGCGTGACACTCGTCTATGAGGAACAGGGGGATGGCGCACCCATGGTCTTCATTCATGGTTGCTGCACGGATTACCGGGCCTGGGATGCGCAACGTCAGGCGATCGCGCCGCATTATCGCTTCATCGGTCTCAACTTGCGGTATCACGGGACAGCCCCATGGCCGGATGACGGATCGAAATACTCGCATCAGACGCACGCGGACGATATTGCCGCTTTCATTCGCGGTTTGAACGCCGGTCCGGTAGACCTCGTCGGCTGGTCATACAGCGGTCTGATGGTCATGTTGGTGGCGGCGCAGCATCCGGAGCTCGTGCACAGCCTGACCATCCATGAACCAGGTTCCCTAAGCTTCATTACTGACCCCGCAAGCCTCAAGATTGCGGGCGAGGACCGCCAGGCCATGTTGGCGCCGGCGATTGCGGCAGCGAAGGCCGGCGACGCCGCGGGCGCGGCTAGACTTGTGCCGATCGGGGTCAACCACCAGCCGGATTTCTGGGATACCGCAACGCCGGATACTCGTTCCATGTTCGCCGATAATGCCCGCACTATTCCGTTGGCCTTCATTACGGCACCACGGCGGAGATACGCGGCCTTTCTACCGCATTGCGGCGGAGGGAGCGGCCGGCTGCATTCCCGGCGCGCAGCTTGTCATCATACAAGGCGGCCGCCATCTGGCGATCGTCCAGCAGCCCGACGCGTTCAACGCGGCGTTGCTGCAATTCCTCGCAAAGGCGGGTTCACAGCCGAAACCTTGATCAGCACAAGGCGGTTGCATCTAGCGTAGACGGCTCGCTGTCAATCCCTGCGACGCGCCGGCCATAGCGCTCGCGCTGTTGCCAGTGGCTGGCGTAAGAGGCCATCGCCAGACATTGATCCGAACAGCGGTTCCGTACCAACCTCCTCCCCAAACGCCAACTGGGATGGAAACGCATGCGTCGCCGTGATCTGCTGAAAGCCGCTCCTGCTCTCGCCACCGTCTCCCTTGCCACGCCCGCCCTGGCCCAGGGAGTGAAGCCATTGCGGTTCATCCCGCAGGCCAATCTGACGGTGCTCGACCCGATCTGGACGACAGCCGTCATCACCTACAACCACGCCTACATGGTCTACGACAAACTCTACGGCTGGGACGGAACTCAGATCAGGCCGCAAATGGCCGCTGGCCACGACGTTTCCCAGGACGAGCTGACCTGGACCTTCACCCTGCGCGACGGACTGATGTTCCACGACAAGGAACCGGTTCTCGCCAAGGACTGCGTCGCTTCGATCAAGCGCTGGGGCTCGCGCGACTCGTTCGGCCAGGTTCTGATGCGGTACATCAACGAAATCGTTCCGCTGGATGACAAGCGCTTCGCCATACGCCTGAAGAAGCGTTGCCCGCAACTGCTGTTCGGCTTCGGCGCACGCCAGAGCTTCATCATGCCCGAACGCATCTCAAGCAAGCCGGGCACCGAACAGATCACCGATTCAACCGGCTCCGGCCCATTCCGATTCCTGAAGGACGAATGGGTCTCCGGCGTGCGCTGCGCCTATGCGAAGTTCGAGGGCTACGTACCGCGTCAGGAATCCCCATCGTTCTTCGCCGGCGGCAAGGCGGCTTACTTCGACCGGGTCGAATGGACCGTGCAACCGGATCCCGCCACCGCCGCCGCAGCACTGCAGAAGAACGAGGCGGACTGGCTGGAGCAGCCGCTGATCGACCTTGTCCCTCTGCTGAACAAGTCGCCGGGCGTCTACACCAAGGTGACCGATCCCGGTGGCTGGCTGATGTTCATGGTGATCAACCATCTGAACCCGCCGTTCGACAATCAGACGGTGCGTCAGGCAGTCATCGCCGCGCTGGACCAGCAGACCTTCGCCGATGCCGGCGTTGGCGACCAGCGGGAACTGGCGATGGTGCCGACAGGCCTGTTCGCACCGACGATGCCGATGGCGAACAAGGCGGGACTGGAGCATCTGACCGGGCCGCGCGACCTCGATAAGGCGAGGAAGATGATCGCCGGGTCGGGATACAAAGGCGAGCCGGTCGTCATCATGTCGCCCACGGATCAACCGACTTTGAAACAAATGTCGGAGGTGGCGCGCGAGCTGTTCCAGAGCATTGGCCTGAAGGTCGATTTGCAGTCCATGGACTGGGGCAGCGTGGTCACGCGCCGAGCGAGTCAGAACCCGCTGAACCAGGGCGGCTGGGGGGCCTTTATCACGGTGATGAGCCCGCTGACCGCCGCCAATCCCGGCAGCATGCTGTCGCTCCGTGGCAATGGCCGCAAAGGCTGGTTCGGCTGGCCGACTGACGAACGGATCGAGGAATTGCGCGAGGCCTGGTTCGACGCGCCCGACCTCGCCGCGCAGAAGGCGATCGCGGAACAGATCCAGGCGCGGTTTTTCGAAACCATTCCGTTCCTGCCGCTATGCCGCATGCAGCAGCCGATGGCATTCCGCAGCGACATCAAGGACGTGGTTTCGGCCTCGTTCCCGGTGTTCTGGGGCGTGCGCCGAGCATAGCGCACCAGTTCCTGGGTAACTGTCTATCTCAGTTCACGACCGGTCTATTGGTTCACCATGCGCCTCCCTGGTATCAGCGGGCATGGCATGGCTCACACTGACCGGTCGGCGTAGCGTCGTAGTCTCCACACTTGGCATTACGCAGACGCTCGCCTGGGGCTCGACCTACTACCTGCCCGCCGTCTTTGCCGATCCGGTCTCGACCGAGCTGGGCCTGCCGCGCGTGTGGTTCTTCGGCATCTTCTCGGCATCGCTGCTGGTCTCCGGACTGCTGGGGCCCGTCGCAGGCCGCATGATCGATCGCTACGGCGGACGCGATGTGCTGGCCGCGACCAATCTCGTCTTCGCTGTGGGCCTGTCGGCGCTGGCGTTCGCCTATGGCACTGGGGGATTGATATTTGGCTGGACCATCCTCGGCATCGGCATGGGCTTCGGCTTATATGAGGCAGCGTTCGCGACCGTCGCCGGTTTGTACGGCCGTGACGCACGGAACTCCATCACTGGCATCACGCTGTTCGCCGGTTTCGCCAGCACCGTTGGGTGGCCGGCAAGTGCCCTCTTCATCGACGCCTTTGGCTGGCGCGGTGCCTGCCTCGCATGGGCCGCGCTGCATCTGCTGATCGGCTTGCCGATGAACTGGCTGCTTGTGCCGAAAGCCAAAGCGCACACGGTGGTCGAAACCCAACCGCAGGAACCAGCGGCAGGTGTGCCGTGGACAATGATCGTCCTCGCCTCTGTCTTCGGCGCCACGTGGTTTGTTTCCACGGCCATGGCTGCGCATTTGCCACGGCTGCTGCAAGCGATGGGAACGACCCAGACTGCCGCCGTCGCCGCGGCATCACTCGTCGGGCCTGCTCAGGTCGCCGCGCGCGCATTCGAGTTCGGCTTACTGCGCCGGATGTCGCCGATGATCTCGGCCCGCCTCGCCACTGGACTGCATCCTGTCGGCGCGACATTGCTGGCGATCTTCGGACCTGTCGCCGCGATCCCGTTCGTGCTGCTGCACGGAGCCGGCAACGGCATGCTGACGATTGCGCGCGGCACCCTGCCGCTGGCCTTGTTCGGCCCTACCGGCTACGGCCTCCGCACCGGCATCCTATCCGCTCCGGCCCGCATACTGCAGGGCGGCGCGCCAGTGCTGTTCGGCGTGGTCCTCGAACAGGGAGGCCCGCTGGCAGCACTGTTGCTGTCCGGCGCACTCACCGGTGGTTCGCTTCTGGCGCTGCTCTCGCTGGGCGCAGCGCGATCGCACCAGGCCGTGCAGGGATAAGCGCCTGTCCACGCGCACGACCGTCATTGCGAGGAACGAAGTGGCGAAGCAACCCAGTGCACGACGGGGATTGCTTCGCTTCGCTCGCAATGACAAGGGGCTGCGGTCGACTCGGTACTAGGCCGGAGCGAACATCGGGATCGGCGGCCCATTCTCGCTCGGCACGAACTTCAGCTTCACATTCTGGCCAATCTGCAGCTTGTCGAACTGGCAATCGACGAAGTTGGTCATCATGTTCGGCCCTTCCTCCAGCGTCACATAGCCGATGGCATACGGCACCTCGGCTCGCGCCATGACGCTGAACGTGTAGATCTTGCCCCTCCCCGAGACTTCGACCCATTCCACCGGACCAAAGGTGAATGGCGAGATTGCACGCGGATACCAGATGAACTTGCCGGTATCCTTGCAACGCGGAAGGATCAGTTTCCCAGCGGCGCAGCCGTCCCAGAACGGCTTGGTCTCCGGGTTGGTATCGGGTGTGCCGACAAACGGAATTTTGCGCTGAACATAAGCCATGTCGATCACTCCCGCTCCAGAATCACAGTGCTGCCGCAATGGCGTGTACCGAGTGAACCACCAGTGCCGTGCGCAATCGCCAGATTGCAGTTCTTCACCTGAACCGCCGGATGCGCCTCGCCGCGTAACTGGCGCACCGCCTCGATGATCTTGGTGATGCCGCCGCGATTGGCCGGATGGTTGCTGCACAATCCGCCGCCATCGGTGTTGAACGGCAGTTTGCCCACTCCCGAGATCAGGTTCCCATCGGAGACGAACTTTCCGCCCTGCCCTTTCTCACAGAAGCCAAGATCCTCGAGTTGCATCAGCACGGTGATGGTGAAGCTGTCGTAGATCGAGGCGTATTTGATATCGGACGGCTTGATGCCTGCCATCTCCCAGGCCGGCGGACCAGACCAGCGCGCAGCCGAGAATGTCAGGTCGAACTCGCCCGCAGACTGGTGCTTCGGCGATTCACCGACGCCGATGACCTTCACCAACGGCCGCTTCAGGCTCTTGGCGATTTCCGGCTTCGTGACGACAAGCGCGCCGCCACCGTCGCTGATAACGCAGCAATCCAGCCGGTGCAGCGGCGAGGCCACCATCGGCGACTTCACCACATCCTCCACCGTCACCACGTCGCGCAGCATGGCATGAGGATTGTGCTGGGCGTGATGCGACGCCGCCACCTTGATCCAGGCAAGCTGCTCACTGGTGGTGCCGTATTGGTACATGTGCCGCATCGCGCACATCGCGTACATGTTGGCGGTGGCCGGACCGTACGGAAATTCGAACTGCATTTCCGGCTGCGCGGGACTGCCCGCCCGCGGCGCTGTGCCGGTGGCCATGCCTTCGCTGCGGGGCCGCCCGGCCAGCGTGATCAGCGCGATACTGCAACGGCCGGCAGCAATGGATTCCAGCGCGTGGCCAACCGCGACCTGATAAGACGAACCGCCGACATCGGTCGAATCAACGTGCCGGCACTTCAGGTTCATGTAATCGACCATCGACAGCGGGCCGAGACCGGGCGCGTCGCCCGCACAGAAGTAGCCGTCCACGTCATCCTTCGTCAGGCCGGCATCGTCCAGCGCGCCCTTCGCGCACTCCGCGTGTAGCAGCGTGACCGACTTGTCGGTCGCCTTTCGCGTCGGATGCTCCCACGCCCCGACTATGTATCCCGCACCCTTCAAACTCATATTCTTCTCCCTTCGCGATCACGACCGATCCGGTTCACCGGGCCGATTATACTGATCAGTAGCCCGCCGGCCAGACGGGTCGCTCAAGCCGCGTTCCTGCTTGACTCCCGCACCTGCCACACCGCAGGCTGCGAGCGAGGCCAACGTCCAATAACTGCCAATAATCACGCGGAACGGCAGCATGTACGGCTATCTCGTACGTCGTCTCGCCTTCGGTGCGGTCACGGTACTCGGCGTATCCATCGTCGTGTTCTTTGTGCTGCGCGTGCTGCCAGGCGACCCGCTGGTTGCCATTTTCGGCCCGGAGGGCTTTTCCAAGCTGACCCCCGAACAGCGCGCCAGCTACATGGCGCAGCTTGGCCTGAGCGATCCGCTGGTCGTGCAATACCTCCGCTGGGTCGGTGACATCCTGCGCGGCAGCATGGGCCATTCGTTCTTCCGCTCCGAAAGCGTCGCCGAGATGATCGCGCGTCGCGGACCGCTGACCGCGGAGATCGCCGCACTCTCCGTTGTGCTGTCGTGGCTCGTCGGCATTCCCGTCGCGATCGTGAGCGCGCTGCGGCCCAACAGCCTTGGCGACAACGTGTCACGCTTTCTCAGCATCCTGTTCCTGGCCGTGCCCGGCTTCTGGCTGGCCATGCTGATCGTGCTGGGATTGCTGTTCGGCTTTGGCTATCGCGCGCCGCTCGCCAACGTCTCCTTCTTCACTGATCCGTGGTCCAACCTGCAGATCGTGGTGGGGCCTGCTTTGGTACTGGGACTTGGTCAGGCCGCCTATATCGCGCGCATGGCGCGATCCAGCCTGCTGGAAGTGGTGCGCGAGGATTACGTGCGCACCGCGCGCGCCAAGGGCCTGAATAACCGCCTGGTGATCGCACTGCATGCGCTGCCTAACGCGCTGCTGCCGGTGATCACTCTGTCCGGCATTTTGCTCGGTTTTGTGCTGGCGGGCTCCATTCCGGTGGAGCGTGCCTTCGGCACGCCGGGTCTCGGCTACGCCATGTACACCGCGGTCAGCGAGCGCGACGTCTTCGTCATGCAGAACCTGGTGTTCCTGTATTCGATCGTGTTCGTGCTGTTGAACATCATGGTCGATCTGACGTCCGCCTGGCTCGATCCAAGGATCCGCTACCGATGAGCATCACACAGCCCGACGCAGCACCGGTTGTCGTTCGTGTTCCTATCGTGGAACCGTCCTGGCTCCGGCGCCTATTGCGCGGCCTGCACACTTTCGCCCGTCGCTCACCAATGTCCGCATTCTGGGGTTGCGTCGCTGCGGCCATCATTGTGATGGCGATCGCGGCACCTGCTCTGGCGCCAAGAGATCCCACGCGCGCCGATTTCCGCCAAATGACCAAACCGCCGTCCGCCTTGCACTATTTCGGGACCGACCAGATCGGCCGCGACACCCTGAGCCGCGTGATCTACGGCAGCCGAGCGTCGCTGACCGTCGCGGCGGGAGCCGTGCTTCTCGGCACCACACTCGGCGCGCTCTGGGGTCTCGCGTCCGGCTATTTCGGCGGACGTTTCGATATTGTCAGCCAGCGGATCATCGAATTCCTGCAATCGTTCCCGGATCTCATCCTGGCCATGGCAATCGCGATGGCGCTTGGTGCCGGAATGGGCACTGTCATTGTCGCTATCGCCATCACGCGCATACCCTTCGGCGGCCGCGTCATCCGCGCCGTCGTGCTGTCGCTCAAAGAATTGTCGTACGTGGAAGCCGCGCGCGGTCTGGGTGCCTCGCATCTGCGCATGATGGCACGGCACATCCTGCCGCAGTGCGTCGCGCCGTACCTGATCCTCGCCACGACGCATCTCGGCGTCGCCATCATCATCGAGGCGGCTCTCGGCTTCCTCGGCGTCGGCATTCCGCCGCCGACGCCAACCTGGGGCAACATGCTGGCGGATTCACTGAACGCAGGGCTCGTGCCGCCGTGGTGGCTGGTGCTGTTTCCCGGCATCGCCATCACGCTGACCGTGCTGGCGTTCAATCTCCTGGGCGACGGCATACGCGACGCGCTTGATCCGCGGCTACGTGGCGCGGTGTGACGCTTCCACTCCCCTGTCATTGCGAGGAGCGAAGCGACGAAGCAAGCCCCAACACGACGCGGATTGCTTCGCTCCGCTCGCAATGGGACTAGGGGGCGTTCACCAACGGAAAGCGTACACCGCCGTCATGCAGGTGGCACGCGGTCCAGTGACCCGGCACAACCTCGCGCAGGGCGGGAACGTCATGCCGGCAGCGGGACATGACATAAGGGCAGCGCGAGTGGAAATGGCAGCCCGACGGCGGATTGATCGGACTTGGCACGTCGCCGGCCAGTATCACGCGATTGCGCCGCCGCGCTTTCGCCTTTGGGATCGGTACGGCTGAGAGCAGGGCTTCCGTGTAAGGATGCAGCGGCATCTCGAACAGACTGGCCTTGTCTGTCGTTTCGACAATGCGCCCGAGATACATCACCGCGACCCGATGGCTGATGTGCTCCACCACCGCGAGGTCATGGGCGACGAACAGGTAGGACAGCTTGAACTCGTCCTGCAGGTCCATCAGCAGATTGATGATCTGCGCCTGGATCGAGACATCGAGCGCGGACACCGGTTCATCGCCAACGATGAGCTCCGGCCCAAGCGCGAGTGCTCGAGCAATGCCGATGCGCTGCCGTTGTCCGCCTGAGAATTCATGCGGATACGAGTTCATGTGCTCGGGCCGCAAGCCGACCCGCTCGAACAGGCTGGCGACGCGCTCCTGGCGTTCGGCTCGTGTGCCAGCCTGGTGGATGATCAGCGGTTCGGCGACGATGTCGCCCGCCGACATGCGCGGGTTCAGCGATGCATAGGGATCCTGGTAGATCATCTGCATCTGTTCCCGGTACGGAAACATCTCCGCCGTACCGAACTCCGTAATGTCCGTGCCGCGGACCTTGATCCTGCCTTCAGTCGGCTCCAGCAGCTTCAGCAGCGTGCGGCCAACTGTGGACTTGCCACAGCCGCTCTCGCCGACAAGACCCAGTGTCTCGCCACGGTCGATGTGGAAGGAGACACCGTCCACGGCGTACACTTGTCCGGTCACGCGCGAGAACACGCCCTTGTAAACCGGGAAGTGCTTCTTGAGGTTCTCGACTTCGAGGAGTGGTGTCATTGCACCTCTCCGGCTCGCCAGCACGCCACCCAATGATTCGGCCGAAGCTGCTCAAGCATGGGCGAAACAGCGCGACACTGCTCGGTCGCGAGTGCGCAACGTGGGGCGAAGCTGCAGCCTTTCGGCAGGTTGAACAGTGACGGCACCATCCCCTTGATCTCGTTCAGCCGTGCGCGAGCCGGAACGATGCGCGCCGCCAGATCGAGACTGGGAATCGACCCGAGCAGGCCACGTGTATACGGATGCGATGGCCGCTCGAACAGGTCATCGACATTTGCTTCCTCCACCTTGCGGCCGGCGTACATCACCACGACGCGATCGGCATTCTCCGCGACCACGCCCATGTCGTGCGTGATAAGGATAATCGCGGTTCCCAGCGTGTCGCGCAGCTCGCGCATCAGATCGAGTATCTGCGCCTGGATCGTGACATCGAGCGCAGTGGTTGGTTCGTCGGCGATCAGCACCTTGGGATTGCATGACAGCGCCATGGCGATCATCACGCGCTGGCGCATCCCGCCGGAGAGCTGATGCGGATAGGCATGCGCGCGACGCTCCGCGTCCGGGATATGAACGCGGCGCAGCATTTCCACCGCGCGGTCCATCGCTTCGCGTCGAGACAGGCCCTGATGCAGAGCAATCGCCTCTCCGATCTGCCGGCCAACAGTGTGCAATGGATTGAGCGACGTCATCGGCTCCTGAAAGATCATTGAGATGCGATTGCCGCGTATCTCCTCCATCTGCCTTTCCGCCAGGCTCAGCAGATTGGTGCCTTCAAAGCGGATCGCACCATCGACGATGCGCCCGGGTGGGCTCGATACCAGGCGCAGAATGGAAAGTGCGGTGACGCTCTTGCCGCAGCCTGACTCGCCGACGACGCCCAGCGTTTCACCATTGCGCAGGCTGTAGGAGACGCCGTCCACGGCGCGCACTACGCCCGCGGGCGTGAAGAAATGCGTGTGGAGGTTCTCGATCTCCAACAGCGGTTGGGTAGAAGGCACGTTGGGGACGGATGCCCCGCGCGCCAGCGACTGCACTTCATTCAAGACGTGACTCCCAAGATTCCGGCTGTTATCGTTGAGAAAATGAAGCCGGATACGTGCCATCAGAGCACGTCATCCATGGCTCTGAAAAGGCCAAAGGGAGGGAACGCGATGAGGGATGGACAGTCCGCACGCACTCCGCTGACGCGCCGCGGCTTCTTGGGGGCTGGCGCTGCGATCGCCGCAGCAGGCTACGGCGTGTACCCGCGTCCGCTACTTGCCGATGTCCCGGACAAGTTCGACGGCACCACATTCCAGCTCGCCGCGCCTGATCCGAACCCAAAATATGGCGGCGTGCTGCGCATGGGCATCACAAACCGCGTGCCGCATTTCGACCTGCATCAATCGGGCACCTACAACAATCTTGGCTCGATGGGATGCATGTTCGACAATCTGATCCGCCGCGATCCGCGCGACGGCGGCAAGACGATCATCCCTGATCTGGCGCATAGCTGGGAGATCGCCAAGGACCGTAAGACCTACACCTTTTATTTGCGCAAGGGCGTGCCGTTCCACGACGGCGCCGAGTTGACTTCAGAGGACGTCAAGGCGACGTTCGATCGCATTGTGAAGCCGCCGCAGGGCGTCAGCATTCCACGCAGTATCCTGTTCCGCGCGGTGAGCGAGGTGACCGCTCCCGACAAATACACGATCGAGTTCAAGCTGTCCGAACCTCGGCCACCAGCTTTCATTATGGCGGCAATCGCCAGTGGCTGGAATGTCATCGTGCGCAGGAAGACGCTGGAGGATAACAACTACAATCTGCGCAAGGTGCCGAGTTACCCGGGCACCGGTCCTTTTAAGACCGTCCGTCGCGTGGAGAACGAAGTCTGGGTCGTCGAGAAGAACAAGGACTACTGGAACAAAGGATTGCCTTATCTCGACGGCATTGAGTTCTACAATCTGGTGCCGTTCTCGCCGGAGCTTGGCTCGGGAATTCTATCTGGCCGCGTGGATTATGGCCGCGTGACGGATCCGGTGACCTTCAAAAAAGCGCAGGCGACCAAAGGAATGAGGGTCGCGTCGTTCAATCAGAGCGTCATTCACGCGACCTATACCAACACGAAGAAGCAGCCACTGGCCGATCCACGGGTGCGGCGCGCCATGCACCTGGCACTTGATCGGCCGACATTGATCGAGGCAATCAAGGACGTGGCGCCGATGCAGATCGGTGGCTTCATGTATCCGTTCTCCGATCTCGCCACACCGAAAGCGGAACTCGTCAAGAAACTCGGCTATCAGGACGATCCGAGCGCGGCCGAGAAGGAAGCGAAGGCCTTGATGGCGGCGGCCGGCTACCCGAACGGCATTCAAGGTCTGGATTACCTGATCCGCGATCTTGCCAGCTACCACGTGTGGTCGCAGGCGATCCAGGCGATGCTGCAGCAGACACTGAACATCACGTGCAATCTGCGCTACGTGGTGGAGTCGGTGTGGTTCGACGATATCGCCAACGGGCACTTTGACCTGGCCATCGGCGCGGTGGTGTCGACACTGCTTGATCCGTCGGACTACTTCAACGCGTGGTATCACACCGGCGGCCCGCAGAACTACTCATCCTACAGCAATGACAAAGTGGACGCGCTGATCGAGCAGATCGACCGCGAAGTCGATCCGGCGAAGCGGCAGGCCTTGATCAGGGAAGCGGAAGCGATCTTCGAGCAGGACCCACCGTTGTTGCCGGTGGCTTGGGAGAAGATCGACGACATCTGGTACGACTACGTCAAAGGTCTGCGGCCGGACGACTATTTCGGCGCCTATGACGTGTGCCGGCAAGATACGTTCTGGCTCGACAAGACATAACCAACCAGGGAAGCAGGGAGACAACGACACAATGAACGGTAACGAACGAGGCTGGAGCCGCCGCAGGTTCCTGCAGGGCAGCGCGGCGGCCATGGCCGTGACGTACGGGATGCGGCCGGCTTCCTCGCTGGCGGCGGATATCCCGTTGCAATTCGACGGCTCGAAATTCCAGCTCGCCGCGCCGGAACCGAATCCAAAGCATGGCGGCGTGCTGCGCATGGGCATCCTCAACCGCCTGCCGCATTTCGATTTCCATCAGTCCGGCACCATCGGCAGTCTCGGCGCGCAAGGCTGCATGTACGACAATCTCATCCGGCATGATCCGCGCGACAGCGGCAAGACGATCATCCCGGACCTGGCGCATAGCTGGGAGATCTCGCCGGACGGCAAGACCTACACGTTCCTCCTGCGCAAGGGCGTGGTATTTTCTGATGGCGCGGAATTGACCTCCGATGACGTGAAGGCGACGTTCGATCGGATACGCAAGCCGCCTGAGGGCGTCAGCATCCCGCGCAGCATTCTGTTCAAGGCGGTGGGCGAGATCACCGCGCCTGACAAGTATACCGTGCAGTTCAAGCTGGCCGCCCCTCGCCCCCCGAGCTTTGTCATGGCAGCGATCGCCAGCGGCTGGAACGGCATCCTGCGCAAGAAGACACTGGAGGACAACAACTACAATCTCCGCAAGGTGGCGGATATTCCCGGCACCGGCCCGTTCAAATCCGTCCGGCGGGTGGAAAACGAAGTCTGGGTGATGGAGAAGCGAAAGGACTACTGGAATCCTGGACTGCCATATCTGGATGGCATCGAATTCTACAACCTGATTCCGTTCTCACCCGAACTTGGCGCGGCCGTGCTGTCCAATCGTGTGGACTATGCGCGCATCGTCGATCCGGTGACCGCGCGCAAGGCGAAAGCCACGCCTGGCATGTCCACCACAGCGTTCAACCAGAGCGTGATCCAGGGGATCTGGATCAACGACAAAAAGAAGCCGTTCGACGATCCCCGTGTGCGTCGCGCGTTCCATCTGGCGATGGAGCGGCATGTGATGGTGGACGTAACCAAGGACGTCGCCCCGATGCGGGTTGGCGGCTTCATCTATCCGTTCTCGGAATTCGCCACGCCACCCGAGCAGTTGTTCAAGCGCGTCGGTTATCAGGAGGACCCGACCGAGGCGGTCAAGGAGGCCAAGGCGCTGATGACGGCCGCCGGTTATGGCAATGGCATCAAGGGTCTCGACTTCATGGTGCGCGACATCGCCACCTTCAAGCTATGGGCGCAGGCGTTTCAGGCGATGGCGCAGCAGAACATCGACGTGCAGTGCAACCTGCGCACGGTCGTGGAGTCGGTGTGGTTCGACGATGCCACCAGCGGGCACTTCGATCTCGCCGTGGGCGCCGTCGTCTCGACGCTGCTCGATCCCTCCGATTACTTCAACGCCTGGTATCGTCCCAGCGGACCACAGGACTATTCGTTCTGGAATAACGACAAATTCAACGCGCTGGTGGACCAGATCGACGTGGAGGTCGATCCCGCCAAACGCAAGGCGCTGGTCCGCCAGGCCGAGGAGATCATGGAGCAGGATCCACCAGTGCTGCCCGTTTGCTGGGAGCAGATCAACGACGTCTGGTGGAACTACCTGAAGGGCTACAATCCGTACGACTATTTCGGCATCTATGATGTCGCGCGGGAGGATATCTTCTGGTTGGACAAGGCGTAGTCCATAAAGTGAACGGGCGGCCGCAGTGGCCGCCCCGCTCGATTACGCCGTGGCGCCGCCGTCCACCGGTAGCGCGACACCGGTGATGTAAGACGCTTCGTCTGAGATCAGGAACAGCGCGGCGTTGGCAATCTCCTCCGGCTGTGCCGGCCTGCCCATCGGCACCTGACCGCCGCGCCTGACCACCAGGGTTTCGGGCGTTTCTCCTGGCGGCAACTGGCTGTCCGGACGAGCGACAAACACGCGCAGCATCGGGGTATCGGTGGGGCCGGGGCATACCGCGTTCACCCTGATCTTTTCCCTCGCGTACCGCTTCGCCAGGCCGTGCACCAATCCGACCACGCCGAACTTGGCGATGTTGTAAACCGGGCTGAATTGCGAGCCGGTCAGGCCCGAAGTCGATGCGGTGTAGAGCAGCGCACCACCGCCACGCGCACGCAGTTCAGGAATGGCCGCTTCGGTCGTGACCAGCACCGTGCGCACGTTCAGGTCCATGGCCAGCTCGAAGTCTTTCCAGTCGATGCCTTCGATGGCGGCAGGCCCGGGATGGCCGACATGGTTCCAGACGAAATCGAGCCCACCGAATGCATTGGCTGTGCGCCGCACGATGTCACGCGCGAACGAGTCCTGTCGCAGATCGCCCGCCAGTGCGATCGCCTTGCCGCCGGCGTCGGTGATCTGCTTTACCACGGCATTGGCGCCGGCCTCGTCCAGGTCCACGACGCCGAGGGCCGCGCCCTCCTGGGCAAAGCGAAGCGCGCCAGCCCGGCCCATGCCCGAAGCAGCGGCCGTGACGATGCCGATCTTGTTTGCCAGACGCATGTTTTCCTCCTTAACGCTGCGCGTTCAGCCAGCCCATCATGATCCGGTTGAACGTGTCGGGGTGTTCGACATTGGGGAAATGCCGAGCGTTGGCAATCTCCTCATAGCGCGCGCCGGGCACCAGATTGGCGATGCGGCGGTTGGCATCCGGCGGCGTACCGGCATCATCCGATCCGCACACCACCAGCACCGGCAGCTTCACTGACGGCAGACGCGCGACGAAGTCGAAGTTGCGGATCGCCGCCACGCAACCGAGATAACCCGTGGGTGTGATGCCAATGATCGTGTCGCGTATCTGTTTGTAGCGGCCGGGGTTGCGTGCCTTGAAGGCCTCCGTGAGCCAGCGTTCAATCGTCGGATCCGCCAACGGCCGCAGCGAATTGGCGTTGCGCACCGTATCGACGCGCTGCTGCCAGACTTCGTCCGCGCCGGCGGGCGTGGATGGCAGCGTGTCGCACCACATCGCGGACAGCAGGCGATTGCCGTGCTCCAGCGCGAATGCCTGACCGAGCATGCCGCCGATGGACAACCCGATGAAGTGCACGCGCTGGAGCGACAGACCATCCAGCACGATGGCCACATCATTGGCGAGATCGCTCATCGTGTAGTCACCCGGCACTGGATCACTGCCGCCGTGGCCGCGCATGTCCAGCGCCAGCACGCGGAAGCCGGCGGCCAGCAATGGCGGCACCTGTTCGGCCCACATGCCGTGGTCAGAAGCCAACGAGTGCGTCATGCAGACGACGGGGCCGTCCTCTGGTCCGATCAGATCATAGGCGATGGAACGATCGTTCAGCGGTAGCAGCATAGCGTCCTCCTTTACGTCATGACCGGGCTTGACCCGGCCATCAGCCTGTTTCCATCGGCAGCGCGGGGTCCTTTGCCCATTCGGAGAGCGACGCATCGTATAGTTTCACGTCCTTGTGCCCCAGCATGATCAGCGCCAGCGCATCCGCACTCGCGGCGATGCCGCCGCCGCAGTAGTTGATCACCTGCTTGTCCATCGCGCCAATCGCTTCGAAGCGCCTGCGCAGTTCATCGGCTGGCAGGAAGGTGTTGGTCTGCGGATCGAGCAGGTGCGCCGCTGGCAGGTTCGCACTGCCGGCGATGCGGCCCGGCCGGCCATAGCTGTTGCCGCCGGTGCCGGCGTGCTGTTCCGGCAACAACGCGTTGATCGTGCAGACCGCGCCGTTGCCGATGGCGCGCAGCACCTCGTCCTTGCCGACCATCAGCTTGCGCACCTCGTGTACGGTGAAATTGCCGGCTGGCCGCGGCTTGGCGGGGCCGGTTTCAACGGGACGGCCCTCGCGCTGCCATTTCTGCCAGCCACCGTTCAGCACGGCGGCGTTGTCGTAGCCGAACTCATGCAGCAGCCACCAAAGCCGGGTTGCCCACCACAAATTGGCCGTGCTGTAGCTGATGACCCGCGTGGTGTTGTTCACGCCGAAGCGGCGCATGGCGGCCGCGAAGTCATCCGGCGACTGGCGCATGAAGCGCAGGCTTTGCGACGTGTCGGAGACGTCGCGCAGCATATCGACGAACTGTGCGCCGGGTATGTGGCCCTTCTCGAAATCCTCGCGGCCGGGCTTCACCTGATAAGTGATCTTCGGATCGGGGATCAGGTGCGTCGTGCAGTCCAGCACGACAACGTTCGGGTTGTTCAGGTTCTGGGCGAGCCAGTTGGTCTCGACCAGATACTCCGGGTGAACAAAGCCGCTCATGCATGCGCTCCATGTCCTGCCGGCAGTTCCGCCAGTTCGATCAGCACATTGCCTGTCGAAGCCGGATCGATGAACGCAATGCGCGCGCCGCCATGGCCGATGCGTGGCGTTTCGTCGCGCAGTTTGACGCCCT
>CAYRTL010000074.1:0-27100 GCA_964427005.1 uncultured Acetobacteraceae bacterium
ATGACAGTCATGCCGTCTTTTCTTGCGGAAACGCCAGTGGCACGGCGGCCTGCGGCGAGAGAAGCCAGAACGTGAAGCTCTCTTCGATGTAAAGCCGCACACGCTCCGCATCATGGTCGAGATAGCCGATAGCGAAATCCTGCCCGACCGTCAGTTCGAAATCGTCGCCGCGCATGGATACCACGAGCGCGCCGTCCAGCCCCGGCGCCCATACCAGCGGACCATCGATCAGCCGCCGCACATGTTGCAGGACCGGATAGCCACCCTCCGTCGCCTCAGCCAACTCTGTGTAGCAGCGTTCGCTCAAAGCGACAGCGAAAGGTCCGCCAACACCGGCTTCGCGCAGCCGGGTCAACGCTGTGGTGACCAGTGCCGGATAGTCCAAAGGCGTTGAACTGATCTCGATAGGCGCGCTTTCCTGGCACATGCCGCGAATGCCGGCAGCCGGGTAGCCGTGAAACACCGCGCGATCCTCGGCGATCGCGATGGCGCGTGCCGCCTCGATCACCGGATCAGTATCGAAGTCCTTCGCGCCACGATCGATCGCGTCCAGCTCGTCGCGCGACAACTCGAATTCGACGCGTAGCTCCACCATTGGCAGCACTTCGCGAAGACGAGCGCGCACTCTCGTGTTGGGCGAGGGCTCCACGGCTCTGCTGCGTCCCTTCCCGACGGCTGATGCCTGCCAACCCAGCGGACCGGCGAAATCCACCAGCTTCCGCGCGGCCAATGTCGTCTTCAGCGTACGCGTCGCTTCCTTCTCGATCTCCTGCCATGCAGCCGCGGGGACCGGCGCCAATTCCCGATAAAGATGGTTCATCGCTCAGCCCTTCAGGCTGCCGATCGAGAGGCTGCCGTCGCTATCGGACGCCGCCGCGCCCTCCTTGACTTCGCGGATCGGCCCTTGGCTGAACAGATACGTGCGCATATGCGCATCGAGTTCCGCGTCGTGCCGCCGCAGCCATTCCAGCAGCATCGACGCGTGTTCCTTTTCCTCGTTGCGATTGTGGGCGAGTACCGCCTGCAGTTCGGCGTTGCTGCTGGCCTTGATTCGCTGATCGTACCAGTCGATCGCCTCCAGCTCTTCCATGATGGTGGAAATCGCGCGATGCCGGTCCAGGATTTCCGGCCCTAGTACTTCACGCTCCTCATGCAACATCTCGCCCGCCATTTCTTGATCCTCATTTGCCGCTACGCGGATCATGTTAAGGTCGCTATCGACCGTTCAAAGACGCGGCACGCGAACGTGACGGCACAAACAGCCGTTGCACGAAAACGTCAGTTATGTTGCCCTATCCGCATGGACAGCGCGCTGCTTTCGCTGGTGGGGTTCTCCGTCGCGATGTACATCACGCCTGGACCGAACAACGTGATGGTCGCCGCATCGGCGGCGAATCACGGCGTACGCGCGACCATGCCACATATGTTGGGCATCGCCACCGGCTTCTCGGTCATGCTCACCCTCGTCTGTGCCGGACTCGGTTCGGCGCTGGTGAGTTGGCCGTTGCTGTTGCCCGCATTCCGCTGGGTTGGAGCGGCCTGGCTCTTGGTGCTGGCCTGGCAGATCGCGTCCGCGCCGCCGCCTGGTGAAGGTGGCCGGGGTCGCGTGCTTGGCTTCTTCGGCGCGGCAGCCTTCCAGTGGATCAACCCGAAGGCATGGCTGATCGCAGCCGGCGCAGCAGGCGAGTATCTGTCGCCGCATGATCCGCTTCTGATGCAACTGGCGCGCATCTTCGTTGTGTTTCTCGCGGTGGGGATGCCGTGTCTGCTGGTATGGGCGTTTCTGGGCGGTGGTGCGGGCCGGCTGCTGCATTCACCGGCGCGGTTGCGTGCCTTCAATATCGCCATGGCGCTGCTGCTTGTCGCCTCGCTCATCCCGGTGTTGATTGGCGAGTGATCCAAGGAGCAGGCGCCATGAAGATCTCCCGCATCGATGCATTTCAGGTTCGCTGGACGCCGGACGAAAACCCCAGGCAGCACAGCGCCTTCGTGCGCATTTATACGGATGCTGGGATCGATGGGATCGGCGAAGCCTCACCCATGCAGGGCGGACTCGCATCACTTGGCATCATCAGGCACGACCTTGCGCCCGCACTCATGGGCAAGGACCCGCTGGATCACGCCGTGCTGCTCGATACGCTGATGCACACTTGCGTCAAGCTTGGACCGGAGGGTGCGCTGACCGGCGCTTTGGCTGCGCTCGACATCGCGATGTGGGATATCAAGGGCAAGCTGACGGGTCTGCCGATCTACAAGTTGTTAGGCGGCGCGTGGCGCACCGCGCTGCCTTTCTATGCCTCTATCGGCGGCAATGGCGATCGTAGCCTGGATGAGGTCCTGCGAGTCGTCGAGGCACGCATGAAGGATCAGCCCTCCGCGATCAAGATCCGCTTCGACAATCCGCGCACAGAACTCGATCGCGACATTCCTGGGGACATCGCCAAGGCACGCGCGGTCCGGAAGTTGGTAGGCGATGCATTTCCTTTGGCGTTCGACGCCAACAACGGCTTCACCAACGGCGGCGCGATCCGCGTCGGACGCGCGCTGGAGGAGCTTGGCTATTGGTGGTTCGAGGAGCCGGTGCAGCATTACCACGTCAAGGCGATGGGCGCGGTAGCGCGCGCGCTGGACATCACCGTGTCGGCCGGCGAGCAGACCTATACGCTCGCCGCGCTGGCTGATCTGATCGAGGCCGGCGTGCGCATGGTGCAGCCCGACATCGTGAAGATGGGCGGCATCACCGGTCTGGTACGTTGCGCTGCCCTGGCACACGCGCATGGCGTTGAACTGGTCTCGCACCAGACGCAGCCGACGATCGGCCACATGGCGAATATGCATGTGGCTGCCGCACAACTGCAGGCGACGAAACCGATAGAATGGAATGACCCGTCAACACGCACCCATGCCGTGTTCGAAAATCCACCGCGGCCAGTGAACGGATTATTCCACCTCCCGGAGGGCCCGGGCCTGGGCCTTCAAATCAACGAAGCCGAGCTGGAACGCCGTCGCGTCGCTGTGTGACCCCGCCGTTTCTTGTGGGCGATGTCGGCCAGCCGAGTACGAACCGCTGCGACTTCAGGTCCGACGATGCGGAGTGGTGCATATCCCTCGGATTCCCAGATCAGGCTGGAGAAGTCAGGATGCAGAACGATCGGGCCCTCTGCATTGCTGAATCGGTTGCGATTACCGGCGTCCAGATACGATTCCACCGGTAGCCCCTCTGCCAGAATCACGTCATGCCTCGGCAGTTCGATATGGTAGTAGCTGACCTGCGGCACGGCCGAGACCGGCATTTGCGCAACTGTCGTTCCGTTCACCAGATAGCGGATCGGGATAAGCGCACCGTCAACAAATACTGCATGATCGGGCGAAAGCATCAGGTCGCGTCGTGGCAACCCAGCGCCAAACGCGCCGGCGGCCACACGTATCGGCAACACCTTCTCAGGCGCAGGATGACGCGTGATGTCGAGGTGACGGTGACCAATCCAGGCGATGCGCTGGCTTTTACCACCATGGCAGAACACTTCTTCGCCGATTGAAAGCCGCTCGACCGCAACTTCGCCTTCGCTGGTTGCGATGCGCGTGCCGGCGGCAAAGCATGTTACCAGCTCAACCAGGCTGCCTTGCGCGGAGCTGCTGGCATAGAGATTGTCATAGAGAACGCCGAGAGTACCGCCATCCAACCCTGCGGTGCCACCATCGTTGGTGATGGTAAAAGTGCCTAGAAGCCCAGTTGGCAACCGCACCGTCGCCATCTGCGTGCCCGAGGACCTCAGGGTTAGCATGCCGGTCGATGCGTCATATCCCGCCGTTGTGCTTGCGCTGCTCAGATCGGTGAAGTCGATCGTGTCGCCGGCATGAAAATCGGTGATCGTGGAGCCGTTCAGGATCGTGCTGGTATTGGCGAACACATCGTTACCGGCAGCGCCTGACATGATGTCAGCAGAACCACCCGGAATGATCAGATCGTCGAAATTCGTTCCCGGTATCGCCGCCGCGTCGGCTGTCACGTTGTTGATCAGATAGAGGCTGTTTGGATCGAGCCGATAAATAGTGATTTCATTGGGATCGGTCTTCGTCCAGTACTGGGCCGTGTGGATGCCGATGCCTTCGTACCCATTGGGCGTGGCGTAATAGACATTGTCGAACACAGTGATCGAACCACTGGCGTCCAGCGGCGAGACAACGGTGAAGGAGTGCTCGCCGCCGTTGTCCGCCCAGCCGATGCGCAGGATGTCGCCCGCCTGTACGAGCGAACTCCAGTTGCTGATGGCACTCCCATTCTGCGCTGCCGCGTAGCTGATGCGCCAAAATCCTGCGGCCTTGTTGTCCTGCGGAGTGAGACTTGCCGTGAACCGTCCCATCGCGGCGCCGGCAGCCGCGGCCACGTCGGACGCAATGTTCCAGCAATCCTCGGTATTGGGCACCCCTGTATAGGCAGACGCAAAAGCTGACGCCGCATTGACCACATCCTGCGGCGCCGGATGACCCGAGGTCAGGCTCGGCTGGGCAAACGGCGAGTCGAAGTTCTGCACGAAAAAGTTGAGAAACGAGGTCGCGTTGCCAACATCATCGAATGCGACCGGGAACTGCACCTCGGTGCTCGCCACGATCTCATTGCCCGCAACGAAATCGATGTTGTCCAGATCGGCCGCAGACACTGGCTGCACGTTATCCGGCGCCACGATCGTGCCATTCACAGTCCAATAGGACAGCTTCGGCTCATTGGGATCCCAGTAGGAGAAATCTTGCAGGTCCGACGGGCTTTCTGACTCAAGCTGAAAATCAGGCAAGGCCGCGACGAAGTTGCTGCCAAACGAGGCGATCAGCAACGACGCGAGGCTGACGGTTCCGCCACTCGGCGCCAAGGCCGGCATCGGCAATGTCGCATACACCGTGCCACCGACAGGATTGAATGTGGTGACATCGGTGCCGCCCTGACCATCCGGCTGAACCTGGAAGTCATTCAGGCCGTAAACGCCTTGCACCGACAGTGTCGCGACAACGGATCCATTCTCGCGCAGTGTCAGCAGGTTGCTGGCCGTATCATAGCTGGCACTGTTAGCAACGATGCCGGCAAGATCGACGGTGTCGCCTTGCTCAAAATTCTCCAGCGTTCCGGCAAACTGCGCCCCGGCGGCAACGGTCAGATTGTTGAAGTCGTTGAACGCGACCTGCTGGCCGGCCGCGACCGTTCCAGCCACGGTCAAAGCACTGCTGTTGGAGTTCAATGCGATGACGCCGATACCATCAATCGTCGTATTGGCGCCAACCGTCATCACGCCCTTGACGATGATCTGACCGTCGTTGGTCACCCGGCCGCCGTTGAAATTGAGCGCGGCTTCAGAGCCGGCGACGATAGTGCCCAGCCCTGTGTTCACGAATTGGCCAACGGTGGTGCCGTCATTGCCAACGATGAAGTTGAGGACAGAGCCATTGCCGGTGGCCCGGATTGTCGCGCTGGACCTGGTAAGCCCGTCAAACACGAGGCTGTTGCTGATGTGCGATCCGCCCGCGGTGATCCCGAGGTCTACACCCAGTGTATCGCCAGCGATCTGCAAACCGGCGCCATTACCATTCAGCACGATGCGCCCATTGTTCAGCGTGCCGAAGCTGGTCACATCGGCGCTGGTGATCACCGCCGTTCCTGCACTGATCGTCGCAGAGTCACCGAATAGCGGGTAGGAATTGACGGCGCCCGTTCCGGCCGTCGTCCAGTTGTCGCTGGTGTACCAGTCGCCCGTGTTGCCAGTCCAACTGCGGACATCCACGAGCTGGATTTCCGAACCGCCATTGCCGTCCTGACCGACAAAGATTTGCGACGCGGTCAGTTGCGTATTGCTGAGCAGACTGAATTTTGCGACCTCCGGCGCCTGGCTGGAATTGCCACCAAGCACCGTGAGCTTTCCGTGTCCGTACACCCAATGATAGGATGGCGCGCCCACCAGATCGATGACGTCGCCTTTGACAAAATTATAGACGATACCGTTGAAGTTCAGCGGATCGGCAAGCATGAGAGTGCCGCTGGCACCGGTGAACTCGATGGATAGCCCGGGGGCCACAGGCCCGTCGATCATGACCGTGCCGTTTGCGCCGATCTCGATGGTGCCTGGCCCCTGCAACGTGGTGTTCGAGCCGATGGTCAGCACGCCATTGCTGACGGTGATTGGACCATCATCGAAAAGCGTGCCGCCATTGACGAACAGGCTGTCACCATTACCGATGAGGATGCCGCCGGTGAGGGTGACCTCGCTGGTTCCGGTCGCATCGGCGCTGATGTTCAGCGCTGTATCCGCGCCCGCCAGCAGCGTTCCAGCGAATGACACCGAGCCGGAAAAATTCAGCCCCGCGGAAGACGAAGCCGCGATGGTGAACTGGCTGCCAAACGTGGCGGCATCCGCCGCGAGAGCCGCGGCCGAGGCACCGCCAAGAGACAAAGTCTCATTGTCAAGCGAACCGAAATTCGCCGCCTCGGTTGCGCTGATCGTCACCGTGCCGGTGTTGACAGTGAGAGCGTCGCCCGCAACGGGCACGCCGGCGGGCAGCCAGCTCGACGAGGAAAACCAGTCGGCTGTCCCGCCCTGAAAGATTCTGGATGTCAAGAATAGTCCCGAGCCGCTGCTTCAGCGGAAATATACCCCATTTGGACATCGCGCGCGACGCGTTCGCGGTCGCGCTCCGATGGCGGCCCCATGCCACCGCCGCCAGGCATTTCCACGACCAGCCGATCGCCCGGCGGCACGACGGCCAATCCCTTCGGCTTCAGTTCGGTTCCCGACTTCAGTGATAGGCGCCCTGCCCCTCCTGACGCGCCGCCATGCCGTCCGCGCGCCGGATACTTCACGCGCTCAAATCGCGCGAAGATGCCGAACGCCGCATCTTCTCGCGAGCTGATCTCCATGACCTGTCCGAGCCCGCCACGTTGACGTCCAGCGCCACCAGAATCCTGACGCAGTTCCTTGCGCCAGATGACAAGCGGTGTGATCGCTTCAGTCGCTTCCACCGGCACATTGCGCACGCCTGATGGAAATGGTGTCGCGGAAAGCCCGTCCTGGTTGGGCCGCGCGCCTGCGCCACCCGAATGGAAGCTGTTGACCATGAACGGCGTGCCGGCTGCACGCCCGATGCCGGTCAATCCGTGTCCCGCGATCAGGTTCAGCGTCCACAGATTCGATGTGCCCTCCGCCGGCACGCGCCCCGGCAATGCCTGATCAAGGCAGCCATACACCACGTCCGGCAGCATGTGCCCCATCACCGATCGCGCGTAAACCGCCGCCGGATAGGTGGCGCTGAGGATCGTGCCCTCCGGCGCTGTTACACGCACGGCGTCGAGCGTGCCTGTGTTGTTCGGGATATGCGGTGCCACAATACAGTTCACACCGAACGTCGTATAGGCCTCCGTATAGCAGAGCGGGCAGTTGATGGCGTAGGACGACATGCCCGAGGTGCCGGTATAATCGACATGGATCGTGTCCCGACCGATCGTGAGCGTGCCAACCAGATCGATCGGCGCCTCATAGCCGTCGATGCGCATCGATGCGGTCCAGGTGCCTTGTGGCAGCTTGCTAATTGCCTCGGCCATGCCTTGGCGGCTGCGGCTGATGATCGCCTCGCCCAGCATGTCGAGATCGCGCAGGCTGAACTCACGCATCATCGTCACCAGCCGGCGGCTGCCGATCTCGTTGCAGGCGATCAACGCATAGACATCGCCAATGACCTGCACCGGTTCGCGCACGTTGGACCTGATCATCGCCAGCAGGTCCTCATTCATCTCGCCGGCGCGCGCAAGACGCAGCAGCGGAATGAACAGACCTTCGTGGTAAATCTGCCGTCCTTCCGGAGTCTGGCCGACGCCACCCATGTCAACCAGATGCGTCGTGCAGGCGAACAGCGCCACAATGCGGCCATCCATGAAAGTCGGCGAGACCACCACCAGGTCATAGAGATGTCCGGTGCCCTTCCACGGATCGTTCGTAATGTAGACGTCGCCTTCCTTCATCTGTGCGACGGGAAACACCTCCAAAAAATGGCCAACTGAGCGCGCCATGGTGTTGATGTGGCCGGGCGTGCCGGTGACCGCCTGCGCGAGCATCCGTCCTTCAAGATCGAACACGCCGGCTGAGATGTCGCCGGCCTCGCGCGCCGAGGTGCTGAATGCGGTGCGAACCAGGGTCTGTGCCTGCTCTTCCACCACGGAGAGCAGGCGGTTCCACATGATCTGCAGCTCGATCTCCGAGATGTTTCTGCGCATCATGCGGCGCTCTCCTCGATCACGATGTCATTGCCGGCACTGATATGCACCGTGTAGCCGCTCGGGATGATGGTTGACGTGCCGTCCTCCACGATCACGGCCGGCCCCGCCAGCCGCACGCCCTCCACCAGTTCGGCACGCACATACAGCGACGCATCCGCCATCTCGCCTGTTGCCGTCTCCACGATGCGGCATCGGCCGGACGGTTTCGCGCTGCCGGCATCGCGCGGCAAGGGCAAGCGCTCCGGAAGCTCATGCGGTTCGGCGAGCGACAGCGTCCACGTGACCGCCTCCACCTCCAGGCCAGGGATCACTCGGCCATACAGACGTGTATACGTAGCGTTGAACGCGGCGCGCAGCACGGCCGGATCGAGTGTGCCGTCGGGCAGCGGCACCGCGACCTCATGGCCCTGGCCGCGATAGCGCATGTAGCCGGTGCGTGTCTCGGCCAAGGTGCCTTGCGGCACACCAAGTCGCACCACCGATTCTGCTTCCGCGCGCATCTCTGCAAACAGTGCGTCTATCGTGCTCTGCTCCAGCGCATCCAGCCGCACCAGCATCGTGCGCACCACTTCATATGCTATCGGCGCACCGAGAAACCCGAGCGCCGAACCAACGCCGGCATCCGGAGGCACCACGATGCGCCGGATGCCGAGTTTCTGCGCCAACCGCGCGGCGTGCAGCGGCGCGGCGCCGCCGAATGCGATCAGCGTGCGATCCGAGGTGTCCTTGCCGTTCTCCACCGCATGCACACGCGCCGCACTCGCCATCGTCTCATCGACGATTTCAGCAATGCCGCGCG
This sequence comes from uncultured Acetobacteraceae bacterium, assembly GCA_964427005.1. Lineage (GTDB taxonomy): Bacteria > Pseudomonadota > Alphaproteobacteria > Acetobacterales > Acetobacteraceae > JAMXLO01. Next base: position 9,054 of record CAYRTL010000074.1, read on the forward strand.
CCGCCTCCTGCACCGGCATCGCCAGCGGCGAGCCGATGATCTCCGTGATCGCCTGCAATGAGCGCGTCGGGTCGAGCGCGATCTTGCCACCGGCGAAACGCGTAAGATCGATGCGCCCAAGCACCACGTCCGCGTCCGTCACTGTCGGCTGCTCACCGCCACGCGCGTAGCAGGCCGGCCCCGGATTGGCACCGGCACTGTCCGGACCCACGACAATGCGGCGCAGCGAATCGACGCGCGCAATCGAACCGCCGCCGGCACCGATCTCCACCATGTCGATCACCGGGATGCGCACCGGAAAGCCGCTGCCCTTCGCGAAGCGATACGCGCGCGCCACTTCGAAGTGCCGCGACTGCTGCGGCGTATAGTCATCTATCAGTGTGATCTTCGCGGTCGTGCCGCCCATATCGAACGAGATGGCTCGGTCGTAGCCACCACGCGCGGCCACATGACGCGCGAGGATGGCGCCGCCCGCGGGTCCGCTCTCCACCAGCCGCACAGGAAAGCGCCTTGCGGTCTCCACCGTGCAGATGCCGCCAGAGGACATCATCAGCAACAGCGGGCAGTTCGCACCGATCCGCCGCAATCCATCCTGCATGCGCGACAGATAGCGGTCCATCATCGGCAACACGTAGGCATTCGCCACGACCGTCGATGTCCGCTCGTATTCGCGGATCTCGCGACAGACCTCGGACGAGATGGTGATGGCGATGTGCGGCAAAGAGCGTGCGATGAGCTCCCGCGCACGCTCCTCGTGCGCCGGATTGATGTAGGAGTGGAGAAAGCTGATCGCGACCGCCTCGATGCCTTGCTGGCGAAGTGCAGGCACGAGGCTCTCAAGCGCCGCCTCATCCAGCGGCAGCAGCGTGGAGCCGTCCGCGGCCAGCCGTTCGGGCACTTCCAGCCGCAGATCGCGCGACACCAGCGGCTCCGGCCGTTCCATGTAGAGATCGTACTGTTCGAAGCGATGCTCGTAGGCGATCTCCAGCGAATCGCGAAAGCCGGCCGTGGTGATCAGTGCCGTCCGCGCGCCCTTCCGTTCGATCAGCGCATTGGTCGCGAGCGTGGTGCCGTGGATCACCAGGTCCAGCGACGCAGCGGGAACTCGCGCTTCTGCCAGGATTGCCTGAGTTCCCGCGATCACCGCTTCATCCGGTGCGTCATGCGTGGTCAGCAGCTTGGCGGAGATCGTCCTGCCCGGTAGATCCAGCACAATATCGGTGAAGGTGCCACCTATATCGACGGCGAGCCTGGTGCGTTCGGCTTGTTCTCTCATCATGCGGCGCCGTACTTTGCCTCGCGCTGCGCAGTCGTGAGAAAGCGCTGCTCCATGTCGCGAATCGTGGCAAAACCCATCAGCTCGTTCAATTCCTGGAAAGAGACCGCGAGATCCGGACGCTCGATGACACGTTCCTCCGCCACCGACTGCTGCAACACAGCGAGCGCGTTTTTCATACCCTGAATAGCCGCACCGGTGACCAGCCTCGGATAGCCCACCACGGCCACTCCCAGATCCTGCAACTCGCGCGGCGAGATGAGTGGTGTGGTTGGACGCGAGCGGATGCCGAACCCCATGTTGACCGACAGCGGCTTGCTGACCTCGCTCGCCACGAGCGCGATGTCATCGCGCGTCAGCAGCGCGTCGGCGAACAGCAGATCGGCCCCGGCTTCGGCATACAGGTTTAGCCGACGAATTGCTTCCTTCACGCCATGCGTCGCCGTCGCGTCGGTGCGTGCCTTGATGATGAAATCGGGATCACGCCGAGCCTCGACCGCTGCGCGTATCTTCTCCACCGCTTCATCGGCCGGGATCACTTCCTTCCCGGCCAAATGTCCGCAGCGCTTGGGCCAGACCTGGTCCTCCAGCATGATTCCATCGACGCCGGCGGCCTCGAAACCACGTACCGTGAAGAACACGTTGATCGCGTTGCCGTACCCAGTATCGGCATCCGCTGAAACCGGGATGTCGATGCAGGATGCGATGGCGCGCGATGCGTGCAGGTTCTCCTCGTAGCCCATCAATCCGACATCGGCCCAGCCAAGGTTGGTCTCGCTGAGACCAGCACCGGAGATGGCGGCGGACTTGAAACCCATCTGCTGCACCAGCCGCGCGCTGAACCCGTCATATACGCCAGGCTGAACCAGGATTTCCTCCGCCTCGATCAACTGGCGGAAACGCTGCGTCTTGCTGGCCATTCATCGTCCCTTGCTACAGATCGCGTGATGGTAATGCGCCACGCAATGATCAATCTACTGGTTGACTATCAACCAATATGTTGATAAAGAAGGGCCATGGGCCTACCCGCGCTGCGCGCCATCGATCGCGAAGAGGATGAGGACGAGGCGCTGCTTGATCGCGTGTTCTTCGCCGTATCCGATCCGGTCCGGCGCGCGATCCTGCTGCGGCTCGAGGAGGGTTCGTTCCTGGTGTCCGAACTCGCCGCGCCGTTCGATATCTCGTTGCAGGCGGTGTCGCGCCACATCCAGGTGCTGGTGCGCGCCGGTCTGGTCCGGCAGGAGCGCTCCGGCCGCATCAGCCGCTGCAGCCTGGATGCGGCACCGATTTTCTCGGCGGCGCTTTGGCTCAACCGCTACAGCAAGTACTGGCAGCAGCAGTTCGATCTGCTCGCCGCCTCCATCCTCGAATTGGAGCGGCCTCGGCGCAAACCGCGAAGAAAGGAGAACAAGCGATGATTGAGAATCACCCGGTTGTTTCCCACGACGCCTGGATCGAAGCCCGCAAGCAATTCCTTGCCAAGGAAAAGGAATTCAACCGCCTGCGCGATCAATTGAGCGCAGAACGTCGCGCGTTGCCATGGGAACGAGTGGAAAAGTCCTACACGTTCGAAGGACCCAATGGTCGCGAAACGTTAGCCGATTTGTTTGGCGGGCGATCGCAGCTGGTCATCTATCACTTCATGCTGGGCGCGGACTGGGAGCAAGGTTGCAAGAGCTGCTCCTTCTGGGCGGACAACTTCAACGGTATCGACGTGCATTTGGCGCACCGCGACGTTGCGCTGCTGGCGATCTCGTCTGCCCCGCTCGATAAGATCGAGGCATATCGTCAGCGAATGGGCTGGACGTTCAAATGGGTATCCTCAGCCGGTTCCGACTTCAATCACGACTATTATGTGACCTTCGCGCCGGATGAGCTCGAGAAAGGTGAGGTCTATTACAATTACCGCTGGATCAAGCTGTCGGTTACAGAACAGCCCGGCATCAGCGTATTCTACAGAGCGCCAGATGGAACCATATACCACACTTACTCGACCTACTCGCGCGGCCTCGACATGATGAATGGCGCTTATCACTACCTCGACCTGGTGCCGAAAGGACGTGACGAAGCGGGGCTCAGGTTTCCGATGGAATGGGTACGCTGGCACGATCGGTACGAGGACTGATCGGCATGACATACAAGGAGACCGCAGCAAGGCTGGCGGAGTGGCGGAGTCAGATCGCCGAATTGCGACAGAAGATGCGGGAAGCCCAGGCCGGCATCGAGCCGGAGCCCGTGCAGGACTATGAATTTGTCACTCCTGATGGCTCGGTGCGCCTGTCGCAACTATTCGGTGACAAGCGGGACCTGTTCGTCATCCACAACATGGGCCGCTCCTGCCCGAACTGCACGTTGTGGGCTGACGGCTTCAATGGCATCTACCACCACATTGCCGATCGCGCTGCGTTCGTTGTATCGAGCCCCGATCCGCCAGAGGTTCAGCGGAGCTTCGCAGCGAGCCGCGGCTGGCGATTCCCGGTGGTGAGCCACCAGGGCAGCAGCTTCGCAGCCGACATGGGCTATCGTTCGTCGAACGGCGGGTGGTTGCCGGGCGTTTCTGTCTTCCGCCGTGAAGCCGACAGGATCGTTCGCGTTGCCGACACCGGCTTCGAACCCAGCGATGATTTCTGCACCTTGTGGCATCTGCTGGACCTGCTCCCGGAGGGCGTCGCCGGATGGCACGTCAAATTCGCGTATTGACGCCTCGTCCTGCCCGCCGACCGGCCTGCTACTCCATCCGCCAACCGCGATCGCGGTGCATGACGGGCGTGTGCGTCTGCGCGACGCGCTGCTCTTCGCTCATCTCGAGCCAGAGCTGCAGCCGCTCCAGCACGCGCCGCGTCGGCATGGCAAGATCGAGCGACAGTGCTTCATGCATTTCGTAGAAGCGCAACCCCTCCAGCTCGCCATCGCCGCCGAGTGTGCCGGTGACGTAATGCGCATCGACGACAAAGAAGCGCGCGTTGAAGCGGATGGGGCTGGGCGGCGGCGTGACAGCGCGGGCCAATAAATGGAGCACATCCAGCCGAGGAGGCGCACCGAGTGAGAGGCCCGTTTCCTCGTGCAGCTCGCGCGCGGCAGCGATGCCAAGGCCATGCGCCAATTTTTCGTTCGCGCTCTTGCGCAGCAGATATTCGGTGTGCGCGGACAGCTTGGTCGCACTCGGCGCGTTCAGATCGGCGCGATCGACTGCGCCTCCGGGAAAGACCAGCCGGTTCGGCATGAAGCGATGTTTCGCGCCTCGCATGCCCATCAGCATCGAGACCGCGCCGCCTTCGCGCCGGTACACGATCAGGCTCGCGGCGTGTCGCGGCCGAACGGCACGCGGACGTGGTGGCGTATGCTGATCGATCAGCGGCGCGTGATGGATGTGGTCTTCAGGCAAGATCGAAACCTCGGGTCTTCAGGTAGGCGGCGAAGCCGAAACGCTCCGGCACGGAGAGCTGGCGCGCGACATTCTCGCTCCAGCCGACACCCTCGCGTGGCGGATACACATCATTGTTCTTGAGGCTGCCTGGCGCGACCGGTTCACGCGCACGGCGGCGTTCGTCGTAGGCGCGTATCTCTGAGTCCTGCTGCGATTCATCGTAGCGCTCGCGATGCACCACGACCGACGGCGGCAGTCGCATCGAGACCGGCCGGCGAAACACCGGCCAGCCGACCGTCAGGCCGGATACCGGATACACGCCGGGCGGCAGCGACAGCAGCGGCGTGACGCGCTCGATGTGGCTGCGCACGTAGCTGATCGGACACGTGCCGAGGCCCACTGCATCGGCGGCCGCCATGAACTGTGCCATCGCGAGCGAGCAGTCGACCGCGGTGTTGAGGAAGGTGTCGAGGTTGTTATTGGCGTGCGGCATCCCGTGCGTTTCGCACAGCAGTTGGTTGCGTCGCATGTCGCCGCACCACACCAGGAACACCGGCGCGGAAGCGATCCAGTCCATCGTGCCGATCCAATCGGCGATCTGCTTGATCCGCGCCGGATCGCGCATGACGACCACCGAATATTGCTGCAGATCGGACTTCGTCGGCGCCGACTGCGCCGCAGCGAGCAGCGCATCGAGCAGCGAATCCGGGACGGGCTGATCGGTGTAACGGCGGGTCACCCGCCGATCGAGCAGCGGCGCGATCTCTGCCGGGACTTCCACACCCGGCACATCGATGCCAAACCGAGCCCGCAGCAGTTCCCCTCCGTCCATCCGCCCCTCCTACTGACCACTGATCACCGACCACTGATCACTGAAACCACCCTTGCCGGAATGCTGCGGTCGCGCAAGGCTGCGCGTCCTTCCGAAGGAGAGAAACATGCCTGCCCCGTATGCGACGCATCGTGCACAGATCAAGGCCATCCTGTCCGCCTGGGGCATGCCGGAGGACAACGCCGAAACCACCGCCGATATCCTGTCGTGGGCCGATCTGCACGGTGTGGACAGTCATGGCATGTCAATGCTGCCGGGCTACGATCGGCTGCGCCGCACCGGTCGGGCGAAAATGGACGCTCGGCCGAAAATCGTGAAAGAGACGCCGGTCTCAGCGCTGGTTGACGGTAGCGGTGGGCTTGGCCACGTGCCGGCGCACTTCGCCATGCAGGTCGCGATCGACAAGGCAAAGGCATCGGGTATGGCGCTCACCACCGTGCGCAATTCAGCGCATTTTGGCGCGACCGGCTATTACACGCTGATGGCCGCGAACCAGGGGCTCATCGGCATGGCATGCACCTCCGCTTCTGGCATCCAGGTCGCGCCGACATTCGGCAAGGAAGCGAAGCTGGGCACCGACCCATGGTCGTTCGCTGCCCCAAGCGGTGATGATCGGCCGTTCCTGCTGGACATGGCCACCACGACGGTTGCTGCGGGTCGCATCCGCAACAAGGCAAACGAAGGTTTGCAATGTCCGCCCGGCTGGGTGCTGGACAAGGAAGGACTGCCCAGCACCGATCCGCTGGAGGCGCGTGAGAAGGGCGGATTTCTTACGTCACTCGGCGGGTCGCCGGAGAACTCCAGCTACAAAGGCTATGGGCTCGCCGCGATGGTGAACATCCTGGCATCGTGCTTGTCCGGCGCCACACTGATCACCGATCCGCAGCACACGAAGAAGCCGCAGGGGATGGACATCGGCCACTTCTTCATGGCGATCGATCCGGGGCTATTTCGAGAGCACTCGGAATTCGAAAACGACGTCGCACGGTTCTGCAATGATCTGCGTGCGACCAAGCCGGTGGATCCGGCGCAACCGGTGATGGTGGCGGGCGATCCGCAATGGAACAACGCGGCCAAGCGGATGGCGGAAGGGATTCCGGTCGGGCCGGGACTGCTCAGCCAGGTGCGGCAGATCGCTCAGGCATCCGCCGCACCCTGGCTGCTCGATTAGCGGTAGTTGTTGTTGCGATAGTAAGGGTCCTGGTACCTGTCGTCGCGGTCCCGATCGTTCCGATACGCCTCGTGATCGCGTTGATAACGGTCACGCTGAGCCTGCTGACGGCGCCATTCATCCTCGCGGCCGCGCTGGTACGCATCGCGGTCACGATCATTGTCGTTGCCGTTGAAGAACTTTTGCGCTTGGCCCAGGAAGTCATTGTTGCTGTCGGCCCGCGCTGACGGTCCGAGTGTCAGCAGCGGAACGGTGAGGATCGCGCACGAAGCCAGCGTAAAAATGGGTCGCATCCCAATCTCTCCTTGACTGACCACCTGCCAACGCGGCGGGCAATGGTCCGGTTCGACGAGTGCGAATTATTTCAGCAAGTGGAGGCCGCGGTTCTGCAGTTGAACTGTGATGGCTGCGCCTGTCCACCGCCGTCCGGTGTTGCAACGTCGTGGCAGGGCTTGGCCCCGCCATCCGCCTCTTACCCCTGTATCGAAGACGTCGATGCCGGGGCCAAGCCCCGGCATCACGTCTCACGCGGTAATTCTCAGCTCGCCGCCCGTGCTGCGATGTACGGCGCCAGCCGGCGTGACACGAAACGGTTGCCGCACGCAAAACGCATCAGCGGACCGAAGCAGTTGGCCGCCGCTGGTCCGATGATGAACAGTCCCGGCATCGATGTTTCGAAACGTGACGTCAGCACCGGCGTGTGCTCCACCATGCGGATCTGCCCCAGAGTTTCCTGTGGAAGAAACTTCAGGCGACGCAGGTCCACGCGATATCCCGTCGCTGCGACAACGTGATCGGCTTCGATTACCTGTTCGCTGCCCGCTTCGTCTTTGATCCGCAGGTGCGCCACGCCGTTGGGTGAAGAGCCTTCGACTATCTGCTTGCCGAGTAGCATCGGAACATTTCGTTCCACCTGCTCGCGAACGAACCAGCCGGGAGCCGGTCCGAGATGACGCCTCACCACGCCCAGGCGGAAGTCTTTCGGCATGAGGCGGAACAGCAGCGGCGCGTCCTCGCACAAGCGTGAACGCCACCCAAGGCCCAACCCAGAACGCGGCGCGCGGATCCGCTCATCAATGCGCCGCGGACGCCGTTCCGGCGGCGCGTGAAAGTCGATAGCCTTGCGGCGCGCGACCAGACGCACAGACGAACCTGCGCCATGCAGCAACGCGGCCAGGTCAACGGCGGATGCCCCAGCGCCGATAACGACGACGTTCTTGCCGCGGAAACCGCTCAGGTCCGCGTGATCGGAACTGTGCGAGAGATGCTTTTCAGACATTCCCCGGAGTTCCGCAGGCAGATACGGGAAATGTCCCACACCAACTGCCACAACCACCTGTTTGGCTGTAACAATTTCGCCATCGTCCAGATGCACCGCATAGCCCGACGGACCGCGTTCCAGCCGTGTCACCTGGCGGCGTTCCAGATCAGGAACGAAGCGGCGCTGGAACTCAAGCCCATAATCAATGAAGGTCTGGATCGGCACGGGAAGCCCGACGTCCTGATACGGCAGGCCATTCTCCCGACAGAACCGCGCGAGCGGAAAACTGCCCTCCGGATCATGGATGCAGGAGGCAAAACCTTCCGATTTCAACAGCATGCCTTGTGGCATTTGCGCCACCCAACTGTGCATCGGCTGTCCAAAGATGCGGAAGGACATGCCCCGTGAACGCAGGTGCGATGCCAGCGACAAGCCGTATGGGCCCGCGCCGATGATTGCGATCGAAGTTGCAGACAAGCTTTGCTCCCTCTCAGACAGACAAACCCTCACCAGTACGTGACTTCGCTTAGATCGCGCAGTCCGTACAGTGCACTTCCGGATAGAATAGTTGCCACATGATTGACTTGCCTTCACCCGACATTTCGGTGATGCAAGCCGCCCCAAGCTGGAACGTCGTAGACATAAATGCGCGCACCAGACACCGTACTTCTTGCCACCACCACCTGGTGGCCAGCGCCGGCGCGTCTTGCCATGGCGTTTCATCGTCTCGGGCTTCGGGTTGAGGCTATCTGCCCGCCCGGTCATCCCTTGCGGCACACGCGTGCTGTCGCGCGGTGCAGCACGTATCCGTCGTTGCGTGCGATTTCGCTGTTACGCGATGCGATCGTAAGCTCCGGGCCCGTCTTCGTAGTTCCCTGTGACGACAGAGCGGTTTCTCACCTGCACGCCGTTCACGATGCTGATAACGAAGGGGTGATGGCGAACTTCATCGCCAGCTCACTCGGAGCACCAGAGAGCTTTCCGATCGTCCAATCCCGCCACGAGTTGCTTCGTATCGCTGCCTCGGAAGGTGTCCGCGTGCCGCCATGGGCACTGCTCCGTTCTGAAGCCGATCTCGATCAGTGGCACGAACCGCTGCCATGGGTCATCAAGTGCGGCATGAGCTGGGGCGGCGCCGGTGTGCGCATCGTTTACAATCGCGCCGAGGCGGTACGCGCCTACCATTCCATGGCACGACCCGTCGGCATCGGACGCGCCGTCAAACGGCTGATCATCAACGGTGATGGATTCTCACTCGTCCCTTCCTTCGAGCGCACTGTTCCCGAGGTCATCGTCCAGCGCTTCATCCAGGGACAACCCGCAAGCACCACGATGGCGTGCCAGAATGGAGAGATGCTCGCGCAGCTCAGTGTGCGTGCGCTCGGAACACAGGGCCCGACCGGCGCTTCCACGGTGGTGGAAGTGATCGAACGTGACGACATGACGAAGGCCGCAACCCGGCTGACCGCACGTCTGCGTCTCTCGGGCTTTCATGGAATGGACTACGTGCTGGACAGCACAGGAGCTGCGTGGCTGATCGAGTTCAATCCGCGTGCAACGCAGGTGTGTCACGTCTCAATCGGCGGCGGCGTGAGTCTGGCGGAGGCATGGTGGACGGCTCACCGCGGCTGCCGCGACGTTGCGGCGCGCGTCGCGCCCGTCGGCAGCACACTGGCGTTCTTCCCGCAGGCATGGCGCAGCGATCCGGCGAATCCGCTGCTGGCGACTGCCTGTCATGACGTGCCGTGGGAGGAGCCTGATCTCGTGGCGGATTTGATGGCGCCACCCTGGCCGAATCGCCGCCGCATCGCGCGTTTATGGCAGGGTCTGTTCGAGCCTCGGATCGGCAAGGATTATTGGGCCGGCGCCGCACCTGTTGCCGCCGAGACCAGCCAGCCGCAATCGGAAGTGTCTATTGTGCCGACTCGCGACGCGGCGAGCGATCGGAAGATTCCGGCGTAGCGGGTATACAGTCATTCATGGCGGACGAAGGGCCGCCATGCACGTAGTCGCTTGGCTACGAGATCAGCGCTTGGTGGTGAAGCGTGCGTTGCCAAGCCCGGTGCCTATGGTCAACACACCCCAGTGCTTAAAGTCGCGCATCCATGGCACTTCGCTCAGCCCCTGCACGACCGCGTCATTATGCATCAGCACATGCGTCGCTTCGCCAGCGATTTCGGGAAGCCCATCGCGAATCCGGTTTGGAAGATTGAATGCAGGGTCCTCCCAATTGCCAGGAAGGTTCTGGCCACCCCGCTCGATCGTGCCGTCCTCTTTGATCAATCCGGGACAACCAATGCCGATGAACGGCGCGAGCCTGAGCTGCTTCTTATCCGCCAACTTGATGAGGCGGCGGAGCATGGCCACAAGCTTTTCCACAGCCTCGTCGCGTGAAGGTTTCTCCTCCTTGTGCCGCCAATATTCCGCGTCCGCGATACGGACGTCCGACAGCGTACGCTTCCGCCATTCCAGCGCAACAAGTCCGGTGCGGATCGTCGTGCCGCCGATATCCACGCCGAGGATGGCGTCATGTCCGGATAGTATCCAGTGTGGGACGAGTTGCGCACTGCCGAGCAGGCCAGCTTCGTCCGGATCATGTCGTATCGGCCGCAAGGTGAGATTATGCCCGTTCGCTTTCAGCAGCACGCCGGCGCGCCCGATAGCCAGCTCACCGATGCGGCTGCCGCGAAAGCCGCCACCGACCACGACGACCTCGGTATCCCGCCAGGCCTTCAGCCGCAACAGCCGCCGGCAGACCGTCGCGAGCTCCTGAGCGAATTCCTCGACAGCACTCAGCACGAGGCCCGCCGCCTCGACATCGCCCTCGACTATCAGCTTGTCGAGTTTGCGCCGTTCCACCTTCTCAGTCGGCTGCTCGCCCAGCGGATCCTCCGCAATTTGCCGCAGCCGTTCGCGCCAGTCGTTGAGGATGGAACGGAACGCGCGGCTCGATGCGCGGTCTCCGACAAAGCCCTCCGGGTCGCGAAGTTCGACGTTGTAGCTGTCCACCCGCACTGCGGGAAGTTCGCGCGCGCCATGTACCGGCATGACGTGGGCGTGAGCTTCGGGCATGGAATTACCTGCAAGTTGGTCTTCCGTAACGCAGCACCTTTGTTGGAGGTTCGGCAGGACACCGGCGGTCCGCGGTTCACAGTCGTATCGAGGTCGCGTAGAGTTCATCGCAAACGACAATGTCCGGGAGGATATCGCATGTTACGTCGCCGCTCGTTCCTGACCGCCTCCGCTGCTGCTTCCATTGTGCCCGCCGCGCCATATGTCGCGCGCGCCGCCGAGACGCCAGGCGTCACGGCAACCGAAATCCGCATCGGCAGCATGGCGGCCTATAGCGGGCCGGCATCGGCCTACAGCGCGATTGGCCGCGCGCATACCGCCACCTTCCGCTGGCTGAACGATGAGGGCGGCGTCGGTGGCCGCAAGGTCAATTTCCTTTCCTACGACGATTCCTACAGCCCGCCGAAAGCAGTGGAGCAGGTGCGCCGCCTGGTCGAACAGGATGTTGTGGCCTGCCTTTCGAACACGCTGGGCACAGCGTCGAATTCGGCGATCGTGAAATACGTCAACCAGAAGAAGGTGCCGCATCTGTTCGTGGGCAGCGGCGCAGACAAGTGGGGCGACTACAAGGAGCACCCGTGGACGATTGGCTGGCAACCAAGCTATCGCACCGAATCGCAGATCTACGCGCAGTACATCCTGAAAGCCAAGCCGAACGCGAAGATCGCCATCCTTTATCAGAACGACGACTTCGGAAAGGACTACCTGACCGGCGTCAAGGACGTGCTGAAAGATCGCTTCGACAAGGTCGCTGTCGCGTCATACGAGGTGACCGACCCGACGATAGACAGCCAGGCGATCAGCTTGCAGAGCTCGGGTGCGGATGTGCTGATCAGTGCGGCGACTCCCAAGTTCGCCGCGCAGATCATACGCAAGGTCGCCGACATGAAATGGAAGCCGCTGCACATGCTCACGAACGTGTCCACATCGGCCGGTGCGGTGATGGAGCCAGCCGGCGCCGAGAATGGCATTGGCGTGATCAGTTCGGCTTACCTGAAGGATCCAACCGATCCGCAATGGCAGAATGACGCTGGTCTGCAGCATTGGCGTGACATCATGAAGAAGTATCTGCCTGACGCGGACATCTCGGACTCGTTCTACGTCTATGGCTATGCGGCTACGATGACGACGATTCATGTGCTGCACGCCTGCGGGAACGATTTCTCGCGCGAGAACCTCATGCGTCAGGCAGCCAGCATGAAAGATGTGGAGGTCGGCGCGCTGCTGCCGGGCATCCGCATGAACACCAGCCCGACCAACTTCCACCCGATCCGCCAGGTTCAACTCATGCGCTGGACCGGGAAGACGTGGGAACGGTTCGGAGACGTGTTGTCCGATACGGCGGTGTGACAACCACTGCGTAGCAAAAAGAGTAACACGGATTGCGCAGATTCGGGCACGGATCGCACAGAGGCTTCTCTGCGTAGCCCGTGCGCCTATCTGCGCAATCCGTGTTATTCTTTCTGTCCGCCGCCTCCCATCTAGACCTGACCACGCCCGCTGGCGCATAGGGGCGCGGCGTCATGATGTACTTCACCCCCCTCAAGACCGCCGTGATCCTGGGCCTCTGCCTACTCGGCGCCATCCTGTGCATTCCCAACCTGTTCCCAGCGCCGGCACCCTGGCTGCCCTGGCGCCAGGTCCATCTCGGCCTGGACCTGCGAGGCGGCTCCTATCTGCTGCTCGAAGTGGACATGAAGGCCGTCGTGAAGGAGCGGCTGGACAGCATGGTCGATGCCGTGCGTCAGGCGCTTCGGCCCGGCTCGATCTTCTATCAGACGCTAGAGGCCCAACCCGACCAGAATCGCGTCATCCTGAAGCTGAGGGATGCCTCCAAGCTCGACGCGGCGGTGGCGGCGATCCGTCCGCTGATTGCAGCCGAAGGTCCGACCGGAACACCGGAGTTCGAGCTGACCTCCAGCCCTGACGGCACCATCATCCTGACCTTGTCGCAGGTCGCGCTACATGCGCGCGCCCGGGCTGCCGTGCAGCAGTCGATCGAAATCGTCCGTCGTCGCATCGATGAGACCGGCGTAGTCGATCCACAGATCACCCAACAAGGGGAGACACGCATCGTCGTGCAGTTGCCCGGCATCAGCGACCCCAACCGGATCAAGGAGCTGCTGGGCAAGACCGCGCACATGACGTTTCAGCTCGTGGACGAGACGGCGAACGCCAACGCTGGTGGGCCGCCGCCCCCCGGCGTCGACTACCTGCCGATGCAGGACAATCCAGGCCAGAAGATCGCGGTGCGGCGGCGGGTGGATGTGGATGGTGGAGACCTGACCGATGCGCGGGCCGGGACCAATCCGCAGACCGGCGAATGGGTGGTGAACTTCACTTTCAACTCGATCGGGGCACGGCGCTTCGCCGATGTCACGCGGTCGAACGTCAACCACCGCTTCGCCATCGTGCTGGACGGGAAGGTGATCAGCGCGCCGGTGATCCGCGAGCCGATCACCGGCGGCCGCGGCCAGATCAGCGGCAACTTCACCGCGGCCTCTGCCAACGATCTGGCGGTGCTGCTGCGGGCCGGCGCTCTGCCCGCTCCTCTGACGGTAGTGGAGGAACGCACCGTCGGGCCGGAGTTGGGTGCCGATTCGATCCGAGCCGGCGCGATCTCGCTGGCGGTCGGCTTCGTACTCGTCATCGGCTTCATGGCCACCTTCTATGGGCTGTTCGGCTGGTTCGCGAATGTCTGCCTGGTGGTGAACCTGGTCCTGATGCTCGGCATCATGTCGGTATTGCAAGCGACACTGACGCTGCCAGGCATGGCCGGAATCCTGCTGACATTGGGCATGGCGGTGGACGCCAACATCCTGATCAACGAGCGCATCCGAGAGGAGCAGCGTCTCGGCCGGCCTCCGCTGTCAGCGCTGGAGCACGGCTTCACCAGGGCTTACAATACAATCTTCGATTCCAATGCCACGGCCTTCCTGGCGCACGTGATGCTGTTCATCTTCGGGTCGGGCCCGGTGCGAGGATTTGCCGTGACAATCACCGTGGGCATCGCCACCTCCTTGTTCACCGCCTGGATGCTGACGCGGCTGCTCGTATCGCGCTGGTATGTGGCGCGGCGCCCTCAGCTTCTGCCGGTCTGATCAACGATGTTCATCCGCCCCTCATTCCGCCTCGTCCCGGACAACACCAAGATCCAGTTCATGCGGGGCCGGATCATGGGCCTCGTGGTGTCCGCCATCCTTTCGACCGCATCCGTGGTGATGTTCTTCTACCCGGGGCTCAACCTGGGCATCGACTTCTCAGGCGGTATCGTGATGGAGGTGCGCACACCCGGGCCGGCCGACTTCGGGCAGATCCGCGCCGCCCTCGCGGCCGAACATATCCCGGAACAGGGAGTGCAGCAGTTCGGCGATCCATCCGAGGTGCTGATCCGTCTCGGCGCCCAGCCGACTGAGGCCGCGGTCCAGCAAGCCGTGACGCGCGTCCGCACCGCCCTGGAGAAGGCGGTGCCCGGGGTGAAGGTGCTGCGGACTGATGCGGTGGGCGCCTCGGTATCGGCCGAGCTGTTCAGAAATGGCCTGCTGGCGCTCGGGATCAGCCTGCTGATGATCCTGGTTTATATCTGGTTCCGGTTCGAATGGCAGTTCGCCGTCGGCGCTGTCCTCACGCTGATCCTCGACATCACCAAGGCCATCGGCTTCCTGGCGATCACGCGCATCGAGTTCGACCTGGTCATGGTCGCCGCCATCCTGACGATCCTGGGCTACTCGACGAACGATAAAGTGGTTGTTTACGACCGGGTGCGAGAAAACCTGCGCAAGTACAAGACGCTGCCGTTGCGCGACCTGATCGACCTGTCCATCAACGAGACCCTGAACCGCACTCTCGGCACCTCGATGACCGTCTTCCTGGCAAGCCTGCCACTGGCGCTGTTCGGCGGTGAAAGCATTTCCGGCTTCGCCTGGGTGATGTTGTTCGGGATTGTGGTCGGCACCTCGTCGTCGATCTTCATCGCGGCGCCCATCCTGCTGTTTCTCGGCGAGAACCGGCTGCGGCGCGAAGCCGCCCCGGCAGCCGCACCAGCGACCAGGTCGTGATCCGGCGCCGCCATCTGCTCGGTTCGGCGGGGGCATTCAGTATCATCCGCCGGAGTCTCGCTGATCGCCCAGCCACGCTCCTGGTTGGAGGCAAGCCGGGCTCGCAGATCGATGCCCTGGCACGCGCGTTCCTGCCGTTCCTTGCGCGGCATCGGCCAGGGTCCACCCCGGCCGTCGCCAACATGCCCGGCGGCGCCGGTCTGACTACCGCGCAGGCTCTGGCGCAAGCCCCGGCAGATGGAACGATATTGGGCTGGGTCGCCACACCAACGCTGCCGGCCCGCATGGTAGATCGTGGGGTGGGTGACTTGCTGTTCCGAATCGTGCTTGTCGGCGCGGTGCAGAAGGAGCCGATCGCCATCGTCTCCCCTGCTGCCACGCCGCTCGGGTCGGTGCAGGACATCATCGCGCGTTCCGCCGAGGACGCGGACGGCGTGCCTCTGGCGACTCCGCCGCCGGGCAGCCCGCCGCATTTGGCCGCGCTACGGCTGCAGGCGGTCGGTGGGACAAGGCTCAACATCGTCGCGTTCCCGTCCGCCGCTGCCGCGCGTCAGGCCGCGGTTGCCGGCAATGTAGCCGCGGCCGCTCTTGGCCTCAGCAGCGCTATCGGCGACCTGCGGGAGGGGCGCCTCGCGGGTCTTGGCATCGCTGCCGCGAACCGCTCTGACGCGTTTCCCGACATGCCGCCGTTGCGCGATGCCGGCATCGACCTCTCCGCCATGATCCGCCGCGGATTGGCGCTTCCGGCCGGCACGCCAGCCGAGGTCATCACGCAACTCCGCGGCGCCATGCAGGCTGTTGTGGCGGATCAGGAGTATCGCGAGAACGCGCAAGCCGCAGGCGTCATGCCCGCGTGGATCGACGGCGAGGCCTGGACGGCGCAGGCGAACAATGAGCGCGCCGAACTGGCCCGCCTGTGGCAGACCGAACCCTGGCTGCAAGAGGGCGCCGGATAAGGCGTGCCTAGTGGGGGCGGGTGCGGGGCTCAGTAATGCGTCACCCAATTGCTGTTCAGCGCTTCCTCGATCCGACGGTGGCGCGCCTTGATGACATCGGCGGGCACCGCGCTGACAAAGGCGTAGAACGTCCTCGTGCGGATCGCATCCACCACGCGCTCTCCCACCTTCATGGGATCAAGACCCGTCGTGGCAAGCCGCTCAGCCAGCACCGTCTCGTCTCGCGCGCGAACCTGCGGGCCCCCCATGTGGTCCGGGCGATTGCGGGCGCCGCGCGCGATGTTCGTGTTGATCGGACCAGGGCATAGCACCGACACGCCGACATTGGTGCCTTCCAGTTCGATCTCGAGCGCCTCGGACAGGGAAACGGCCGCGTACTTTGTCATCGAATACGGCCCCTGATCCGTGCCGCGTCGATTCTGGAATCCGGCGACAGAAGCGGTGTTGACGATATGCCCTTCCTCGCCGTGCTTGAGGATGGCGGGAACGAAGTGGCGGATCCCGTGAATGATCCCCCAGATGTTCACGCCGATCACGAACTGCCAGTCCGCAGTCGGCACATCGATCAGCCGCGTTCCATGCATCGGCACGCCGGCATTGTTGCAGGCGATGTGCAGCTTGCCGAAGGCGCGCTCCGCCTCCGCCAGAGCGTTCAGCACCGATTGCTCCTGCGTCACGTCGATCCGCACCGGCATGACTCGCTTGTTGGTGCCGGACAGGCCGTGCGCCGCCTGTTCGACGGTGTCCTTCTGGATATCGGCCATCACCACGTTGGCCCCGGACTCCGCGAGCGCGGTCGCGATGCCGAGGCCAATGCCGGAGGCGGCGCCGGTGACGATGGCGGTCTTGCCAGAGATGTCCTTCATGGCGCGATCAACCGATACACCTTGGCCGCGGTGCCGCTGTACAGCGCTTTCTTCTCGTCGGCCGTTGCATTGGCGGTGATCCGCTTGAATGCGTTCCACAGCTCCGTATAGCCGCAGGATTGCTTGTCTGGCGGGAAGTTGCTCTCGAACATGCAGCGGTTGACGCCAAACGCTTCGATGCAGTGCTCGATATAGGGCCGCCACGCGGCGGCAAGGTCCTCGGACGAGGGCGGCATATCGCGCTCATGGAAGTCGAAACCGACCGACACCATGCCAAGCCCGCCCAGCTTGCAATACACGTTCGGGCACTTGGCGAGTTCACTGATGTCCTTGCGCCACCCCGCGAGGATTTCTTCCCGCCGATTGTTGTATGGCCCGACACCCAGAATGCCACCGACATGATTGAGGATGATGGTGGTGCCGGGGAACGAACGCGCGAGATCGATCGCGTCCGGTAGTTGCGGGTGATACTGCCAGGACTCGAAGCTGAGACCGAGAGGCGCAAGCTGCGCGAGCCCTTCGCGGAATTTCGGGTCCATCACCTGATGGAGCGGCACATGGCGCGAGGCGTATTTATACACCGCCTCGTGCGTGTCCCAGGCGACGCCGTGACGCAGGCCGCGCAAACGACCGCCTGCCGCGACGATTTCCGCCTCGAGCAATTCGCGCACGCGCGCCCCGACTGTCAGATCGCCGCCAGCCACAATCCCTTCGGCGACACGGCAAGGACCGTAGCCGCCCGATGCACTCATCGCGGCGAGGCCGGCGACAAACTCCACCTCACCCACCGCCGCCATCTCGCGCGGGCCCGCCTTGCGATACATCGCACGGCACTCGAGAAAAACCGTGGAGACGATGTTGTGCCCGCCGCCGATATCCGCGAGCAGCTCAGGTAACAGATAAAGGCCGCGATGCGGCGAATCCCAGAAATGGTGGTGCGGGTCGATGATCGGCAGATCGGGCTCCAGCGCCGCTTCGGTGGGACGCTTCGCGAGCCATGCCTTCAGCGCCGCGTCATCGCGATAGACGCCACCGCGGTATTCGCCTTTGGACTCGCCGAACTGGGGCATGTTGGTTTCCTCCGCTTGGTCTTGTGCGGATAGCTTAGAGCCGGTTCAGGTCAAGTGACACCCCTGTCATTGCGAGGAGCGAAGCGACGAAGCAATCCCCAACACGCGGGGGATTGCT
>CAYRTL010000075.1:0-4640 GCA_964427005.1 uncultured Acetobacteraceae bacterium
CAGGCGCATCATGACGGCGGTGAACAACGCCTCCTTTCCGGGAAACCGGGCATAGATTGTCGGCTTGCCGGCGCCGGCACGGGAGGCGATCTCGTCGATGCTGGCACCCGCCAGGCCGCGTTCGAGAAACACGCGATGCGCCGCATCAAGGATGCGTTCGTCCACCTCACCCGCAAGTCCCCGTGGGGGCCGTCCGATACGGAGAGGGCCGCGCTCCCCAGTCTTGTTCTTTGCCGACGCCATCCTGCCCATCGTTTTCTCTCTCGCCATCGCATCCAACGGCGCCGGCGACAAGCGGCGGAGCACAGATCTGCCTTGACCGCACGGCCGCCTGGTCCATATAAGGAAACTAAACGGTATCGTTCATTTAATGCGCCAATGCCAAGGCCACCACGACCGGGCGCCGGAGCCGGAGGAGAACTGGATGGACCTGCAAGAATGGGATCAGGCCGGAGCGCCGTCGCTGGAGGCGCCGCGGACGGCTGATGGCGGGCATCTCATGCTATCGTCGCGCAACAGGCCAGGGGAGCGGGAGCACGCTGGGCGTGGGTTGGTGCGGCGCCACCCGGTCGGAGCATTACTCGGCGCGCTGCTAGCCGGTTCGGCAATGCTTGCTGGCTATCTTTACTGGGACAATGCCAGCCACTTCGAATCGACCGACGATGCGTTCATCGCGGCGCGACAGTTCCCGATCGGACCGAAGGTCTCCGGCTACATCACCGCGGTGCCGGTGACGGACAATCAGCATGTCGCGGCCGGCGATGTCATCGCGCAGCTCGACGATCGCGACTATCGCATCGCTCTTTACCAGGCACAGGCGCAGGTAGCGAGTGCGGAGGCCGGCATCCAGAACATCGACGCGCAGATCAGCGTCCAGCAGGCGCAGATCGCTGCCGCAGAGGCACAGGTGACGCAGGCGCAGGCGGGTCTGGTGTTCGCGGAACAGCAGGCCGCGCGCTATCAGGATCTGGCGCAAAAAGGCGCGGGCAGTGTGCAGAATGCCCAGCAGTACTCATCGCAATTGCGTCAGCAGCAGGCGGCACTCGAAAGCGCGCAAGCCAGCCTGAGATTGGCGCAGCGGCAAGTCGAATCTCTGAAGGCGCAGCGAGAAAGCGCTGCTGCCAACCTGGAGCAGGCAAAGGCCCAGCGCGACCAGGCGCAATTGAACCTCTCCTACACGACGCTGCGCGCCGCGCAGGCAGGACGTGTTGTCAGTCTCAGTGCTGCCGTCGGCCAGTTCGCTCAGCCAGGCACCAACCTGACGATGTTTGTGCCGGACCAGATCTGGGTGACGGCGAACTTCAAGGAGACGCAGCTCGATGCGATGCGGCCTGGCCAGCCCGTGACAGTTGCGATCGATGCCTATCCCGATCACGCGCTGATGGGCCATGTTGCGAGCATTCAGCCGGGTTCCGGCACCGCGTTCTCGCTGCTCCCGGCGGAGAACGCGACCGGCAACTACGTCAAGGTCACGCAGCGCGTGCCGGTGAAAATCACCTTCAATGCGGCGCCGGCTGATGTCGCGCTCGGTCCGGGTATGTCGGTCCTACCCAGTGTGCGGGTGAACCCGGCACCGTCACTGCTCGAGCGGCTGAGGGCGTGGCTATGAGCGGCGCGACCGAAATCCGGGTGGGCTCTGTCGCCACCGGCTCAAACCCATGGCTGATCGCGGTACTCGTCGCGCTCGCGACGTTCATGGAGGTGCTCGACACCACCATCGCGAATGTCGCGTTGCCCCACATTGCCGGCGGCTTGGGCGTCAGCGAAGACGAAACTTCGTGGGTAGTCACGACGTATCTGGTCGCCAATGCGATCACGCTGACGGCCAGCAGCTTCCTGGCCAGATTGTGGGGCCGCAAACGGTTCTTTCTGATCTGTCTCGCGCTGTTCACCGTCAGTTCGGTGCTGTGTGGGATGTCGCCGAATCTGCAGTCGCTACTGCTTTTCCGGATTGTGCAAGGACTCGGCGGCGGCGGCATGGTGCCAATTTCGCAATCGATCCTCGCTGACGCGTTCCCTCCGGCGAAGCGCGGCCAGGGCTTCGCTCTGTTCGGTATCGCCGTCGTGGTGGCGCCTGTCATTGGTCCGTTACTCGGCGGCTGGCTATCGGACGACTACTCCTGGCACTGGTGTTTTCTGATCAATGGCCCAGTCGGCGTGCTGTCTATGGCTCTGATCGCGGTCAACCTGCGCGATCCTAAGGCGACCTTCCAACAACGCCGGCAGCCATTCGATCTGATCGGGTTCCTGCTGGTCGCGACGTTTCTGGGCGCGCTCGAGATCATGCTCGACCGCGGCCAGGAGGATGACTGGTTTTCCTCCAACTTCATCGTCTGCGTCGCGGTGATCACCGGCCTCGCTTTCGTGTCGATGATCCCGTGGGAGATGACGCGGCGCGATCCAATGATCGACATTCGCATGGTGGCAACGCGCCAGTTCGGCTCGTCCTTCGTCGTGATGCTGGCAGCAGGAGCAATCCTGTACTCTACCACGCAGTTCATGCCGCAACTGGTGCAGCAGTATTTTGGCTACACCGCGACCTTGGCTGGGCTGGTTCTTACACCTGGCGGATTGGTGACGATGGTCATGATGGTGGTCGTCGGCCAACTGACCGCGAAGGTGCAGCCTCGCTACCTGATAGCCGCTGGCGCGGCGATCTCCGGGTTGGCAATGTACGACCTGACGCGTCTCACGGGTAACCTGGACTTCTGGTTCTTTGCGTTCGCGCGGATGCTGGTGAGCTTCGCCCTGCCCTTGATATTCCTGCCGATCATTGCCGCCTCCTATGACGGGCTTCCGCCTGAAAAGACCGACCAGGCCTCCGCACTGACGAATGCGGCGCGCAATATCGGCGGATCGATCGGGATCTCACTCGCCTCCAATGTTCTAGCCGACCGGACGCAGTTCCATCAGAGCAGGCTGATCGAGCATGCCATCCCTTCGAGCATCCCGTATCAGGACACACTTCATCGGGTGACACAGTATTTCGTCGAACAGGGCAGTTCGCTCGCAGCAGCGCAGCAGCAGGCCTTGGCATGGATTGGGCAGCAGGTGGCACGGCAGGCGGCCTATCTCGGGTATATCGATGTATTCTGGGTGCTGGCTGTCATCTCGGCCGGAATGGTTCTGGTCGCTCTTTTCCTGCGCAAGGTGAAGCTAGGCGTGCATGCAGCGACGGCGCACTGAGAGGGCGAAGGACGCTAGATATGCCGAACGCAGTCGATCTTGCGCTGGTCTTGGCAGTCGATGGCTCCGCCAGCGTCACCTACGAGGAGTTCGGCCTGATCGCAGGCGGCATGGCTGCGGCGCTCCGCGAGCCGCCGATCATCGCCGGGCTCATCAGTGGGCCCGCCAAGGCCAGCATGTGCTCGCTGTTGCTCTGGTCAGGTGCCGGTGCGCAGGAGGTCATCACCGACTGGACCCTCATTGCCTCCGAAGCCGATGCGCGCGCGTTCGCCGATGAGGTGGACAACATGCCGCGCATCGTGCCGGCGGGTAAGACAGCCATTGGTGAAGCGCTGCTCGCATCACTGACACTGCTCAGCCACATTCCGGACACGCCGAGCAGGCACGTGGTGAATGTCATCGGCGATGGCAGGTCGAATGACGGCATTGCCCCCGGACCGATCCGCGACCGCATGGCGTCGGCCGGCATCACCATCAACGGCCTATGCATCCTGCACGAGGAACCGGACCTGCTGCAGTCGTATCAGGCGGAAGTGATTGGCGGTCCCGGCGCATTCGCGGTGACCTGCCGGGATTATGCGGCTTTCGCCGCGGCGATGAAGCAGAAGTTGGCACGCGAGATCAACGCGCCGATCTCGTAACGGAACTGCGGCGGCGCGGCAGCGTTGCAGCAGATGTCGGAAAGGGAGCGTCGGCATGAGTGCCCGGGTGGCGGAGGCGGTCGACGCAAGCGCGGAAGAGGCAATCGAGCATGTACGCGACGCCAGCCCCGCGGTAACGCCAGTCCCGGACCGGGATGACATGCCGCTTCCTACTGATCCACACACGATTTTTCTGGGCGGGCTGTTTTTGCTCGCCCTGCTCGCAGCGCTTTATGTCGCCTCGCCGATAGTGCTGCCAGTCGTGCTGGCCATCGTCTTGAAGCTGCTGTTGCAGCCACTGGTGAGGCTGACAGACCGCGCGGGCGTGCCCCACGCACTCGGCGCGCTGCTCGCCATATTCCTGCTCCTGATGGGCCTGGCGGCGGTCATCAGCGGCGTCGCCGGACCCGCGGCGTCCTGGGCAGGAAAGCTGCCGGAAGCGATCCCGCAAATTCAGCAGCAGCTTGCCTTCCTCGCCCGTCCGATCAGCTCCGTTCAATGGATGATGGCGCAGTTGCAGAGCGTCACCGGCGTCGGCGTCGGCGTGCCGCAGGCTTCGCCGGACCATTCGATCAACGTCATGGGCGCGTTGTTCAGCGGCACGACCAGCCTCGCCGCCGGCCTGTTCACCACGCTTGTGGTGCTGTTCTTCCTGCTGGTGTCCGGCGAGACGTTCATGCGCCGTTTCGTGGAAATCCTGCCGCGTTTCGATGAGAAGCGGCAGGCGGTGGCGATCACGCTGGACATCGAGCGGAACATCTCCGCCTATCTGATCACCGTCACGCTGATCAATTTCGTCGTGGGTCTGCTCAC
>CAYRTL010000075.1:4740-8879 GCA_964427005.1 uncultured Acetobacteraceae bacterium
ATCCTGGCGCTGCTCTTCTGGTACTGGATGTGGGGGGTTCCCGGCGCGATCCTGGCGGTACCGATGCTGGCGATCACCAAGATCGTCTGCGACGATTTGCGGCCGCTGCGGGCGTTCGGCCATTTCCTGGAGGGCTGACGACAGATCTCGCCCGAGGCCGAACCGCTGAACTAACGCGCAAATTTATTGCCCGACTACCGAAATAATCGAGATTGATCGCAGCGCGCTTATTCTACTACCACATCACGGAATCGTGGCTTCCGCATCTGAAAGCTCTGCTCGCAATGTTTCGAGCACGACAACACGCCAGTAGTGCGAACAGAATGCGGGGGAACATCATGAAATGCCGGATCAGCCTTATTGCCGCGCTTCTCCTCCTGCCATGGGCGGCGGGCGTACAAGCCGCCGACGTTCAGGTGAACTCGGTGGACACGAACGCCACCAACCTGGACAACTTCACCACAGAAAGCGAGACGAACCTCGCGATTGCCGGCTCGGTGGTGGTGGTGGGCTACAATACAAGCCGCCAGGCCGGACTGCTCGGGGCTGGCAGCTTCAACAGCCTCAGTGGCTTCGCCTGGTCCAGCGACGGTGGCTCGAGTTTTACCGATGGCGGGTTCGTTCCAGGGGGCGGTAACGTACTGGAGGGCGACCCCGCGCTCGCGGCCGATGCGGCGGGCACGCTGTACTATGCGTCCATTGGCAGCGATTCAGGCGGCGTCAGCCGCATTTTCGTCAGTCAGTCCACTGCCACCAGCCCATCAGTCACGTTTGCCAATCCTGTGACGATACCTGGCGTTCTCGGCGGGAGTGCGCCATTCCAGGACAAGGAGCTGATTGCTGTCGACACTTCCGGCGGGACATTCAACGGCCGGGTGTACGTGGCATGGTCGGAGTTTCCCAGCGTGTTCTCGTCCACCGCCCAGGTGTTGTTTGCGGCGTCCTCGTCGCAGTCACCCCTGGCGTTCTCCGCCCCTGTCGCACTGTCGCCCAGCACCGGACTAAATCATGGGGCGATGCCTGCAGTGGCGGCGAACGGCGATGTCTATGTCGTTTGGGCAAGCTTCGCCTCCACCTCTTTGGCTGCGGCTGAGCAGGTGCACATCGTCCGATCGACCAACGGCGGTGGCGCATTCAGCAATCCCGATCCGTCAGACGCTGCACCCAGCAAGACCCTTGCCAGCGTCACGTCCACGATCGGCAACATGAATGCTGGCGGCGTCAGCATTCGGACACGGGGATTCCCGTACATCGCGATCGACCGGACTCCCGTCGGCAGCGCGACGCGTGGCAATATCTACGTCGTTTTCCAAGCAACGCCCGGCAACGGCTCAACGTCACGGTCTGAGATCTTCTTCACACGCTCGACGGATCGCGGCGTGACCTGGAGCGCACCGCGTAACATCACATCCGGGCTGGCTGCGGCTCTCGGCGCGGACCCCACTGCAAACGACAACTGGCAACCGTCGATCAGTGTGTCGCCGACCACAGGCCATATCCGGGTGGTGTTCTATAGCCGTCGCCAGGACCCGGCCAACGTCCAGATCCGCGTGTTCGAAGCCGGCTCGACCGATGGCGGTCTCACATGGTTCAACCAGCCGCTGTCCGGCACGGCGTTCCAGCCCAGCACAGGCTACGATCCGCTGCTGGTATCGACCTACATGGGCGATTACATCCATGTCGCGGCCGCCGCCGCAAACTTCCTGTCCGCATGGGGCGACACACGCAATACATGTGCGCCACCGGCCGGCGCCACGGCTCCTTGCTCGCCGGCCGGACGCGGCGACCAGGATGTGTTCTTTGGGTCATCGGCTGATCCCACCGGACCCGATGATTTCATCACGCCTTGGGGTGCAGTAACGGGCAACGGCCCACTATGGCAGTCACCGGACATCTTCGTCGTGGATGCCTTCAATAACCCGGTTAACGCAGCGAAGGGCGTGCACAACCGGCTGCGCGGCAGGGTACGCAACATCGGATCGGCGGCCGAGGCCAGCGCGAATGTGCGATTCCGCTACGCGCCGATCTATGTTGGACTGCCGGATTCCGCATTGAAGGTGATCGCAATGCCCGCCGTCAGCCTGGCCGCCGCAGGCGACGTCAGCGGCAACGATCTGAAGATCGTGCCGGTCGACTGGGACCTTACAGATCTGACCGACACCAACGGTGGCGTCTGGCCGGCTCCGATCAGTGCGTTCGACCATTTCTGCGTGCAGGTCGACATTCAGTCGGGCGATGACATCAATCTTGCCAACAATCACGCACAGACGAACTTCGTTGATGTCGCCGATGCCGGCGGCGCGGGGGCTTTGCGCTTTCGCCTGCTCGTCGGCAACCCATTCGAGAAGCCGGCGCGGTTTCAACTGATGACGACGCCATTGCCGCGCGGTTATACTGCGAAACTGCGCGTAGCGGGCCTGGACAAGGTTCTGAGCCTCAAGCCACGAGAAATTCGAATGGCCGACTTGATGTTCACGCGCCCGGCTGGTTTCCAAAAGGAGAAGCGAACCACCGATGTCGTTGCCAACATCTCGATGCTGGCGGGCACTGAGCCAGTGGGAGGCGTCTCGGTGCGCCTGGCCAAGGCAACAGTGGCCGTGAAGCCGCCATCGGAAAAAACCAATCCGCGCCAGTTGGTTGCCCAGGCACAGCCAGCTCAGGCGCCCGCGCCGGAAGCAACACCGCAGACCGTTGCGACGCTGCCCGGCAATCCGGCGTTGATCGCACGAGCTGCCGCCGAGGTCCTCCGCTCACGCAAGGAGCCGATCGCACAGGTCGATCCGGAGCGCGGACTGGTCAGCTCCGGGTCGGTACCGCTGCGCGGTCAGGCGTTGCGCCAGGTCGTACCCACGCGGTTCGTTGCGGGAATGCCCGCCGATGCCGAAGGGCGTTATCTGGTCTCGTTTCATGCCGAGAGTGCGGCGGACAATCAGTCCCGGGTGACGATTGGGGTGCGGGTTATCATCGGCAATCCGGCGGCAGACAGCCCGGTGGGGGGCATGGTCGTGCCCTCCAACGGGGCCTTGGAGAAGCAGTATGTTCAGCTCCTGACGGAACAGGTGCGGCGCATGCGCTGAGAGCGCTCAGCAAGGAACATCTCACGCGGAGAGTTACGGCGTTGACCCCTCGCCGTTGCGTCGTGGTGACGCATGAAGAGACCTGTGGCGGCCCGCGTTCTTACAACGATAGTCTCGATCACACGAAGAAGCGCCGGAACCAGTCCAGCACCTGCTCCGGCGCTTCCTCGTTCACATAATGCCCACTCGGCAGCGCCTCGCCGCGTACGTCCTCGGCGCGCTGCCGCCATAGCGCGAGCGGATCGGCAAAGCGGCGGCCGACGCTGCTGGCGTTGCCCCACAGCACGAGGATGGGCATGGCCAGCTTGCGGTGCAGGTCCGCGGTGTCGAGCTCGCAATCGATCGTCGCCGCGGCGCGATAGTCGGCGCATGAACCGCGTATCGTCTTCTCGTTGAAGCAGCGCACATACTCGTCCCAGATCGCCGGCGGGATGTGGTTCAGGTTCGCGGTCAGCTTCAGCAGCTTCTTGCGCATGAACCAGTCCGGATCGACGGCATTGAAGAAGGTCTCGGGGAATGGCGCGGGCTGCGCCATAAACGGCCAGTGCCAGCCGCCGATAGCGCCGTCCTTGTCCATCGCCGCCCACATGTCGAGCGTGGGCACGATGTCGAGGATCGCCGCCTTGATCACCTTGTCCGGATGGTCGAGGCACATCCGGTGCACTGTGCGCCCGCCGCGGTCATGGCCCGCGACGAAGAAGCGCTGATAGCCGAGAGCCTGCATGACCTCGACCTGATCCTGCGCCATGGCGCGGAACGAATAGTTGACGCTGCCAGGTTCCTCGCGCGGCGCGGAGCTGTCGCCATAGCCACGCAAGTCGGCCGCGACGACATGAAAATGCTCGGCCAGGCGTGGCGCGACGGCGTGCCAGGACACATGCGTCATCGGATTGCCGTGCAGCAGAAGCAACGGCGGTCCGCTGCCGCCGTGGCGCAAGCGAATGCGCGCGCCAGTGGTGTCGATGTCCGTGAGGGTGAAGCCGGGCATGATGGACATGGGCGACCCCCGCATCGCAATTTTCGAACACATGTCAGATGGTGGAATTCATGGCAACCTACCGG
>CAYRTL010000075.1:8979-26057 GCA_964427005.1 uncultured Acetobacteraceae bacterium
CGCATCGCAATTTTCGAACACATGTCAGATGGTGGAATTCATGGCAACCTACCGGATCTGACGGACTACGGCATGCGCGGACCCGACGTCTAGGTCTGTCCTTGGGCGATCGCGCGTGTTTCGTGTTGGCGCAACAGCTGAATGCTGCGGCTATCACGGCGGATCGTACCTGGGCCTCGCTCGAGATTGCGGTCCCCATCAACGTTATCAGGTGATCGCTTCAGTACTCGGACAATCCTGGTCATGTTCAGAACGGCTTGCGCTCGATGCGTTGACCAAGGGCTCCCCCTATGACGCGGCCGAGATCTTCTGCCACCTGCTCTTCGTCCGAAGCCAGCATCCGACATTGGACCGAGGCCACCCACAGAATACGGGGGTTCGTCCCCTCCGTCGCGTCGATGCGCAGGAACAGCAGCGGTGGTGACGGGGATGACCGGGGCGTGCCCATGCCTCTGGTCGGCAACGGTGGTAACCTCGCCTGACCACCACCCTGAAGGCCCGACAACTCAGGATAACTAAGCTCCACCCGACGGCTTGCGTCCCCGGAATCCTCGTTCAGGCGGGAGGTATTGACGTGCAGCAACACGGTGGGCTTAGCGCCGACGGCAACGCCCGCGGCGTGGACACCCGCGAGGAATTTGTCCGCCAGCCTAAGGTTTCGCGCCGAGCGGTCATGGATGTCGAGATCAACGACGATGGAGGATGGCAATGGATGCAGCAGCGTGGCCGCATACGTTCCCTCGCAGGTTGGCGTCGCTCCTGCTCCATTCGCCCATGCTGTTGCGATCAGTCCCAGCGTGGCTACCTGTCTGAACAGGCCTATTCGCATTTGGCAAGACATGACGATCCCCCGATGCTCGCCCTGTTGCCGGGGCGTCCATCTCAACGACAATATGGTAGCAATCCGGGTGCGATGCGTGAATGCGGGAGTGAACGGCCATGGCCGATGTCAGTGCGAATGTGACGGTGCGGCGCTCTCCGGTCGAGGGTGCCTCGGTCTGGTTCGCGGCGGAGATGCGCCGACGCGAGTCGGACTGGACCTATCGCCTTTCCCCGCCGGAAGTTGCCGAACTCGAAGCGGCATTGAAGGTGGTGCAGGCGCGCGGCCTCGACATTGCGCAAATTCGCCGTGACCACTTCCCGTTGCCGACACTTGGGCCCGTGCTCGATCGGTTGCGTGGTGAAGTGCTCAATGGCCGCGGGTTTGTACTGTTGCGTGGCGTGCCGGTGGAAGGTCGGCCGATCGCCGAAAGCGCGGCACTGTACTGGGGCATCGGTGCGCATTTCGGCAGCGCGCGTTCGCAGAATGCGAAAGGGCATCTGCTCGGACACGTTTATGACCTTGGCGGCAGCAGCGCGACAGATCCAAACATCCGCAGCTACGCGACCTCGGAGCGGCAGAACTTCCATATTGATCGCTGCGATGTCGTGGCGCTGCTGTGCCTGAAGCGTGCGAAGTCAGGCGGGCTTTCTGCGATCGCCAGCTCGATGGCCGTGCATAACGTCATGCTGCAACGCCGACCAGATTTGCTGGAGCGGCTTTATCAGCCGATGCCAGTCGATCGGCGCGGCGAGGTGCCTGAGGGCAAGGCGCCCTTCTACTACGCACCGGTGTTCAACCAGCACGAGAGTCGCATCTCCGTGCTGTATTCACGGCTGCATATCGGTTCGTCGCAGCGGTTCTCCGAGGCGCGGCGGCTCACGGCGGAGGATATCGAGGCGCTCGACATGCTTGGCGCGCTTGCCGGTGATGACGAGTTGCGGCTCGACATGACCTTTACGCCGGGGGACATCCAGTTCCTGCACAACCACACGATCCTGCATGCGCGCTCGGCATACGAGGATTGGCCTGAGCTTGAGCGCAAGCGTCATCTGCTGCGACTATGGCTTGCTCCACCGGACGCGCGTGCGCTGCCGCCGGTGTTTGCCGAATGCTACGGCGGGATCACGCCGGGAGATCGCGGCGGCATCATCTGCCGTGGGACACGCCTGCACGCGCCACTCGTGCCGGGGTGAGAACTCGTCCGGAGCGCCGTGCGGACATTCCGGACGAGAACCGGTCAGGCGTTGGGCGGCCGATAGTTCACGTTGCTCTCCTTCGCCTTCCTCATCGCTGCTTCGGCTTCCGTGGCCGTCAGCAGTGCCACGGTCTCGAACCGAGCGAAGGCACCGGTGGAGGCGGCTCTCATCGAACATGCCGCGACAGAGACCGGGTCGGGAAATTCGCAAATGCCAACACCGTCGTAATCGCCAAAGGCGAAGTAGTAGCAAAGCAGCTTCCCGCCGAACCCTTCGATCAGGCTCGTGGCCGGTCCAGTACGATCTTGCGGTTTGTCGACCATCGCCTTGGCGGTCGCATCCTTGAACTGCCAGCGAAGTAGATAATGAGCCATGAGATTTCCTCCGCTTGTTCTTGAAGCGCCGGGAAAGACGGCCCGGCAAGCGACGGTGAGCGTCGCCGCCACACGTGTCAAAGCACAGATGCGCGCCGGCGCATGCCGCGCGGGGCCACTGGCGAGCTGCGGTTGGAAGTGGGACGATAGGCGCCGCGAGAGTACCAGGGAGGGATGAAAGTGCCGGTCACCAGCGATCTGTTCACCACCGCAATGTCTGCGATCGCCTTTATTCCGTGCGCGATGGCCAGCATTGCGCCGACACCAAACCCGCAGCCCCGCCGCCGCGAGACCGTCATCAACGGCAAGCGCGTCAAGACGATAGACATCCACGCGCACTGCATCGTTCCGGCCGCGGCGGCGCTGATCAATCATCCGCTCGAGGCGCCTGGCTTGCTGATGCACGACACCAGCACGCGCATCGCCGCGATGGACGCTCAGGGCATCGACGTGGAGGCGCTGAGCATCAACCCCTACTGGTATCGCGCCGAACGCGATGTGGCCGCTGAACTGATCAAGGTGCAGAACGAGACACTGGTCGAGTTCTGCGCCGCCAGCCCCGAACGCTTCGTTGCTTTCGCCACTGCCGCCCTGCAACATCCCGATCTTGCCGCCGAACAGGTCGAGTATGCAGTAAAGAAACTCGGCTTCCGCGGCGTCGGCGTTGGCGGCAGCGTTGCCGGCGAGGAGCTGGCGAATCCGCGATACCATCCGTTCTGGGCGAAATGCGAGGAACTCGGCGTCCTCGTCTTCATGCACCCACTTGGCACCCGCGAATTGGAACCATCGGGCCGGCTCGCCGGCAGCGGCCTGTTGACCAACACAATCGGCAATCCGCTGGAGACCACCATCGCGCTGTCGCATCTGATCTTCGAGGGCACGCTGGACCGCTTCCCCGGCCTGAAGATCTGCGCGGCACACGGTGGCGGCTTTCTGCCCTCCTATGCCAACCGCTCCGACGCGGTGATCCGCTGCTTCCCCGATCGCGTGGGGCCGTTGCCGAAAAAGAAGCCAACATCCTACCTGCGTGATGGCCAGCTCTTCTTCGATACGATCGTATTTACACCAGAGGCGCTGCGCCACCTGATCGCGGAGACCGGCTCCGGCCAGATCATGATCGGCACCGACTACCCGTTCCCCTGGACCAGCACCGAAGTCGATCTCGTACTCAGCACGCCGGGTCTGACCGACGATGAACGGATCGCGATCCTGGGTGGCACTGCCGCACGGCTACTCGGCATCAAGTCCTGACTCATCATAGCCGGGCGTGGCCGGGGGCTGTCCGGTTGAAGCGACTGTTGAGAACTGGCGTTCTTTCACGTCATGGGCTTGGCCCCGCCATTCACGTCCTTTCTTGCCATGTGAAGACATGGATGCCGGGACCAAGTCCCGGCATGACGACAAGCGGACGCGGCCATCCATGAATTCATCTCGCGGTTGGGAGTCATCCTTTGTCGAATATCACCGAGGTCGTTGTCACCAAGCGGATGGATAGAAACCTGTCCCGCCTTTGAGCTCAGAGACCGTCGGCTATGACATGCAGAAGATGCAGGCGTTCCAAGCGGACTTGTTGCTACTCCACCGGTACTGGCTCGGGTGTAGCAGTTAGGCGCGCCAACAGCACGCGCCGCTGCTCCTCCGCCTTCTGCCGGTTCGCCTCTTTCACCGGGCCGAAGCCGCGGATCATGTCCGGCAGTTGCGCGATCGCTACCGCGACATCCAGCGTATCGGGCCGCAGCGCCGCAAGGGCCGCGTGCAAATCGCGTATATACTGATCGATCAGCGCGCGCTCCATCTTCCGCTCGTGCTGCAGTCCGAACAGGTCGAGCGACGAACCGCGCAGATGCTTGCCATGACGCAGCGCCCGGAACAGTGGCAGCGCCAGCCAGCCTGGCAGCGCGATCTTGCGTCGCCGGCCCGTTGCGGGATCGGTGCCAGTGATCAGCGGCGGCGAGAGATGGAACACCGGCTTCTCGCCGTACGTTGCCGCGGCGTGCATCCGCGCGACCTCGTACTCGTCCTTGTACGCCATCACGCGATACAGCCCTTCGGCTGCCGCGCGTGACAGCTTGCCCGGATTGCCGAGGATCAGCGTCTCGCGAGCGATCACCTCGTTGACCAGAACGCGATAGCGGTTCGCCCAGCGCTTGTTCTGGTACTCGGTCAGCGCCGCGGCGCGCGCATCGAGCAGCGCGTCCAGCGACACCGGCGGCTTTTCCAGCGTGTGGACCAGGATCTCGTCTTCCAGTCCAGGCTTGTCGGCGAGGATGCGGCCCCACAGGAAAGCACGCCGGTTCAGCGAAACCGCCGCGCCGTTCAGCTCGATGGCGCGCAGAATAGCGGGCTCGCCAACTGGTATCAGGCCGCGTTGCCAAGCCAGGCCCAGCAGCATTGTGTTCATCGCCTGCGCGTTGCCGAACAGATGCTCGGCCAGGCGCACGGCATGTAGATACACCGAGCCGGACGCGCTCGTTGCACGTTCGATTGTGCGCCGATGCAGCACGGCATCGATCAGCAGGTTTGCATCATGCTTGAACGCGGCGGTGGCGGCGAGATCGAGATTGCCGATCACCGCAGCCGACTGGGCGTTGCGCTCCAGCACGCCGGGTCCGGCTGCCACCGCCAGATCGGCGGCGATCATCACATCGGCCGTGCCCAGTGGAATGCGCACCACGTCGAGCGCCGAATCTTCGTCGGCGATCTGCACATGCGCCACGACGGCGCCGTTCTTCTGCGCCAGCCCGGTGTAGTCGAGCGTGCGTACGTTCTTGCCTTCCAGGTGCGCCGCCATCGCCAGGATGGCGCCCGACGTGACGATGCCGCCGCCGCCAATGCCGGCAAACAGCCCGCGCCAGGGTTTTGTCGTGGTCGGAACGGCCGGATGTTTCAGATCAGCGCAAAGTTCCTGTTCGCGCGCCTGCCAATGTGGATCCGCGTCCGGCGCGCGTGGCGGTCCGGCGACGGTGACAAAGCTTGGGCAGAAGCCTTTCAGGCACGACAGATCGACGTTGCAACTCGTCGGATTGATGCGGCGCTTGCGGCCAAGCGACGTTTCGACCGGCTCGATGGCGATGCAGCTCGACTGCGCGGAACAATCGCCGCAGTTCTCGCAGACCTGCTCATTGATCACCACGCTCTGCACCGGCTGCGGCATCTTGCCGCGCTTGCGGCGGCGTCGCTTCTCGGTGGCACAGACCTGGTCATAGATCAGCACCGAGACTCCGTCGTATTCGCGCAGCTCGCGCTGCACCTTATCGAGGTCCCCCCGCACATGCCGCGTGGTGCCCGGCGGCAGCGCAGACGGCGGCGGTAGGCGGGCCTCGTCATCGGCCACCACGGCGATGCGCGAAACGCCCTCCGCTGCGACCTGCGCGGCATATTGCGGCACCGTGTAGCCACCTTCGGCCGGCTGGCCGCCGGTCATTGCCACGGCATCGTTGACCAGCAGCTTGTAGGTGATGCGCGTGCCCGCGGCGACCGCCTGGCGGATCGCCATGATGCCGGAGTGCGTATAGGTGCCATCGCCCATGTTGGCGAAGACGTGCGGCGTATCGGTGAATGGCGCCATGCCGACGAATGGCGCGCCCTCACCGCCCATATGCGTGAAGGTGCGCGTCTGGTCGCCGTCGTCCAGCGCCATGAAGTGGCAGCCGATACCGGCGGTGGCGAAGCTGCCATCCGGCAGACGCGTCGAGGTCCCGTGCGGACAGCCAGCGCAGAACGCCGGGATGCGCCGCAGCAGCCCGGGCGGGCGCTCCGGCATGCGGGTTGTCGGCGGGTCCAGCACGTTCAACCCGGCCGAACGCAGGAAACCGGACAGGCCGGCCGCGACGATTTCCGGCGACAGCTCCATCAATTGCGAGAGCAGCGGCGCACCCGAAGGATCAGTCTTGCCGCTGACCTCCGGACGCTCATCGGCTGGCAGGTTGTACAACGCGCCGCGGATCTGCGATTCCACGTAGCTGCGCTTCTCCTCCACGACGAGAAGCGCGCGTTTGCCGCGGGCAAATTCACGCAGGCCTTCGGTCTCCAGAGGCCAGCTCATCGCCACCTTGTAGAGCGCGATCTGCGCATGGCCTTGCAGGTCGAGCATGCGCAAAGCGTGCATCGTATCGACGTGCGCGCGCCCGACAGTAACGATGCCGATAGGCGCTTCGGCAGTGCCGAACATGCGGCGGTCAAGCCGGTTGGCTCGCGCCCAGGCGAGTGCCGCCGGAATGCGCCCCTCTACCACGCGGCGCTCAAGCTGCGCGCGATCAGCCGGGAAGCGCAGCATCGTATCGTAGTTCAAGGGGTACGGCAGTGGCGCGAAGTCCGGCGTCACGAAGCTGCGCGTCGAGGGAACGACGAAACTGGAAGCCTGTTCGGCCGTCTCTGCCGTGGTCTTCAGCGCGACCCACAAACCGCAGAAGCGTGACAGCGCGACCCCGGCGAGGCCGAGATCCATGATGTCTTCGACCGAGGCGGGATTCAGCACTGGAATGAACACGCCCTCGAACACGTGCTCGGTTTGGTGCGGATAGGTGGACGAATGCGCGCCGTGGTCATCGCCGGCCACAGCCAGCACACCGCCATGCTTGGACGTGCCGATGAAATTGCCGCAGTGCAGCGCGTCACCGGCACGATCGACGCCTGGTCCCTTGCCGTACCACATGCCGAACACACCATCGACGCGCTTACCCGGGAAGGCGTCGAGCTGCTGCGATCCATACAGCATAGTCGCCGCGAGATCTTCGTTGACGCCCGGCTGGAACCGGATGTTCTGCGCCTCCAGCAGCTCTTGCCGATGCCAGACCTCGCGGTCGAGGCCACCGAGTGGCGAGCCGCGGTAGCCTGAGATCAGACCGCCGGTGTTCAGTCCCGCCCCCCGATCGAGCCGCGCCTGCTCCAACAGGACGCGGATCAGCGCCTGGATGCCGGATAGCAGGACGGGGGTGTCAAGATCGGTGAAGCGGCTTTCGAGCGTTGTTGTTGCGGTGTGGCCGAGACCGATGTCCATCTGGGTCATCTCTCGTGGTGGACGCGTGTGGAACATAGGCTTGCGCGGGCGATCTTGCCATGTGAGGCGAGCACGCGCACGGGGAGTTGGCAAACTCGCCGCGAAGCTGCGTTGCCTCGGCGCTGGGCGATTGGAAGTTGCCAGCACCTCCCGGGTGTGCGGCTATATTCTTGCGCGAGAATGACCAGAGGAAACAGTCATGGACCTATCGCGACGCGGTGTGGTCGCCGGAGCGTTTGGCGCCAGCGGGCTTGCATTGGCACAGGCTTCGTCGCCAGCGCACGCCCAACCGCCGCCTGCTTCAGGCG
Organism: uncultured Acetobacteraceae bacterium; assembly: GCA_964427005.1. Classification (GTDB taxonomy): domain Bacteria; phylum Pseudomonadota; class Alphaproteobacteria; order Acetobacterales; family Acetobacteraceae; genus JAMXLO01. The sequence continues at coordinate 16,680 of CAYRTL010000075.1, forward strand.
ACGCTCTGCCTGACTTCGCCTTCAATCTTGGCGGAGCGCCGCTGGGCAAGAACAAGGCCGGCTGCTGGTCACGCCAAGCCAATGTCACCGAGTTCCCGGTCTCGACCGGCCTTGCAGGCGTGCTGATGTCGCTCGCGCCAGGCGCGCTGCGCGAATTACACTGGCACGCCAATGCGGCGGAGTGGGCCTACGTCATCAGCGGCCAGTGCCGGATTACCGTCATCGATCCGCAGTTCAACCATGAGACCAGTGACTTCAACCCCGGGGACGTCTGGTACTTTCCGCGCGGTTACGGCCATTCCATCCAGGCTGTTGGCTCGCAGGACTGCGTGTTTCTCCTGGTCTTCGACAGCGGCTACTTCTCCGAATACGCGACGTTTAGCATCACGGACTGGGTCGGGCATACACCGCCCGATGTGCTGGCGAAGGCATTCGGCGTGCCGGCATCGACCTTCGCGAACTTCCCGAAGGAGGAGGTGTATTTCGCACCCGGTCCGGTGCCGGGACCGTTGCCCGCCGAACCGCCGCCGGGCTCTGCGCGAACCGGGCCTTTTCCGCATCGGTACCAACTGCTGGCTCAGAAGCCGACTGATCTGGGCAATGCGAAGCTGCGTCTCGTCTCGTCGAAGGAATTCCCGATTTCGACGACGATGACGGGTGCACTGATGGACATCGCTCCGGGTGGATTGCGGACGCTGCATTGGCATCCGAACGCGGACGAATGGCAGTACTATCTTGCCGGCCGAGCGCGCATGACGGTGTTCTTGTCGCAGGGACGCGCGAGCACGGTCGAACTGGCCCCGGGTTACGTCGGCTATGTGCCTCGCGGGTGTGGCCACTATATCGAGAACATCGGCAGCGACCCGGTTCAGGCGGTGATTGCCTTTAACAGCGGCGAATATCAGGAGATCACTCTGACGGAATGGATGGCGTCAAACCCGCCACAATTGCTGGCTGCCAACTTCTCACAACCCGAGTCGTTATTCATCGAGCTGGCCAGGAAAGCGTCGCTGTGAGCATCGTGCCAATCCGCGGATTGTTCGAGGCACATCTCACCGTGTCCGATCTCGATCGCTCGATCGAATTCTATCGCGACGTACTGGGTCTGCCCCTGGTGCATCGCATTCCAGCGCGGCAGGTCGCCTTCTTCTGGGTGCCATCGTCAGACAAGGCGATGCTGGGCCTATGGTCCATCGGCACATCGCCGCTGCGGATGCGGTTGCACATCGCATTCGACGTGGCGCTGCCGCACGTGTTCAAGTCGGTGGCCGCACTGCGGCGCGCCGGCCTTACACCACGTTCTGGTGACGGCGCACCCATCAATGAGCCGATCGTGCTGTCCTGGATGCCGGCGGCGAGCGTGTATTTTGACGACCCGGATGGTCATTCGCTGGAGTTCATAAGCATGTTGGACGAACTGCCACGGCCGGAGCTGGGGCAGGTGTCGTGGTCGGAGTGGAGGCGCGCATGAGTGACGAGATCCGCGTCGAACTGCGGGAAGGTTGGCGGAAGCTGGTGCTGAACCGCCCCGACAAGCTGAACGCCGCGAACGAGGCGATGCTGAATGGGCTGCTGGCGGCCTTGGACGAAGCGGAGGCGGACCGCACCTGCCGCGCGCTGTTGATGACCGGCGAGGGCCGCGGCTTCTGCGCCGGGCAGGAGTTGGGACCTTCGGTAATGCCGGGGCAGGCCGATCTTGGCGCGGTCGCGGCTCTACATCATCGGCTTGTGCGGCGGCTGCGCTCAGTGCCGCTGCCGATCGTGTGTGCGGTGAATGGCGTGGCTGCGGGAGCCGGGGCAAGCTATGCGCTGGCGTGCGACATCGTCCTGGCCGCACGCAGCGCGAAGTTCATTCAGGCATTCGTCAAAATCGGCTTGGTGCCTGACTCCGGCGCCAGCTTTTTCCTGCCGCGTCTCATCGGCGAGGCGCGTACCCGTGCGCTGGCGATGCTCGGCGAAACGGTGGATGCGGAACGCGCCGAAGCCTGGGGGATGATCTGGCGCGTGGTCGATGATGCGAGCTTGCAGCAGGAGGCGGAGAGGCTGGCTGGACATCTGGCGACGCAGCCAACTGAGGCGCTGGCGGCGATGAAGCGGATGTTCGCCGCCTCGGCGACGAATTCGCTGGATGCGCAGCTTGATCTGGAACAGGAACTGCAAGGTGCAGCCGGTCGCAGCGCCGACTATGCGGAAGGCGTGAAGGCATTTCTGGAAAAGCGTGCGCCAGCGTTCCGGGGGCGCGGATGAACGAACTGGTTCGTTCACGCGCCGATGCCATGTGGGCCGAAGACCGCGCCAGTCAGGGCCTCGGCATGCGCCTCGAGGAAGTTCTGCCGGGGCATGCGCGACTGTCGATGACGATTACCGAAGCGATGACGAATGGCCACGGGATTTGCCATGGCGGATTCATATTCGCCCTCGCAGATTCCGCATCCGCCTTCGCGGCCAATCCCCGCGGCGAAGCGGCGGTGGCACAACACGCTTCGATAACGTTTGTTCGTCCGGCGCGTGTAGGCGAGGTATTGGTCGCGGACGCGGCAGAACGCATGCATGCTGGCCGATCGGGCATCTACGATGTGCGTGTCTCCACTGCGGGCGGTGAACTGATCGCCGAGTTCCGCGCCCATACGCGCACGATCCGGAAATGAATGTCATTGCGAGGAACGGAGTGACGAAGCAATCCCCTTCGTGCAGGGGATTGCTTCGTCGGCTTCGCCTCGTCGCAATGACAGAGGGAGCAAGTAATGCCAGGCCTTGACGCAATAGAAACCGCCTCGCGTGACGAGATCGCCTCGCTGCAACGCGAGCGGCTCGCGTGGACGCTGCGTCATGCCTATGCCAACGTGCCGCATTATCGCGCCGCGTTCGATCGCGCGGGCGTGCATCCGGATGACTTCCGCACGCTGGAAGACATCGCGAAGTTCCCGTTCACCACCAAGCAGGATTTGCGCGCGAACTATCCGTTCGGCATGTTCGCCGTTCCGCGCGAGAAGCTGGTGCGCGTGCACGCCTCGTCTGGCACCACCGGGAAGCCGACGGTCGTGGGATATACGGCGAAGGACATTGAGACCTGGGCGCATGTTGTGGCGCGTTCGATCTACGCAGCGGGCGGGCGGCCGGGGATGATCGTGCACGTTGCGTACGGCTACGGATTGTTCACTGGTGGCCTCGGCGCGCATTACGGAGCGGAGAAGCTGGGCTGTACCGTGGTGCCTGTATCGGGCGGAATGACGGAACGACAGGTGCAGTTGATCACCGACTTCCGTCCGGACGTCATCATGGTGACGCCGAGTTACATGCTGGCGATCCTGGACGAGTTGCAGCGCCAGCGACTGAACCCGCGCGACTGTTCACTCCGTATTGGCATCTTCGGTGCGGAACCCTGGACCAACGCGATGCGCCGCGAAATCGAGGACGGCTTCGCGATGGACGCGGTCGACATCTACGGTCTGTCGGAAGTGATGGGGCCTGGCGTGGCGAATGAGTGCGTCGAGACAAAGGATGGACTGCATATCTGGGAGGATCACTTTTATCCCGAGGTGATCGATCCGGAGACCGGCGCGGTGCTGCCGGATGGGCAGCACGGCGAGCTGGTGTTCACCTCGCTGACCAAGGAAGGCATGCCGGTTGTGCGCTATCGCACGCGCGATCTCACCAGGCTGTTGCCTGGCACTGCCCGGACGATGCGACGGATGGAGAAGGTCACCGGACGGTCGGACGACATGGTGATCGTGCGCGGCGTCAACATGTTCCCAACGCAAGTCGAGGAGCAGTTGCTGAAGAGCGACGTGCTGAGCGGCCACTATCAGATCGTGCTGACGCGCGAAGGGCGCATGGACGAAGTCGCGGTACACGTGGAAGCGCGGCCGGAGTTCTTCGATCCGACATTGCTTGAGGCAGAAGCAAAGGTGGTTGTGGCGCGGATCAAGGACACGATCGGGCTGACCACACGCGTGGTGGTGGAACCGCCTGGAGCGGTGGAGCGCTCGGTGGGGAAGGCAAGGCGGGTGGTGGATCTGCGGCCGAAGCAGTAAGAAGGGTTCACCCACAAAGACACGAAGACACAAAGATCCTTCGTGCCTCTGTGTCTTTGTGGTGAATCTTCCTTCAATGCCTGATGTGCTCTGGCCTGAATCCCATGCCGATGATCCGTGCCGGCAGCCGCCGCAGTATTGGGAACCATCGAAGCATCTTTACCTGCCAAGGCGCCTTCGGCGTTGTGGTGCGACCCAGCACGTTGCTGATCACCTTGTCCTGAATCATCACCTGCGCGCGCTGCGTCATTCTCGTCGGCCAATCGCGGCGATGCTGGATGGCGCGCAGATCATCCAGCGTCACTGCGCCGTGCCGCAGCTTCGGTACCAGCACGTTCGCGGCGGCAACTGCATCCTGGATGGCCAGGTTGATGCCGACACCGCCGACAGGCGACATCGCATGCGCGGCATCACCGATGCACAGCAGGCCGCGCTGGTACCAGGTCTCCAGGCGGTTCACTGCCACCGTCAGCAGCTTCACATCGTCCCAGGTCCTGATCTCCTGCACTCGGTCGCGCAGGAACGGCGCGAGATGCACGATATCGGCGCGGAAAGCTTCGAGGCCGCGTGCATGCACCTGATCGATGCCGCCCTTGGGAATGACAAACGCACATTGCCAGTAGTCATTGCGGTCCAGCATGATGAACATGCGACCGGCATCGATGCGCCCGAGCGTCTGTCCTGAATCGCCTGGTGCCTTGGACAGGCGTAGCCACAGCACGTCCATCGGCGCGCCGATCTCCAGTACGTTGAAACCGGCCGCGTCACGCAAGGTAGAATGCCGTCCATCGGCGGCAATGACCAAGTCCGCACGTATCTCGCCGTCGCCCGTGGTGACGCCGACGACACGTTCGGCTTCACGAAGCACGCCGGTGGCTTCAGTGCTCATCAACAGATGGAACGACGGATACCGCTTCGCCCCGCCGACGAGGAAATCGAGGAAGTCCCATTGTGGCATGAACGCGATGAACTTCGCGCGTGTCGGGAGATGCGAGAAATCGGCGATCTCAACGTAGTCATCCCCGATCTGGCCAGCCAGCGTACGCACTTCACTGTGTGGCCGCGCGAGGAACGCGTCCAGCAGGCCGAGTTCGTGCATCACCTCCATGGTTGAGGGATGCACGGTATCGCCGCGGAAGTCTCGTAGGAAGTCGGCGTGCTTCTCCAGCACCACCACATCAATGCCGGCGCGGGCCAGCAGGAAGCCCAGCATCATGCCGGCGGGTCCGCCGCCGGCGATGCAGCAGCGGGTGGTCAGGTCGGGCACCTATTCGGCTGCGATCCTTGGCATATAGGCGGGAACGGAGGCTCGTTGCGCGGCGGACATCGGTTGCGGCCACCAGCGATGCTCCCATTCGCTGAACAGCGGCTTCAGCTTCGGCATGACCTCGCGCGCAAACAGCGATGAGTTGTACTTGGTCAGCTCCTTGCTCATGTTGCCAAATTGCAGCAGCAACATCAGGTTGCCGACGTTCAGGTTGATCGCCACCTCGCGCAACTGCTCCACCACCTCGTCAGGCGAGCCGATGATGACGTAGCCGTTGTCCACGATCGCATCCATCTCGCGCGCGAGTTTGTTGAATTTGTCGGAATAGGATGCGGCCTTGGCGACCTGGCTTTGCAGACCCACGCGCTGGGTTGCTTCGGTGGCATAGCCGGGAGGCGCGGCAAAGCGCGGGTCGATGTGCAGGCAGTTGCCGTAGAAGTATTCCGCGGCCTCGCCATACAGGTCCATCGCGTGCTGCCGGCTTTCGCCCACGCCGACGAACTGCAGGAACCCGGCGCGGTATGGATTGCGGTCCTTGCCCAGCTTGGCCATCTCGTTCCAGAAACCGTCCATCGTGGCGCGGCCGATCTGGTAACCGTAGTAGCTGAGATAGCAGTAGACATAGTCCATCTCGGCGCACCACTGCCAGGTCTCCACCGAGCCGCCGCCCGGTACCCATATTGGCGGATGCGGCTGCTGTACCGGACGCGGCCAGATGTTGACGTAGCGCTGCTGGTTGAAGCGGCCGTTGAAGGCGAAGGTGTCGCGGTCGGTCCAGGCGCGCACGACGAGGTCGTGCGCCTCATGGTAGCGGTCGCGCAGCAGCGACGGGTTCTGGCCGTAGGCATAGCAGGTGTCCATCGGCGAACCGACCGGGAAGCCGGCGATCAACCGTCCGCCAGAGATGACGTCGATCATCGCGAACTCTTCGGCCACGCGAGTCGGTGGGTTGTAGAGGGCGAGCGAATTGCCCATCACGCAGATCGCCGTGTCGGAGGTGCGGCGTGCGAGCGACGAGGCGATCAGGTTGGGCGAGGGCATCAGGCCGTAGCCGTTGGAGTGGTGCTCGTTCACGCACACCGCGTCGAAACCGCAATCAGCGGCGTGTTCGAGTTCGTCCATGAAGTCGTTGTACATGTGATGCGCTCGGCGCGGATCGAACAGCGAGGAGTGGATGTCCACCCAGACCGAGGGGTGTTTGTCGCGGAAGCCCTGCGGCAGTTCGGTGTAGGGCATCAGGTGAAACCACATCAGGCGCATCTTGGTCCTCCATTCACCTCGTCATGGCCGGCCTTTGGCCGGCACAAGGTCGGCCATGACGGTTGGTCAGGCCGGCTGGTATGCAGACAGCTCGGCGCGTTGTGTGGTGTCCATCGGCTTTGGCCACCAGCGGTGTTCATACTCGGCGAACTTGCTGTGCAGCTTCGGCATCACGCGTTCGGCGAACAGCTTCGTGTTGTACTTGGTCAGCTCCTTGCTCATGTTGCCGAACTGCATCAGCAGCATCAGGTTGCCGACGTGCAGATTGTTCGCGAGCTCGTCGATCTGCTCCACCACTTCGTCCGGCGACCCGATGACGATATAGCCGGAGTCTACCAGCTCCTTCATCTCAGTCGGCCGCGCCTGCGAACGCGCCGCGGCGGCGCTGACCTGGCTGGTGAGGCCGAAGCGCATCGTCGCTTCCGTGGTATAGCCGGGCGGCGCGGCGAAGCGCGGATCGATGTGCAGGCAGCGGAAGAAGAAGTACTCCGCCGCTTCGGTGTACAGATCGATTGCCTGCTGGCGTGATTCCGCCACCGCCACCGTTTGCGCGAAGCCGGCGCGGTATGGGTTCCGGTCCTTGCCCAACCGATCCATCTCCGCCCAATAGCCGTCCATCGTCGCCTTGCCGACCTTGTGGCCGTAATAGGAGAGGTACGAATAGACGTAGTCCTTCTCGGCGCACCACTGCCAGGTCTCGATCGAGCCGCCGCCGGGTATCCACACCGGTGGATGCGGCCGCTGCACCGGGCGCGGCCAGATGTTGACATAGCGCTGCTGGTTGTAGCGGCCATTGAACGCGAACGTGTCCGGGTGCTGCCAGGCCTTCATCACCAGGTCGTGCGCCTCGTAGTAACGCTCGCGAAGCTGCGACGGGTTCTGGCCATAGGCGAAGCAGTCGTCCATCGGCGTGCCGACCGGGAATCCGGCGATCAGGCGGCCGCCGGAGATGCAGTCGATCATCGCGAATTCTTCGGCGACGCGCGTCGGTGGGTTGTACAGGGCGAGCGAGTTGCCCATTACGCAAATCGTCGTGTTGGTGGTGCGGCGGGAGAGTGATGAGGCGATCAGGTTGGGCGAGGGCATCAGGCCGTAGCCATTGGAGTGATGCTCGTTGACGCAGATCGCGTCGAAGCCGCAGGTGGCCGCGTATTCGAGCTCGTCCATGAAGTCGTTGTACATGTGGTGCGCCCGGCGCGGGTCGAACAGCGAGGAGTGGATGTCGACCCAGACCGACGGATGCTTCTCCCGGAAGTCATCCGGGAGTTCGGTGTAGGGCATCAGGTGGAACCACATGAACTTCATGATGCTTCTGCTCCTAACCGAAATTGCAACTCGTTGGCATGACCACGATGTCACGAATGCAGATGTGCTGCGGCTGATGCCAGCAGAAGAGGACGATGCTCGCAAGCTCTTCGGCGCTGATGAATTGCGGGTTGCCCAGCCGCCGGCAGTATTCCTCGAAGCTGATCCCCATATCCGCGTGGATGTTGGTCTTCACCAGGCCAGGCGCGATGTTGATCACCCGCACGTTGTTGGCCGCTTCGCCCTTCTGCAACGACGTGCTGAGCGAGCGGACGGCGGCCTTGCAGGCGTGATACACTTCCCCGTCCGGCCCCGGCACACGATCGCCGATCGAACTCATGTTGATGATGGTGCCGTGCTTGCGCGCCACCATGCCAGGCATGACCGCGCGGATGCCGTGCAGCACGCCTTTCAGCAGCACGTCGATCTCGTAAGAAATCGACGCCGGCTCCCGTGCTTCCAGCGCGCCGATACGCACGAAGCCGGCGTTGTTGACCAGGCACTCGGTCGGTCCGAACGCCGCCTCCGCGTCGCGGATTGCGGCTTCCAGTGCCGCGTAGTCGGCAACGTCCACTGCCGCCTGGCGGACATAATCGGTTGGGATGCCGTCCAGCGGTTCGGGGTGGCGTGAGACCAGCAGCAGCGGATGCCCCTCGCGTCCAAACGCGGCGGCGATGGCGCGGCCGATGCCGTGGCTGGCCCCGGTGACGACGACAAGCGGTTTCAGCATGAAGTCCTTCTCGTTAGAGTCGCTCATGGCTTCCGCTCCGGGCCGGTATATTGGCTATGAGGAGGGGCCGCGACAACAGGGCGCGCCACTCGGATGCGAAGGAGCGCAGGCCGTATGCGATAACTTGAATCACCGAACCACATTCCACGAAGGAATTTTTCTACCGCAGATGCACGCAAATGCACGCAGATGGCACCGTCTGTGGCTGCCGCCTCTTGCCCTACTCAATCCTATCTGCGTGCTTCGCGTGCATCTGCTTGCATCTGCGTGATATACTTGACCGTCGTCTATACAATGCGCGGAGGAACTGTCCGGATTATCTCGGTGCGGCCAGCCAATGATCCAAAGAACCGCCGCGAATGACGGAGGAAGAGAAAGCACGGCTCGATGCACGACGGCGGCGGACTCTGATCCTGACAATCCGCCGCTGACCGAGAGGAACTGGAGCGCATGCGGCTGACGCGACTGGTGCGAGTGGTGCGGGCACGGACAGGACTGAGTCAGAGTGGTTTCGCCAAGAAGTACCGGATCAACGTGGCACGGTTGCGGCATTTGGAGCAGGGACGCTCGCAGCCTGACAGCGCAATGCTCGCGTATCTAACGGTGATTGCGCGGGAGCCGGAGGCTGTGGAGCGGTCGTTGTGTGCGGACGAGGCGGCGAAAGTTTTGGCATCATCAGAGGAATCTAACCGCAGATGCACGGCGCAATTTGAGTACGGAGCGCCCTAGCGGGCCTGTCAGGAATCGCGTGTGGAGGGTCATACGGTAGCCCCTGAAGGGGC
>CAYRTL010000076.1:0-26051 GCA_964427005.1 uncultured Acetobacteraceae bacterium
TCGCCTTGATGCCCTGATTGCCCAGTTCCTTGTAGAACGGCACGTTGGCGTCGCCATTGATCGTTGAGACCACGGCGGTCTTCTTGCCGGCCGAACCAAATTTCTTGATCGATGCCACGATGTTCTGCCAGTCGGAATGGCCGAACGGCGTATAGTTGATCATGATGTCGTCTGGCGCGACGCCCTTCACCTTCAGGTAGGCTTCAAGGATCTGATTTGTGGTGCGCGGATAGACGTAGTCGGTACCGGCCAGCACCCAGCGCTTCACCTTGCTGTCGTTCATCAGATAATCGACGGCTGGGATTGCCTGCTGGTTTGGCGCAGCGCCAGTGTAGAACACGTTGCGGCTGCACTCCTGCCCTTCGTACTGCACCGGATAGAACAGGATGCCGTCCAGCTCCTCGAACACCGGCAGAACCGACTTACGCGATACCGAAGTCCAGCAGCCAAACACCGCGGCGCATTTTTCCACTGATAGCAGGCCCCGTGCCTTTTCGGCGAACAGCGGCCAGTTGGATGCCGGATCGACCACGACCGGTTCGAGCTTGCGGCCGAGGACACCGCCCTTGGCGTTCTGCTGCTCGATCAACATGAGCATCACGTCTTTCAGCGTCGTCTCGCTGATAGCCATGGTGCCCGAGAGCGAATGCAGAATGCCGATCTTGATCGGGCCGGTCTGCGCGGCTGCCGGCGAGAACGCCGCCTTGACGCCGCCCATGATGGCGAGCGTGGCGGCGGCGCCCAGGCCGCCGAAGCGGCGGCGGGTCAGCATGATGTCCTTTGGTGCCATAAACCTGTTTCCCCTGTGCGTTCTGCTGTGGCGAGGCCGATGCCAGCGTCACCACGACGTGAGTGCAACCGCCGTGCCAGGGGTTCCGCCGCAGAGGCACTCTCGATCGCCTTTATTGTAGGCAAATGGACGCCTCCGCTGAACCGATCGGCCGGGCGCGGACGCATCATGCGGATTAATCAGGCAGGATGCTGATTCCTGCCCAAATTTTGGTCTGGTTTCGGAGCTTGCCGAATGTGCCCGTCTGCGGTCGGATAGTGCAGGACAACACTGGGGAGCTGCGATCCATGATTCACGTCATCGCCGTCATTACCGCCAAGCCAGGCACGCGGGATGCGATCCTGAAAGAGTTCCGCGCGAACATGCCGGCCGTCCATGCTGAGCAGGGGTGCATCGAATACGGCCCCGCCATTGATGCCGAGGGCTCGCCCGCGAAATACGGCGACGATACCTTCGTGGTGATCGAGAAGTGGGAAAGCCCCGAAGCGCTGAAGGCGCATGCCGCCTCGCCCCACATGGCAGCCTATGGCGCGAAGACGCGCGAGATGGTGGCCAGCCGCGTTATCCACGTTCTCTCACCCGCCTGACCCCGTTCAGCGCCAGTTGGCAAGAATCTCCTCGGCGGTCGCCGCCTCGATCTGCTGACTGAACCGGTCACGGTAGAGCGCCAGCAGGCAATCATGGGCCTGGTCCGATGTGCTGCACAGCGCATCGGTGGCCAGGACCACGCGTATGCCGCGGTCCACCGCACCCATGACTGTCGCGAGCACACAGACATCAGTCTCACCGCCGGTGATGACCAGCGTGTCTGTGCCACGCTCGCGCAGCAGGTGCGGCAGCGTGGGCTCGACGAACGGCGAGTAGTGGCACTTGTCCACTACTGTTGCGGGCGGCACCAATGATTGAAGCATAGGCACCAGTTCGACCAGCGCTGGGTTGATCTCACTGCCTGTCATATGCCGCCAGCGGCGATAATAGCGCTGCCAGGCACCCGGCATCTGCTCAGGATGAGCTGGTGGGATGAAGCGAGTGAATATCGTGCGCTCCGGGCGCCACTCGACGATTCGCTGTACCGTTGGCAGGACGAGTTCCATCCACGGCACGTGCCAGTCTGTCCGTTCCGCGAACACTGTCTGCATATCTACGCAGAGATGGAGGGTCCTCTCGCCGAGTGGTCCGAATCGGATGCCCGCGCCGCCTTCCATGCCGGGTTTAACGCGAACGCGGTCGAGCCGTTCCTGCGAATCGAAATCAGATGCGACTCGGCAACCGATTCGCGGCGTATCCGCCACCGGCGAGTTTTCCACAGGATCTGATGAAATATCCACAGCACTTTCTTCTTGCAGCGTAATTTATGGCGGTTCTGGTTGACCTTCACATCGCGCAGTTGGTACCCCCGATATGTGCCAACAGCCGATTCGCGTCCGTTCATCCGTGTTCGTGGCCGTTCCTTCATGGCGCTTGTGCTCGCGCCGGAACCGCCCGTGGAAAGCTGGCTTGATGCGCTCGATGCGCAGATCGAGCGCTCGCCGTCATTCTTCAATGGACGGCCAGTCGTGCTCGATCTCGGTGCGCTGCCGAGTGAACAACCGAATGTCGCCGGCCTGCTGCATGGGCTGAGTGAGCGAGGCATTCGCATCATCGGCACGGAGGGCGCGCATCCGTCCTGGCAGGGACTGGAGGCCTGGGCGCCGCTGCATGCCAACAGCACACGCCCTGCCCGCCCATTGGATGTGCCTGACGAAACGCCCCCAGCGGCGCCTGCCGCCACGCATGACACGACATCGCTGCTGATCGACCAGCCAGTACGCTCCGGGCAATCGGTCGTGTTCGAGAAAGGCGACGTGACGATCATCGGCTCGGTAGCCTCGGGTGCCGAAGTGATCGCCGGCGGCTCCATTCATGTGTATGGCCCGCTGCGCGGGCGTGCGATCGCCGGCCTCACCGGCAATAGCCGCGCGCGCATCTTCTGCCGCAAGCTGGAAGCCGAACTGCTCGCGATCGATGGCGTTTATCAGACCGCCGATGACATGGATGCGAAGCTGCGCGGCAAGCCGGTGCAAGCCTGGCTTTCCGGCGAGGCGATGATGTTGGCAACGCTCGACTGAACCAAGGGGAGAAACAGATGGCCACGGTCATTGTCGTGACATCAGGAAAGGGCGGCGTCGGCAAGACAACATCGACCGCGGCCCTCGGCGGAGCTCTGGCGCAGTCGGGCCAGAACGTTGTCGTCGTCGATTTTGACGTCGGTCTGCGGAACCTCGACCTGGTGATGGGGGCGGAGCGGCGCGTGGTGTTCGACCTGATCAACGTCGTGCAAGGCGACGCGAAGCTGCCGCAGGCGCTGATTCGCGACAAGCGTATCGAGAATCTGTCGCTGCTGCCTGCGTCACAGACGCGCGACAAGGACGCGCTCACAGCTGAAGGCGTGAGCCGCGTCATCGAGGAGTTGCGGGAGAGGTTCGACTGGGTGGTCTGTGACAGCCCTGCGGGTATCGAGCGCGGCGCCACGCTGGCAATGCGCCATGCCGATGCGGCTGTCATAGTGACCAATCCCGAAGTTTCATCCGTGCGCGATTCGGATCGCATCATTGGCATGCTCGATTCGAAGACAGCGAAAGCCGAACGAGGCGAGCGGATCGACAAGCACCTGTTGCTGACGCGCTATGATCCAGCTCGCGCCGCGCGCGGTGAGATGCTGAAGACCGAGGACGTGCTGGAGATCCTGTCCATCCCCCTTCTCGGCATCATTCCCGAGAGCGAGGAGGTGTTGCGTTCATCCAACCTTGGCACACCGATCACCATCGGCAGCCCGAACAGCGCTCCGGCGAAGGCTTACTTCGAGGCGGCGCGTCGGCTGAAGGGCGAAACCCTCGTGGTGAGCGTGCCGGCAGAACGCCGCAGTTTCATGGGACGCCTGTTCGGCCGGAGGGCCGTGGCATGAGTCTGCTAAGCCTGTTTCGCCGCAAGGACTCGGCGCCTGTCGCGCGTGAACGGCTGCAGGTGCTGCTGGCGCACGAACGCGCCTTCGTCGGCAAATCGGACCTGCTGGCTGTGCTGCAGGAAGAGATCATTGCCGTGATCGCAAAGCACGTGACGATTGAACGCGATCGGGTGCAGATCAAGCTGGACCGCGGCGACCCGATCTCGACATTGGAGATCGATGTGGAAGTGCCAAGTACCGCCGCAGCGGCGGCATTGCACGGGTCCACCGCCAGCCCAGCCATGGCAAGCTAATTGCCCGCTATGCCGCTAAGAGTGCTACAGGAAAGCTGGCGAGGAACTGGTCAATTCGAATGCTGCCGCTAAGCTTGCCAGGACAGGTGCCAGTGATGACGTCCTGAAACACCATATCAGCGACGTCTTGCGGCATCCGCAAACTGGTACTCTCCCAGGCACCCGCGGGGATCATGATTGAGTCGTCCTCGGGAAGGAGTCTGAGACACAGGCGAGGCACGACAACCAGACAACGTCTGTTATCGTGCGCGCGCATGAAGGCAACAACATGCTCGGACAGCGGCCCGATCACTTGCATCGGCTGATACGTTCCGCGGGCGAATAGCGCCGGATTGCGCCGTCGCAAATCCAGCGCGCGATGCATCAGCGCCTGTTTCACTCTTCCATCGCGCCAATGGCCCGCGAGTCCCCTCGGCGAATCTTGCGCCGATAACGCCTGAATGCGCGAATCGAAATCGACGGGCCGCCGGTTGTCCGGATCGACCAGACTCTGATCCCAGAACTCGGTGCCCTGATAGATATCGGGAACCCCGGGGACAGTCAGCTTCAGCAGTGTCTGTGCCAGACCGTTCACCGCGCCAGCCGAACCGATGCGCTGCGCCATGCGCGCGGCCTCTGGAACAAAGCCGGCCATATCGGACATGATTGTGTAGAGGAAGGATCGCGCCGCGTCCTCGTACTCCAGATTGGGCGCCATCCAATCGGTGTACAGCTTAGCCTCTCGCAGCGCCTTGAGCTGCCAATCGGCCAGCCGCTCCGTGAAGTCTTGCAAGCCGCGTGCGTCCATCGCTGCCAGATCAGTGGGCCAAGCGCTGACGATCATCTGGTAGAGCATCGCCTCATCGGCAGAAGACAGCATTGACGGACTACCGACCCGGCGGTGCGGCGTATTCAGCTCCTGCCAGCTTCGCACCGTCGCAGCCCATTGCTCCGGCATTTCGCTCACCACCGCGAGCCTTGCTCGCACATCCTCACCGCGCTTGTGGTCATGCGTTGCTGTCGTGACCATCGCGTCGGGAAAGCGCTTACGCCGTTCCACACATCCTGCATGGAACTCCTCCGGCGTCTCGCTGAAGCGGGTTACATCGGCGCCAACTTCGTTTTGCGACAACAACACGCCGTAGCGGTAGAAGGCTGTGTCTTCCACGGCTTTCGCCGCCAGTGGCGCACAGAGCTGCTGAAAACGGACATTCGCCTCGTATACAGCGTCGTCGGAATTATCTGCGGGCTCACCGCCAAGCCAGCGATCGAGCTGCGTGATGGCCGGACGTTCCGCCAAAGGGCAGTCCTGCATCGCTCCAGCGACTGCTGTGGCAAAGGCCGCTGCATCGGCGGGGGACCGTCTGGTTCCGTAGGTGCGGTATACCGGGAAATGCGCGAGCAGTGTCACCAGCGCGCGGCGGATGGCATGGAACGTCGTGTCCCGTGTTTCCAGGCGCCGGCGTGCGAGCCGATGCAATGAAGCGGTAGTGGCATCAAGTTGCGCCGTGAAGGAGCGCCGCAGCACTTCGCGCCGTGCTGCCGTTTCCTCTGCTGTGAAATCAGCAGGACGTCCGGTGATCGAAGTCCAGAACTCTCGCAAGGGAGCGCCGCCTGCAGGGTCGTGCAGCAGGGAATTAACCTCGTCCATGAAGTCGTAGCCACTGGTGCCATCCACATCCCAATCGTCCGGCAGATGCTCACCGGCTCCTAGGATCTTCTCGACGACGAGCCACGCCTGGCCTTTTGGCGCATCGGTCGGCCGCTGTGCTGTCAACTCCTCCAGCCTGGCACGCAATCGACGGCAATAGCCGGGTGGATCGGACAGACCATCGACATGATCGACGCGTACTCCATCGATCATCCCCTCACGATAGAGGCGAAACAGTGTCGCATGCGTCGCCTCGAATACGCTCTCGTCTTCTATGCGAAGGCCAACGAGGCCATTAATGTCAAAGAACCTCCGCCAGTTGATTTCATCACCCGCGGTGCGCCACCAGGCCAGGCGGTAGTGTTGACGCTGCAACAGACGATGCAGCCGCCGCCTGCCCGCTTCCGTTTGCGGGTGAAACGCGTCAGGTTCCGCCGCGGCAATTTCGGCAAAGTCCTCGGATCGGACCGGAAACCGGTTGTCGAAATAGCAGATTGCCGGAGTTTCGCTGCGCTCCAGTGTGATGGAGCCGGATCGCAAAGCATCGCCGTACGGTTCACCAAGGAATGGCGCCAGCAGCTTGCCGCGCAACTCTGGATCAGAACTGTTCCAGTCGATGTCGAAGAATTTCGCGTAGCGGCTGTCCCGTCCACGCGCAAGAACATCGCTCCACCATGGATTTTCGGCGCCGGCAGCCATGTGATTTGGAACGATATCGACAACCAGCCCAAGGCCAGCGCCGCGCAACGCCTGCACGAGGCTGCGAAGACCCGGTTCGCCACCGAGCTCCGGATTGACGCTGGTTGGATCGATCACGTCGTAGCCATGCATCGAGCCAGGTCGCGCCGCCAGAATTGGCGACGAATAGAGGTGGTTGATGCCGAGTGAGCGCATGTACGGCACCAGCTTGGTTGCGTCGGCGAACGTGAAGTCCCGGTGCAACTGCAAGCGCATGGTCGCGCGAGGCGCAGTCATTCGCGCGGGCGCCTCGTCGCCAGCCATTCGATCCTGGCCGAAGTGGCCGGTTCGTCCAACAGCGCCTCAGCCGGCGGATCCAAACGGCGTTGCCAGTTCGGATGCTCGTCAACCGTCCCTGGCAGATTGGGTTGCTCCTCGATCCCAAGCAGGTCCTCGATGGGCAGCAGACACAGCGGAGACGACGTAGCTGCGAGGAACCTGACCGCCGCATTTACGACTGGTGGTGTGTTCTCCGGCGGTGGAACTGAGCCCTCCGCCACACCTGCCAAGACAAACGCGCTCCACAGCGCACGCCGATCCTCCTCGCGTTCTGCAAACACATCCTCCTCGCGCACGCCGACGCCGAGCCGTCCGCACTCCGCACGCGCTGCGATATCGGTCCCATGCCACCAACCGGCAACGGTCGGCAGATCATGCGTCGACGTCATCGCGACCGCGGATTGATCCCACCCATCCGGCGGAACGAAGACGTGGTTGCGCCGCTCAAACCACAACACGCGCATGCCATGCACACCGGCCGTATCGAGTGCCTCGTGGAATCCCGCGGGCACCGTGCCAAGATCTTCGCCAACAAAGACCGCCCGATGCCGCTGTGACTCCAGTGCGACCAGCCGCAGCAGATCGGCAAGAGGATAAGCCAGATATGCACCGTCGGCCGGGTCTGCGCCTTCGGGGATCATCCAGAGTCGGCCAAGCCCCATGGCGTGATCGATGCGCACACCGCCGGCATTGCGCAGTACCGCTCGCAACGTAGCAAGAAATGGCGCAAAGCCACCGTTGACCAGCGCGCGTGGCGAGAAAGTCGTCAGTCCCCAGTTCTGACCGTGCGGGTTGAACAAATCCGGCGGTGCACCAACGGAAAGGCGGCTCAGTATGTCGTTCTGACGGCTCCAGGCATGACTGCCGGTCGGATCCATACCTACAGCGAGGTCGGCGATCAGGCCAATACGCATGCCCGAACTGCGTGCGCGGTTCTGCGCGATCGCAAGCGACCGGTCCGTGAGCCATTGAAGGAAGCACTGAAACTCGACTTCGTCATCATGCGAGGTGGCGAATACCGCAACAGCCGCGCTGGACGGATCACGCAGGTCGATTGGCCAGCGCCGCCAGTCCGGCGTACCTTCCGCCGACTGCACGGCATGCAAGGTTTCGAACACTGCGTGCTGCGCCAAGAGCTCCCCGCCTTCCGCGCGAAAGCGCGCAAAGTCCAGTCGAAGCGGCCCCTCCTCATCGGGCTCGGCCATGAACTGCATGAAAAGGGTGCGCAGCAGCTCCTGCTTGGCACGCGTGGCCCTCGGCCAGTCAATAAGCGCCGCGTTCTCCAGCGCTGTG
This sequence comes from uncultured Acetobacteraceae bacterium, assembly GCA_964427005.1. Taxonomy (GTDB): domain Bacteria; phylum Pseudomonadota; class Alphaproteobacteria; order Acetobacterales; family Acetobacteraceae; genus JAMXLO01. The sequence continues at coordinate 7,968 of CAYRTL010000076.1, forward strand.
AACTCCTCGGCAAGATCAGAGTCTGTCAGCGCCTGGGCGATCGCCTCCTCATCGAACACCAATCGTGGCGAGGCATACAGCGGATTGAGGAACAGGCGCGTCGAGGGTCCATAAGGACCATAGCGGGATGGATCCGAGCCGAACATCGCATGCAGCGGGCTCAATGCCAGCACATCGGCGCCCCGTGCGCCTGCGGCTTCGGCGAGGGCTGCGATGCCGGCGGCATCACCGATGCCACCATCGTTACGATGCCTGAGTGAATAGACCTGTGCCGCGATACCCCATAGCCGCGCATCGGGGACGGCATCGTCGATGGCGTGAGATCGGCTGGGCGCGACAGCGAGAACGATTTCACGATCCTCGATGAGCAGACGATGATAGCCTGTTTCGCTGATAGCCGGTACCCGCAACCGGCCACGAACCGGTGAAAGCGAAATTTCACGCGTTTCCCCGGTCTCAAGCGAAAGCCGCGCTGGCTGGGCATCGCTTGCGCCAACATCGAGCCGCGTTGGCCGGCCTGCAATGGCCGTGATCAGCGGAGGCAGCGTCTGCACACTGGACCTCCGCTGCAACAGCTTGCGGCTGGCAAGCAGATCGCCGCGCGTGGTGCACTTCAGGCCCAGCGCATCGAGAATAGCGCGTAGCACTCCGACAGGCACAACGTGCGGCTTCCCGGCGTAATCATGCCACTCGACAGCGATGCCAGCACGGTTCGCGAGGTCGCGTATCGCCTCGTCAGTCATTGCCTAACTGAGCCTCGGCAAGAAAAGCGCATGTGGCGTATCCGGCCAGGAGGCCGGCACGCGCCGCATCCGCCGCATTGGCCGCGATCGAGAAAAGCGGCTGTCCACCGGGTGCGCGCACCGACACCGGCACGGCGTCCAGATTCGTCATCAAGGTCAACACGGCGCCGTCGCCCAACCGCCAGCTTGCCATGACCGCCTTCGGTCCGATCGCCCGCGCTTGAACCGAAGTCGTCCCATCGAGGCGGGGCGCAATAGCTGTGCGGCGGATCTCGGCCAGGCGACGATACAGCGTCTCGCGCGCAGGCCCATATGTCGCATCAGCGTACGGCACCGACGCCGCAAACGTATCAGGCGCATTCGGATCCGGAATGCGTTCACGCACAGCGGGATCGGCAAAGACGGGGAATCTCGCGAACTCCTTGCGCCTCCCCTCGCGCACCGCATCGGCAAGCTCGGCTTTGTGATCCGTGAAGAACAGAAACGGAGTGCGGCTTGCGGTCTCCTCTCCCATGAAAAGCATTGGAATCTGCGGAGACAGCATCAGCAGCGCGATGGCGGCTTCCAGCGCTGCCGGTTGCACCAAGGTCGTCAGACGCTCGCCGAAGGCGCGATTGCCGATCTGATCGTGATTTTGCAGGAACAGGACAAAGGCTGTCGGCGGCAGATGGCTGCTCTTCGTACCACGCGGGCCATTCAGATACCTGGAATGCTCGCCCTGGTAGATGAAGCCCTCGGCAAGGCAGCGCGCCAATTTTGCCGCTGGCTCCTCGGCGTAATCGCCATAATAGCCGCCGTTTTCGCCCGTGAGCAGGACATGCAGCACGTTGTGTCCGTCATCGTTCCATTGAGCGTCCACGTCCTTCTCAAGGTGCGATGCATCGTTGTGATGCTCCAGCACGAGATGCACATGCCGCCCTGGCTCAACCGTCGCCCGGACTGTCGCAGCCATCTCGTCAACCCAGTCCTGCTCCTCGATGGCGTGCACGGCATCGAACCGCAGGCCATCGAAGCGGTATTCCATCAGCCAGTACAGCACATTCTCGGTGAAGAAGCTGCGCACTTCAGGTTTTCGGAAATCGATCGCCGGCCCCCATGGCGTAAGGTGATCTTGGCGGAAGAAGGATGGGGCGTAGAGTGAGAGGTAGTTTCCGTCGGGCCCCATGTGGTTGTAGACCACATCGAGGAATATCATCAGCCCGTTGTCATGCGCGGCGTCGATCAGCGCCTTCAAATCCTCGGGCGTGCCGTATGCCGCATCGGGGGCATAGGGTAGTACGCCGTCGTATCCCCAGTTTCGCCGGCCCGGGAAATCGTTGATTGGCATTAGTTCGACGGCGGTTATGCCAAGTGCGGCCAACCGCGGAAGCTCTTTCATCACGCCGCGAAACCCGCCGAGTACACCGGCATGGAGTTCGTAGAGCACTGTCTCCCGCCATGGGCGACCGGACCACTCCGCGTTCCGCCATGCGTAGGCAAGCGGATCGATCACGATACTGGCATCGTGCACGTCGTCAGCCTGCGCCCGTGAGACGGGATCAGGAACAAATGTTCCGTCAGACAGGCGGTATCTGTAGCGTGCGCCAGCCACGCACGGTGCAACGGCTTCAAACCAACCGTCAAGCGAGCGTGTCATCGGCAGGATGGGACCATCCTCCAACGCCACGCTCACGGTTTCCTGTGCTGGTGCCCAGAAGCGAAACCGGGTCCGACCGTTATCCTGGACCGTCGCGCCAAAAGGAAGATTTCGGCTGAACCGATCCTTCATTCCCCCCGACCTGACCCTTCGGCAGTAACCAGGACTGCACTGTGCGCGGCAACAAGCAGCGGAGAGCCTTCGACCGTGCGCTCCTCTAATTCGGGCTTGGCACTGTCCAGTGCCACTCGGCTCGGTAGGTAGGGCGGTGGTAGCCGAAACTCGAGTGCCTCATCCGTTGGATTGAGCAGCAAGGTCAGAATGGTGATCTTCCCCTCAGTGTTCCGCATGGCACGGCGCAAAATCAACGTGCGCTGTTCCACGTCGTTCCATGCCTCGGCCGGAATTGTCTGGCCCCGTTGATCGAACCAGGAGATGTCGGCGATTCCCGGTGCAGGATGCGAGGTGCCATGCAGAAACCGCGGATGGCGCAGCACAGCGTATTCGCGCCGTAACGCGATCAGCCGGGATACATAAGCGGTCAGCCTCTGTCCTTCGGGTGAGGCAGCCATTTCCCAGTCGAGCCAGGACACTTCATTGTCCTGCGCATAGGCATTGTTGTTGCCGGCCTGGGTGCGGCCGAATTCATCGCCGGCCAATAACATGGGAGTGCCCGCAGCAAGAAAGACGGTGGCTAGCATCGCCCGCTTCACGCGTTCCCGCACCGCGTTAATGGCCAGGTCTGTCGTAGGACCTTCTACGCCCCAGTTGCTGGTAAAATTGGCAGGATGTCCGTCACGGTTCTCTTCTCCGTTCGACTCGTTGTGACGTTCGACATAGCTCACAGCATCCGTGAGGGTGAACCCGTCGTGCGACGCGGCGAAGTTGACAGACGCCCAGGGTCGCCTGCCGTGCCGGGCAAAGATGTCGGCGGAACCGGCGAGCCGCGCTGCAATGGCTGGCCTGTGGCCGGGGTCGCCACGCCAGAACCGGCGAATGCCGTCGCGGAACCGGTCGTTCCACTCCGCAAAGCCAGGCGGGTGGTTACCGAGTTGGTAGCCGCCAGGGCCGATGTCCCAAGGTTCGGCGATCAGCTTCACGCCGGACAGCACTGGGTCCTGGCGAAGTGCATCGAAGAATCCGGCGCCCGGATCGAAGCCGTACGACTCTCGGCCGAGGGTCGCGCACAGATCAAAGCGGAATCCATCGACGTGGTATGAGGTTACCCAATAACGCAATGAATCCATTACCATCTGCAGCACACGCGGATGCGACAGGTTGAGCGTGTTGCCCGTGCCGGTGTCGTTGACGGTGCGCCTTTTATCGGATGCCTCAAGCCGGTAATAACTCGAATTGTCGAGACCCCTGAACGAGAGCGTCGGACCAGTCTCATCGCTTTCAGCAGTATGGTTATAGACGACGTCCAGTATCACCTCGATGCCTGCTGCATGCAGCCGGCGCACGGCAACCCGCATCTCGTTAGGCGAAGAGCCGCAGAGATACATGGGTTCCGGGGCAAAGAAGCCGATTGTGTTATAGCCCCAGTAGTTGCGGAGACCGCGTTGCTGCAGGGCACGGTCTTGCATGAAGGCGTGCACAGGCATCAGCTCTATCGCCGTGATGCCAAGCCGGCGCAGGTAATCAATGATTGCGGGATGTCCCAGCGCCGCAAAGGTTCCCCGCTCCCGCGGCGGAATGTCCTTGCGCAGCATCGTCAGCCCGCGGACATGAGCCTCATAGATGACCGTGTCAGCCCATGGCACTGCGGGCGGGCGATCGTCCACCCAGTTGAAGGAATCGTCAGTCACCACGCTCTTTGGCATCGCTGCCGCACTATCGCGTCGATCGAATGAAAGATCCCCGCGCGGTGACTGCGGACGAAACCCGTATAGAACGTCCGACCAGTGCAGAGTGCCCGCGAGACCGCGTGCGTAAGGGTCAAGCAGCAGCTTATGCTCATTGAAACGGTGGCCTTGCTCTGGCTCGTACGGCCCATATGCACGGTAACCGTACAGCAGGCCTGCGGTCGCGTTTGGCAAATAGCCGTGCCAGATCTCGTCGGTATATTCGGGCAGTCTGTAGCGCGCGGTCTCATGCCGCCCCGACGGCTCAAACAGGCAGAGGTCCACCCTCTCCGCGTGAGCCGAGAATACCGCGAAGTTGATGCCGAGGCCGTCCCAAGTTGCACCAAGCGGGTACGGACTGCCCGGCAGCAATACGTCAGGAAAGTGTTGCATGGGCCTAGGCCAGCCAATGCCCCCCAGACGCCTGCATCCGTTCAGGTCTCAGGCTGGAGATAAAGAGCAGCGAGCGGCGGCAGCGTCAGCTCCAGCGACTGTGCCTCGCCATGACGCTGGACCGGAACTGTGGATACGCGCCCGCCGTTTCCCATGTTGGAGCCGCCATAGAACGCGGCGTCGGTGTTAAGCAACTCACGCCATGCGCCTGGTCGTGGCACTCCAACACCATAACCGTGCCGGGGAACCGGTGTCATGTTGCATACCACCAGAACGGGACGTGCAGTCTCGTCGCCGTAGCGCAAGAAGGCAAACACCGAGTTATCCCTGTCGTCGCCGACCACCCAGCGGAATCCGGTGGAGACAGCATCGCGTTGATGGAGCGCACGTTCGCTCGCATAGCTCTGGTTGAGATCGCGCACAAGGCGCTGGATGCCAAGCCGCAGCGGATCATCGAGAGCCGACCAGGCCAGCTCTGCGTCGTGACTCCATTCCTGCTCCTGTGCGATCTCGCCGCCCATGAACAACAGCTTCTTGCCGGGGTGACCCCACATGAACCCAAAATAGGCTCGCAGATTTGCGAAGCGCTGCCAATTGTCGCCCGGCATTTTGCCGATCAGCGAGTGCTTGCCATAGACCACTTCATCATGAGACAGCGGCAGAATGAAGTTCTCCGCAAATGCATAGAGCAGACCAAAGGTCATGTCGTTGTGATGCCAACGTCGGTGCACGGGTTCCATTTCCATGTAGCGGAGCGTGTCGTGCATCCAGCCCATGTTCCATTTGTACGAGAACCCGAGGCCGCCTTCGCTGATTGGTCGTGTCACGCCCGGCCATGCCGTTGACTCTTCCGCCACGGTGATCGCACCGGGGCAACGCTCGCCGACGACGGCATTGAAGTGGCGCAGAAAGCCAATCGCTTCCAGGTTCTCACGCCCGCCGTAAATGTTGGGTATCCATTGGCCTTCGGCCCGTGAGTAGTCGCGATATAGCATGGACGCCACAGCATCGACCCGCAGACCGTCCACATGGAAGTGCTCGAGCCAGTACAGCCCGGACGCGATCAGGAATCCCTGTACTTCGCGGCGGCCAAAGTTATAGATGTAGGTGTTCCAGTCCTGGTGGAACCCTTCACGCGGGTCCTGATGCTCGTACAACGCCGTGCCGTCGAAACGCGCCATGCCGTGTTCATCTGTTGGGAAATGCGCCGGCACCCAATCGACGATGACGCCGATGTTGGCGCGATGAAATGCGTCAACAAAACGGGCAAACCCGTCAGGTGTGCCAAACCGCGCACTCGGTGCAAACAGACTCAGCGGCTGATAGCCCCACGAGCCGCCGAATGGGTGCTCGGTGACAGGCATCAGCTCGACATGGGTGAAGCCCATTTCGGCCACGTAAGGTACCAGACGGCTTGCCAGCTCGTCCCATGTTGGAATGCGACCGTCCGGGTGGAACCATGACGCCGCGTGCACCTCGTATATCGAGATCGGCGCATCCGTTCCGTGGTGCCGGTGGCGTTGCTGCATCCATGCATCGTCGTGCCAAACATAGGCGGTGGTATCTATGACGATAGATGCAGTGGCCGGGGGTGGCTCGGTGGCCCGCGCCAGCGGATCGGCCTTGAGCGGCAGCCTGCGGCCATCCGGGCCAACGATCGCGTATTTGTAGCGACTCCCTGGCTGGAGGCGGGGTACGAACAGTTCCCACACACCGGCGGGATAGCGAAGGCGCATCGGGTTCCGTCGCGGATCCCAGCTATTGAAATCTCCGACGACCGATACCGCACGCGCGTTTGGCGCCCACACAGCGAAGCGCACACCGCTCACGCCATCAATGGTCACGAGGTTGGCACCAAGGTGCGAGGCGAGTTCGAAGTGACGGCCTTCGTTGAACAGGTGCAGATCAAGATCGCCCAGAAGCGGGCCGAAGGAGTAAGGATCCTCGGTCTCCTGCACCGCACCCGGCCAGGTGATCCTCAGCCGATACGGTTCGTCGCTGCTCACACGCCCGACGAAAAGCCCCTGCGGCACGGAGGGTGCAAGCCGCCCGAGTGATTCTCCACTGGCGCGGGACAGCACCTCGACCTCCAGTGCGCCCGGCAGAAACGCGCGGACAATGGGCCCAATCGGACTGTCGTGCGGTCCAAGGAACGCGAACGGATCCGTCAGTACTCCATTGCTGAGCGCTTCCGCGATGCCCGGAGGAAGTCCAGGCAGTTCCGCCATATCGTTCATGAGATCACCTGCGCGGTCAGCTTCGCGAGCCCGTGCAGCGGAACGTCCATCCAGGTCGGTCGATTGGCGGCCTCATAGGCGATTTCATATGCAGCCTTCTCGATCAGGAAGAGGTTGAGCAGAGGCTGCTCTGCCGCCGGATCCTGTCCGGGGATCACTTCCCGATACGCGGTGAGAAAGCATTGGGTTGCACGCTCGACGAATGTCTGGAGGAAGGCATCGCGATTTGGATCGGACACGTGTGCCTGGCTGGAGACGCTCTTGCGCCTCACCACAGCGGCCGCATAGTCGAACGATCGGATCACACCCGCAACGTCACGCAACCGGTGGTTCTTCATCCGGCGCTGTTCCATCGGCTTCGCCGGCTCCCCCTCGAAGTCAATGATATAGACATCGCCATTGGCGACCAGGACCTGACCAAGATGCAGATCGCCATGAATGCGTGTCAGCGTCGCGCCCGCGCCAGCGTCGGCAAGCGCCTCGACTTTCGCGCACAGGGCATCGCGGGCCGACATGACCGAGGCCAGATCGGCGGCGGCCGCCTGATCCCAGTCCTTGCCTGACTCCAGAGCTTTGAATGCAGTCGCCAGCTGCTGCCCAGCCTGAGCTTTCCACTGATTGACCAGCTCAGGCCCAGCAGTCTCTGGTGCAAAAGCTGGATCATCCGAACTCCGAGCCAGCACCGTGTGCATCTCGCCCAGGCGCCGGCCGAGCAAGGTTGCAATTGTCGCATAGTCCTCGTGCGTTTCCGTCTCGGTTGCCTGCGCCTCCTCCGTGCCGGCCGTCATATCAGACAGCGCTCGCATCAACTGGTCCAGCATCCAGGTCCAGGCGTCACCCTGATTGCGAATAAAGCCTTGAGCGACTGCGAGCGTGTGACGCTGCCCGTCGGTATCGACGCGAACCACCTCGCCCAGCAGCGGTGGGATATTGGCAAAGCCTTGCTCCGTCAGGTACCGGCCCATTTCTGCTTCCGGATGAGGTCCCGGAGCAACGCGGCGAAACAGCTTCAGCATCGCGGCGTCGCCGACAATCATCGAGGAGTTTGACTGCTCTACCGAGAGCCAGTTCATGTCGGCATCAGGCGCGATCTTTATATCAGCCATGCGCGAGGTAGGCTCAAAGCAGATCTGGCCGCCCTCGATGCTCTCCACCGTTCGGGCTGCCAGACCGCTAAGGATCGATGTGGCAAATTCTGGCAGCGAGAATGCGTCGGTCAGCAAACCCACGCGGCCGCCGCGCCGGACACGAGCCAGGGCAAGCTGCGTTGGCAGCGGCCCGGTCTGGCGGTCTTCCCACGCGATCGCCAGCGGCAGCGACCAGCGGGCCGGCCCGGCTTGCGTGTCTGTGTCGATCTCCGCCAGTAGCAACTCCGTTTCCGTATGAGGCACTGGCGTGAGTGAGACAAGCCGCACTGCCTGCAGCACCTGGTCCTTCATGGCGAACCAGCGGCGTTTGGCGAGATAAGCGGGAAGCACGTCCCGCTCCAGCACATGGCGATTGATCGACAAAGCCTCGCTCAATCTGCCACGCAGCACGATTGTCTGATATTCGGGCATGGGTTCTGGCGCGGGCGTGTGAGCGCTTGGCCAGCCCGCCTCCTCGTCTGCTAACAGGAACCAATAGAAACCATAAGGCGGCAATGTAAGGAGGTAGGAGAGCTGGCCGATGGGCGGGAACACAGTACCACCATCCAGCTCGATTGGTGTCCGGCCGGCGAACTCCGACAGCTCCAACTCCACAGCCTGGGGCGTTCGTGCCAGATTGGCGACACAAAGAATCGTGCGGCCCTCATACTCTCGGAGATACGCCAGGACCTTTCGGTTCTTTGGATAGAGCAGGCGAAAACTTCCACGCCCGAAAATCTGATACTGACGGCGAATGGCAATCGTCCGTCGCATCCAGTTCAGCAGTGAATGTCTATCGGCGGATTGCGCCTCCACGTTCACGGCCTCATAGCCATACACTGGGCCCATGATCGGTGGCAGCACGAGAGCCGAGGGATCTGCCCGCGAAAACCCGCCGTTGCGGTCGGGCGACCATTGCATGGGGGTCCGGACGCCGTCGCGATCGCCCAGATGGATGTTATCGCCCATGCCTATTTCATCCCCGTAGTAGACCACGGGTGTGCCCGGCATCGAGAACAACAGGTAGTTCATCAGTTCGATACGCCTGCGATCCCGGTCCAGCAGTGGCGTCAGCCGACGGCGAATGCCCAGGTTCAATCGTGCGCGCCGATCCGCCGCGTAGGTTTCCCACAAGAAGTCGCGCTCACTCGATGTGACCATCTCCAACGTGAGTTCGTCGTGGTTACGCAGGAAGATTGCCCATTGGCTCCTTGGCGGAATTTCCGGTGTCTGGCGGAGGATATCGGTAATCGGAAAACGGTCCTCGCGGGCGATCGCCATGTACATCCGCGGCATCAGCGGAAAATGGAATGCCATGTGACATTCATCGTCATTGCCGAAGTAGTCCTTGGCGTCCTCCGGCCATTGGTTTGCTTCAGCCAGCAGCATCCGACCCGGATAGTGCGCATCCAGTTCCGCACGGATCTGCTTCAGAACGGCATGCGTTTCCGGTAGGTTCTCGTTGTTGGTGCCCTCGCGTTCGACCAAGTACGGCACCGCATCGAGCCGCAAGCCATCGACCCCGAGTTCGAGCCAGTAGCGCAGGACGGCCAACACCTCCTTCAGTACGCGCGGGTTGTCGTAATTCAGGTCCGGCTGGTGTGAATAGAAGCGATGCCAATAGTAGGCGCCTGCCAACTCATCCCAGGTCCAGTTCGAGCGCTCCGTATCGATAAAGATGATCCGCGTGCCAGCATACTTTCGATCATCGTTGGACCAGACATAAAAGTCACGGTAAGTCGAGCCTGGCCTCGCCTGTCGCGCGCGCTGGAACCATGGATGCTGATCGGAGGTGTGGTTGACCACAAGCTCCGTGATGACACGCATGTTCCGGGCGTGGGCTGCAGCGATGAAGCGCTTGGCGTCTGCCAGCGTGCCGTAATCGGGATGCACCCCGCGATAGTCGGCGATGTCATATCCGTCGTCGCGCCGGGGAGACGGATAGAACGGCAGCAGCCATATCGTGTTGACGCCAAGGTCAGCGATGTAGTCGAGTTTCGAGATCAGTCCGGGAAAGTCCCCGATGCCGTCGTTGTTCGAATCGAAGAACGACTTGACGTGCACCTGATAGATGATCGCATCCTTGTACCACAGCTCGTCTTCGCTGATCGCAGCCGGAGCGGGCGCTGGACGGGAGAGTCCTACATCCATCACACCGCGCCTGCTGGTGCGATCTGCCAGATGGCGAATGGCAAGTCGGCTGGATCAAGCCTGACGCGCTGCTGCTTGCCGCGCCAGACGAACCGGTGGCCACGCATCAGGTCGGTCGCTGCCAGAGCCTCATGGTCCGGCAGCCCCCACTCCCACAGCGGAATCTCGATCGCGGCTTCCTGCACGTTGTGCGGATCGAGGTTGACTGCGACCAGGATCATGTCACGCCCATGCTCAGTGCGCTTGCCATACAGCAAAACCTGATCGTTGAAGGCCGGGTAGAAGGTCAGGCCCAGATGACTCTGCAACGCTGGATGCAGCCGGCGGATGCGATTGAGCCTGGTAATTTCCGCAACGACATTGCCAGGAGCCGAGAAGTCGCGCACGCGGATCTGGTATTTCTCGGAATCGAGGTATTCCTCTCGCCCCGGCAGTGGCGCCGCTTCGCAAATCTCGAAGCCCGAATACATGCCCCAGGCGCCGGACAACGTGCAGGCCAGCGCGGCGCGAATCAGGAAGCCTGGCCGGCCTGAGGTCTGCAGGTAAATCGGATTGATGTCAGGCGTGTTGACGAAGAAGTTCGGCCGGAAGAAATCGCGCGCTGGTGGTGCATTCAGCTCAGTCAGATATTCGATGATCTCCTGCTTGGTATTGCGCCAGGTGAAGTAGGTATAGGACTGGCTGAACCCGACCTTCGCAAGCCGGTACATCATCTTGGGCCGGGTGAAGGCCTCGGCCAGAAATATCACGTCCGCATGGCGTCCGCGGATATCGGCAATCATCCACTCCCAAAACGGCAACGGCTTGGTGTGCGGATTATCAACGCGGAAAATCCGTATACCCTGGTCAACCCAGAACTGCACCACGTCGCGCAGCGCAAGCCACACCGACGGTATCGATGCTTCACCGTAGAAATCCGGGTTGACGATGTCCTCATACTTCTTCGGCGGGTTTTCTGCGAATCGTATCGATCCATCGGGGCGCCAGCGAAACCAGTCCGGATGCTCGCGCAACCAGGGATGATCGGGCGAGCACTGGATCGCGAAGTCGAGCGCGATCTCCAGGGCATGCTCCTTTGCCGCTGCTACCAATGAGCGGAAATCATCCAGTGTGCCGAGTTGCGGATGCACCGCGTCATGGCCGCCTTCGAGACTGCCGATTGCGTACGGGCTGCCGAGATCGCCAGGTTCGGCCCGCAGCGCGTTATTCCGGCCCTTGCGATTGGTTGCGCCGATAGGATGGATGGGCGGGAAGTACAGCACGTCAAATCCCATCGCACGAATGCCCGGCAAGCGTCTCATCACATCGGCGAATGTGCCATGCCGGTTTGGATCATCGGTCACTGATCGTGGGAAAAGCTCATACCAGCTCGCGAAAGCGGCCTGCGGCCGATCAACGTCAAGCATGATCGGTTGGTGCTGCGCGCTGAACGGCTTGTCGTCCGCTTCCCGCATTGCCGCCGCCGTCTCGTCTGCAAGCAGCAATGCAATCTTCTGCTCCAGATCGAGCCGTGTGAGTTCAGCGACGATGCGCGACAGGCTTCCCCCTCCGCACGGAACGCCTCGCGCCGCAGCCGCTTCAATCATGTGGCGGCCTTCCTCGACTTCAAGCGTGACATCCTGGCCAGCGGCATGTTTGGCCGCCAGATCGTGACGGAGGCTGCCCCACGCGTCCCACCAGGCGTGTACGGTGAACTGGTGACGGCCGATGCGTGCCGGCGCGAAGCTCCCTTCCCAGCGATCGTTCCCAGTCGGCTGCATCGCCACCAGATGCCACTCCTGCTCGTCCATTGGACGCCAGAGCAACTCCGCGGCGAGCACATCATGACCATCGCTGAAAATGTCAGCGCCAATGGTAATGGCTTCGCCCACGACACGCTTCACGGCAAAGTCGCCGTCAGGCACGACAGGACGGACTGCCTCGATGGCGATCCGCTTTGCCTCCAATTCCGGCCGGCGGAGATCATCGTCGTGCACTAGAGGATGGGTCACCAATTCCGTCGCCGTATAAGTCAGGACGCGAACCTCACCGGGAGCCAGCGGTCTATCCGCGTCAGCCTTAGGTTCCGACAGACTGAAAGCCGCGCCCGCCTGCGGGGGCAGCGGAGAAATCGAGATCTCAGCAGTTGCCGAACGGTTGAGGTCAGGATTGGCCAGCACCATAACCGCACGTGAGGCCGAACGCGCATCGACTGCATCGCTCCGCACCAGTGCCGTCACCGGGTCCTGCGAACTCGTGAGCTGGCGGATTTCTCCATCAACGCCATGCATCGCGACGTGATCTGCCAGCGCGTTGGCGGCTGCGATGTCGGCTGTCAGGTCGATGGAGGATTCGTCGCGTTCGCGGCGGAGATCATCAGGGCTTGCCAGTATGGGGTCGAAGCCGTGGCGCGCCGCGTATTCAAAACCCATCGGGACGATGATTCCGCTGCCCACGGAAGCGGCCAATCGCAGCATCAGCCGATAAGCAGTTGCAATATCGGTTCCAGGTGGCAGCCGGTTCGCCAACCGGTCATGAAACGAAGGTTCCGGCGATGCCATAGTCGGTGCGATCTGACGCAGCAACTCGATTTCCTCGACCAGCCAGGTCGAGCGCGCGTCCCACCACGCGAGCGATGAACACACGCGATCGAAGCCCACCCCGGCCAAGTGAGGCAGCGACCCGCGATCGACGCCTGGCGTCCACGCCAGGAACCGGCACCGCGCATCCCGCTCTTTCAGGGCGCCGATGATCCGTCGCCAAAAGACGGGTGGTGGCCGATCCGGCTCCAGGCAGCGAAACCCGGCTACGCCGGCGCGCAGCAGGCGCCCTAGCCGTTCCAGCCACCATTCGGCCATCGCCTCGGCAACTTCGGTCTGCGCCAGCCTGGCATACGCGACGTCGAGCCGATGTGGCATGCGCCAGGGTGTCCGCGGCGCGGTGCATCCGCCGGTGCCAAACCACTGCTCCTCGCGATGGCGAATGGGAGCGTCGATCGCGACCTGATGCACCGCCAGATCCAGCCAGATGCGCAGACCATGCTCCGCAGCCTGTTCCGCCAGATGTGCGATGCCCGCATCGGCCGAGCCGTGCCAGCCCAATGCGGGATGCAATGCCTCAAGATCGGCAGTGGCGAATATGTCCCTGCTCGCGCCCGGCGCGAAGGGCGGCGCGACGCAGACGATATCAAACCCCATCCCATGACAGCGGGCGAAGTGCTGCGTCCAATCACTGAGTTCCCCGGCAACCAACGGATGCAGGTGATAGATTTTCGGTGCCATGCTGCCTGGTAAGATGTCAGAGAATTCCGACTAGCGGGTGAACGTCCCTGGGTGACGCCAACGACAGTCTGGGCCAGCCGGTTGGCTCCCGCCGCAAAGATTGCGCTCGCTGTGGTTCACTTACGCGGGAGCCCGCGTCCAGGCAACCGCCTTGGGGTTGCTGATACCGAACCGAACCATTCGGCTCCGGGATCGGTCCGGCTACCCCATCGGGCAGGTCACAGCGCTCGCCGTGTTCACGTGCAACCCACGGCCTTACGCGCGATCGGAGAGTAGGAGACCGACCTGGCTAGGCTGCAGCAGCCAGGCGCCGGTTCTGGTTGGCGGCAAGTGATTGCAGGCGGCGTTCGTTGACCTGCGCGTGCATGGCCTTCTGCAGCTTCTCAAACGCACGCGCCTCAATCTGCCGCACCCGCTCGCGCGAGATGCCGTAGTGCCGCGACAATTCCTCGAGCGTCTGCGGCTCATCCTTCAGGCGGCGCTCGGTCAGGATGTGACGCTCGCGTTCCTTCAACGTGGTCAGCGCATTCGCCAGCAGTGCCGAGCGGCTTCCGGCCTCTTCCACTTCGGCGAACGCCACCTCAGGATTGGCCCTATCGTCCGCGAGCCAGTCCTGCCACTCGCTTTCCGAATCATCACCGACCATGACGTTCAGGCTGTAGTCGGGCGCGGTCAAACGCTGGTTCATGCTCACCACGTCCTGCTCCGGGACGTCCAGCGCCTGGGCGATGGAGGCGATCTGCTCGGACGTGAGATCGCCATCGTCGATCGCCTGCATCTGGCCCTTCAGCCGGCGCAGGTTGAAGAACAGCTTCTTCTGCGCAGCCGTGGTGCCCATCTTCACCAGCGACCAGTTGTGCAGGACGTATTCGTTGATGGCCGCCTTGATCCACCACATCGCATAGGTGGCAAGCCGAAACCCGCGCTCGGGGTCGAAGCGTTGTACTGCCTGGGTCAGCCCGACATTGGCTTCGCCGATCAGCTCGCCCAAGGGCAGGCCGTAGCCGCGATAGCCCATGGCGATCTTGGCGGCGAGCCGCAGGTGGGAGGTGGCCAGCTTGTGCGCGGCCTCCGGCTCCTGGCCGTCGCGCCACCGCCTGGCAAGCGCGAGTTCCTCCTGTTGCGAGAGCATGGGGAACTTACGGATTTCCTGAAGATAATGGGTCAGGTCGCCTTCAGGGGCGACGCTCATATTAGACATAGCCATGTTTACTCCTCCCTGGGTTCAGGGGCTTTGGGGTGCGGTTCGGTTGCATCTTTGGGGGTGCGGGGGCGCGGACGCGCCAGTGACCGCGATATGGGAATTTTTTCAGATTATTCAATAGTCCTGACCTAATTTTCGTGGGTATCCAGCAAGAGCGGTGGGGGCTCGCGCCCGGCAAAACCCACCAGGCCGGCTCAGAGATCAGCGATTATCCGCTCGAAAACGCCTCTTAGCATGCGGCTGCCAGACAGGGTCAGGTGGTCGGCATCAAAATACAGGGGCCGCCCCTCTGGGCTCACCAAAATGCACTCCGGGGTGCAGAAGATATCGGCGGTGCCGTAGGCCCTGACTCCGGGGATTTTCTGAATTCCATCCATGAGAGGGTGATTGAGCTTCCGGTAGTCCTCAACGCTTCGCGATGGCAGCGGCTTGCCGGCAGTGATGTGCTGAATGAGCGCAGCCGGGATTTGAACATCCCAGACGGGAACCGGCATGATGAGATCGAGCCGGATTCGTTTCTGGTCTGCCAATTGGGCCAGATCGGCGATGGTTGCGACTTGCAGCGCCCCTGGAGAGTAGTGCAACACGATCGCGTCTGCGCGTCTGGAAATCGCTTCCTCGATCACCGCCTCGGGCGTGATCCTGGACCCCGGCATCAAGGGCTCGTTCTCAACCATGAAATAGACGGACGTATCCCGTGACTGGGCGACGGAAGCAAACGATGTCTTGATGGAATCCGCGTGGCTGTTACCGACCAGCAGGACCCGGTGGAGGGGAGTGGCAATGGGCTGCGTGATCTCACACGATGCGGCGAATGGATGAACAACCCGCTGTAATTTACCGCAGCGGTAGGCTGCGCGGTCGTTCCAGGCGTCATAGATCAGCATTTCATTATGCGGCGTGACCAGCCGTTGCGCGGCGTCGGCAAGTTGGCCGACGGCTATGACAAGACAAATGCCAACGGCGCATAAACGCAGAAGTCCCCGTGTGCTTAGCCCGCGCCCGGGGTTTTCCACACAGACGTGGAGGAGAAATGCCCCCGCGAGCACCAGAGTGGTGAGAATCAAGAGCTGGCCGAGCCCAGATGCTCCAGTGATGGTTCCCGCGAACGGCTGATACAGGAACAGCACGATAATGGGGAAATGGGCGAGGTAGATGGAATACGAATTATCCCCGAGCTTTGCGAGTACGCTTGATGGCCAGCTACGTTCTATGATCTTTGGGATTCCAAGTGCGATGGTCACGCCGCTCGCACAGGCAATCAGTAGGGCAACAAGACCGGGATGCCCGTCGATAAACCCGAGAGTCCGGCCATCAACTTTGGAAAATGGGATGCATATCACGCTGAGAAGGCACACAAAGCCCAACCAGGGCAGTGCACGGCCTGAATTGCCGTTGCAACCCCGCTTTGCCACCGCAAACCCAATGAGAAATTCCCAAAGACGCAAGGGGGTCCAAAAGAAGGAGGTTTTCGGCGACACGCCTGCGACAACGAAACAGAGCATCGCCGAGAGTGTCAGCAGCACCGGAAGAGCGATGCGCAACCGGCTGGTGCACCACGCGATCACTGGCACCAGCAGATAGAACTGGATCTCCACGCCTAGGGACCACAGATGCAACAACGGCTTAAACGCCGCCTTATCGAAATATGAGTTCTCGGCCCAGAACCAAATGTTGGGAACAAAAAGGGATGCAGTAAGGGATTGTGTGAATACCTGCCGGCTGTCGCTTGGAACAGTAAGGAATGTCGCGACTACCTCCGTCAGAACGGCCACTACGAAGTACGACGGCAAAATGCGGCGACCGCGCCTCGTGAAGAATTCCAACTTGCTGTCGGCGTCATACAGCAAAGCCATCAGATAACCGCTTATTACGAAGAAAACGTCCACTCCGAGAAAGCCGCCATCAAATCCGCCCACTCCGAGGTGGAACAAGACCACAAGCCCAACCGCGATACCCCGGAGAACCTGGATGTCTTTACGGTATTCAATCGAACGCGCCATGGTCTCTGTTTGTGTTGGATCATTTTGCAGTCAGCTCGCATGTGCCGGTAGCGGACACAGCGCGATCCTGCAAGTTGTAGCCGCAAGGACTGATTCCCGATCCGAAACCCATTCACCAGGCTCGTTTTCTGGGTATTCTATCACGCAAGAGTGACAATCGGTGGGGGCCATCTCTATTCATAAGGGTCGATAGCTAATTGGAGAATGCGACGGAACGGCCGAATCGGGGGAACGTCGTGCGGAAATTCATCGGCGTCGTAGTCCAATTCTTCCTTTTCATCTGCGCCGGGAATGCCGCGGATGTGGCGGGTGCGCGCGATTTTCCCGGTCTACCGCGGTTTCGTAATTCAGCAATTATCGGATACCAGACTTTGGCATTCGACGGCTTTCGCCTGCCGACGGGGCCAGCGCAACGTGACAATGCCTTCAGTTGGCAAATCCCGAATTCACTCAGGCTGGAGGGGAAAGTCACGGGCTATGTCTATGCTTTGCCGCCTGGCACGGCGACATTGGAGGTTTTCCGCAATTACCAGAACGCGCTGCAGGTGTCCGGCTTCATCACCTTGTTCGCCTGCGACGATGATGAAACCTGTGGCGATGGGCAGGTCATGGCCCAGCAGATCTACGCAGGCAGCCATATCATGCAGAACAGTGGCGTACGCAGCGCGCAGGCCGCGATGTACGCTACCGACATTCATTTCCTCTCCGCCAAGCGCGGCGCCGATGGGCGTGAGACCTACTTGTCACTGTTCGTGGCAAAGGAATCTGCAATGGGTGGTGGCGACAAGGACAGCGTGTCCGTTGTGCTGCACGTGATTGAGCCAAAGCCCATGAGCAATTCGATGGAATTCGTCAGCGCGGCGAAGATGGCGACGGACATCGCCAGCAGCGGACATGTCGCTCTGTATGGTATCTATTTCGACACTGACAGCGCCACGGTGAAGCCGGAATCCGATCCGGCACTGAAGGAGATTGCCGCATTGCTCAATCGGGAGCCGGGCCTGCGTGTCTACATCGTCGGGCACACTGACACACAGGGCGGCTACGACTACAACATGGGCTTGTCTGCGCGCCGATCACGCGCGGTGGTAGAGGCTTTGGCGTCGCGGTATGGCGTTGCCACAGATCGCATGCACCCCGCCGGAGTTGGCTTTCTATCGCCGGTCGCCACGAATGCCACCGACGAAGGCCGTGCCAAGAACCGGCGCGTGGAGCTGGTGCGTGAGTAGCGATGAGGAAGGGCTGGAAGAGCGCAGGCGTGAAATCGAACAGCGCCTAATTGGCGTGAGGGACTATCTGGTCTGGCTTGAGAAGAAGAGAGACCTGGTGGCTCGGATCGCAGTGGGTATTTTCCTGCTTATCCTGGTCGTGTGGTTCCTCAGAGTGCACTAGGCGGCTTTTCGGCGTTGATCTTGGGCGACGCGACTGGAGGAATAATACCAATGCCCGGCAAATGCGACCCGTCATGTCGGGGATTGGCCCCGAC
>CAYRTL010000077.1:0-12293 GCA_964427005.1 uncultured Acetobacteraceae bacterium
CCATCGTCGCCGCCGCCATCCTCGTCGCGCAGTTGCAAACCGTCGTTTCACGCGAAGTGCGGCCTACGCAGCCCGCGGTGGTGACCGTGGGCGCGATCCAGGGCGGCACGACCTACAACATCATTCCTGATTCCTGCGTCATCAAAGGCACCGTGCGGACGCTGCATCCGCAGGCGCGCGATGCGGCCGAGGCTGCGATCAAGCGCCTGGCCGCCGGCATGCTTGGGGGCATGCGCGTTGCGTGTGACGTGGACTATCGCCGCGGTGTGCCGCCGCTGCGCAATGACGACAAAGTGCTGGAGCCGTCTGTTGTCGCCGTGCGCCACCAGTTCGGCGATGCTATCGGCGAGTTCGAACCAAGCCTCGGAGGCGAAGACTTCGCGCTGATGGCCGATCTTGTGCCAGCGTTCCAGTTGCGCGTGGGTTCCTCGCAGCCTGGCCGCAACGACAAGCTGCACAACTCCGCTTATCAGCCGGACGAACGCTGCATCGGCTATGGCGTGCAGGCGCTGTCGCGCGCGGCACTGGAGCTGCTTTCATGATGGCCGGGTCAAGCCCACGGCTGTCCGGTTAAATCTTGGGACTGGCACTGGCAGTTTTTCAACGTCATGGCGGGGCTTGGCCCCGGCATGACGAAATACAACCAGAGGGCCGGGCATACGCCTGGAACCAAACATGAAGTACCGCATGGGCGAGATCACCGCACTGGAAATGCGCGAGATCCTGCGTGCTCGCCCGGTGGTGTTGTTGCCACTCGGCAGCTTCGAAGATCAGGGGCCGCACGCGCCGATGGGGGACTATCTGTCAGCCGAGCGAATGGCAGAGCTGATCGCCGAACGCGCCACGACGCGCGGCACGCGGAGCGTGGTGGCACCTGTATTGGCGTATGGCGGTGCGGACTATTTCGGCACAGCGCCTGGCGGCATTGCGCTTGGTCAGGAGACGTTCCGCGCCGTGCTGCGCGACATGTTTGCCTGTCTGCTGCGGCATGACATCACGCGGCTGATCGTGGTGAACGGCCACGCGGGCAATACGCAGGCCGTGCTGGACACCGCACGCGAGATCTGGCGTGCGCGGCGCATCCTCATCCCGAGCTTCTATCTATGGAAGATCGCGCGCGGGCTGATGCCGGACATCGTTGGCGCGGAGAAGACGAAGGAGACGAGTGGTCATGGCGGCGATCCGCTGACATCCATCGCCACGCATCTGTTCCCACAGTGGATGCGTCCCGACCTGACACCGCCACCGCATGATGCGCCCGATATCATTGGCATGAAGGTTACCGGCTTCGGGACTGCAAGTTTCGAAGGCGCGGAGATCGACGTGCCAATCGAGCTGTCGGAGATCACACCCGATGCGGTGTTCGGTGCAGATGCGCGTGGCTGTTCGGCGGAGACTGGCGCCAAGCTGGTCGAGGCGGTGACGGAACTCGGGGCACGCTTCGTGCGGCATTACGCAGAGAAGACGCAGTGATCCCTGTCGTTGCGAGCGAAGCGAAGCAATCGCCAACGCGAGGGGGATTGCTTCGCCTCGCTCGCAATGACCGAGGCGGCGGGTAGCGTCCAATGCGCATCTGCATTTTTGGTGCGGGGTCGGTTGGCGGGTATCTGGCGGGCTATCTGGCCAAGGGCGGCGCCGATGTCTCCGTGGTCGCGCGCGGCGCACATCTCGCGGCGATCCGCGCGAACGGGCTGACGGTCGAAACTCCGGGAACCAGCATCAACGTCAAGCTGCCGGCGAGTGACAATCCTGCGGATCTCGGGCCGCAGGACGCGGTGATCGTCACGGTGAAGGCGCCGGCGCTGCCGACGGTTGCCGCGACGATCGGGCCGCTACTGACCACCGCGACCTCCGTTGCCTTTCCGATGAACGGCATTCCCTGGTGGTATTTCCACGCACACGGCGGTCCGTTCGATGATCGCCGTCTGCCGCATCTCGATCCGAACGACGCATTGAGGAACGCCATCGGCGCTCACCGTGCCATCGGCGGCATCTTCTGGCCGGCTTGTTCGGTGCCGGCGCCGGGCGTGGTGCGCCTGCTCACCGGCGCTGGCAGCGGCACTGTGTTCGGCGAACCCGACGGTACCACGACTCCTCGCATCGAGGCGCTTGCCAACGCGTTCCGCGCTGCCGAACTGCCGGTGACGATAGCGCCGAACATCCGCGAACTCATCTGGCAGAAGCTGACGTTCAATCTCAGTGCCGGCCCGATGTGCGTGCTGACGCAGTCGCCGGTGCGCGCGACGCATGAAGAGCAGGCGCTGATCGAATGCTCGCGGCGCATGGTGGCCGAAGCACAGGCGATCGCGCTCGCCATGGGCTATCGGCTCGACATCGACATCGAACGTGTGGTCGAGACGAATACGAAGCTGGCGCATCGGCCATCGATCCTGCAGGACCTCGAGGCTGGCCGGCCAATGGAAATCGATGCGCTCTACACGGTGCCGCTGGAGATGGCGCGTCTGATGAATGTGCCAACGCCGACGCTCGATCTGCTGGTGGCGATGATCAAGATGAAGGCGCGGGCGAAGGGGCTTTATTCGGGCTGAGCCGCGACACCGACGAGCCAGGCGCGCGCATCGCTGGCCGACCACCAGCTCACCACCAGATGCGGTGCATGTGCGGCGATCCGTAGCGCCTGTTCGGCGTCGCTTTCGACGAAATGCGTGCAGCCCCAGCGAGTCGCCACCTCGGCCTTGTAGCGCGCCACCGTGTCCGGCGTGTGCGGCATATCGGCCGGGCGGCATTCCAGCGGCAATGCGCCATGGCCCCAGCGTGCCAGCCAGGCCTGGGTGCGCTCGCGGTCGCTGTCCGGACGCCCGGTAATCACCACGGCCCGTTCGGCCGAGAAGAAGGGCAGAGTGGGGAAAGGCTCCAGCCCGTGCCGCCGCAGGACCGCATCCTCGATGTCGGCCAGATAGACCGCATCCGGCACGTCCGGCAGGAACACGCCGTCGAGGTCCAGACCGTAGAATGGCAACTCCGTCGCGCGGTCCGGTCCCGCACCCGTCGCGCGCAGGGCGCGTCCAGCGGGCGTCGCTTCGCCGCGCTCCCACGGAAAGCGCCACAGCGCGCGCATCGGGTGCGAAAGATCGGGCACATAGGCGGTGACCTCTGGATCATGCACGACGGTCAGCGTCAGGCACTCGTGGCCTTCCGCCAGCAGCACCTCTCGCACGGCCGCCATCGTGTGGCCGGTGCTGCAGCCGTCATCGACGAGCAGGATGCGCCCGTTAGGGGGCGGTGTCCCGATCCACTGAGTGGCCCGAGACTTCCGATCGTAGCCGACCATCGAGAGGGGCAGTGCCAACAGGCCGGCAGCCATAGTGGCCGGAACCAGCCCGCCGCGCGCGATGCCGACGACGGTTTGGGGTTGCCATTGCACCGCCCGATCGAGCAGGGCGGCGATCATCCGCTCCGTCTGATCGTAGCCGAGAAACACGGGCATCCGGCCGGTGTCCAAGCCTTTCCATTGCGTGACCATTAGATCTTGCGGCTTGTCAAATCACTCGCAATTGTGTAGGTTGACACTGTTACCGAAAACAACCTTGGGCGCGTCCTGCGGGTCGCGCCATTTCTTTTTGTACTCGATTTCAACCATCCAGCCACGGGGCAAGGCGGTCTGACCGAGCACCCAGCCTTCCCAGCGCCTGATCCAAGGATCGGGCGGCGCCGTATCCGGCCGGTTCCCCGCCAGCACGTTCAGCACGCACAATACACCAAGGACACAATCCAGCCGGTCCTCACCCGCGGGATCGTGGCCGAAGCCTTCGCCCGTTGCGCGCTCCAGCGCCGGCTCGGGCACCGCGTTAAGTGTGGCCATAGCCGCGAGGAGCTGATCCGCGATCGCCACACGGTCAAGCTGGCGGCGCTTGCTTCCTTTCAGCCGGACGCCGAGGTGGCGCAGCGCCTCGGCAGGATACGTCTCCGCCATCACCACGACGCCGGCTGCCAGCAGGGAGCGGAACGGTCCCGCGAACGGCCACAGCCGCAACGGCTCGCCGCTGGCAAATGCCGGCAGCAGCATTTCCTGCCATGCGGCGATCGCGGCCTTGCCGGCCTGGTTGGCGCCCAGCGTCCAGAACAGCGGCGCCCCCGCCGGGCGGTCCGCGGTTGCCCGGTCGCAGGCTCGAGACAACGCCGCCGCCCCATCCAGGCCCAGTGCCAGAGCATGCGCCGCGCGGGTCATTCCGGCCACACCGCGCGCCGGATAGAATGGACGGTCGGGTGCTATTTGGTCCAGCGTCGCACAGACCTGGAAGAAATCCGGCCGCGAAGCAGTCGTGGTGAGGAAATGCAGGAAGTCACGTTCTGGCAAGCGGGCCGCATAGGCACGTGGCAGTCCCAACGGCAGGTCCACGCCCAACGCCACGGCGCCGCCGGACGCTTCGGTACGCAGGCGCGAAAGGAATGTCGCGACCTCACCCACCGGCGCCGGGGCTGCAAGCCGCCACCCGTTGCCGTCCTGCCGCGCGAGCGCGACCCAACGTTTGCGCGGATCCACACTCCAGTCCGCATGCGCGACAATTGTTGCGCTATGCTCAGGTAACGGCATGGGGAGACTCGCGATGGCCTACAAATACCCGCCGCTCGCGCGCAAGCTGCATTGGCTGACCGCCGCCCTGGTCCTGGTGATGATCGTCCTCGGTGTGTGGATGACCTACTTCGAGCCCAAGGACGAAGCGTTCAAGTTCCTGCTCTACGATGTCCATGAGAGCACCGGCGTCGTGCTGTTCGTGCTGGTGCTGTTTCGGCTGCTGCGCCGGCTGGGCAATCCGCCGGCACCGTTGCCACGGCATGTGCCTGGCCACTTCCGCTTCGCTGCCCACAGCAACCACTTGCTGCTCTACGCGGTGCTGCTGATCCAGCCGATCATCGGCTTTCTCGACACCAATGCCTGGGGCTTCCCGCTGGCGTGGGCGAGGCTGGTGCCAATCCCGTCGCCAATCGGCAAGAACGAGGCGCTGGCGCCGATACTTTCGGACGTGCATTGGTACGGTGCAGCGCTGCTCGTGCTGCTTGTCGGCGCGCATCTCTGTGGCGCCTTCTATCATGGGGTGATCCGCCGCGACGGCGTGGTGCAGCGAATGCTATAGCGGCTTCTGCGCTCGCTCCAGTAGGCGGGCAAACAGGCCGGGCTTCTTTGGTGCCTTTGCGGGTCCGGCGGCTTTCGCCTTGGCGCGCGCCTCCGCTTCCTGCTGGCGCTGTTTGCTGGCGAGCCACTTCTCCAGGCTCATGCCCGCCTTCGCCGCGCGCTTTGCCTCATAGGCTCGCTGGCCTTCGCTGAGAGTCTTCGGCGTCTTCAAGGCTGGTTCCCCGCTGTTCCTGCCGCTTTTCGCAGGCTGGCCGATGGCATTCAAGACCTGCGATGCTGCATCTGAAACAGCGCAAGGAACCAGGCATGTCGGGCGGACTGGAAGGCGTCATCGCCGCGGAAACAGTGCTGAGCCACACCGATCGCGAGCGCGGCATGATCTGGGTGCGCGGTGTCGCTTTGCCGGACCTGGTGGTGCGGCATGGCTATGAAGGAACGGTTGCGCTGCTGTGGGACGGCTTCGCGGCAGATGGTCTGACGCGCGAAGGCATCGAGACGTCACTCGGCGAGAGTCGCGTGTCCGCCTTTACCAGACGCGACGCGTGGGTCGGACTACCGTTGGCGGAGGGCATGCGCATCGCCCTTGCGACGCTGCCGGATGATTCGCCGCCGGTCGCCATCATCGCAACGCTGAGTGTCGCCGTGCCGACGCTGCTGCGAGACGATGCACCGCCGCCGGATCCACAGCTTTCCACCGCCGCTGATCTGCTTCGAATGCTGCATGGGCGGCCGGCTGACGCGACGCACGTCGCGGCACTCGACACCTATTTCACCGTGATGGCCGAGAGCGGCCTGAGCAATTCCAGCTTTGCGGCCCGCATCATCGCATCGACCCGTGCGTCGCTGGTGTGCGCCGCGCTTGGCGCATGGTGCGCGTTCACAGGCCCGTTGCATGGCGGCGCGCCGGGACCGACGCTCGATCTGCTCGATGCCGTCGCGGCAGCCCGTGACATGGACGCGTGGATCGAGCGCAAGCTGGTGTTGGGCGAGCGGCTGATGGGCTTCGGCCATCGCGTGTTCCGCGGCAATGATCCGCGTGCGCAGGCGATGCGTGTGGCGTTGCGGCGGATGGGGCCGGCGGCGGGACGGCTCGCCTTCGCCGAGGAGGTGGAGCGGCACGTCGCCGCCGTGTTGGCGCGGGTGAAGCCGGGGCGGAGCCTGCCCGCCAATGTGGAGATCGCCGCGGCGCTGCTGCTGGACGCCGTAGGCGTACCGCGCGAAGCGTTCACCCCGGTGTTCTCCATTTCACGCTCTGCCGGTTGGATCGCGCATGCGCTGGAGCAGCGGAAGACGGGACGGATGATCCGGCCGACGTCGCGCTACGTGGGGTGAATCGACATTTGTCTATGACCTAGATCAATGATTCCGCCGAACGAATGCAGCAACGTACAGTTGCATTCTGGAGGGAAAACCAAACCATGCAGCGGCATATCCTGCTGGGGCTCGCGCTGGCGGGCCTGTCCTCACTCGGCTCCACACTCGCCTCGGCCACACCCACCTGCAACGACCTGGGCTACAACAACGTCCCGCACGCCAAGGCAAACAAGCTCTACCTCTACTTCCCGACCGCGGATGACAACACCTACCCGGAATTTGGCGTGCAAGGGCTGGTCACATCGCCGGCGCACAAATTCGATGTGACCGAGCTGACCAGCTACACCGGAACCGCCGCTGCCCTGCAAAGCGGGATTTTCGACGTCGTCACCGACGACTACTGCGAATTCAACGTCGAAGTGCTTCAGGTGACCAGCACACCGCCGACTACCGCGACGCACCGCAACACGGTTGCCATCGGCACCGACAGTGCGAAGGACAACCTGGGCAGCGACACGTGGGGGCTGGCGCAGAACGTGGATACCAACGACGCCACCGCGGTGGACTTCGCCCGCGTCTGGGGCGGGACCTACCAGGTCACCGCAGGCGGTGCCGGCGGCGCGCTGAACGGCGCCAACTCCACCGTCGATCGCTGGGCCAGATCCATTGGCGGCACATCCGCCCACGAGGGCGGTCACAACTACGGACTGTCGCATGCCGATGGCCTGATCGTAGGGACAGGCGAGGACGCGCTCACCCATCACCTCATGGCGTCGGGGTCGCACTATTCCGATGAGCAGCGGGCAGGATATCGCCGCCACTTCAGCGACCATGAGTACTCGATCCTGGCGGCGAACGTCGGCCTGTCGGTGCAGACGATGTTCAACTGGGACTTCGTCAATCCGAATGCGCAGACCGCGGTCAAACTGCGGATGGACTTTCTCAGCGTGCAGTCGTCGCTGACCCTGGCGAGTGTCTATACGGGCAACCGGTCGCCGTGGAACAGCCCGACGGTCAGCGCCTCACTGGGTACTACGACCTTCAAGGGCACGACCTACAACAAGTTCCAGATCACCTGGTCGACCGGGCAGAACTGGAACGGCGGTTCGCCCGGGCAGGTCGGCGGCGGCGCCGAGTTTCACGTCGGCGCAAGCTTCAATGGCGTGGACTACAACACGCCTGACCCGATCATCATCACCAATGTCGATCTGATCGACGGATCGAACAACGTGCTCGCGCTGCATCCACGGATCACCGGCTTCGACTCCGGCGCGCTGGACGCGGCCGATGGTACGTTCGCAGTGAACGCCTTTAACTTTGCCGGGCCGGCTCTGCGGCTTGAACAAATTCGGGTGCAGACCATGCCGCGGCTTGCCTCAATTGACGCAATGCTGCCAGGAGTGGAACGCGTCTTCGATCCGTTCAAGCAGCCAATCCGGCCGTGGAAGACCAAGACGGTCCAGCTCAGGCAGCCGGTGGTGAAGGAGGGCGGTCAGCTTGCCATTCCGATCGCGCGTCTCAAGGACGGCCGTAACATCGTTGAGCGCATCGGCGAGCGCGAATGTGCGCGTGGCGACATCAGGGGCGAGGAACGCGATACGCGTGGATGCAAGCAGGGCATCAGCGTCGATATGTTCCCGGCCACCGCGACCCTGATCACCGCGACGGTGGTGGATCCGGCGGCACGACACTGGGATCCGCAGCGCAAGGCATATGTGGTTGGCCCGGTGCGCACGCGGGTGTTCTATCAGGTGGCCGGACGGCATCCTGACCTGAACCACAACGGCATCGATGATACAATTGAGATCCTTACCGGCCGTGCGAAAGACGCAAACGGTGATGGCGTTATCGACGAGGTTCAGAAGCGGCGCCAGTAGGCACGCTCCGTTCGTCGCTGGGCTTGTGGCAGCGCTGATCTGCGCTGCCACAACCGCGTCAGCAGAGCTCCGCATGCCTCAGGCATTTCCGTACTCCTTCGCGGGCGCGGGCTGCACGCAGGAGGACATCCCTGGTGTGGAAATCGTGCTGACGCTGCGGCCTTGGAACGGCGAAGGGTCGCCGCCGAACCCCTATCTGCGCTTCGAGGCAGCGGGACTGCCGACGGGCAGTGCCGGTAGTTTTGCCCTGTCGCCACTACGGCGTGATCCAACGCAGCGATCGCTCATTCGCGGAGAATTCCATGACGGCGGCAGCATCTGGTTGTCAGGGTCGATCCGGATCGATCACCTCATCCCGGGTGAACCGGTAACTGGCGAATACAACGTCTGCGCCGGAGAGGGAGACTGCCGGTCTGGTGAGTTCCGAGCATCATGGCGCGGCGGGACCGCGCGCTGCGGCTGATGGTTCGTTGCGCGCTTTGCGCACTGCAACATCTCCTGCCACTATGCGCATCGACCTGATCGAGGAACCTGATGCCCTTCCTGACCGAACCCGAGCCCGAACGCGGCGCCGTGCTGCCGGTGATGCCAGGCATCTCGCGTATCGTCGCCGCCAATCCCGGGCCTATGACCTACTACGGCACCAACACCTATCTGATCGAGACGCACGATGGCATCGCGGTGCTGGATCCCGGGCCGGAAGAGCATCCGGAGCATGTCGATGCGATCCTGCGCGCGACAGGACGGAAGGTCGCGCTGATCCTGGTCAGCCATACGCATCATGACCATGTCGGCGCGGTGCCTGCATTGCAGGCGGCAACCGGGGCCCGCACCGTTGGATTCCGCGAAAGCGGGATCGAGACGTTCGAGGCGGACATCAAGCTGTCACATGGAGACAGCATCGCGGGGATGCAGGCGATCCACACACCGGGTCATGCATCGGACCATATCTGCTTCGCTCTGCCGGCGCGCGACGGCACCGCCGTGCTGTTCAGCGCCGATCATGTCATGTCCTGGTCAACCAGCGTGGTCAGCCCGCCCGGTGGCGATATGGCTGACTACTTCAACAGCCTCCGGTTACTATTGGATCGCAACGACGACGTTTACCTACCGGGCCACGGTCCCCCGCTGCCGGACCCGCGCAAACTGGTGCGCGAGATGCTGACCCACCGTGTCATGCGCGAGCAGGCGATCCAACGGAAGCTCGCCGACGGTCCGGTCGGCACATATGTGCTGATGGACACGCTCTACTCCCAGGTCCATCCGCGGTTGCGCCGCGCCGCCGAACGCAACGTGCTGGCGCACCTGCTGAAATTGGAGGCGGAAGGCAAGGTGCTTCGCGAAGGGGAGCTGTGGCGCGCGGCGTGACGCGCCCAAACCAACGTTCATCGCGCAACAACAAGTATTTCCGAAAGACAACGGTGTAATGCTAGGTTCGCGCCGGGGCGCCCCGAGGGAGATGGCGCCGGAGTTGCGCCATGGACCTGTCGACGCTCGCGATGTTCTTCATGGTGATCGCATCGGCGGTCGGCCTGGACACGGTGCTCCATCCGACCAGTGTGGTGCTGGAAGCCAGCGTGGCGGGCAAGCTGGACAAGCTGACGATCGATTCGGACACGCTGACCGGGATGCTCATCTACGAGGTGACGCAGATCTGCTCGACGCGCTCGATCCTGACACCGCCGGAGGTGCGGGCCGATGCGACCAAGGGCGTGGGCATGGCGCTGGCCCAGACGGTCAACATGGGAAACGTGGCGCTCGCCTTGCAGGCACAGTTTGGCTATCAGCCGGAGCGGATCAAACTCACGCTGATTGGCGAAGCCGATGCCATCAAGATGCTGGTCAGCGGCAGCGGTATGGGCGGGCGCATCCACACGCCGCCTTTTCAGGAGCAGCTCATCCTGCGGCCGGGCGAGACAATAGCGAGCTTCGTGCATCGCGGTGCGCTGCTCGGGATGAAGGAAATCGATCCGTACGGCACGGCGCTCTACCTCGTGCAGTCTCACGCTGATGATGGCGACTTCAAGGAAGCGGAGGAGCTGATCAATCAGACGCTGGATCAGTTGCCACAGACGCCCATACAATTCGACCGGTCAACGCTGCAGAACCTGCTAGGAATCGTCGCTTTGCTGCGCGGCAACCTGGATGACGCCGATCACTGGTTTCATACGGCTGTTGAATCCGATCCTTCCGACGCTGCCGCCCAGCTCAATGCAACTTTCGTCGATCTTCAGCTCGGGCATTTTGGTCAGGCACAGCAGCACGTCGAAGACCTGATGAGGAACAGCCCGCCGGCAGACAAGACGCTGCTGGCGACAGCGTCTATGAGCTGGGCCGCGGCGCTTATCGGCCTGTACCAATACGATGCGGCGGATCGCATGCTGGCTCAGGCGATCGAGTACGATGCGTCCAGCTCGGCTGCGTATGAGGTCTGGTCGGATCTGAAGCGGATTCAGGGGGATATTGCCGCGGCCAACGAACTGCATACCAAGGCCTGGGAGGCTGTCGATGTCTTCCAGAATTATGCTGAGGTGGCGGCGCTTTATTTTCGTGTGCCGTGGAGAACAGGCCAGCAGCTAAGGCGCAGCCAGTTCGTCAGCACGGGACTGATCAAGTACAACAATTCGACCCTGGCGAAGGCTAAGTGAGTTCCACACGCCGCGCCCCTGTCATTGCGAGCGAAGCGAAGCAATCCCCCTCGTGTTGGGGATTGCTTCGTCGCTCCGCTCCTCGCAATGACAGAGGCGCCACGTGTGGAACTTTACGCGGCGCTGGTCAGCGTGGGGGCAATTGCCGAGGCCAGAACCGCGTGCGCATGCGCCGTTGGATGCAGTGAGTCGAAGAACAGGAATTGATCCTGTGCCGCCCCGGTCGCACGCAAGGTCCCGCTTGAGGGATCTGTGAGATTCCCCGTCCACACCGGATCGGTCACATTGGTAAAGCCGTAAGCGCCGGGGTTGGCCTCCGCCTGGTTCAGTCCCTTGAACGTATCGACGAGATCGATCTTCAAGGCACCGGAGGTTTGCAATGTCTTCACTGCGTCGGCGAGCTCCGTGTCATAGAGCGTCGCCAAAGAGGTGGCGGAAGCCGCCACTGCCGGGCCTCGCGCCATCTCGTATGGCGTCTTGCCAAGGTCAGGCACGTTGAGCACGACAAAGTTCCGCGCGCCATGCGCCGCCAATCCGTCAATGAACAACGCCTCGTTCTTGACCGCGGCAGCCACATCATCCTGTTGCTGTGCCTGCGCTAGAGAGTTGTTGTTTGCGATATCGAGCACATCGTTTGAGCCGATCCAGATCGGATAAAGCGCATTGGGCTGCGGCGAAGGGACCTGGTTCAGGAATTGCGCGTATTGCGACGGCAAATCGACCGCGCTCAGCTCATGCGTTGGCGTTGCCCCGGTGTGTGCTCCGCCGTAAGCGAAATCGGTCCCACCTGCCAGGCTTGGCTGCAACGCAGGCAGCCCAAGCGATTGCGCAAGATCCTGCACCCAGACGGGACCGTTGCTGAAACTGTGGTCTGCATAGGGCGGTGACACAGGCACCATACCCAGCGTCGCACGCGATACGTTGCCAGTGTCGGTCAGGCTATCGCCGAACGCATACATCGCACTGTACGGCGCGCCTGGCGCAGCAACGGTCGGGGCGACAGGACTCGCGGAACCTGCGAACTGAGCCACCGCGGTGCTGATGAAGTTCAGTGCAGCTGGTTGATTCAGCGTTCCGGCATCGATCGGCGGCAGCGAGAGTCCCTTCACTTGATCAAGCAGATTGCTCAGCAAGGACATCACGCAGCCTCCGGTTCAAGCGATCACCCTATCCGGAAGCCTGTTGCCGCTAGGTGGTTCCCTCACCTTTGATTGAGCGGCCTGAGCCGGCTGAAGAATTCGGTCCGCGTGTTGGCACCCATCACCATGTAGCTGTGATCGGAGCCGGTCAGCACGAACAGCGCGCCCATGCCGACATATCGCGACGCGTTCTCCTCGTCGTACACGCCGCCCATGCCCA
>CAYRTL010000077.1:12393-25583 GCA_964427005.1 uncultured Acetobacteraceae bacterium
CCCATGCCGACATATCGCGACGCGTTCTCCTCGTCGTACACGCCGCCCATGCCCAGCACCTTGCCGTGCCCTTTGCAGGCCTCGCCGACAGTCGCGTAGGCGTCGATCACCTTCGGATGCCCCATTTGACCAGCAATACCAAGCTCGGATGACAGGTCCGAGGTGCCGATGAGCAGCACGTCGATGCCGTCTACCGCCGCTATCTCAGCCGCATTCCTTACCGCTTCCGGACTCTCGATCATCACCACGGTGAGGATTTCGTTGTTGATCGCCTTCTGTGCTTCGGCCATGGCGGGCGGGCGGTAGCCATAGACAGCGGGAGGACCGCCCCAGCTTCGCCGCCCTTGTGGCGGATAGCGAAACGCTTCGGCGATGCGCCGCGCTTCCTGCGCGGTGTCCACATGCGGCATGACGATCCCAAGTGCGCCGTTGTCCAGCGCGCGTGTTGCTTCGTCGATCGCGTTGGCGCAAACGCGAACCAGTGGCGTTACCCCAGTCGGGAGGGACGCGATGCAGAGTTGCGCGATTTCATGCACCGAGAAGGCACCGTGCTCGTTGTCGAGGAACAGCCAGTCGTGCCCGGTTGCCGCGGCGATCGCCGGCGCCGCCGGGGTGCGCAAGTGGTGTACGCCGAATCCCAGCGCCACGCCGCCAGCCTGCATCTTTCGTTTCGTCGCGTTCTGCACCAGCGGCATCGTCCGTTCTCCCCCAATCTCGAATGAAGGCAGGGCAGCACGCGGATACGGCTCCGGTCAATTGGCGACAGGCTCTGCCGTCTTGTTCTCCACCAGCGCCATCAGGCTCTCGAGCCGATCGGCTTCGGCAGCAGGCTTGTCGGTGCGGATACGCGCGATACGGGGAAAGCGCAGCGCAACGCCAGACTTGTGGCGGTTCGACAACTGCGCCGCATCGAACGCGACCTCCAGCACCAGCGACTTGTCCACTTCGCGGACCGGACCGAACCGCGCCACGGTGTGATTGCGAATCCAGCGGTCGAGGAACAGCAGCTCCTGGTCGGTGAAGCCGAAATATGCCTTTCCCACCGGCACAAGTTCGTCGCCGCGCCACAGGCCAAACGTGTAATCGGAGTAGTAGCTGCTGCGCTTGCCATGCCCTCGCTGCGCATACATCAGGACCGCATCGATGGTGAGCGGATCGCGCTTCCACTTCCACCACAGTCCCTTCGTCCGGCCGGCGACATAGGAAGCGTCGCCACGCTTCAGCATCAGCCCCTCGATCGATGCAGCGCGTGCGCCGTCGCGGAGCGTCACCAGCTCATCCAGCGAGGAGAAGCGAATCAGCTCCGACAGATCCATCCGGGCCGGATCGGTGCGCGCGTACCACGATTCCAACCGCTCACGCCGCGTATCGAATGGCAGCGGCCGCACATCTTCGATTCCTTCGAACAGGATGTCGTAGAGCCGTATGCCGACGGGATAGTCGGCCATCATCCTTGTGCTGACGAGTTTTCGGTTCAATCGTTGCTGCAGATCAGAGAAGGGCGCGACCTGGCCGTCGCGGATGACCAGCAGTTCGCCGTCCAGCACGGCGTGAAAATCCATTGCCTCTATGATCTCGGGGAATGCACCGGAAATGTCTTCCGCACCGCGCGAATAAAGCCGCCGTCCGCCTTCCGTCGCGACAAGCTGGACACGAATGCCATCCCACTTCCACTCGGCGCGCCAATCATCTGGCCGCAGCGTCGCGACATCGGGCTGTTCCAGCGGATGGGCGAGCATCGGGGGACGAAACACGGGCGCCTGTGCCGGATCAGGACGTGGACCGCGCTTCTCCAACCACGCGAACAGCGGCAGATACGGCGGCGCGAGGCTGTGCCAAACCTCCTCCACATCGTCTGGTTCCACGCCGCCAATCTCCGCCAGCGCGATCTTCGCCAGCCGTGCCGAAGCGCCGACACGGAGGCCACCGGTGATCAGCTTCAGCAGCGCCAGGCGCACCGACGCATCGGATGCGTCGAGCCACCCCGCGACGATGCCAGGCAGCGCGGTCTTCGGCGCGGACTCCAGCGCCTCCACCACTTCGGCCAGGCGCGGAGGTGGGGCGTTCGTTGGGGCCGCCGGCCACATCAATGCGACGGTCTCGGCCAGGTCGCCGACATAGTCGTAGGACCACTCGAACAACACCGGGTCGGTCCGCGATGCCGCGAGCTCGCGTATCAGGCCCGGCTTTGCCGTCGAGAACGACAACTCGCCGGTGATGGCAGCGAGACCGATGCCGCGGTCAGGGTCCGGTTGGGTGGCGAAATAGCGGCGGAGCAGCGCGATCTTCGCATTGCGCGAAGGCGTGAAGACCAGGCGCTCCAGCAGTTCGGCGAAGGCGATCATTGTGGTTAATGTGGCGTGGAATTCGCCGTTTGCCAGCACTGAGGCGGAACGGTTATGACTCGGCCAAAATCCAGGAGGTTCCGATGCGCCGCTATCGTCTACTCTGGACGCTTACGGCACTCACCTTGCTGGCTGTGCCGCAACTCGGCTGCGATTCCACTCGTCATACGAATGCCAGCCACCCAGGATATGGCGATGCGGAATACAGGAGGGACCTGGAGCAGTGCCGCAAGAGCAACTCCAAGGTTGTGATGAGTTCTGGTTACGACGACAAGTCGGAGGTCCAAGTGGATGAGCCAAAGGCGCAAGCATGTATGAACGGGCTTGGCTGGCAGGCAGCAGGCCGATGACGCGGCCCTGGTTCTGCGCGGTGCTGGGACTTGCAGCCGCCAGTCCTGCCAACGCACAGCTCCTGACACATCGCGACCTGTCATATCCGATAGCGCGCACGATTGCCGAAGCGGCGCTCGAGAGCTGCGGCGCCAAGGGCTATGCTGTCTCGGCTGTGGTGGTCGATCGTGCCGGTGAGGTTATCGTGGCGATGCGTGCTGACAATGCCGCTCCGCACACGATGGAGAATGCGCGGCGCAAGGCCTATACGGCCCGCAGCTTCCGCATGCCGACGTCGGCCTATGCCAAGCGTTTCGCTGACAATGACCCGGTCGTGCGCCAGCAGGTAACGCTGCCGAGTGTGATTGCCATTCCTGGCGGCCTGCCGGTGAAGGTGGGCGACGATGTCATTGGCGGCGTCGGCGTGTCCGGCTCGCCTGGTGTTGACGAACCGTGTGTGCAGGCGGGCCTCGACAAGGTCGCTGATCAGCTCAAGTAGCTTAGGCATGACGGCGACGAATCTCGAACAGGCAGCGCGAGAATTGGCGGAAGCAGTTGCTGCCGGGAATGCAGCGCGCAGCCGGGATGCGAGACTTCGGCCGGCACGGCAGGTGCTGATCAGCCGATGCAGTGATGCGTTGGGGACCGAAGTTGCGTCAGTGCCATCCGCCATCAAGCGCGCTGTAGAAGCGCCTTCCCGAACGGCGCGTCGGACCTGCGCGGTACTTCTTGTGCATGCGTTGGCGGTGCCGGGGTTGGTGCCGATGGCTTCGGCTGCTGATGTCTGCGCGCTGGCAGAAGGTGCGTTGCGCGACGTGCTGCTGCGATGCGGGTATCCTTTCGGCGGATCAACCGGGGACAAGCTTCGCGTGCTGGAGCGGCTTCACACCTCGATCAACGAACTGATGCAGCCACTGGAGCCCACATTCCCGAACTGGCAGGGGTTGTACGCGGGGTAACGCTTCTATCGCAATGACGGGGGCGCTCGAATATTATGCCGTGCTCCCGATGTGATCGGCCAGTTGAGCCGCTGTGTATGTCTCGCCGAAGCTGTCGGGGATTTCGGGCAGCATCGTCGCGTTCCAGGCATGCCAATCCGCAACCAACTTCTCCGCCAATTCCCGTTGGCGGTCCCAAAGGTTGGCGCGTTCGCGCGGGTCCGCCACCACGTTGAACAGGAATCTGTTGTCGCGGATCTTGAGATACTTGTAGTCGCCGTCACGTAGTGCGCGCTGCGCATTGGTCTTGTAGCGCCAGAACAGCTTGCGCGGCACCGGCGCTGACTCTCTGGTCAGCATGGGCAGCAGGCTGATCCCATCGGGTGGGTAATCCTCGGCAGCACGCACGCCTGCTGCTTCGAGCAAGGTGGGGAACCAGTCCATCGTGATCGCCACTTGCTCGCTCACCTGACCGGCAGGAATGCGAGCGGGCCAGCATACCAGCGTTGGAACACGCAGACCGCCTTCCAGCAGCTCGGTCTTGATGCCGGTGAACGGCCATGTATCAGAGAAACGTTCGCCGCCGTTGTCGCTGGTGAAGATGACGACCGTATCGTCGGTCAATCCGTTTGCATCGAACGCCTGCAACACGCGACCGATCTGCAGGTCCATGGCCTCGATCATGCGGTAATAGGTTCGCTGTGTACCACCATCATAATGCCGCAGGTTGCTGCCGCGCAGACGCTCCGATTCAGCGTGATCGCCGGGCGCTTCCCATGGCCAGTGCGGCGCATTGAAATGCAGGCTTAGCAGGAAAGGCTGGTGCCGCTTGGCAAAGTCCTCGACAGTGGCGACGGCACGATCGCCCAACAGGTCCGTCATATAGCCGCTAAGATGGACCGGCTCGTCGCCCTCCCACAGATCGTGTCCACCGCGTGTGTTCTGATGCGAGTAGTAATCGACCGCACCGCTGCGAATTCCGTAGAACTGCTGATAGCCACTCTGTAGCGGACCAAAGCGAGGCGGCACGCCAAGGTGCCACTTGCCGACCAAGGCGGTTGCATATCCGGCTTGCTGCAAGAGTGATGGCAGAGTCGGATGCTCGGGCGGCAGGCCCACGTCCGTCTTTCCGGCGAGCGGTTCTTCAAGACCAAGCGGCAGCCGATATTGGTAGCGGCCGGTGATCAGCGCGAGGCGCGTCGCGGAACAGACGGCGGAGTTGGCATAGCCTTGCGTGAAACGGACGCCGCGCGCGGCGATGCGATCGATGTTGGGCGTGGAAAGCTCCGGCCGTCCGTAGCAGCCCACATCGGCATAGCCGAGGTCATCGGCCATGATGAACACAATGTTCGGTGGCCTTGGCATGGCGTCTCCCTCCGTTATGGTGACTGTGGAGCGAAGCATACCAGATCGAGGAGACGTCCATGCCGCTGCTGTCGTATCCCGCTGTGTTCATGCGTGGTGGCACGAGCCGCGCGATCATGTTCCATGCGCGCGATCTGCCCGATCGAGGTGAGTGGGATCCGATCTTCCTCGCCGCAATGGGCAGCCCCGATCCGAATGGCCGTCAGCTCAACGGCATGGGCGGCGGCATCTCGTCGCTGTCGAAGGTGTGCATCCTGGCACCGTCGGATCGCGCCGATGCCGATATCGACTACACGTTCGCGCAGGTGCAGATCCGCGATCCGCGCGTTGATTACCGCAGCAACTGCGGCAACATGAGTTCGGCGGTTGGTCCGTTTGCGGTCGACGAGGGCCTGGTTCGGCCGAACGGCGATACGGCCATCGTGCGTATCTTCAATACCAACACGCAGAAGATCATCCGCTCGACCTTCCCGATGGAGGACGGCCGCGCGGCGACTGACGGCGATTTGGCGATTCCTGGCGTCGCTGGCACCGGCGCCCCGGTGCGCCTCGATTTTCTGGCGCCCGGCGGCGCCACAACCGGCCGGCTCCTGCCGACAGGCAAGCCCACCGATCGGCTCGAGGTCCCGGACCACGGGCCCATCGAGGTGTCGATGGTCGATGCGGCCAATGCCTGCGTCTTCGTGCGGGCGCGCGATCTCGGCCTGACCGGGCGCGAACTGCCGGAGGAGCTGGAGCGTGATGCGGCCCTGCTGGATCGGCTGCAGGTCATCCGGCGGCTGGCCTCGGTTGCGATGGGCATCACGAAGGACGATGCGGAAGCACGGACAGTCGCGGCAGTACCGATCATCGGGTTCATCGCACCGGCGATGGACGCGCCGACGCTATCCGGCGACCCGATCTCCGCACAACAGGTGGACCTGACGGCGCGGTTCCTGTCCAACGGGCAGCCGCACCGGGCATTGCCGCTGACCGCGTCGCTCTGCACGGCCGTGGCGGCGAATATAGCTGGCACGCTCGTGGCTGAAGCGCTGACCCCTGGTGCCGGAGCGCAAGTACGGATCGGGATGCCGTCGGGCATCCTCACCGTGGGAGCCGAAGTCGGGCAGGACAGCGCCGGCCAGTGGGTGGCGCATAGCGGCGCGTTCTATCGGACCGCCCGCCGGCTGTTCGACGGCCGCGTTTACGTGCCGCGCCAGTGGTGAACCTGTGTGAGTATGCGTGCTACTGGTCGAGCGCCAGCAGCGCCGGCGTTCGCCCGTTCACCAGCGCCTGCACCAGCCACGGCTCGGGCGGGCCGTAGCGCGGATTGTCGGGCAGGCGGCCGAGCTTCCGAATTTCCGCCGCGCGCCGCGGATACATGACCGCGTACAGGTCGGCTTCCTTCGCCACGTTGCGCTTCGGTTCGTCATCCTCCGCCGGCGCCGGCTCTGGCTCCGGCTCGGGGGCGGCGGCCGGAGGCTCCATCGGAGCGGCTGGCGGACGATCGGGCAGGGCCTGCGCCATGATGCCAATCGTGCAGTGCTCGAGCCAGGCGGCCTTGTCGGTCGCGACGCGGTCCTTCTCGCGCTTCTCGCGCACGGCTTGCAGGCGCAGCAGCGTGCGGATCGCGGTGGCGGCCTGACGCATCATCCTGGCGGCCTGCGCCTGGCATCGCAGCATTTTGGTGTGGTCCGTCCGCGCGTATTCCTGCGCGCACCGCAGGTCCTCCATCGCGTGGGCGCTGGCGGTGACATACTGCGCGGCGAAGTCGGTCTCGGCGGCGTTCGCCGGTAGCAGGCAAGCGACCTTGGCGATGGCGGCGTTGTCGCGGCGCGCGAGGTCTTCCGGGGTGTCGTTGGCGCGGGACGGCAGGGAGGTGTGCAGGTGGTGGACCGCCTGCCAGTAGGCATCGCGGGAAAGCAGGAGAGTGAGGTCGGGCTGCTCTGGGGTTGGGTGGTCCATTGCGGCAGTGTGCCGTTAGTGTGGATGTCTGTCAATGTTATTTTGGCTTGGGAAAGGAAAATGGAACCGCAGATGAACGCAGATGCACGCAGATGAGGCCGGTGGGGCGTAGCTTGGTCTGAATTTTCGGATTTAGGTGGAAAGCGGATTGTCCGGCTGTGGAGGCAGGAGGGGCCGATACCGTCAAAAAAAATCAGCCGACATTGACGGGGACGAGCGTCATTGTGTCGTTGCCGAAGATGTCGATAACCTTGACCGCAACCGTGTAGCGGCCTGGCTTCTGATAGGTGTGCACCGCGGTCATTAGCTCAAGCTCGGGGTTCTGCCGCGTGCGGAAGCTCTGCCATTCGTTCTCGAAGATGTAGCCGCCGGTCCAGCGCTCCTCGAATGCGGGCACCGTGAGTTCGCCCTGCGGTGGTTCGAATCCCGGT
This sequence comes from uncultured Acetobacteraceae bacterium, assembly GCA_964427005.1. Classification (GTDB taxonomy): domain Bacteria; phylum Pseudomonadota; class Alphaproteobacteria; order Acetobacterales; family Acetobacteraceae; genus JAMXLO01. The sequence continues at coordinate 19,747 of CAYRTL010000077.1, forward strand.
AGTGACGCGATGCCGCCGAGGTCGGTGCCTATCGGCACCTTGATGATCTCCTTGCGCTGGAAATAGTCGAAATCCACAGCCCAGTAGTCCACCCAGTCGGTCCAGACCTTGGTGAGCAGCTCCTTCCGGATGACCGCGTCCTTGTTCTTGGTTACCTTATAGAGTTGACCCTGCTCGCAGATGACCTCGCTCTTACCTTCCTTCATCGCAGCGATCGCCGCCTCGGCCGCACCCTGAGTGTAATAGACTGAGAAATCGGCGAGCTCGATGCGGACTTCCAGCTTGTTCTTGGAGTTGTAGCGCGGCACCGCCTCCACGAAGCTCACGTCGTGGAACACCACCTGGCCGCGCTCGACCGCGCGTTTGTCGAATACCTCGGCGGGAATATATTTTGGCGCGAGATCGATGCCCTTGCCGCGAGCCTCCTCAAGCACTGCGGGAAACAACCCCATCTCGAACTCGAATGCTAGGATGTCGGCGCGGGTAGCACCCCGCTTACGGCACTCGGTGATCACCTCCTCCACGAACAGGCGGCCGACCGGTAGGTTGATCGGGCCGATCACCACCAGGCGTCCGTTACGTGCACCTTGGAAGAAGCCGTCCAGCGCCTGCGCGCCTTCCATGCCGCTGAAGCCGGTGGCCTTGTAGGCACGCAGGATCAGCTCATGGAATTCGTGCTCCTTCTGCGCAATCGCCAAAGCGCGCTGTTGTTCGGTGAGACGGCCACCGATGTGGAGGTAGGCTTGGCGCTCGTAGCGGCCGAGGTTGAGCACTTCGAAAGCGCGGAACTCCCGGCCGGCGGCCTTCTTCTCACGTTGAACCTGAATCAGGCGCTTGCGGGTGGTGTGGATGGCGAACTTCCCAAGGTCAGTTGCGATCCACTTGCGACCAAGTTTCTCGGCGACCGCTCCCGTCGTGCCGGATCCAATGAAGAAGTCCGCGACAAGGTCTCCCATGTTACTACTAGCCCTGATGATCCGCTCGATGAGCGCTTCAGGTTTTTGTGTTGGGTAATCGGTGTCTTCATGCGCTTGCGAATTCACTGGGTTAATGTCTGTCCAAACGGACTGCAAGGCGATTCCTTCCGACTCATCCAGATATCGCTTATACTCTGGAATGCCGGTTTTGGTGTAAATCAACCTTCCACAGTCGTGAAGTTCCTGCATCCTCTCCTTGGTCCAACGCCACGTTCGGACATGCCCGTTCCATTCAAATGTGAGGTTAGGACGATCGGGGTTCTGATTTAGGCAATTGTCCTTCCGATACCGCCTGCCATCCGCGTCCTCAAAGCGATATTTTGATTTGGTATAGTCATCGCTGAGTGGTTCGTACAGTTGGTTCCATATAACTGTATCAGTTTTGCTGTAAAACAGAATATAATCATGCGTAGCCGGATAATAATTCCCGTGACTTCTCGAGGAAACACGTTTCCATATAATCTCTCTTAATGAGCGATCTCGACCGAACACCTCATCCAATGCTGCCCTGACGTAATGACTTATCGCTGGACCCATATGCACGTAAATACTACCGTCGGCGGACAAAAGATCATGCATCAAAATCAGTCGCTCCTAGAGCATCGCAATGAAACTGTCAGCTCCACGTCCCCAAGTATCGCGGTAAGCGATCTGCTCAAGCAGTCCTGGCTCCTTGTGGAAAACTTCCCCGCCAATATCGATATCCATACCGAAATCCGCACCGACATCGAATGGCGGGTCGATGTAGATCAGCTTGATGCCTCCAGCATCCTCGATCTGCTGCCGCAAAGCCCCCGCCTTCAGCGATGACAGGATCAGCTTGTTGTCGCCCCAGATCAGCTTGTTGGTCCAACCCCGTAATTGTCGTCCGCGGCTGTCAAACAAATCTCCCTGTGTCTTTGTCTCCGTCCTTGGCTCGTCGACGTGTTCCAGCGTCTGAAACGGCAGCACGGTTGTACACACGTCGCGTGTCTTGCCGTTCCATACCAGTTCGAGTTCACGCTTGTCTTCGAACAGGATAAAGCGATACTTCTCTGGCAGTGCCTTGCCTTGCTGGATCAGCGTCATCAGGTCGCGTTGTTCTGCCTCGCTAAGCTCGTAGGATTTCCGCGCCTCGCGCGCCATGGTCAGACCTCCTGAAACTCACGAAACGCGCCCACCAGCCCTGCGAAGGAGCTTGGTGGATGCTGCTCGAACCCGTCCTGATCGACAAACACGAAGCTGAAGCGCCGTCCGGCTTCCGCCACGCTGGCCTCCGTCGCGTCGGCGCACCATTGCCGCAGCCGACGCATTTTCTGGGGCAGATCGAGTTCAGCGCGGCCCTTGGTCTCGACGAGCCACACCCCCCCGTCCGTTGTGCGCACGATGAAGTCAGGCGTGTAAGTAGACAAATCACCGTCGGCCTTCACGTAATCGAGGCGAAAACCGACTGCGAAATAGTTCTTGCCAAATGCCTGTACATCTGGGGCGCGGTCGAGGAAGCCGGCGAAGGCGAGTTCCAGACCGCCGGTGTTTGCCTCGCCGACGATGCGATTGAATACAGAGTGCTTCGGCAACAGGAAGTCGCGTGGCTCCGTACGGAACGGGCGGGTGTCGGACAGACGGACGTAGCCCTCGACGCGCGTGCTGCCCGTGTCGCGGATGGTCAGCGCGTTGATCGTTGCGCGGAACCGGTCAAACACTGTCTTGGCCACCTCTGGCTCAGCCAGATTGCGCAAAATCACTGGATCGTTCAGGTCCACTGGAGTGGTGAACAGATGGCCGCGCAGAAAGTCACGCAGTTTCGGGTAGAGTAGGTCGTAGCCGCCGACAAGATGCAGTTCCTTTAGCAACTGACGGGCAAAGAAGGCGACGACTGAGCGGTAATCCACCGGCCCTCCGCTGCCCAGATCGACTCGATGATCCTCCTCGCCTTCCAACATGGTACGGAACACGATTTCCCGCGTCTGTTCCTGGGTGAACGGCTTCGCCGCCAGCTTTTCGCCACCCAACGCGGCGGGGTCGAGCGCGGCCAGGTCAGTGTATTCACGGTTGAAGCGGCGACTTAGGCGCGGCAGAGAGATATCCAGTGCGGCGATATCTTTGGCCGGGTTCTCGGTATCGACTTCCACGATCAAGGAATCTTGCCGCTGCCGTCCTGCCGCGCCGCCCATCGCCACTCGGTCGAAGGTCACGCCCTCGCTCTGGATCGATTCGACGAATTCCATGAACGCGGGCGTTCCCATCACCGAGACGGTCTCGCGCTGGTTAGTGCCGAAATACATCCGCCGCAGCCCACGCCCCAGCGTCTGCTCTGGCAGAATGCGAGCCGGCGCGTTATAGGCGCGCAGACCGACGATGGTGGTGACGTTGCGGACGTCCCAGCCTTCCTTCAGCATCAGTACTGACACAATCGCCTTGTATTTTGAGGCCCAGGTGTCGATCGCATTCGCCTGCTCGCGCAGCAAGCCGAGTTCCTTATCATTTTTGGCCGACGACACCTCGGAAATCTCGCCGTTGTTTTTGGTATGGATCACCAGGACCGCACCTTCGAGTTCGGGGCAGATCTTCTGCAAGTGCTCCCCGACCACATCGCAATTCTTGGTGTCGTCCACCATGACGAACAACACCGCCTTCTTGCCCAGTTTCTCATGCTCGGCATAGCTCTTGCGCCATTCCTCGATGCCGAGCGCGAGGTAGTCGGCGTACTTCTCGGCCACCAAAGGGCTTTGCCGTTCGTGCAAGCGCTCGCGACTGACGGCGTCCGGCAAGACGGGATGTTTCACTACGTCCTGAGCGATTGCCTCGACCAAGGGATAGTCACTGACTGTCTGCACGAAGATGGACCCGTCGTTGTGGCGCGGCGTAGCGGTCACATCCACTTGGAATGACAGACGCAGGTCCTTTTGCAGCATGCGGTGGTGGATGTCCTGGATGGAGCGGAACCAGGCCATTCGCGGATCGTGGATGTGATGAGCCTCGTCATTGAACACCGCCAGCTCGTCGATGTCGCGCACGATCTCGCCCAAATCGACGTTGCTGTCGGTGGTCTTGCCGACCGGCTTCGGTCCAAACGGGGCAAGGAAGTAGTCGCGCAGATCGTCGTCATCCAGCGAGGGTTCAGTCGTGTCACCGAGATACACTCGGTGAATGTTGGTGAGGAACAGGTTACCGACCGGGCGAACGATGCGCACGTCGTCCTGGATATGCAGGGCGAGCTGGAAATCGTCGCGCCAGTTCTGGCCGGCGTGTCCGTTTTCCGGCAGCACCGGATCGTTGAAGAAGATGCGTAATCCATCGAAGTCGGCACGCAACCGATCGAGCACAATGATGTTAGGGGCAATCAGCAGGAAGTTGCGGGCCAGCGCCGATTCAGGCTCATAGAGTTTGTGGAAGAAGCACCAGGCGATTAGCAGCGATAAGACCTTTGTCTTGCCCGCCCCGGTTGCCATCTTGACGACATAGCGCGGCCAGTCTTCGTCGAACATGTTCGCGGAGACCGCGCCTGACGCATCATAGCGCAGCAGGTCGTACTTGTCGCGCGCACCATGTGCATCGTACAGCCAGATGACACTTTCAACGGCTTCACGCTGCGCAAAGTAGTAGCGGAACAGCGACTGCGTCCCATCTGCCTGTTCGAGCAGATGGGCGCTGTCGAACCACCATGTCAGCAAGGCGCGAGAGGTGGCCGAGGCGTCAGCATAACCGGAGTCCCGCCAAGCCTTCACCCCCTCCCGCACTCTCGCAACCAACGGCGGTAGGAGTTTTTCGTAGGCAGTCCTGCGCTGCTCCTCGGGCGCCGGAAACCAGCGGACTGCCGGATCTAGCGACTCGTACGGCGATCGCGGAAACTGCGTATGCAATGCCATGGGGGTTTCTTTCTCGTTTCAGACGCCCTGACCCACTCCGGTAAGAGGGCTACGGAATCGTTGCGGTAGTCCCACAAGCCAGGGATGGAATATCTGCTTTGCGCCGTCTTGGCCACCTCCCCGGGCGCCGAGCAACTTCGCTCAGGGTCGAGACCGGCCCCGGGACCGCTGAACGCCCAATTCGCGAGAGCAGTCGGCAATGCCGGCTCCCTTAAGGTCTGCTTCTTGGATCGCCCGATCGGGTCTGCTAGCGGCCGACCTGGGTCGGAACCCAAATCGAACTGAGACGCCACAGGCCGTGCGCCCGAGCGCTTTCACTGCCTTGAGTTCGACCAGAACGGTCTGTTCGACCAGCAGGTCGATGGCATATTCACCGACAACGATCCCATCGTATCGAATGACCGCCAGCTGTTGCTCTGAGACGACAAGGGCCGCCTTCCGCAATTCATGCGCGAGCGCGTTTTCATGAACCTTCTCAAGGAACCCAACCCCAAGAGCATTCTGTACCGTCATCGCACAGCCGATAATTCGCTCGGATAGCCGGTCCACCGCGATACCATCTGCGTGTATCTGCGTTCATCTGCGGTTCCATATTCTAGCCTCCACCCTCGCCGCCCGTTAGAGTTTCGGCGTATACCGACCAGCAGAGGGAAGAAGCAGCCGGCGATGCGACGACTCAGTCACACTGTCAGGTGCAGCGCCTTTTGCCTTGTGCTCGTTGGTTGTTCGGGGGCACCGTCGGTCTTTGTGGACACCCCGACAGGAGTGACGCCGATCTATACGCCACCTGGAACGCAGGTGACGTTGCCGACACCTCGCCCGATGCTTGACCGCAGCGGCACCTATGCGGGCACGGCCGTGCCGCTCGATACCGGCGGCGGCATCTGCGTGCGAACCGAGAGAGTGGACAACTTCCATGTCTCAGGAAATACGGTTCGCTACGGACGGTTCCGCGGAACGATCGATGCCAACAATGGTCTGCAAATGGTGAACGGCGAGCAGTGGATCGTCG
>CAYRTL010000078.1:0-12997 GCA_964427005.1 uncultured Acetobacteraceae bacterium
CATTGCGAGCGAAGCGAAGCAATCCCGGACGTGCAGGGGATTGCTTCGTCAGCTTCGCCTCCTCGCAATGGCATCAAGGTGGGGGCAGGAAATTCACCTCGTGCAGGCCAGCGAGGCGGACGACCTCTGCCGGGTCGGGAACATTGTCGATCGCCTTGAACAGGTCCCACAGCTTGCGTGTCGGGGCCACCCAGAACAGGCAAGTGATGTTGGCCTGGGAGTTGTTGAACAACCCATGCGGAATGCCGCGCGGCAGGCGGATCAGATCGCCAGCCGATGCGTTGGCCGGCTGCCCATCGAGCACCAGGTCGAACCTCCCTTCGAAGACGTAGATGAACTCGTCCTGCGTCGGATGGACGTGTGGCGGGACGAAGGTGCCGGGCGGCAGCAGTGCGTGCCAGGAGAAGCTACTCTCCGTCATCTCCAGCGGCGTATAGGTCTGGCCGAGGATGTGCCAGACGATGCCGTCCACGCTGGTGCCCTTCTGCGTGACGCCGGCGGTCATAGGTGCGGGGCTGGGCATGTTCGGCCTCCTTGGGTAAGACCGCAGATGATACGTTAGTACTGGGAGACGATAACATGACCAATCCACTCGGTCGCCGGTCCCTCGCCGGCGCGGCCGCGCTGCTGCCGGCCGCCAGCCTGATTGGCTCCGCGCAGGCTCAGCCCGCCAACGAAAGCACCTTCGACCGCGTGCGGCGCACCAAGACCTTGCGCATCGCCGCTCTCCCAGGCGAGCTGCCTTACTTCCAGAAGGACCTGGCATCGGGCGAATGGAGCGGTGCGTGCATCGACATGGCCAAGGACATCGCCAAGGTGTTCGACGCGCAGGTGACCTACGTCGAGTCCACGTACGGTAATTCGGTGCTCGACCTGCAGTCCAACAAGATCGACCTCGCCTTCGCACTGAATCCCACGCCACAACGCGCGCTATCCATCGGCTTCACCCATCCAATGATCGTGCATCCGTTCGGCTGCGTTGCTCGCAAGGGTCTCGATCCGAGCACCTGGGACGATCTGAACAAGCCCGACATCCGCGTGGTGTATGACATCGGGTCGCTGCATGAGACGGCCGCGAAGCGCTACTGCCCCAAGGCGCAGCTTACCGGCTACAAGACGCGCGACGAATGCACGCTGGCACTGCAATCAGGCCGTGCGGACGCGCATATCCTCGCGGCGATTCTCGGGCTTTCGGCTATCGGCAGGAACCCCAATCTCGGCAGCTACCATCTGCTCACCGGGCCTTTGGTGGCACTGCCGAGTTGTCTCGGCATTCAGCGCGAGCCGGATCTGCGTTTCGCGGATGTGATCAATGCGTGGATCGACTTCAATCGCGGCACGGGCCAGATCCGCGAGTGGCTGCTCGAGGGATTGACCAAATTCGGTGTAACACGCGAGCAGGTTCCGCAGACGCTAAGCTTCTGAACCAGCCGGCAGGAGGGGGCGATGTTCTACCAATGGGACTTCGCCTTCCTGCTGCGCTACACGCCATTGTTCTGGAAGGGCGTGCTGGTCACGCTCGCCTACACAGCCGGGACGATCTTTCTCGGCCTGATCATTGGTCTGCTGATCGGGTTGGGCCGGCTGTCGCGTTCAAAGCTGCTGAACATCCCGCTGATTGCCTTCATCGAGGCATTTCGCTGCACGCCGCTGCTCGTGCAGATCGTCTGGTTCTACTACGCGCTGCCGGTGCTGCTGAACATCCAGATCCCTGCCACTGCCGCAGCGGTCATGGTGCTGTCCTGCTACACAGGTGCGTTCTATGCCGAGATCTTCCGGGGCGGCATCATCTCCATCGAGCGAGGTCAGTGGGATGCCGCACGTGCGCTTGGCCTGCGGCGATGGGCGATGATGCGGAAGGTGATCCTGCCGCAGGCGATCAAGCGGATGATCCCGCCGTTCGTGAACCAGTCGATCACCCAGTTGAAGAATACGTCGCTGGTGTCGACGATTGCAGTGCCTGATCTTCTCTATCAGGGCACTCTGATAACCGCGGATACCTACCGTCCCCTGGAAGTCTATACGGTTGTAGCGCTGATCTACTTCGCGATGCTGTTTCCCAGCACGCTGTTGGCGCAGGCGTACGAAAGGCATCTGGCCAAGGGCCAGCGATGACCAGGCTGCTATTCAGAACTTGACCGACAGGGCGGCTGACGAGAACTGGAACAGATGACCGTATTGGCCGTGGAACTCGTGTGTCTGCCAGACTTGAGTGAAACTTGCCCGGACGTTGTCGGCAATTGTCATTACCAGTCCGATCTCGAACTCGCCGACCACTGGGCTCAGTGGCACATGTCGTGTCCTGGCGAACGGTTCGCCGTTCAATGTCTCGTCCCAGGCCACTGCCTGAGCATCGGCGCCGGCAAAGAAGTACCAGGCGAAAGGACGGGTTGAGTGAAAGGCGTCGCCACCGCTGAGACCAGGACGAATTCGTGCCGACCCAAAATCGGAATCGAGACCTTGGCCAAAGCGAATTTGCCAACCGACCTGTCCGTAGATCCGCCAGGTGCCCACTCCCGCGGTAAGCTCTGGGAGAGTATCAACTTCAAGCGCGCTGTTCGATCGCGTGATCGGCAGTCGCCAAATGCGATCTGCCGTGATCTGCACGACGGGCTGGCCCGGCAGCTGATAGTCCCAACCCTTGGCTGTCTTGGCAGCGATGATGCGGTGTACGGTGTTCTGTGCCTCCTCTCCAAGTGCAGGCGGGCCGATAGCGCCGAGACCAAGCGACAGAATGTTCCGCGTGGCGTCGGTGTCCTGCAGCAAGGAAACAGTGCCGAGTAGAATGGCAGCATACGGCCGATCGCGCGGATCGGGGTTTGTGGCCTGGGTAAGGCGCGGAGTGAACATGTTCTGCGAGAGATCAAACGAAAGACGCTGTTGACCATTGCCCCACAGCCAATGGCCGAAATCGCGGGTGAAATCCGGAAGATCTCCAGTCGGCAGAGTGAGGCCGAGACGAATACCGCTTGTGTAGTAGCGGTCGGTCCCGTTGGGACTGTCATTCTCAACTTGCAGGGTGGCAATCGTCCTTGGATCAGGTGCCGGTTCGGCACGCGCGGTCATTAGCCCGATAGTGCTGGCGACCATCGCCAGAGCAACACTGACTCGTCCGCGCATTTTCCCGATCCGCGTAGCCTCGGCAGGCGAAGGCCTGGGATGCTAGCGCGCAATATGTGGCGAATTCAGCGCGTGACAGGAAGTTGATGGTCGCGCCAGCTAGCCACCTTTCGGCAGAAGCTGCTCCGCCAGCGTTGCCCAGTACGAGGCGCCAATGGGCAGTATTTCGTCATTGAAGTCATAGCCAGGATGATGGAGCATGGGATCGGCATTGCCGCGTCCACCGCCCAGCATGATGTAGCTGCCCTGCTTCGCGTTCAGCATGAACGAAAAATCCTCGCCGCCCATCGTCGGCTTTTGCATCGGGACGAGGCGCGCCTCGCCTGCCACCGCTGCCGCCGCACGTCGCGTCAGGGTCGTGGCGTCCGGGTCATTTATGGTGGCTGGATAATCGCGGCTGAACAGCACATCGGCCTTCGCGCCGAAGCTTTCCGCAATGCCACTCGCGAGCCGCCGCACGCCGTCTTCCAACTGGTCCCCCACTTTCGCGTCGAACCAGCGCGCAGTGCCGAGCATGCGCACGGTCTCAGGGATCACGTTGTAAGTGTGGCCGCCACTGATGTGGCCGATGGTGACAACACCACCTTCCACCGGCTCGATCGCACGCGAGACGATGGTTTGCAGCGCAGTGACGATATGGCTGGCGATCACGATCGGGTCAGTGCCGAAATGCGGCTGCGCGCCATGGGTACCTTTGCCGGTGATGGTGATCTCGATGTTTGCCACCGCCGCCATGATCGGCCCGTTGCGCCAGGCAAACATGCCGGCGGGCATTTGCGGCCAGTTGTGCAGGCCGAACACCATCTCCATTTTGCAGCGCTCGAACAGTCCTTCCTTCACCATGATATCGCCGCCCGCCAAATTCTCTTCGGCCGGCTGGAAGATCACATAGACCGTGCCATCGAAGTTGCGCGTCTCGGCGAGATACTTCGCCGCACCGAGTAGCATCGTCGTGTGGCCGTCATGGCCGCAGGCGTGCATCACACCGGCATTCTGTGACGCATAGGGTGCGCCGGTTTCTTCCAGTATCGGCAACGCGTCCATGTCGGCGCGCAGACCGATGGCGCGGTCAGAGGAACCCTGGCCGCGGATCACGCCGATGACACCGGTGCGTGCCAGGCCGGTGATGATCTCGTCGACGCCGAATTCCTTCAGCTTCGCCTGCACGACACCGCTGGTCCGGGTTTCCTGCAAGGCCAGTTCGGGATGCGCGTGCAAGTCCTGCCGCCACTCGGTCATCTCACGGTGGAATTCGGCGATGCGGTTGATGATGGGCATGGGCTGTTCCAGATCGCTGGGCTGCGGAGATGTATCGCAGAAACCGCCCGCGCGCTATCACTGGCCGGATGAGAAGGGGAGGGGGCAATGGCGCGCGTGCCGTATCTCGAAATGTCGGATCTCTCGGCGGAAAATCAGGACCTGCTGAAGCGGCGGATCAGCCTGTTTCAGGCACTGGTGAACTCGCCGAACGCGGCAAGGGCGTTCAGCGGTCTCGGGCAGTTCATCCGTTTCGGCAGCAAGCTCGACCCACGACTGCGCGAGCTGGCGATCCTGCAGGTGGGTTGGCTGGCACGCTCGCCCTATGAGTGGTCGCACCACGTCAAGATCGGCCATGATTTTGGCGTATCGGACGATGATATTCGGGCTCTGATCGATGATACGGCAGGCAAGCCCACGCAGCTTGATGAGTTGTCGCGCACCGTGCTGCGGGCCGCGCGTGAAATGACCAATGACGGTGCCATGACGGACGCGACCTTCGCGACATTGCAAGAGGCGCTGGGGAACGAGCAGATCGTCGATCTCACGGTTACCATTGCCTTCTACAATGCCGTGGTCCGCGTGCTCGCGACCCTGCAGATCGATGTAGAGGATGACTATATGCCGTATCTGCGGCAGTTCCCGTTGCCGTCCTGACAGGAGGTTTGCGCGTGAAGATCGGTGTCCCGAAGGAGATCAAGACGCACGAGTACCGGGTGGGGCTGACGCCTGCCGGTGCACGCGAACTCGCGATTCATGGACACCATGTCATCGTGGAGCGCAATGCAGGCAGCGGCAGCGGCTTTTCCGACGAAGCGTATCGTGCGGCCGGCGCCGTGGTGGTGGACAGCGCGGCTGAGGTCTTCGCGACAGCCGACATGATCGTGAAGGTGAAAGAGCCGCAGCCACCAGAGATCGCGATGCTGCGAGACGGGCAGGTGCTGTTCACCTATCTGCATCTGGCCGCGGACAAGGCGCAGACCGAGGGCCTGATGCGCAGCGGGGCAACCTGCGTTGCCTATGAGACGGTCACCGACCGGATGGGCACGCTGCCGCTTCTCGCGCCAATGAGCGAGGTGGCGGGGCGGATGGCGGTGCAGGTGGGTGCCCACTGCCTCGAAAAGGAACAGGGTGGCGCCGGTATTCTGCTCGGCGGCGTGCCTGGCGTTACGCCCGCGAAAGTGGTGGTACTCGGCGGCGGCGTCTCCGGAACCAACGCTGCCCGCATGGCGGTCGGGCTGGAGGCTTCCGTGACCATCATCGACAAATCGCTGCCAAGGCTGAAGGAACTCGATCTGCAGTTCGGCCCGCGCGCAACCACGCTCTTCGCAACGGCGGAGACCATAGAACACCAGGTGCTGGCGGCTGATCTGGTGATCGGTGCTGTGCTGGTGCCGGGCGCCGCGGCACCGAAGCTGGTGTCACGCGAGATGGTGCACCAGATGCGGCCCGGCTCGGTGCTGGTGGACATCGCCATCGACCAGGGCGGCTGTTTTGCCACCAGCCGTCCGACCACGCATTCCGACCCGACCTATGTTGAGGAAGGCGTGGTGCATTACTGCGTCACCAACATGCCGGGCGCCGTTGCACGCACATCAACCTTCGCGCTGACCAATGCGACACTGCCGTTCGTCATTGCATTGGCGGAGAAGGGTTGGCGGAAGGCGCTCGCCGATGACCCGCATCTGCTGCATGGGCTGAACGTGCACGCGGGGAAGGTGACGTATGAAGCGGTGGCGCACGATCTGAACCTGCCCTTCGCACCAGCGGAGACGCTGCTGGCGGCTTAACGGCACCACCAGATACGGTGCAGGCCAGTCGTATTTCGTCATGCCGGGCGAAGGCCCGCCATGACGACGAGAACGGATACTGCGCCCTCATGCTAGCGCTATGAGGTCCACCGCTATGCGATTCATTCTCCTACCGGCTCTTGTCGCGTTGATGTTGCATGTAGCGGCAGCTTCCGCGCGTGTGATGGAATTCGGCGAAGCTGCCATTGTGCGACAGGCAAGCCCTTCCGTCGTGAACATTGCCGAATGGAAGATGCGTCCCGCGGCACAGCCCAACCAATCACCCAGGCGTATCAAGGTCTATGCCTCGGGTTTCATCATCGACTCCTCGGGACTCATCGTGACCAACAAGCATGTGGTTGATGGTGCGCTCGATATGGACGTGATCTTCAGCGACGGTGACAGAGCGCCGGCGCGGCTGCTTGTCGCCGCGGAGATGCTGGACCTGGCGGTGATCAAGGTCGATGTCGGTCATCCTTTGCCGGCGCTGAAGTGGGGCAACAGCGATGCCTTGCAGGTCGGTGATCCGGTGCTGACGATGGGCAATCCGCTCGGTCTCGGTATGTCGGTTTCAGCCGGTATCGTCAGCGCGCTCAACCGCAATCTGCATGACACACCATTCGACGCCTACATCCAGACTGACGCGGCCATCAACCGTGGCAATTCCGGTGGGCCGCTGATCGATGGTCGTGGCGATGTCATCGGCATCGATACCGCCCTGTATAATCCGGAAACGGCTGGCGGCTTCATTGGCATTGGCTTCGCCATTCCCTCCAACATGGCTTCGTCCGCCGTGCGGTTCTTGCTTGATCCCAATCATCCAAAACCCGGATGGCTCGGACTCACCTTGCAAGACATGAACGACAGACTGGCGGCGGCAATCGGAGTACCGAGAGGTACCGGGGTCATCATATCGGCAGTCGATCCATCGGGGCCAGCCAGCCAGGTGCGGCTGCGGCCGGCCGACGTGCTGGAAACGATTGATGGCGTGCAACAAAGCGATTCACGCGCCTTCCTATGGTCAATCATCCAGCTTCCGGTGGGGACGAAGGTACATCTCGCAGGCTGGCGTGGCGCCAAACCGCTGGACGTCACCGTCAGCGTCGCCGCGTGGCCCAACTACATGCCGGCCGCCGGCGTTATGCGGGAGCAGTCCGTCAAGAACATGATCGCGAAAGCGCCGGATCCTGGCATAAGGCTCGTGCCTTTGACCGCGAAGGCGCGCAACCAGTACGGGCTCGATCCCTCGTTGACTGGTGCACTGGTCTCAGCGGTGGAAGCCGATTGCGAGGCGGGCGATCTCGGCATTAAGCCAGGCGACGTCATTACCGATGTTCAGGGTCAACCCGTCACCTCTCCAGACGATGTGCGGCGAGCCATCCAGACCGCGCACCAGGAACGCCGGCCCTATCTCGCCATGCTGATTGATTCGAAGAACGACCTCCGTTGGGTGTCGCTGTCCATCACGGGCCGCGAGTAGCTCTCGTTCGCGCCGGCTGACCGTAAGTCTCATACCGTTTGTGCGCTGCGCGCATTTCCTCGTCGGTCAGCAGCCGCACCGTTCCAGCCGAACGCGCCAGCAGATACTGACGGCACAGCGTCTCCAGCACGAGCGCATTCGCCAACGCCTGCTCTGCCGTCCGGGCATGAACGATCATGCCGTGGTTCGCCAGCAGACACGCCGTGCGCCCTTGGAGTGCGTTCACCGCGAGCTGTGCCAGCTCCGGCGTGCCGAACGTCACGTAAGGCGCACACCGCACGTCATCGCCGCCGAAATTGGCCACCATGTAGTGGAATGGCGGCAGCCCTTCGTTCAGGCACGCAAGTGCCGTGCAGGCATCGGCATGCGTATGGACGATGCATTGGGCTTCGGGGCAGGCGACATAGATCCCCGCGTGCATCGCCCATTCGCTGGATGGCGTTCCGTTACCCTTTACCTCGCCACCGAGCGTCATCGACACCAGTCCGGCTGGTTCCAGCGTGTCCGCTGGACAGCCGGACGGCGTGATGATCATCCCGGCTCGCGTGCGATGACTGACGTTGCCGGAACTGCCTGCGTTCAGTCCGCGACTACCCACCTCGCGATAGGTCGCTACGACCTGCCGGCGTGTCTCCGCGTCGGTCACGCCTCGCGCCAATCGTCATGGCGGGGCCAAGCCCACGGCTGTCCGATTGAAACCACTGTTGCGAACTGGCGTTTGTTCAACGTCATGGCGGGGCTTGGCCGGCACAAGGCCGGCCATGACGGTCGGGCAGCGTGTGACTCACATCAGGAACACGCCCTTGCCGTCCGACTGGTGGTCGAACAGCTTGTAGGCTTCCTCCGCCTGCTCCAGCTTCCAGCGGTGCGTGAACAGCGCATCCACGTCGATCTTGCGTTCGACGCAGAACGTCGCGCACTCGGCCTGGATGATGTTGGAGAAGGTCCAGGAGGCGATCAGCGTCATCTGCCGACGTAACAGCATCGGGCTGACATCGATCCGCACATCGCCGCCTTCGCCGACAAAGCACATCGTGCCCCATACCTTGGTGCTGCGAATGGCATTCGCCCGTGCTTCCGGATTGCTCGATGTATCCAGCGTCAAGTCGGCATAGCGTCCGTGCGTCAGGTCCTTGATCGCCGCGACCGGATCATTCGAGCCCGGATCCACCACTTCATCCGCGCCAAACTCCTTCGCGCGTTCAAGCCGCTGCGGATTGATGTCGAGCGCAATCACCCGCGCGCCCATTGCCTTCGCGAACTGCGTGCCGGCAAGCCCTACGGGCCCCTGGCCGAAGATCGCGATCGTGTCGTTGCCGGAAAGCCGCATCCGGCGCAGCGCGCTGTACGCTGTACCCGATCCGCACGAGATCGCTGCACCGGCCGAGAACGTGAGTTCATCCGGCAGCGGCACCAACGTATTCGCTGGCACCTTCAGGTACTTCGCGTGGCCACCGTGCGAGTTGCTGCCGTACACCTTCACCGGCACTTCCTGGCAAAGCTGCTGCCAGCCGGAACGGCAGTGATTGCATTGGGTGCAGCCCTGGTAGTGATGCACCATGACCCGCGCCCCGACGCGCGCCTCTTTCTCCGATACGCCGGGTCCGACAGCCGCTACAACGCCGCACGGTTCGTGGCCGGCGATCACCGGATCGGGGTTTTGCGGAAAGCCGGTGGCCTGGCGCGTCTGGCCCTTCGGCCGGCGGTACTGGTGCAGGTCGCTGCCGCACATGCCGGAGGCCTTCATCTCCACCACAACTTCGTCCGGGCCAGGCGTGGGATCGGGAAACTCCATCATCTCCAGCTCACGCCCGCCGGTGAACACGACACCCCGCATGGGTTTCCTCCTGTTGTCGAAAGCCGGATGCTAGCGCGGCGCTTCGGGGGTGGGGAACAGCAGCGGGAATGCGCTGTGCACGTGCGGCTGCGTGACCAGTGGTGCGCCGAAATGCAGGAACGATCGGTTGAGTTCGGCCAGGCTGCGTGCGCCGGCCAGCGCCAGCGCGATGCCGACTTCCTCCTCGAGCAGTTCCAGCATTCGGTACACGCCGCCGGCGCCTTCTGCCGCCAGCGCGTAGCAATAGAGCCGCCCGACCGCGACCGCATCCGCGCCCAGCGCGATCGCCTTCACCACATCCGTGCCTCGCGAGATGCTGCCATCGACCATCACGCGCGCGCGGCCACGGACGGCATCCATCACTTCTGGCAACACATCCATCGAACCGCGGCC
This sequence comes from uncultured Acetobacteraceae bacterium, assembly GCA_964427005.1. GTDB lineage: Bacteria > Pseudomonadota > Alphaproteobacteria > Acetobacterales > Acetobacteraceae > JAMXLO01. Next base: position 9,878 of record CAYRTL010000078.1, read on the forward strand.
TGCGTCGAGTTGCCGGCCGCCGTGGTTCGACACATAGACCACTTCGACGCCGTGCTCGCAGGCGATCGCCGCGTCCTCCGCTGTGCCGATGCCCTTCAGGATCAGTGGAATGTCATGCTTGTCCTTGAAGCGCTTCACGTTGTCCCACGAGAACGCCGCCTGGTAGGCATGGCCCGTCGCCGCCGCGCGCCAGGGCTTGATGAAGCGCGCCGCAATGTCGCGTTCCCGCCGGCTGTACGAGGCCGTGTCCACCGTAATGCAGAACGCGTTGTAGCCGCAGGCGATGGCGCGCCGCGCCACATCGTCCACCCACGCATCATCGCCGCGGACGTAGAGCTGGAAGATCTTCGGTCCGGCCGTGGCCTGAGCCGCCTCCTCCAGCCCAGGCTTGGTGACGGAACTCACGATGATCGGCACCCCGAACTCGGTGGCGCCCCGGCCTGCCGTCGCCGCTCCGCCTGGATCGAACGACTCCAGCGATCCGACCGGCGCCAGCATCACCGGCAGGCGGAGCTTCATGCCGAGAAAGCTGGTGGTCGCGTCCACCTTCGAGACGTCACGCAGAACACGAGGGCGAAGCGCGATCGCATCCAGCGCCGCGCGGTTGCGGCGAAGCGTCGTCTCGCTTTCGGTGGCGCCGATAAGGTAGCCCCAGATGTTGCTGTCGAGCTTGGATCGCGCGGCCGGAATGAATTCATGCAGGCATTGATATTTGCCCGCTAATTCCGTCAGGTGCGGTGCTTCCGGCATCAGTGTCTCCCCCATTGGCCTGCCATCAGGCCCAGAGATGCCCGCGAGCGCAAGAGTGGGCGTTCACGTTCCCTCGTCGCAACAAATAGGGGCGCGGGAAGCGGAACGGAACAAATCCGCGGAAGGCAAGCACGGGCGGGGCAGGCGCTCGTTTCACACTTCAAGTGTGGAAATAGGCAACGTTTTCTTGGTGGAGAAATGCTGCACGAACTGCGAAAGGGAGCTGCCTCCCACAGGGCTGCTGCAATGAGAAGCGCCGCCGCGCACTGGCGGCGGGTCGCTCAACTCGTGAGCGACGCAATCGTGACGAAATTGTTACAGGCCCAAGCTGATGACCTGGAGCGGCAGGCGGAGCAGATCGACCGCGGCGAGGGTCGACGGAACCGAAAGCGGGCGTGCCTGGCAAGGTGAGTGGGGCCTGTCATTGCGAGCGCAGCGAAGCAATCCCCTGCGGGTTGGGGATTGCTTCGCTGCGCTCGCAATGACAGGCGTCAGCGCTGAGGGAAGCGCTGCTTGGCCCAGCCTTCATCGAACGGCGTGTTCATGAGCGGCTCCGATCGCTTGTGCCGGAACATCCATACGCCCTGCACCCGCGCATAGGTCTCGTGATCGATGCTGGCCCGCCACATGGCCTGGTTCGTCTGCGCCAGCGTGCACGGCATGAACAGATACCATTGTGCCCTGGCGATATCGCCGTCGATCTCGATTTGCCCGTTCAGGCTGTAGTGAATGGCAAATGAGAAGATGCCGCCTGCGCTGCGAAAGAAGTTGCGGATGGCTTCGCGCCCCTCGAACCGACCCAGGCCGGGGCTGTCCCAGGTTGCGTCCTCGGTGAACAGCGCCGCAATCCCATCGGCATTGTAGTTCTCATCACACAGCGCCGCGTATCGCGCCTTCAGATTGCGGATCGCTTCGGCGTCTTCCAGAACCCCCAATCGTCTTTCCAGGTTTCGCAGAGCTTCGAGAAGCCTTCCCGCGTTCTCCGCTGTCATTGCTGTCATGGCTGCATGACGATCCAAGCCCGTTGCGGCATGATCTACTCCCCCAGTGTTATTCTTATGCGGTCGAGCGGCGCATCCCTCCGAACGCTAGAGCGCGGGAGATGCGCGCGCAAGGAACCGGGCTGACAAGCTCTCTTGCCGAAATCGGATAGCCAACCGGTAAGTGTCCCACTAGCTGCGAACTGGTTTCTGTCGTTTGGGGACGCTCATTGCTCGCAGCAATCCAAAACAACATGAATAGGAAGGCTCCCGGAGGAGGTATGGCCGGTTACTTCATGAGGGTGCTGGCGAGCAGCCTGATGCTCAATGCGACTTTCCCTTTCGACGCGCTCGCGGTTGCGCCCCCGGCTGCGGTCAGTCAAACGACCAGCGGACAGCCGTTCAATGCGGAGCAGCTCGACGCGCTGGTGGCTTCGGTAGCTCTTTACCCAGACGAACTACTGACTCAGGTTTTGATGGCTTCGACTTTTCCGCTGGAAGTAGTTACAGCCGCGCGCTGGATCGAGGACCCGGCGCATAAGTCTCTCTCCGGCGATGCATTGGTTAAGGCGCTCGAACCGGAGCCGTGGGACCCCAGCGTAAAGTCCCTGGTACCGTTCCCCGCAGTGCTGGCGACCCTGAACAGCAATCTGACGTGGCTGCAGCAGCTCGGGTACGCGTTCGCCACGCAACAAGCAGACGTGTTTGCCGCAGTGCAGCGCCTTCGTCGTTTGGCGAAGGCGAATGGCAAGCTGGAGTCGTCGGCCCAACAGGTGGTCAGCACGCAGCAGGTAACGACCGAACCGCCGCAAGGCAGCAGCCAACCACCGACCCAGCAGGAGGTGATCGTGATCCAGCCTGCGCAGTCGGATACGGTCTACGTGCCGTCCTATAATCCGGCAGTGGTATACGGCTCATCCTGGCCGTATCCGTCTTACCCGCCTTATTATGCCGCGCCGCCACCGGGCTATTATTTCGGTACGGCGCTGGCCACCGGGTTCGCCTTCGCGGCCGGTGCCGCGATCGTGGGCGGGCTGTGGGGCTGGGCCAACCCAGCCTGGGGTGGCGGCTATGCCAACGTGAACGTCAATCGCTTCAACAACATCAATGTGAATCGGCAACCCATCAGTTCATCTCGTTGGAACGCGGCTTCTTCGGGCGGGCGGCCCGCGAACTTTGCGCGTGCTCCTGGCGGACCAGTGGGTCCGCCCGGCCGATCGCAGGTCTCCGTACCAGGTAATGCGGTGCGGCCACCGACACGCCCTGGGGGCGCCGGTGGTCTCGGAGGGCCCGGCAGGCCAGGGGGCGTGGGCGGCGTCGGTCGGCCTGGCGGTCCTGGCGGTGTGGGTGGCGTCGGTCGGCCCGGCGGTCCTGGTGGTGTGGGTGGCGT
>CAYRTL010000078.1:13097-25529 GCA_964427005.1 uncultured Acetobacteraceae bacterium
CAGGGTTTCGCCGGGTCTCAAGGCGGAGCGTTCCGCGATATGAGCAGCGGACGCCAGGCAGGGCAGTTCGGGCAGCGTGGCGCACAGAGCCGATCCTTCTCTCAGCAGCGGTCATTCGGTGGCGGGGGACGCGGAGGTGTCTCGGGCGGACGCGGCGGCGGCCGTGGCGGGCGGCGTTAGGAGGTCATCCCGATGGGAGTCCAGAAAGGCGGGTTAGGCTCGACATTGGCTGCGATCCTCTGGCTTGGGGTCGCGCAGGCTGGACCCGCAAATGCGCCAGAACCGCAGCGCAGCTTTGCGTCCGCCGAGGACGCGGTGAAAGCGTTCGTCGATGCGTTGCGCGGCAATCAAACAGCCGATTTACGCGCCATTCTTGGACCGGGGGCCGATCGCGCCATCAACTCGGGCGATCAGTATGCGGACCAGGAACTTCATAGGCGTTTTGTCGAACTCTATGACCAGAAGCACGAGATCCACCAGAAGACACCCGGGAGCGCCGAGTTGGATGTGGGCGCAGATGACTGGCCGCTTCCCATTCCATTGGTCCAGACGAATGGGCGTTGGATGTTCGATACCAAGGCCGGCGTTCAGACGATTGTTGACCGCCGGATCGGTCGTAATGAGCTATCGGCAATCCGGACGCTGCTGGCCTGTGTCGATGCGCAGCATGACTACTTCGATCGGATGAAGCAGGCGAATGGCATTGCTGTCTATGCCACACGCCTCGTCAGCACGCCTGGGCATCATGATGGCCTCTACTGGCCTGCCGCCAACGGCGAACCGGAAAGTCCTCTTGCGCCACTGGTCGATGCGGCGCAGGAAGCGGGATACCCAGGCGACCTGGTCAGCGGCAAGCCGATCCCGTACGAAGGCTACTATTTCCGCATCCTGAAGGCGCAAGGTCCCAATGGGGATGGCGGCGCCAAAAGCTACGTGCAATCGGGCCGGATGACCGGCGGGTTTGCATTGCTTGCCTGGCCAGCGGTGTTTGGATCGACCGGCGTGATGACATTCATCGCCGGCCCCGATGGCGACGTCTACCAGAAGGACCTCGGATCGGACACCGCGCAGACCGCGGCCGGCATAACGAGCTTCGATCCGGATGCTACATGGTCGCGTGTTGTGATGACCAACGACTAGCTGCGTGCTCAGGGGGATGGCATGAATAGCAACAGGCTCCTCGGCTGCTTGTTGGCAGCGCTGGTTGTTTTGCCAGTCATGGCCGAAGCTGGGACGATCGATCGCCTGCGGCAGGATCATACCATTCGCATCGCATACCGGCTGGACGCTCCGCCCTTTTCGTATCAGGACGCCGCCGGAAACCCAGCCGGATTCGTAGTCGATCTTTGTCGGGCGGTAGTGAGCCGCCTGTCTCAGCAGGTGAATGTCGCGCCGGTAGACGTAAGTTATGTGCCTGTCACCGCCTCCGATCGGTTTGAGGCAATCCAGCAGGGTAAGGCAGATCTCCTATGCGAAGCGACGACCGTCACCATGAGTAGACGTAAGGTCATGGATTTTTCGATAGGTACGTTTGTCGATGGTGCGAGCCTGATTACCACCGTAGATGGCCCCAGGAGCATGAAGGGACTAGCCGGTCGGGTTGTTGGCGTCTTGGCTGGGACGACGACTGAGCAGGCATTGCGCAATACCCTTTCCGCCGCTGGGATTGCGGCAACCGTCATCCCCGCCTCCACGCATGCCGAAGGACTGGAGATGCTGGATTCCGGCAAGGTGTCCGCGTATTTCGCTGACCGTAGTATCCTGTGGGTGTTGCAAGCCAACAGAAAGGCACCGGCCCAGGTGCTGCTGGCCGATGAGTACATGACAATTGAGCCTTACGCTCTTGGGTTGCCGAAGGGAGACGGCGACTTCCGTTATGAGGTGGATCGTGCGCTCAGCGGCATATACAGATCCGGTGAGATCGTGCGGATCCTTTCACACACTTTCGGCGACCAGTTTCAACTCAGCACGATCCTGCAGGGTCTCTACTTGACATCTGCAATTCCAGACTAGGCTGTGACTGGCGCAGCATCGTTGAGGCGGCGGCGCGTCACCCGTTTGCCGTTTCTGGATAGTGCAACATTGAATCTTCCGTATTGATTGAAGTTACGACCATTCGGGAGGAGTTCATGTACCGGCGCACGATTTTGCTGACCTCGGCAATTCTGCCTGTTCTCGCCGCTTGCCAGTCGATAGACGTCCAGCAGGCATCGACCATGCACGGCGTTGTCGAGACTGTGGATCCCGTTTCCCGGGAGCTTTTGCTTCGCGGTGATGGCGGTTCCCAGTCTGGTATGCTGATAAGCATGATCGTTGGGCCACAGGTACAGCGCCTGAACGAAATCCACCCGGGTGATCATGTATTCGCAACCTATTACCAGGCCCTTGCGGCCCAGGTGGTGAACGTCTTCTCGTCCTCGAACCCGCCCTTCCAAGGCGTGACCGTCGACCGGCGAGATACCGCAGAACGGCCCGGAGGGCTCGTGACTCGGGTCCGCCGCGGTCGCGTGGTCATTACCGCTGTTGATCCGTCCACCAATACGATCAGCTTCGTCGGGCCGAACAACATGGTCCGCACCGTTAGCCCCAAGAACTCCGAAGTCCAATCGTTCATTCGCAACCTGAAGGTGGGTGATCAGGTCGACATCGTCTACGAAGAGGCGCTTGCAATCTCGGTTGTACCAGACCGCTAACAGCAAAGAGCGCTGGTACTTCACACCGCACCATCCAGCGGCCGCTAAGGCCTTGCGGGAACGACGACAAGGTATCGCTTGCCAGCGGATGCGCTAAGCTACCCAGGCGTTCGGGATGACGGCCTGGGAGGTCGCCCATGAAGGAATTAGTCGAACCCGTATTGCGGCAATTGCCGACATACCTGCCGGACCTGTTTCAACTGTTCGTTCGCCCCAAACGCAGCATTCTGGCCTGGGTAGGCGAGAGCCAAGGCGATCTGACCCGCCCACTGGTCTTCGTCTGCGTGACAGTCGGCATCGGCGTGTTGCTCCAACTGCCGTCACTGAGCAAGCAGCCTGATGTGATGACGCTGATAGCGGGGCTGGCCGCCTTCAAGGTGGTCGCGATAACGCTTGTCGGCGCGACCATCCATGGGCTGTTTGTGCTTCTCCGGGGGAAGGCCTCGTTCAAGGAGACACTCTCGGTCTACATCTATCTGATAAGCCCGCTCTATCTGATGCTCGCGCTGCTGCTCGTCGTGTCGCTTGGCATCGTGCAGGCTTATGATCCGGCACTCGCGGCTGAACTTCGGCTCGATCCACTGCTGTTCAGCGCGCACCCGGAGCGTGCGCAGGCGTTCGAGAGCAGCGCGCCGGGCCTGGGATTGGCATACCGGCTGGTCCCCGTTGCGAATCTCATCGTCATCACCGCATGGTGCGTGGCATGTTGGGGAGCATTCCGGCTCATCCATGCCCTGCCGCGATGGCGAAGCAGTATAGCTGGTATGCTGTCCGCGGGGCTGGTGGTCGTGATCTTCAACGGGCTGAGCATTCTGATGGCGGGAGTATTCGGACGGAGCATCCCGCTGATCCAGTAGGATGCGCCGATTTGCAGTGGGATTCATGACCCGACACGAGGCTCTCCCGACCCGTTATCTGCATCACCTCGATTATCTTAGGTGCTATGCCAGTCTGCTTGTGGTGGTGATTCACGTATCAGCCACCGGCTTCTATCTGCCGCCCCCGGCCAGGCCGATGAGCAGTTGGTGGGTAAGCACAGGTTTCAATGCGTTTGCGCGAAGCTGCGTTCCCTTGTTTCTGATGGCGAGCGGCGCAACGCTGCTGGACTCCGCAAAGGTCGATCCAGTTGGCCGTTTCCTGCTTCGGCGGGTGCGGCGCATTGGCGTCCCGCTGTTTATTTGGTCTCTGGTGTACTTGGCTGACCGCAAATGGCTTATGGGGGAAGCGCTGACGGCCAAAGCTGTGGTTCGCTACCTCGTCAGCGGAGCGACGTTCTATCACCTGCCATTTTTCTACTACCTGATTGGGCTGTACCTGTCGGCGCCCGTGTTGGCGCGTTTTGCCGAAAGCGCGCGCGGCGGGACTTTGCTGTATTTCGTTGTGCTTTGGAGCGTCGTGGCCTGTATCCAACTCGTCTGTGATCTGTCTGGCATCCCATTTGGGCTCACCATACCGGCTATTGCCGGGTTCGCCGGCTACTTCGTTCTGGGTCGCGCCCTACGCGACACGGCCATCAGCGGTGGTGCAGTGATCGCATGCTTCATTGTCGTGGTTGCCGCATCGCTTGTCACCGCACACGGCACTTATGATCTGAGTCTCAAGGCGGGGCAGCCAAACGAACTCGTGCTTGAATATAGCCGTCCCAATGTGATGGCTATGTCGGTCGCCACTTACCTTCTGCTGTCATCTGAGCCGGTTCGCCTGTTTGCCAGCCGGCACGTATCGATAACGCGGCTTGTCCAGCAAAGCGCCACTTTGAGCTTCGGTATATTCCTGATTCATCCACTGCTTCTCCAGGTCGTCATTCCGTGGTTACACCTCGGCTGGGACGTGCCACGACCGTGGGTCGGCATTCCGCTAACGACAGTATGCACCGTCGCTCTGTCAGGGCTGCTGGTCTGGCTGCTCCGGCAATGCCCTGGAATTCGCAGCGCGGTATCCTGACGCGGCAAGCTTCAATCGTTGTTGAATGGGCCTTGAAGCCGTCCTGCACGTTAAGAGGCAATGACCAAAGCCTTTGCTATTTTGGCAGCTCTCGTCGCCCTGATCGGATGCGCTGGCCCGCAACTCCCTGCTCCGAATAGCGCCGTGGCGGCCTATGACACCCGCATCAGGGCCATCCAGGTTACCGTTAGCGGGCTCCAGCCGGCGTCCAACGCAACCCTGGTTGCGCAGGATGGGGCGCGCTACCCGGCCGCAAGCTATTCCCTGATCAGTGCGCCCCATGTCCTGTATAATCCCCCACCGTCGATTGGCTTGGGTATCGGCGGCTTCGGCTTTAGCGGCTGCTGTAGCTCCATTGGTTCAGGCATTGGAGTCGGCATACCCGTCGGACATCCAACTGTCGCGGAGGCCAGCGACCAGTATGTGACCTCTGCCCTGATTCCTGCGCCGCCAGACTATGCGCAGCGCTGGTCGCAATATCGCGTGGAAGTTGCGGCCGGTAGTCAGAACGTGGCTATCGCAGCGCCTGCTCCTGCGAGCTAACCGCCGGACGCTCGCAGTTCAGGGAGAAGCCGCCCATGAACTTGGCTAATCTGCGCGCTTCATCTGCGCGAGGCATTTCCGGAGCGCCCTGACCAACTGCCGCATCTTCCGTTGCGGTATCGTCATATCGAAGGTCCGGTCCGGCGCGCGGACAGTGATCTGTTGGGCGGAGTCCAGCAGCCCGTCGATTGGCTGATGGAACAGGAACTTCAGAGCGTGCGAGCCTGTAAGAGCGGGAATATTCGACCCGCCGATGCCGTCAACAAGCCAAGTGTCGCCTATGCGAACTGACACCGGCCACATCTGGCCGGGAGGCAGATCCCACTCGGGGCGTTCAATGATAATGCGCAACGGCAAGTCTTTGTTCCACATAAATCGGACCTGATCGTCGTTGCTTTTGACAACCAAGGTGCAAGTTACGTTGTCCCCCTCACGATGTTCCGTAACTTTGCCGAAATCGCTCCGCCACCAGTCTCTGCCGCCGCCGGTGGCGATCGCCAGAGTTGATGTGAGAAGAGGGAGTGCAAGAAGTTTGGCATTAGGCATAGATGGTCACCCAGCGATTCCAGTGACCGCTCAGGGTTCGAATGCTGTGCGGGCATTTCAGCCGACGGCTTTGATGAGCGCGTACTCAGCTCACGCATTTTCCGAGTTCATCGATTCCCCCTCCACTATCTGCGCAGGGATACAGCGACCATGCGCGAGTCGGCTCATCACAGAAATGCTATCTTGGATTAAAGCTCACCACGTGACTTCCTTGGCATTGGAAGCGAATACTACCCGTTGCCCCTGGCGGAACCTGAACTACGACACGAGTCTCGGGCGGCTTCAGGTTGGACACCTTGCCCGCGAGGCCGGCGAGGTTGGCGCGAAAGTGCCGGAAGAGGGTGGCACGAGCGTTAAGCTTCTTGCGGCGCCCTCTCCCGCATCTCCGACTCAAGGCCGGGCGTTCGCGACCTCTTCCCATTTCGTGGGCGAGGTGTACGCGGTTGGCGGCAATGTTGATTCGACTCGGCCTAAAGCTGCTCTAAGTCCCTCGCGAAAATCAACGACCACTCGTTGGCGCCATATGCACGCGTCACTTCTGCCATAGGATCAGCGGAAGTTCAGTCGGCACACGAACATTGCGGTGGTGCGGGATAATCCGGACCGTGTAGTGATCGGCAGGGTGCGATTTTGGCACCCGACCGTTGTAAATGTACCCATTCGTCGTCCCAAGCATCGCCGCGCCTCTGGACAGAGCGTGCGTCGGTGTCTCGCCATCTGCCGTCGCGTCCGTATAGACTTCAGGCTGAATGTCGTCAGGATCGATCTCTCCAAGATAGGCGGGAACCGAGTAGACCCAGTCGTCCGCGTCTTCGCTGAAGCCCGGCGGGCCGAGATGCATGCTCTTCCAGCTGCGGCGAACTCGCGCTTCCCACGCCAGCATCGGCTTTGCCGGTTCGGCACACAGCAGCGTATTGCGCGCGCGCGATCGCAACTGAAGTGTCGCTGCATGACATTGCGGTGAATTTGCGCCACGGCGCAGTTCAGCGAACACCACGCACGCGTTCGCCGTACACGCAGGTCGCTAAACCCGTAGCTGATTCAGCGGTTTAGGACGGTGCCGGGTGAGGGATTTGAACCCCCGACCTTCGGTTTACAAAACCGCTGCACTACCGCTGTGCTAACCCGGCGAACGCGCCTCTCTTACCCGCTCCACCGCCCAATCGGCAAATCCTGCCTCACACGCCCCTGAACCGGCCCTTCCGCTTCTCCACAAACGCCCGTCGCGCCTCCTTCGCGTCCTCGGAATTCTGCAGAATGCCGCCGGCGTTGGAGGTCAGCACCATCGTGGTCTCCAGTGTGCTGTCCAGAGCGGCGCGCATCACGCGCTTGCTTACCCACTGCACCAGTGGCGGCCGCTCGATGATCTTCGCGCACAGCTCGCGCGTGGTTTCCTCCAGCCGTTCGGACGGGACCAGGTGGTTCAGCATGCCCCAAGCATAGGCGCGCTCCGCGTCCAGCTCACCCGTGTAGGCGAACTCCAGCGCGCGGCCGAGGCCAACCATCTTGGGCAGGTAATATGACCCGCCATTCTCGATGATCTGCCCTGCGTTGTGATAGGCGATGAACCGCGTCCGTTCGCAGCCGATGCGGATGTCGCAGTGCAGGGCCATGTCCATGCCCGAACCGACCGCCGGCCCGTTGATCATCGCTATCGTCGGCTTGCGGATCAGCGAGATATCGCGATGTAGCTTTGTGAAGCCATGGAAGAAGTGCTGGCGCGCGGCGTCGGGCCCCTCATGTGATCCGCGGTTGCCGGGCAGGTTGTCGCCGGTGATGTCCGCCGCAGCTTTCGACCCAAGATTGGCACCGGAGCAGAAACCCCGGCCCACGCCCGTCAGCACGATCACCCGGATGTTCGGATCATCGTCACCGGCTCGCATGTATTCGCCGACTTTCGCGACGGTACCGTTCTCTTCCGAGCTGCCAATCAGCGCGTTCATTCGCTCGGGGCGATTGAACTTGATCCATAGGATGCCGCTCTCTTCTGGCTCATAGAGCAGGTAATCGACGAGTCTCGGCCCCATATCCGTTTCTCCCATCCGGGTTATCCCGGCACAGAATGACACCAGCTCCGATCCGCGCTAGCCTGCCGTAATGCCGCCCGTCGTAACTCCCCGACGGCGTCGTCGGATCTGGATGAGACGCGCTGCGTAATCCCAGGTCGAGGCCTGGGCAAACGTGCAGAACACGACGGCCGGGCTCCTCCGGCCGCATGAGGGAGAACACGTCCATGCGTCCGACAACACGACGCTCCGTGCTGGCAGGTGCCACCGGACTGCTCGCGACACCAGCCATCATCGGGCGAGCCGCCGCCGCCGTTCGCGGGGTGTCCGATACCGAGATCGTCATCGGCATGATGACCGACCTGTCCGGCGTGACGGCGGTGCAAGGCAGCAACGCCGCCAACTCGATCCGCATGGCGTTCGACGACATCAACGCGAAAGGCGGCATCAACGGACGCAAGGTCCGCCTCATCGTCGAGGACATGGAATACCTCGTCCCCAAGGCCGTGCAGGCCATGAACAAGCTGGTGAACCGCGACGACATCTTCCTGTCGTTCGCAAGCGGGGGCACGCCGCAGATGGATGCGGTGCTGCCGATGATGATCGAGAAGGGCGTACCGAGTGTCTTTCCGCTGACCTGCGCGCGGTCGATGTACGAGCCGCTGAACAAGTACAAATACGGGCAGTTCTCCTCGTACTACGACCAGATGCGCGCCTGCGTGAAGTACTTCGCCGAGTCAAAGGGGAAGAAGGTCATCGGGTCGATGTATCAGGACACCGACTTCGGCCGGGATGTCCATGCCGGCGTCGTCGCCCAGGTGGATACGATGAAGCTGAAACTCGGCGCCACCTCCGCCTCGCGTCCAACCGATACCGACTTCAATGCGCAGGTGACGCGCTTGAAGGAGGCAGGATGCGATCTGGTGTGCATGGGCACCATCGTCAAGGACACGATCATCATCCTGCAGACGGCGCGCAAGATGGGATGGGACGTCGAATTCTGCGGCCAGTTCGCCTCATATTCGACTGCGGTCGCCGAGGCGCCGGGCGGGGCGGCGGAAGGATTCTATTCGATGTCGCCTGGCGTGTACGCGTATCCCGATGATCCGCGGCCGGCGGTGCGCGACATTGGCACCCGCTACAAGCAGCGCTTTGGCATCGAGATCAATTACCTCGGGGAGGCCGGCTACGCGGGGGCGCAGTGCCTGATCGACGTGCTGCAGCGGGCGGGAAGGGACCTCAACCCGGACAGCTTCCAATCCTCGATGGAAAGCATCAAGGATTGGCGCGACATCTTCGGGGGCCCGCCACTGACGATTACGCCGACCAATCACCATGCGTCGACTCAGTCGTTCCTGTCGGCGGTGAAGAAGACGCGCTGGACGCCGGTGGTGGGAGAGCCGCTGGGGTATTGAGGAGGGAGCAGGTCCACCACTTGTTCGGTTCCCAGTAGCTATTGCAGTTTTGCCACCCAGTCGGCCACGGCATCCCCGCTGCTCATGCCAGGTTCCACCAGCCCGTCGATCATGAACGTCGGCGACACGTGGATGCCGTTCTGGCGGGCATATTTGCAGTGCCATTTGATCTCGCGGTCGAGATCGGGAATCGCGAACGCCTCGGCCAGTTTGACGCCGCTATAACCCTCGATCCGCGCGATGATGTCGTGCGGCGTGGCGTCCATATTAGCGCCGCGGCAGTGCCGCTCGAACTCGAATTCCTCCCGATGCGCGGCCACCGCCGCCATGACAGATTTTGCCGCCTCCTTCCCACCCTGGAGCGTCGAGGCAGCCAGAATGCAGCGCACGATCACGCCTGAATACATATGCCATGGCTGTGACTGCAGCCGGAGCTTGATGGTGATGCGGTCTTCCCCCGCCTGAGCAAGCAGTTCGTCCAGCTTGCCGAACGCGCGGCAGGAAAACGGACAGGTCGGTTCGAGGAACACCTCGAATACGCGAGGGCCATGGCCCCAGACAAGCGGATCAGCACGCCAATTGGTCTGTCTCATACGATCTTTCCTGTTCGCCCGGATCGGTGCACCGTAAGGGCGGCTTTGGTGAGGAGGGAAACCGAATGTTCAGTCATGTCATGGTCGGAAGCAACGACATCGCCCGGTCGAAGAGGTTCTACGACGCCCTGTTTGGCGCCATGGGCGGCAAGCCCGGCGCCGAGGACGCCAAGGGCCGGCTGATCTATGCGCACAATGGCGGGCTGTTCCTGGTAAGCAAGCCCATCGATGGCAAAGCAGCGTGTCACGCCAACGGCGGCACGATCGGCTTTAAGGTGACGGGCCCGGAACAAGCCGATGCATGGCACAAGGCTGGCGTCGCGAATGGCGGCACGGCGATCGAGGATCCGCCCGGCGTGCGCCAAGGCGGCGCCGGTCCGATGTATCTCGCGTATCTGCGTGATCCCGACGGCAACAAGCTGTGCGCGCTGTACCGCATGCCTGCCTGAATGGCCGCGGCAGGGCTGCCTGATCCGGTGGCCCTGCCGGCTCGCCATCTTCAGCCGAATCATTTGACGTTGATCGTTACGACTTGTGAGACCTCTGGATTGGGCGGTACCAGGTGGCCCGGTGCCCCCATCAGCAGCTGAAGTGTATGACGCCCGCGGGGCAGCGGTACGTTCACTTTCGACTCACCATGCATCAGGTGGATATGGTGTGCATCCATCGGCACGGCACTCCCGGGTTTCGGCAACGGCGAGTCGATGATGAGATGCAAATGACTGCCTGTTTCCATATTCATGCCGCCAGCCCGCGTCGTCTTCATCGTCGCGGCACCAGGTGACACGACCACGGCCACCGGGCTCGATACCGTCGCTCCATCAGCGGGTACCAGGATTGACGGATTATCGTCAGCAGTGGCGGAAGGCGATTGACCTGCACAAGACAAACCAAAGACGGCAATCAGTGCGAAGCGCGCCACCTGCATAAGGTCACTCCTCTGCTCCGGGTATCTGCGTGGAGCACGTTATGATGGATGTCTGCTGCATGCCAGTTGGTGCCCCGGTTTGATATTCGATATAATGGCCCAGAACCGGTACATGCACAGCGCCACCGACGAGCAAATTGAACCGCGTGATCAAGCTTAGTGGCTCCTAGTCCAACGCATAGCGCGCGAAGAACCAGCGCTTCACGCCCTCGACAACGAGCAGGTAGATGGCCGTCACCAACGCGAGTGCTCCGAGTACTGTGGCCGGAAGCGGCACGAAGCCGAGCCAGTGAGCCACAGGCAAATACGGCAACGCCACAGCCAAGCCGAATGCGGCGAGCGTACTGGTCACCAGTGCCGGATGCGGCCGATCGCGCCACGGGTGTGCCGTGCGGATAAAGAAGATGACCAGGATCTGCGTGGCCAGCGACTCAACAAACCAGCCAGTGTGAAACAGCGCCTCGTCCGCATGGAACACCCAGAGCAACAGCAGGAAGGTGATGAAATCGAACACTGAGCTGATCGGTCCAAACACCAGCATGAACTTGCGAAGCGTGCTGAGATCCCAGCGGCGCGGCCGTGCGACAGTAGCCTCGCTCACCCGGTCCAACGGGATGCTTGTTTCCGAGAGATCGTAAAGCAGATTGTTCAACAGGATCTGAGTCGGCAGCATGGGCAGGAAAGGCAGGAACAGCACGCCGCCTGCCATGGAGAACATGTTGCCGAAATTGGAGCTGGTGCCCATCATCATGTATTTGAGGATGTTCGCGAAGGTTCGTCGCCCCTCGCGGACACCATCCGCAAGTACGCCAAGGTCCTTGCGGAGCAAGATCATGCATGCAGCCTCTTTGGCGACGTCCACCGCGGTGTCGACCGAGAAGCTGACATCCGCCGCATGCAGCGGCGGTGCGTCATTGATCCCGTCGCCCATGTAGCCGACGACGTGGCCCTTGCGCCGCAATGTGGCAATGATGCGCGACTTCTGCCGCGGTGTGACGCGGCAGAACAGAGTCGTGGTTTCGACCCTCGCCATCAGTGCTTCGTCGGTCAGCTCATCAATCTGCGGCCCGGTCAGTGTCTCGCGTACATCCAGGCCGAGTTCAGCGCAGACATGGCGCGTGACCTGTTCATTATCGCCGGTGACGACTTTCATAGTGATGCCGAGATCGGTGAGTTCGCGCAGCGCGTCACGCGCATCCGGCTTGGGCGGATCGAGAAACGCCAGGAACCCGGCGAATGTAAGCTCCGCCTCATCGGCGATGCTGGCGCGCTCGCGGTCAGGCTCGACTTCGCGCCATGCAACGCCCAAGACACGGAACCCTTCCGCGCCCAATGCCGTGAACTTCGCCTCCGCTGTCTGCCGCGCCGCATCGTCCAGCGGCAGTGGCGGCCCACCAGTTTGTTCATAGCACGCCGAATGCTGCAGCACGTCTTCCGGCGCACCTTTGACGATCAACAGCCGTCGTTTCTCGCCTTCGACAAGGACCGAAACCTGGCGTCGTTGGAAATCGAACGGGACCTCGTCGATCTTGCGCCATGCCGTGCGGTCGATGCTGCCCGCCGCAAGGATCGCCTCATCCAGCGGACTTTTCAGTCCGGTTTCAAACACAGCATTGAGCTGCGCCATCTGCATCACGGTGCTGCTGTCTTCGCCGCGAAGGTCCATCTCGCGGATAAGTCTGATTCGCGCCTCGGTCAGCGTGCCGGTCTTGTCGGTGCAGAACACATTCATGCTGCCAAGATCATCAATCGCGGACTGCCGCT
>CAYRTL010000079.1:0-25082 GCA_964427005.1 uncultured Acetobacteraceae bacterium
GCAGGGTTCGAGTTCACCAGGATCACGCGATAACCTTCGGCCTTCAGCGCCTTGCACGCCTGGGCGCCCGAGTAATCGAACTCGCAGGCTTGGCCGATGACGATAGGGCCGGCGCCGATGATCAGGATGGAGTTGATGTCGGAGCGTTTGGGCATACGATTATTCTCCACCTGTCATTGCGAGCGAAGCGAAGCAATCTCCACCGTGTTGGGGATTGCTTCGCTTCGCTCGCAATGACAGCGGAAACATGGTGGTCATCGGACAGCTTGCGCTGTTTCAACGCCTTTCGGGGTCAGCTCCAAATGCCAGTGGCATTGCAGTGCGCCCTCTGGCAGGCGGATCGGTTCGTGGATCAGTCCTTCGCGAAGGCACTCGGCGACAGCATCGCAGAATTCGCTGTAAGCGACCGGCTGCGAGACCAGTGCCTGGAAACGCTCGAATCCAGCTTCGATGTTCGGTTCGCTGATCCTGTGCCGCAGCGCGGTGGTCAGCAGCATTGATCTGACGTCCATGTCACGCTCGCCGCTCAATCATTTCGACAAACCGCCCGAACAGATAATGGCTGTCACTCGGTCCAGGGCTCGCCTCCGGATGGTACTGCACGCTGAACGCCGGGCGGTCGCTGCAAGCCAGCCCCTCGTTCGAACCGTCGAACAGCGACACATGGGTCACTTTCGCTGTGGATGGCAGCGTCTCGGGATCGACCGCAAAGCCATGGTTCTGGCTGGTGATCTCCACGCGGCCCGTCGTCAGGTCCTTTACCGGTTGATTGGCCCCGCGATGGCCGCGCTGTAGCTTGTAGGTCTTCGCCCCCAACGCCAGCGCCAGCAATTGGTGGCCGAGACAGATGCCGAACAGCGGAACGCCCGCATCCAGCACGGCGCGGATGGCCGGAACCGCATATTCTGCTGTTGCTGCCGGATCGCCTGGACCGTTCGATAGAAACACTCCATCCGGCTTGCGGCGCAGTATGTCATCGGCGGTGGCGGTTGCCGGCACCACGGTCAGCCGGCACCCTGCCGAAGCAAGGCAGCGGAGAATGTTGCGCTTCGCGCCATAATCGACCGCTACGACGTGGTACTTTGGCGCGCTCTGCCGCCCCATGCCATTGGGCCAGGACCATTGGGTCTCATCCCAATCATATGATTGACGACAGGAGACCTCCTTGGCCAGGTCCATACCTTCCAGCCCGGGCCAGGCCGCGGCCTGCGCCTGCAAGGCCGGCAGGTCGAACCGTCCATCGGCTGGAAAAGCCAACACACCATTGGGCGGTCCGCCGTCGCGAATGCGTATCGTGAGGGCGCGGGTATCCACTCCGGCAATCCCGGCAATGCCGCGCGATCGCAGCCAGGCATCCAGGTGTTGCGCGGAGCGCCAGTTGGCTGGCTCGGTGATGTCCTGCTTCACCACGAGGCCGCGGGCAGCGACGGTCCCCGCCTCGACGTCCTCTTCATTAGTGCCGACATTGCCGATGTGGGGAAAGGTGAAGGTGATGATCTGGCCGGCGTAAGAGGGATCGGTCAGCGTCTCCTGGTAGCCGGTCATTCCTGTGTTGAAGCAGACTTCGCCAACCGGCGCCGGTTCCGCGCTATGTGCGCCGAACCCGCGGCCCCAGAACAGGGAGCCATCCCCCAACACCAGAACGGCGGTGGCGCCCGACGGCACTTCGCCCGTGTCGGTGCTCCGCCCTGGCTCCGTCCGAGCCAGGGCCGGCCCGCCGGGCAGATCGGCCAGCGTGAGGCCGGTGGCCGCAATGACAACAGCCCAGTGTCGGGAAGGAATGGCTCCCGCCTGGCGCCACTTGCGAACCGCTTCGGTGCCCACGCCGGTCAGGCGGGCAGCCGCATCGCCACCGCCAAGGCGCTCGATGATTGCGTCAACGCTCATGGTCATGCGGGCAACCTATGGGAAGGAATTTCCCATCGCAATGGGAAAGCGAGGTGCCGGGAAATTTTCTCCGGCAACTCCCCTTGGCCCGAGTTCCCCTATTATAGAGGGATATTGATGCGGAGGGACGCCCATGGGCCTACGCGAGCAGTTCACCGATCAGCTCAAGGCCTCGATGAAGGCGGGCGACGCCCCTAGAACCTCCACGCTTCGGATGATTTTGGCCCGGCTCAAGGATGTGGACATCGCCGCCCGTCCGAAGGGGGTGGACCGTGTGCCGGACGAGGAAGTCGTCGCCATGCTGCGCGGTATGGTCAAGTCACGGCGCGAGTCAGTCGACCTGTACAGGCAAGGCAATCGGCAGGACCTCGTGGACAAGGAGGAAGCCGAAATCGCCGTCATCGAGGGCTTCCTGCCGCAGCAGATGGACGAGGCGGCGATGCAGCAGGCTATAGCCGATGCCATCGCCGAAACCGGTGCCGCCAGTATCAAGGACATGGGCAAGGTGATGGCCGCCCTGCGAGCGAAGCACGCTGCGACACTGGACATGGCCAAGGCTGGGCCGATGGTGAAGGCGAGGCTTTCCCCCTGATGGCATTGCCCGCCGCCTTCCTCGACGAACTCCGTACGCGTACGCCGCTGCCGGCCATTGTCGGCAGGAAGGTGCGGCTTGCCAGGTCTGGGCGGCAGTGGAAGGGCTGTTGTCCTTTCCATGGCGAGAAAACGCCAAGCTTCTATGTCTATGACGATGGCCACTACCACTGCTTCGGCTGCGGCGCGCATGGCGACGCCATCGGCTTCGTCATGCAAAGTGAGGGCGCCGGCTTCATGGAGGCTGTCGAGCGCCTTGCGGCAGAAGCGGGGCTTTCGGTGCCGAAGCCATCGCCTGAAGCGGCGGAGGCGGAGCGGAAGCGGCTCGATCTGACCGCGGTGCTGGAGGCCGCCCAGGCCAGTTTCCATCGACGCCTGTTCCTGCCGGAGGGCCGACAGGCGCTGGACTATTTGCGTGGCCGCGGCCTGTCGGAGGAGACCATCCGGCGCTTTGGGCTCGGCTGGTCAGGCGAGGGGCGCGGCGCGTTGTTGGCCGACCTCGGCCGTGAGGGCGTCACGCAGGACCAACTCGTCGAAGCCGGATTGATGCGTCGGGATGATGAAACCGGACGCGCGTTCGATCTGTTCTTCAACCGAGTGATGTTTCCCATCCGCAGTCGTCGCGGTGCGGTCATCAGCTTCGGCGGCCGCGTCCTGGGTGACGGGCAGCCAAAATACGTCAATGGCCCGGAGACGGCGCTGTTTTCCAAGCGCCGCACTCTCTACGGGCTGGATCTGGCGCGTGAGGCGGTGCGCGGCGGCACATCGGTTGTCGTGGTTGAAGGATACATGGACGTTATTGCCCTTGCGCAGGCTGGCATCGGCGGCGCCGTTGCTCCTCTCGGCACCGCGCTGACCCAGGAACAGCTCGAGGAATTGTGGCGTCTGGCGCCTGTGCCGGTGCTTTGCTTCGACGGTGACGCAGCCGGCAGCCGCGCAGCCGCACGCGCGGCCGATGTGGCTCTGCCGCTGCTGGGGCCGGATCGCAGCCTGAAGCTGGCGCGATTGCCCGCCGGAGAGGACCCGGACACGCTCGTCCGTCGCCGGGGAGCTGAGATGGTGCGGGGGCTGCTGGACGGGGCTGCGCCTCTATCCGAGGCGCTGTTCGATCTGCTGCGAGAAGGTGGCGGTGAGAGCACACCCGAGCAGCGGGCTGCATTTCGGGCCCGGCTGGAGACTGCCGCCCGGCGCATTCCTGACCGCGCACTTGCTGCCGAGTACCGCAAAGCGCTGCTGGACCGGTTCTTTGCCGGCCGAGACAGCCGCCGCGCGCCCGTCCGCCGCGCTTTGCCACGCGCCATGCCTGCTGCCGATACAGTGTCGTTGGAGCGCGTGCGCATCCTCACCGCCATCTTGTTGCGGCATCCGGGACTGATGCGGGATGTGGACCACGCCTATGCCGAACTCACCCTGCCACCGCCATTTGCCGCTCTACGGGCAGCGGTTCAGGCATGGGCGGAGACGGCCGAAATCCTTGACTCAGAGGCGCTGATAGCCCACCTCACGGTTTCTGGATTACAAGCGGAAATCGAAGAGGTTTTGGCGCCGGTGCCGATGCCCTTGCCCACCTGTGCGATGCCGGGAGCGTTACCGGCCGAGGCGGAGGAGGGATGGTACCATTATTACGGTCTGATGCGTCGGGAAATGCTGGACTTGGACGTTGAAACTGCCCTGGCTCGATACAATTCCGATCAGAACGACCATAATCATCGTCTGCTGAAGAATCTCAGCGTCGTGAGGGAACGGCTCAAGCGAGCCCAATTCGAAGAAGATGCCGAGGCCTGACTGTTATGGGCCCTACTGCTGGAGTGCTCTGAACGATGGCCACGAAGCCTTCTGTTGCCACTGACACCGTGACCGCCGAACAGGATGTCGAGACGACGCTGCTCGATGTGCAGACCGCCGCGGTCAAGCGGCTGATCGCGCGTGGCAAGGAGCGCGGCTACATCACCTTCGACGAACTGAACGCGATCCTGCCGCCGGATCAGAACAGCTCCGAACAGATCGAAGACGTGATGGCCAATTTCTCCGAAATGGGCATCCAGGTCGTCGAGAGCGAAGAGACCGAGGACGGCGAGGCGCCTGTCGTCAAGGCGGAGAAGTCCGAGGAAGCCGAGGAAGAGGAGCAGACCGGCAACGTCGACGAGGCAAGCCTCGGCCGGACGGACGACCCGGTGCGGATGTACCTGCGCGAAATGGGCAGCGTGGAGCTGCTCTCGCGTGAGGGTGAAATCGCCATCGCCAAGCGCATCGAGGCCGGCCGCGACATGATGATCGGCGGGCTGTGCGAGAGCCCGCTGACCTTCAAGGCGATCATCTCCTGGCACGACCAGCTCAAGGCCGGCCGGATGCTGCTGCGCGACATCATCGACCTGGAGGCTACGCAAGGCGCCGGTGCGCCTGGCGCCGATGGCGCCGCGCCACCCGCTTTGAACGGCAACGGTGCAGAGCCTGCCGAGAGCTATGACGGCAGCGATGACATGGATGGCGACGAGGACGGCGAAGGTCCGGGCATGTCGCTGTCTGCTCTTGAGGAGAAGCTGAAGCCGGAAGTGTTGGCGACCTTCGAGGAGATCGAGGGCCTCTATAAGAAGTTGCACAAGATGCAGAGCCGCCGCCTCGAGACGATGACCAGCGGCGAGGAGGTCACGGCGCGTTCCGAAAAGACCTATGAGCGCCAGCGCGAAGAGCTGGTGAAGAAGGTCGAGCAGGTGCGGCTGCATAACAACCGCATCGAAGAGCTGGTGACCCAGCTCAAGCAGCTCAATCAGCGGCTGACCGCGCTGGAGGGACAGCTCCTGCGTACTGCGGAAGCCTGCAAGGTGCCGCGTGAGGAATTCCTCAAGCAGTATCGCGGCCATGAGTTGGACCCGAACTGGGTTGAGCGTGTGTCGAAGCAGCCGGCGAAGGGATGGAAGACTTTCGTCACCAAGCATGAGAAGGACATCACCAACGTTCGCGCACAGATCGCCGCGGTCGCGAACGACGCGAGTCTACCGATAAGCGAATTCCGCCGCGTCTACATGACGGTGAGCCGTGGCGAGCGCGATTCAGCGCGGGCGAAGAAAGAGATGATCGAGGCGAACCTGCGCCTGGTGATCTCGATCGCCAAGAAATACACCAACCGCGGCCTGCAATTCCTGGACCTGATCCAGGAGGGCAATATCGGCCTGATGAAGGCGGTCGATAAGTTCGAATATCGCCGCGGCTATAAGTTCAGCACCTATGCGACGTGGTGGATTCGCCAGGCGATCACGCGTTCCATCGCCGATCAGGCGCGCACCATCCGCATCCCGGTGCACATGATCGAAACGATCAACAAGCTGGTGCGCACGAGCCGCCAGATGCTGCACGAGATTGGCCGCGAGCCGGCGCCCGAGGAGCTTGCCGAGAAACTCGGCATGCCACTCGAGAAGGTGCGCAAGGTGCTGAAGATCGCCAAGGAGCCGATCAGCCTCGAGACGCCGATTGGCGATGAGGAAGACAGCCATCTCGGCGACTTCATCGAGGACAAGGCGGCGGTGATCCCGCTGGATGCGGCGATCCAGGCGAACCTGCGCGAGGCGACCACGCGCGTGCTGTCATCGTTGACGCCGAGAGAGGAGCGTGTGCTGCGCATGCGCTTCGGTATCGGCATGAACACCGACCACACGCTGGAAGAGGTCGGGCAGCAGTTCAATGTGACGAGAGAGCGTATTCGTCAGATCGAGGCGAAGGCGCTGCGCAAGCTGAAGCATCCGAGCCGAAGCAGGAAGTTGCGCAGCTTCCTGGACGACTGACGGCACGAAGAGTCCGGGAGGAAGACGATGGAGCCGGTGGCGCGAGTCACCGTAACGGTGACGTTCCTCCGGATGGACCGGCCGCCTGTCGGCGGCCTGCCGTCTTTGCCAACGGATTACCAGGTGGTCCGCGTAGCCACGCCGACGGTGGGTTTCTATCGCTACCTCTATAACACGGTGGGCGCGGATTATGTGTGGTGGCTGCGGCGCACCATGCCCGATGAAGAGCTGGCGACGCTGCTGCGGGACCCGGCGGTCTCGATCCATGTGCTGTACGCCGGCGGTGAACCGGCGGGATTTTTTGAACTGGATGCGCGCGGCTGGTCGGACGTCAATCTGAGCTACTTCGGGCTGATGCCGCATGCCATCGGTACGGGTGTGGGCTTTCCCTTCTTGCGCGTTGCGGTCGATGAGGCATGGCGGCAAGGTCCACGCGGGATGACCGTGAATACCTGCACCGCTGATCATCCGCGCGCATTGCCGACGTATCTACGCGCCGGTTTCAGAACACTGCGGCAGGTGCGCGAGGTTTGGAACGTGCCGCTGCGACTGGGGATGCGGATACCCGAGCGGCTGCTGTCGTAGCTAACTAGTGCGGTTTATCTCCTGCCAGCGTGATGCGCTGCATGATCCGGCGATGGCCTGAGTAGTCGTTCACCGCGTAGTGCTGTGCGCAGCGATTGTCCCAGATCGCCAGCGCCCCTGCTGTCCAGCGAAACCGGCAGGTGAATTCCGGCCGGATCTGGTGCTGGAAGAGAAACTCCAGCAGCGGCTCGCTTTCCTGCTCCGTCATGCCGGCAAAGCTTACAGTGTGCGCGCGGTTGACAAACAGCGCCTTGCGTCCCGTTTCCGGATGCGTCCGCACAACCGGATGCTCCGCTACCAGCAGTTTGCGAGCATCCGCGCTGCCATCCGACCGGATGCGATCCTCGCGTGTGCGGCTGGCATCGGCCTTTGCCGAACTGGAAACGCCATGCAGCTTAGCCAGCACGCCACGCAGCGCCTCAGATAATGTCTCGTAGGCCAGATACTGATTGGCGAACAGCGTATCACCGCCGGCCTCGGGGACCTCGCGTGCTACCAGCAGTGTGGCCATCGGCGGTTCCTGTAGATACGTCGTATCGGAGTGCCAAACGCCGCCGAAGTTGACCTGCTCGTGTTCCAGTTTGGCGACGTTGATGATCTCGGGGAATCCTTCGATGCCCTTGACGAACGGGTACTCGATCGGTGTGCCGAAGCGCCGCGCGAGAGCCAGAAACCGCTCGGGCGGCAGATCCTGATCGCGGAAGAAGATCACCAGGTGGTCGAGGAGTGCCTTGCGGATCGCACTGACGGTTTCATCCGACAAGTCGGCTGCCAGATCCACGCCGTGCAGTTCGGCGCCCAGAGCGCCGGCGATCGGCCTGACTTCGAACGGTGCATTCCGCATGTTTCGCTCCATGTCCTCGCAGCGGAGCCTATCCTGGCGCTCCAGCACCGTCACTGCCGGCGCCGGGTGACGACCCAGACCGTGATGTCCCATGCATTGTGAATGCCCGTAACGAGCAGCAGCAGGACGGATAGTGCCAGCACGGCACTCGCCAGATCGATCTGCGTTGCCAAGAGGATTCCCGAGAGGCCCATCAGCGAGTAACCCGTGACTGGCAAAGCCGCGTACCACAACCGATCTTCCCAATCGATCGACGCCCCGATCCCACGCTGCACAAGGTCACGTAGCACCAGACCGCAATAGGCAACGCCGATGAGCGACTCCAGCACGATAAGAAGGCCCGTAATGCGGTCGTTCTGCAGCGGAGCGAGGACGGTCAGGCTGATGGCCAGGATGCTGCTGAAATGCACGACGGTCGCCGTCAGAAACACCCGCAGCGGCTCGGGCCTTTCCCAAACGCCTGACCCGACGGATGCGGCCACGAACATCAATCCGACAAGGGTCGCGGATGCGGTGCCGGAAAGCATGTAGAACTCGTGCCAGGCTGCAAGACTGTCGACCTGTGCCATGTGCGCTCGCTATGCCTGCCGGGTTCTGAACCGATACGGCGTAACGCTGGCCAATTGCGGGTCCAGCGC
Organism: uncultured Acetobacteraceae bacterium; assembly: GCA_964427005.1. Taxonomy (GTDB): domain Bacteria; phylum Pseudomonadota; class Alphaproteobacteria; order Acetobacterales; family Acetobacteraceae; genus JAMXLO01. Next base: position 8,325 of record CAYRTL010000079.1, read on the forward strand.
CAACCGGTGCTCCAGCGGAGGAAACGCACGGCTGCGGCAGTCGGGACGGTCGCACAGGCGACACGACAGGCCGATGCCAACCTTCGCCCGCTCGGGGTCCAGGCCGTCCGCATACGCCACGGCATCCGCATGGGCGATGCTGCAGCCCATGGCCACCACATGCGTCGGTCGCGGCTCGCCCCAGCTCGGTGCCGGCCGCGTCACTGTGCGCGCGAAGCAAAGGAAACTGGCGCCGTCCGGCAGCTCCGCTACCTGCACCTGCACGACGCCGGGTTGGGAAAATGCAGTGTGCACCACCCAGCGTGGGCAGGATCCGCCATAGCGGGCGAATGGAAATCCGGCAGCCGAAAAGCGCTTTGACACGTTGCCTGCCGGATCGACGCGAACGAAGAAGAACGGCACGCCGCGCGCACCCGGCCGCTGTAATGTGGAGAGCCGGTGGCATGTCTGCTCGAATGACACGCCGAAACGCGCAGCCAAGGCTTCCACGTCATGGCGCAGCGCAAGCGCGGCATCGAGGAAGGGCGCGTAGGGCATCAGGAGCGCACCCGCGACGTAGTTGAGCAATCCCACCCGGATCAGCATTCCGGCTTCCGCGGATGACGGAGCCGCCTCGGCCAACACTGCTTCCACTGCATCGCGTGCCTCGAACAGGGCGAGCTGAAACGCCATGTGAAAGCCACGGCTTTCGCGCGGCAGCATCTCCGACAGTGACAGCATGCGTGCGGCCGGGTCGTAGCGGCGAAGCGCACCTCCGAGCGGCTGCACGACGACTGCAACGCCGTGCGTTCGGCGCAGACGTTCGGCAATCGCGTGGTTCATTTCCGCGGGGGTCGCACCCAGCTCCGCCGCGATGGCTTCGGCCGCCAGCTCCAATGATGGGAAATGGTTCGCCCTATCGTCGAACAGATCGCGTGCCTCTTCATTCGGCAGCAGCACACGCCGCCCGGATGGAAGCGCAATGCCGCCGGCATCCTCACGCGCGACGCGCCACGCGCGATAAAGCGCGAGCACGGCATTCGCTGCATTCGGTACGGTGGCGGCAAGCTCGGAGATCTCTGTCGCCGGCACTGCGTCCGTTGATAGCAGCGGATCGGCGAACACCTCCTGCAGCGCAACCTCGAGCTGGCGCTGCGAGCGGCCGGACAAGGTTGCGAGGTCAACGCCGAGACTTTCTCCGAGCTTGATGAGCAGCGAAGCAGTCACAGCACGCTGATCGTGCTCGATCAGGTTCAGGTAGCTCGCGGAGATGCCCAGGCGGACGGCGAGCACCTGCTGCGTCAGGCGGCGCTCCAGACGGAGTCGGCGGATCGTCCGGCCGATCAGCGCGCGGGCCACGATTTACAGACTTTACAGATCGCCAGCCTCCATTGTGCAGATGGCGACAGGATTGCGCGCCACTTTGGCAGATTTGGGATGCACTTCGCACCTGCAATGTCAATTCTTCACGCACCGAAAGGCCCAGTTGAAGGAGCAACCCGATGCATCTCTTGCCCGACCCCGAGCGCTTCGACGGCATCCAGCGCGACTACACCCATCAGGACGTGCAGCGCCTGTCCGGTCATTTCCGCATCCGACACACGCTCGCGGAGATGGGCGCGACAAGACTCTGGCACCTGCTGAAGACCGAGCCCTATGTGCCGACACTCGGCGCGCTCACCGGCAATCAAGCGGTGCAGCAGGTGAAGGCGGGGCTTCAGGCGATCTATCTGTCCGGCTGGCAGGTCGCTGCGGACGCCAACACGGCGGGCGAGATGTATCCGGACCAGTCGCTGTATCCGGTGGATTCCGTCCCCAATGTCGTCCGGCGCATCAATAACGCGCTGCGCCGCGCCGATCAGATCGCCCACGCGGAGGGTGACCACGACACCTACTGGATGGCGCCTATCGTCGCCGATGCCGAAGCGGGGTTCGGCGGCGCATTGAATGCATTCGAGCTGATGAAGGCGATGATTGCGGCCGGTGCCGCCGGCGTGCATTTCGAGGACCAGCTTGCCTCGGAAAAGAAGTGCGGCCATCTCGGCGGGAAGGTGCTGGTGCCGATTGCCCAACACATTCGCACGCTGAACGCTGCTCGTCTGGCAGCCGACATCGAAGGTGTGCCGACTGTCCTGCTGTGTCGGACGGACGCGCATTCGGCGCAGCTACTGACCACCGATATCGACGAGCGCGACCATCCGTTCATCACCGGCGAGCGGACCGCCGAAGGGTTCTTCCGCATCAGGCCGGGTCTCGGCGTCGAGTACGCCATTGCCCGCAGCCTCGCGTTTGCGCCCTACGCCGATTTGTTGTGGTGGGAGACCAGTGAGCCGAACCTGGAAGAGGCCGAGAGGTTCGCTGACGCGATCCATCGACAGTTCCCCGGCAAGATGCTCGCCTACAACTGCTCGCCGAGTTTCAATTGGAGCAGGAAGCTGTCACCGGAACGCATTGCCGGGTTCCAGCAGGACATCGGGCGGATGGGATACAAGTTCCAGTTTGTCACGCTGGCCGGTTTCCACAGCCTCAATCTCGCGATGTTCGAACTGGCCCGCGGGTATCGCGAGCGGGGCATGGCCGCCTACGCAGAACTCCAGAAGGCAGAGTTTGCCGCTGAGGCCGCGGGCTACACGGCGACGCGCCATCAGCGGGAAGTCGGTGTCGGCTATTTCGATGCGGTGGCGACGGCGGCGTCGGCTGGCCTCTCGTCCACCACGGCTTTCTCCGACAGCACCGAAGCGGCGCAGTTCCATGAACCGCCGGCTGCACCTGAGGTCCATCAGGTCGATGATGACGGGCTGGTTCACAACCATGAGTGGGCGGTGGCGGCGAAATAGCTGGTAACAAGCGCGCTCCCTCTTCCGCGGATTGGGGGAGGGGTGCCGCGATCCGCACGGACCCGGCTATAGAAGGCGGTCACGCGCCCCTTCTTTAGCCGAGGAGCCACCGCACGATGCCGTTCAAGGTCGAAGTCGGCCCGCCGCAGATTGCGGTCCACCACGCCCAGACCGTGCTGATCACCGACCCCGATGGCCAGGTACAATGGCCATCGGACAAGGGGCTCTACTTCCTCGACACTCGTCTGATCTCCGCCTGGGCCATCTACGCCAATGGCGCGCCCTGGGACCTGCTGAACGGCGGCGCCATCACTGCCAATACCGCGCGGATCTATCTTACCAACCAAAGCTTCCCGACCCAGGACGGCGCCATACCCGAGCGCAGTCTGGGCTTCTCCATCGGGCGCAGACTCCATGGCGGCATGCATGAGGACCTCGACATCGTCAATCACGGTCGCAAGCACGTCCGGTTCAACCTGGAGATCGCCATCCGCTCCGACTTCGCCGACGTGTTCGAGGTGAAGGCAAATCGCATCGTCCGCCGCGGTCGCATCGCCACCGACTGGTCCGACACTTTGCAGAGGCTGCGCACCACCTATCGCAATCAAGACTTCATCCGCGGCGTGCAGATCGGCACGAAGCACGCGACCGAGCCTGCGGCCTACGCGAACGGGCGCCTCATCTTCGAGGTGAGCCTCGATCCTGGGGCAACCTGGCACTGCTGCCTCACCTACGATCTGATCGACGGCAACCGCTACTTCCATGCGCCCCATGAATGTTCGCACGGCCCCCGTGCGGACTTCCATCCGAACAGTCATGACGATTGGCGGGATACGGTGCTGAAGATCCGCACCAGCAACGAGGAATTCTACCGCACCTACCATCAGGCGATCGAAGATATGTCCGCGCTGCGTCTGCCCATCGTCGGGACGGACCACATGGTGTTCGTTCCGGCGGCAGGACTGCCGTGGTTCATGGCACCGTTCGGCCGCGACAGCCTGATCGTGTCGCTGCAGAACATTCTGATCTATCCCGAATTCGCCCGTGGTGCGCTGGATGTGCTGGGACGATGGCAGGCGGAGGAACGCGACGATTATCGCGACGCCGAACCAGGCAAGATCATGCATGAGCTGCGGTATGGCGAATTGGCGCATTTCCGGCTGATCCCGCACACCCCGTATTACGGAACGGCCGATGCTACGCCGCTCTACCTCATCACACTGCACGCTGCATGGCGCGCGACGGGTGATCGCGAACTTCTTGAGCGCTATCTGGGCAAGGCCGAGGGCTGCCTGTCCTGGATCGACGACTGGGGCGATCGTGACGGCGACGGTTTCCAGGAATACCAGACCCGTTCGCCCGTCGGCTATGAGAACATGTCATGGAAGGATGCCGGCGATTCCATGACGTATCCCGACGGCACGCTGGTGAAGGGTCCCAAGGCCGTATGCGAACTGCAGGGCTACGTGTACGACGCCTGGCTTCGCATGGCCGAAATCTATGACGAACTCGGCAAGCCGGATCGTGCCCTTGCGCTGCGGGATAAGGCCGCAACGCTGTTTCATCGCTTTAACGAGGCATTCTGGGATGAGGACAGCGGCTTCTATGCCTTCATGCTGGATGGTGAGAAGCGCAAGGTGCTCACCGTCGCATCGGACCCAGGCCACCTTTTGTGGTCCGGCATTGTGCCTCTGGAGCGTGCGCGCCGCGTCGTCGCAAGGCTGATGGCACCCGACATGAACTCGGGCTGGGGCATCCGCACATTGTCGGCGAATCACCCGGCGTTCAATCCATATTCATACCAGAACGGCTCAGTTTGGCCGCACGACAACAGCCTGATCGCTCTTGGGTTCAAGCGCTACGGCTTTTCGCAGGAGGTCGGCCAGATCGCACGCGACATCTCCCGCGCAGCGAGCCATTTCCTCCTCAACCAGTTACCGGAGCTGTATTCCGGTGTGCAGCGTGGCGAAGCTGATTTTCCGGTGCAGTATCTTGGTGCCAACGTGCCGCAGGCCTGGGCCGCCGGATCGGTGTTCGCACTGCTGCAGGCGCTCCTAGGGATTTGGGCCGACGCGCCGGCTGGCCGCATCTTCGTCGATCCGACGCTGCCGTCCTGGCTGCCGGACATCACGCTGTACGATCTCCGCCTCGGCCGCCGCAGCATCGACATCCGGTTCTGGCGTGAGCGCGAGGTCACTCGCTATGAGGTACTGCGGGGGCCGGCGGATATCGTTGAGCAGGCGCCGTTCCATCCCGTCGCTTCGCCGGCTTGAACGAAGGACAGTTTCGCATGGAATGGAGCCGGGCGACCGAAGAGGCGGCGAGGATAGCCGCGCGTTGGACCGCGGAGGGCGGTCCGGGCGGTGCAATTGTCCTGTTCGACGGAGCAGGGATCCATTCCGAGGCATTCGGCGGCCTGGCCTCGCTGGAGCTGGGGCTGCCGTTCACCGCGGAAACCGTGGTCCGCTATGCCTCGATCAGCAAGCATTTCTGCGCATCGCTGCTCCTTCGCCTGCAGGACGAAGGTGTGCTGTCGCTGAACGATCCTCTCGGCAAACATCTGCCTATGCTGCCGTCTGCGCCGGCTTCGGTGCCGATTGCGCGCGCGCTCGATATGACAGGCGGACTGGCAGATACGATGGAAACGCTGTGGCTCCTGGGCGTGCCATGGACTTCGGGATTGAATCGAGATGCGCTGTTCGAATTCGTCACATCCGTCGATGCGCTGAATTTTCCGTTTGGCAGCGAGATTTCCTATTCCAACACCGGCTATCGCCTCGCGGAGGCGGCGCTCGCACTTAAGTCGATCGATTACGGTGCCGCCCTCCATGAACGCTTCTTCCGCCCGCTTGGCCTGCTGATCGAATTCCCGGAGGACGAAACCGAACCGGTGCCAGGCCTCGCCGCAGGCTATTGGCGTAGCGAGGCGGGTTGGCGGCGCGGCAGGTATGGACTGCACATTTCCGCATCCGGCGGGTTGACCGGGAGCGCGCATGATCTTGCCACCTGGCTGATCGCATTGATGCACGGAGATGCGCCTGCCGCGGATCTGTTGGCACCGCTCGGTGCGCGGCGCCGTCTGAACGACGGCACACAGACGGAGTATGGTCTCGGCTTGGCGCGCTCGCCATTGCCGGGCGAAATCGCCATCGGTCACGGCGGTTCGCTGCCTGGATACAAGAACCACTTCCTGATGTTGCCGGAGCGGCAGGCCGGAGTCGTGGTGGTCAGCAACCGCGAGGACACCGATGCGCATGGCATTGCCTTGCAGGTGCTGGCTGCGCTAACGGGCAGCGTGTTGGCGGAACCGGCGCAGGCTGAACTTCCCGATGATTTGTTCGTAGCTGACAAGGGTCCGTTCTGGATCGAGCACGCAGGTGGTGAGTTGACCTTCCTGGGCGCGACCGATCGGCTGTTTCGTAATGAAGACGGGACGGTCGCAGGGCGCTCGGCGCATTTGCCGATACGGCTGCGCCACGCGGCCGGCGAGATCACTGGCACCATTGGCCATGTCGCTCGTACGTTTGCGCCGGTCGAACAGGATGTTGCGCTGAGCAGAAGTTGGTTGGGCGACTGGGTGTGCGAGGAACATGGCGCGCTATGCAACATCGAGCGCGTTGACGGCGATACAAATGTCACGATCGGCATAGGGCCGCTGCGCGCCACACTGCCGCTGACGCCGCTCGATTCCCATCGCGCGCTGACAGATCGCCGTGAGGGGCCATGGCGCCAGCGCACGTGCCTTTGGCTGAACCCGCGTGCGCACACGCTGCGGCTGGTCACCAATCGCAGCCGCGTGCTGCTGTTTCGGAAGGTGTAAAACATGCCGCAAATGCGGACTGCCGATGCGGTGATTGAAAGCCTCATTCGCCACGGCATCGACACGCTCTATGCGCTGCCGGGCGTGCACAACGATCATCTGTTCGATGCGGCGCATCGTGCGCAGGATCGCTTTCGCGTGCTGCATCCGCGGCACGAGCAGACCGCTGCGTACATGGCATTGGGTGCCGCGCTGGTGACCGGCAAGCCGCAGGCGTTCGCTGTTGTGCCTGGCCCTGGCGTCCTGAACGCATCGGCGGCGTTGCTGACGGCCTACGGCATGGGCGCGCCAGTGATCGCCTTGGCGGGACAGATCCCGTCGTTCGCGATCGACCAAGGGCACGGGCATCTGCACGAGATCCATGATCAACTCGGCCTATTGCGGCACATCACCAAGCATGCCGCGCGCATCCGCGCACCGCACGAGGCACCGGCAATGGTGGCGGAGGCGGTCCATCGCGCACGCAGTGGCCGCCCGCGACCGGTGGCATTGGAATGTGCGATCGATACGTGGGGAGTGACCGGCGAAGTCGAATTCGCCGATGTGATTCCTCCGAGAGTACCGCCTCTTGATGCTGAAGCGATTGCGCGCGCTGCGAAGATCCTGGGCAATGCGGAGCGGCCGCTCATTGTCGTAGGCGGCGGCGCGTTGGATGCGGGGGCCGAAGTTCAGGCGGTTGCGGAAGCGCTGCAGGCCCCGGTTTCCTCGTTCCGGCGCGGGCGTGGCGTCATCCCGACCGCACATCCGCTCGCCGTGTCGTTCACCGAAGGCCATGCGTTGTGGAAGAACGCCGATGCGGTACTTGCCGTCGGGACGCGGCTCTACTGGCAGCAAAGCGTGTGGGGCGTGGATGACGCGCTGCCGATCGTGCGGGTGGATATTGATCCCGAAGAGATCAATCGCTTCCGTCGTCCCGCCTGCGCGCTTGTCGGCGACGCAGCGGCTGTCTTGCGTGCGCTAGTCGCCGAGTTGCCGCAGCACAATCATTTGCGCCGGCGCGAGGCCGAATTAACTGCCGTCCGGAGCGCGTTCGCCGAAAGGCTTTCTCGGCAGGAGCCGCCGATGAGCTTCCTGCGTGCGATCCGTGCCGCACTGCCGGACGACGGGATCTACGTCGAGGAGGTGACCCAGGTCGGGTTCGCCAGCCGTCTCGCGTTCCGGGTGAATGCACCACGCACGTTTCTCTCGCCCGGCTATCAGGACACGCTGGGCTGGGGCTATGGCACCGCGCTGGGCGCGCAGGCGGCAGCACCGGGACGCAAGGTGGTGCTGGCGACCGGCGATGGCGGCTTCATGTTCCAGGCAGCCGAACTCGCGACGGCGATGCGCCACAAGCTGCCAGTCGTGGTTGTCGTGTTCGACGATGGCGCATTCGGGAATGTGCGCCGCATCCAGGAACAGCAATACGGCAACCGGCTGATTGCCTGCGACCTGACCAACCCGGATTTCGTAAAGTTCGCCGAGAGCTTCGGCATGGCAGCGTTCCGCGCTGCAACACCCGAGGCGCTGGAGACCGCATTGCGTCAGGCGTTTGCGCTGGATGCGCCGGCGCTGCTGCATGTGCCTGTTGGTCAGATGCCGAGCCCATGGGATATGATTCTGCTGCCGCGGGTGCGCGGTTTCGCCGACGCGTGGCGACCCGCGTTGCCGTAGCTGCGCGGTTAGGTTTGCCGCAGTAGCACGATCGTGCTGCTATTACGACAACCATTCGCGTTGACCACAACCTGAAGGCGCGCATCGCGGCGGCGGCGGAACGTGCCGGGAAAACGGCGCACGCGTTCATCCTGGATGCCATCGCGCGTACACTGGAGCAGGATGAAATCGACGCAGAGTTCGATCGAATTGCGGACGAACGATGGACGAAGCTGCTGGCCACGCAACAAACCGTGTCTTGGGACCAGGCGAAAGCCTGGCTGGAGGCGCGAGCGCGGGGTAAGGCTCGGCGAAAGCCGGCACCGCGCAAACTGCGGCGCTAAACTGGACGCATGGCGCGGGTCGAGCTCGCGCCAAACGTATTGGACGACTTCGACCGCCTCCTGAAAGACATGGCTCAATTCGAGGTCGCGAATGCGCCGGCGCGGATCGGGGAGATCATCGAGGCCATCGACCTGCTGGTGCACAGTCCGTTGATCGGACGCCCGGTCAGAGGGGGCAAACGGGAACTGGTGATCGGGCAGGATTCGCGCGGCTACGTTGTATTGTATCGCTACGTGGCCAGCGCTGATACGGTGTTCGTGCTGGCTATACGGAGCCAGCGGGAAGGGCGCTACAAGCGCCAACGCCGATCGGGTTCATAACAGTGGAACGGTGCCGGCCATGAGCATCAAGCTTTATGCATTCACCTGCGGCACGGTGACCGGCGACTTCGGACGCCTGATGGAGGGTGGCGAGGGCGACATCACCCTGCCGATACCGGTGTATCTCATCGAGCATCCGAAGGGCCGCGTGCTGTTCGATAGTGGCCTGCATCCCGATTGCCAGCACGATCCCGTCGGCCGGCTTGGCGAGCGGCTCACCAATCTGTTCCGGATCGCCTTTGCGCCAGGCGAGGAGGTGAGCGCACGTCTGACTGCCATCGGCTGCGATCCGGGCAAGATCGACCTTATGATCAACTCGCACTTCCATTTCGACCACGTCGGCGGCAACGCCTTGATCCCCAACGCCACAATGATGGTGCAACGGCGCGAGTGGGACGCCGGCATGGATTCCGACATGGCGGCGAGGCACGGCTACAACCCGCGTGACTTCGATCTTGGCCATAAGCTGCGGCTGGTCGATGGCGAGCATGATGTGTTCGGTGACGGCTCGGTGGTGTGTCTGCCGACGCATGGCCACACGGCGGGGCACCAATCAATGCGATTGCGACTGGACAGTGGAGAGGTCGTGCTTGCGGCTGATGCCTGCTACTTCTGCCGGACGCTGCGCGAGCGGCGTCTGCCGCGCCATGTGCACGACCGTGAGGCAATGCTGGCCTCACTCGACCGACTTGCGGCACTGGAGCGGAATGGCGCACGCATCTTCTTCGGCCACGACCCCGATTTCTGGCGCACCGTGCCACAGGCACCCCAGGCAGTCGGCTGACCAAGACTCAGCCGCCGAGTTCGCGCAGGATGGGCAGCAGGTAGTCCGCGAAGAGCGCTGGGTTTTCAGCGAACGGGAAATGGCCGATGCCCTGCATCGCCTGAAACCGCACGCCGGGTATCTTCGCCGCGGTGGCGGCGGAGTGCTCGACGGTGCAGGAGTAGTCGTATTCGCCGGTCAGCATATACAGGCGGCAGCGGCCGGTATCGATCCGGCCGACGCGCTCGCGCGCGTCCCACTCGCCGGCGTAGAACTCGATGTCACCGAAGAACACCGCGGGGCCGCCCTGGCCATAGTGCCAGGCAATCTCGTCCACGCACTCCGCCGGGCTTTGCGGCGCGCACAGGCCGCGAATCCATTCCGGCACGAAGTAGGCGGCGTTGATCTGCGGATGGTTGGAGAACAGCGTCTGCCGCCGTTCGATCCGTTCGGAGCCCTCACAGGCGATGATCGCGGTGAACGCATCCGGATGGCGGTAGGCCAGTTCCAGGCAGATTTCGCCCGACATCGATGCACCGAGCACGATCGGCCGTTCCAGTCCGGCCGCGGCGATGAAGCCCATGATGAGCTCGACATAGAGATCCGTGTTGAGCCGCCATGAACCAGGGATGGCGCCGGCGGGCGGCGGCGACTTGCCGTGCCACGGCAGGTCGAAGGCGGTCACGCGATGTGAGCCGGTGATGCGAGCATCGGCCATCAACCGGTGGAACTGCCGTCCATCCGCCCCGGCGGTGTGGAGGCACAACAGATCGCGGCCGGCGCCGGCCTGCTCGCAATAGACATCATATGTCGTGCCGCCGGTAGTTACCGGCACATAGCGACCGGTAACCGCAGGCGTTGGAGTGGAAGTGCCGAGGGGCGGGTGGAGCGAGGCGGGTACGGGCGCCGAGTGACCGAGCGCCAGCCATTTGCCGATTTCCAGCACGCGGCGAACCACGTGACAGTGCTGCAGGAAGGCAAGCTGATCGCCGCGGACCGAGAACTCCGCTACCCGTGCCAGCATGGCGAAGATGCCGTGGTGATGCCGCGGCGGGATCGGGGCAAGGAACTTCGCCCAGACCTCGTCTGATGCGGACAGAGTGAACTGAGGAGTGCCGCCGCTCTGCAATCGCCCGTCCGCGAAGGCAAAGGTGGTACCGGCAACGGCAAAGGAAACCGACCATGGACCGCGCCAGACCGCCAGTACCGCGTCGCCGGTGCACGCCTCCCACCATGCGGCGGCGTTCGGCCACGTCATAGCGGGTCGATGACGTCGAGCACGGCCGGATGGTACTTCTCGCCATTCCCCGCCTGCTCGGATTGTCGCAAGCGCTGCATCGTCAGCTCCGAGCCCGGGACCGCGAGCCCGCACTCGGCGGCCATTTCCAACGCGTAGGAAAGGTCCTTCATGGCGTAGCGCGTCGAGAAGGCGCGTTCCGGGAAGTCGCGCGGCAGCATCGACTTCATGCCATGGCTGCGCAGCACGAAGCTGTCGCCCGAGCCTTTGGCAATCGTCGGCAGCAGCACCTCCGGCGGGACGCCCTGGCGTCGGCCGATGGCGATCGCCTCGGCTAACGCCGCGGTGTGCTGAAACACGAGCATGTTGTTCAGGATTTTCACCACCTGACCACAGCCGACTGGCCCGCAATGCGTCACGTCGGTGCCCATTGTCTCGAGGATCGGGCGAATGTGGGCGAACACCGCATCCGTGGCACCGACCATGATCGACAGTTCGCCTTTGGCAGCGGCCTCGCGCGTGCGCGCGACGGGCGCGTCCGCAAAGCCGATGCCGCGTGCGGCGAGCCGCTGGCCGATATCGCGCGTCAGGGCGACGGCGGAGGTGGAGGTGTCCACCACGCATTGCCCGGCCGTCAGATTCGGTTCCAGCGCGGCCACCACCGATGCAACAGCCTTGCCGTCCGGCAGGGACAGCAGGATCAGATCGCATTCACGCGCGATCACCGCAGGGTCTGCCGCCTTCACGCCCTCCGCGGTCAATCTCGCCAGCGGTTCGGCGCGCAGATCATGCGCGAGCACCGGGCGGCCGGAACGGCGCGCCAGATGACCGCACATCGGTTCACCCATCACGCCAAGACCGATGAAGCCGAGTGTGCTGATCGGCCGCAAACTGGTGTCTTCGGCCATGAACGGCCCTCCTCGCGCTGTGCGCGGCAGTCTAGACTGCGCCTTCGGCAACCGGGAGAGGCTGATGTTCGCGTCGGTGCGAGGCACGCGGATTTACTTTGACGTGGAAGGAATGGGCCTGGTGCCGGATGGCGCGGAGATGCGCGAGCGGCCGGTTGCGATGGTGATCCATGGCGGGCCGGGCGGCGAGCACAGCGGGTTCAAGCCATCCTTCTCGCCCTTGGCCGAGAGAATGCAGCTTGTCTACTTCGACCACCGCGGCCAGGGGCGGTCGGAGAAGGCTGATCCCGCGACTTACAATCTCGACGAGAATGTCGAGGACATGGAGGCGCTGCGCCGCCATCTTGGATTGGGACCGATTGTGTCGATCGGCACGTCCTATGGCGGGATGGTCGCGATGGCACATGCGGCGCGCTATCCCGATGCCGTGTCGCATCTGGTGCTGATCGTGACCGCGGCGCATGGCGGTTTCATTCCCCGCGCGCAGGCGATCGTGCGCGAGCGCGGCACGCCGGAGCAGCAGGCGGTGTGCGAGACGCTATGGGCCGGAGGATTTCGCTCGGCCGAGGAGATGCGGCACTACTACGCGGTGATGGGGCCGATGTATGCGGTGCGGTACGATGCTGCGGCGGGCGAGGCGGGCCGCGTGCGTTCGATCTACTCGCCGGAGGCGATCAACCGGGCGTTCGGACCGGACGGCTTCCTGCGGCGGTTTGATCTGCGCGGCGAGCTGGGGCGGATCAAGGCGCCGACGCTCGTGCTGGCGGGGCGGCACGACTGGATCTGCCCGGTGGAGTTTTCGGAGGAGATCGCGCGACTGATCCCGGGAGCGGATTTGCGGGTGTTCGAGCGGAGCAGCCACTCGATCCGGGGCGACGAGCCGGAGGCGATGGTGGACGCGATCCGCGGGTTTGTTGTGTATCACCGGCGGCTCGATCAGTGAATTCGAGGAGCTGATGGTCGCGATTGGTCAGCCATGCCCGTGACCAGTTGTGCCGATTATCTGCGCCCGGTCCGCTACCAAACGACAGTTCACGGCCGTTCGATGCTCTCAAGGGACTACAGCATGAGCATAACCTTACCGACCGAAGCCTTGTTGCGACCATTGCCCGCGGGCTCGGTCAGGTTGAGCGATAGCGATGCCGGGCAATTCCTGTTGTCATCTGGACTTTCAGTCGCTGAATCCGAAGGACGCTGGACCGATGGTCCCGATGCAAGCCTGACATTTTTGGCGCCTCAAAGCGTCGGTCAGAACCTTGTCGTGATGATAGAAGCGGGAGCTTTCATTTGGCGTGAAGTGTTGCCTGAGCAGGCCGTCAAAGTGATTGCAAACGGCCGAGAGGTGGCCTCCTGGAAGATCTCAGATGGTTATCCCAGAACCCGGCCAATCTATTTAGATGCACAAATTGTAGACACGAAGAAGGTTATCAATATCAGGTTCCAACTCCCGAACTGCAGATCCCCTGCTTCGCTTCACATCAACAGCGACCCGAGGCGGCTCGGGATCTTTCTGCGTCGGTTGGCTTGGCGTGCGGTTCCCGACCGTCCCTCGGCTCAATCCATGATTTGGCAACTCGGTCGGCCAGTTGGGATCGAAGCCAGGAAGAGCTACGATCAAAAGGTGGAATCCGGCTTCTGGGATCGCTTCATAACAGGCTCCCGTGTGCTCGATATCGGGTTCAAGGGTGGGCTGAGCGAGGAGGATGTCGTTCCGATAACGCCCACCGCGGTGGGTGTCGATCTGGATTATCCGGGGTACGACGGCAGGGTCCTACCCTTTCAGGATAACAGCCAGGACGCGGTCTATTCCAGCCACTGCCTTGAGCACATTCCTGGGTACATCAACGCCATTCAGGAGTGGTACAGGGTCACCAAAGTAGGCGGCCACATCATCACGATAGTTCCTCATGCGCACCTATACGAGAGGGGTCGCAGGCCCCCCTCGAAATGGAATGAGGATCATCAACGCTTTTATACCCCGGCGTCGCTGCTCGCCGAATTCGAGGCAGCGTTGGCACCAAACTCTTTTCGCGTGCGGTATCTTGAGGAAAATGATAGTGGCTACGGGTATGCCCTCGATCCGGCGGCCCACCCCGGGGGGTGCTATGAGATTGTACTGGTGATTGAGAAGATCAGACCGCCGGCTTGGAGGCTGCGGGATTGACTTGCACTCTGCTGGGCATGGCCTTTGCGAATATCCGCGTTCGGGAGGATTGAGTGGCTATCGCTATCTTTGGCGATTTCGCGAGCGTTCCCGTACCCGGAATTCAATTCGTACAAATAATGCCGGGCGATCGCCGCTTGCCGGGATCGCCACGATTCACGTTTGGCGATCTTCCTGGGCAAGTGCTTGCAAGTTACTATCGATACACAAATCTACATAATATCGGCATTTTCGTTGCTCATGATATCGCCCTGGCTGCGGACTGTTTGCTGCTGCGCGATCAAACTTGTTTTCAGTGCCCACAATTGAACATCCACCCAGTCCATATAGAGACTGCACTCGATCAGGTTGGGCGCGCGGGTGGCACGTTGCGGCGGCGAGATCTACCTGGGCAATACGCAGTGATCACTGGCCCTGGCTACCGTATCTATGGCCATTGGCTTATAGATTTTCTGCCTAAGTTGTATCTGCTTCATGCAGCCGGTTACGTGCTGAGGGACCTTGATTACCTGATTCCAGACGATACGCCCGAATGGGCTCTGTCGTGGCTAGAACTTCTAGGCATTAGTCGTGATCGTCTATCGACATATTCGCCGCTCACTGAGGCGGTTTTTGCCGATGAGCTGCTCTTACCTACCATCGTGCATAACGGTGCAAGAGTCTCGCCGGTCCTCAAGGACGCGATTGATCTTGCGCACTCAATCATTGAGCTTGCCCATGGCCGTGCTAAGCGCGCGCCTAGCAATCGCGTCTTCATCTCCCGAAAATACGCGAGTCAAAGTCGCCCATTAAGGAATCGACAACGTATCGAAGAGATGGCCGCAGAGGCGGGGTTTAAGCTGATACATCCCGAGCAACTGACTCCCGCTGAGCAAGTAACACAGCTAATGCATGTGTCTCATATCGTGGGAGAGTATGGATCAGGAATGCACAACAGCATGTTTGCTCGGGCCGGAACGGTTGTCTGTGCCCTTCGAGGTAGTGACTTGCACCCAGGTTTTCTGCAATCAGGAATCGCGGAAGTCTTAGGGCAGCATACAGGATATGTATTTGGCACGAGTGAGCAAGATGGTTCATTCGTTGTGTCTGAAGACGCATTCCGGGACTGCTTGACATCTGCTCTCGATGGTACTGCGTTGTAGTATCTGGCTAAAAAATTGAGTGAAGGATCAAGGATGAACAACGATGTATCAGCGATCGGCTTCGTTGGTGGAAATGGAGTGCAGGAGTCGTTGCCTGATCTGACCGGCGAGCCCTACATCGAGGTGCTTCGTCGTTTTCACAAAGAGCTCCGTCCACGAAGTTACCTTGAAGTCGGATCTCTTTATGGAGATTCATTGGTGTTCGTGGAATGCCCAGCAATTGCTGTGGACCCAGAATTTCAACTGCGTTCGCCCGTCATCGGCCAAAAGAGTATCTGCGCCTTCTTTCAAATGACCAGCGATGCTTTTTTTGCCGATTTTGATCCGAAAGCGATTTTTGGTCGTCCCATCGAAATGGCTTTTCTCGATGGAATGCATCGGTGTGAATACCTACTCCGCGACTTCGCTAACACGGAGCGCCACTGTAAGCGTAACTCGATCATCTTTCTGCACGACTGCGTCCCGGTAGAAAGTCCGATCGTGGAACGCGTCAATAAGATGGAGTCGATCGAGGCCCACCGAAAGGGGTGGTGGCTTGGTGACGTCTGGAGGACGATAGTCGCCTTAAAGCGGTATCGAACTGATTTGAGGATAACGATCTTAGACGCGTTCCCCTCCGGGTTAGCCTGTGTTACCAACCTTAACCCGGGCGACACAATATTGTCGGCAAATTACGATTCGATCGTTGAGGACATGCTGTCGTGGTCCTTGCGTGACATCGGCATTGCAGCCTACCACAAAATGATCGCGATCGAACCGACCTCCGACTTTGATACTCATGAGAAGATAACGAGGCGGTTCTGGCTCTGAAACATCCGCTTGCCGCTATCCTCGACTCGCCTGATGCAGCGCGACATCGGAACTGGGCTTTGCCGCGGACAGCCGCGAATGGGGGCATGGCGTCAAGGGCTGCGTCCGACCCCGCTCGCTACACCACCCCACTCATCTTCTGTATCGTCCCCGTCGTGCTGAACCCAGCCTCCAACTCCACCAGCAGCACCGTCCCGCCCCAACTCTGCACGAGATCCGCACCCACGACCTGATCGATCCGGTAATCCGCGCCCTTCACCAGTACGTCCGGGCGCAGCGCCTCAATCAGCTCCAGCGGCGTGTCCTCGTCGAACAGCACCACCAGATCGACTGGTGCCAGCGACGCCATCACTGTCGCACGCGCGGTCTCGCTTTGCAGCGGACGCGTCGGCCCCTTCAGCCGCTTCACTGAAGCATCGGTGTTCAACGCGACGATAAGCCGATCGCAGCGTGCGCGCGCCTCGGTCAGCAACCGCACATGCCCGGGATGGATCAAATCGAAGCAGCCATTCGCAAAGCCAACCCGCAACCCCTGCGCGTGCCAGGCGGCGGCCTGCTGCGCCGCCTCCTCGCGCGTGGCAATCTTGCGGTCTGTCGCCACCAAATCTTCCAGGTGCAGTACACCCAGAAGCTCCTCACGACTCACCGTCGCCGTGCCCGGCTTGCCGACTGAAATGCCCGCCGTGATGTTGGCCAGGGCCGCAGCTTCCGGCAGTGATGCGCCGGCGCCGAGTGCAACCGCCAAGGCAGCAACCAGTGTATCGCCGGCACCCGAAACATCGGCGACCTCACGCGCCCGGG
>CAYRTL010000080.1:0-1724 GCA_964427005.1 uncultured Acetobacteraceae bacterium
GGGTGGGGGGCGTTGTTCCCCGCATCGGTTCGTCAGTATGATCCTGTTCAGCCTACCCGGTAGGATCATCCGGGGCGGCAGACAAGAATGCACAGGGAGGCTCAATCAATGCGTTCGGTAACACGGATGACGTCCGTGGCCGCAGTCATTGCGGCACTCGGCATCGCGCCCGCATTCGCCAACGACGAACCAAAGCACGGCGGCATTCTCACCTACATGATACCGGCCGATGCGCCGCCGAGTTTCGACGGGCATCGCGAAACGACGTATGCGACAGTCCATTCGACGGCGCCTTTCTACAGCGTGCTGATCCGGCTCGATCCGCAGCATCCAGAGGACGTGACAAAATTCGTCTGCGACCTCTGCACCGAGATGCCGAACCCCACCGATAACGGCACCACGTACACGTTCAAGATCCGCGAGGGCGTCAAGTGGCATGACGGCTCGCCGCTCACCGCGTTCGACGTTGCGGCAAGCTGGAACCACATCGTCCATCCGCCGCCCGGTTACAACAGCGCGCGCGAGAACTGGTACCAGATGGTGGACAGTATCTCGGCGCCTGACGCGACCACCGTGGTGTTCAAGCTGAAGTTCGCCACGCTGACTTTCCTGCCGGCGCTCGCTGATCCTTATTCCTACATTTACAAGAAGGACATCCTCGACAAGGACCCGAACTGGTACCAGAAGAACATCATGGGCAGCGGCCCGTTCAAGTTCGTGAGCTACGAGCTTGGGCAGTCGATCAAGGGTGAGCGCAATCCCGACTACTACCACAAAGGTCTGCCATATCTGGACGGCTTCATCGGCATCTATGCCGACAAGCAGGTGGTACGCGTCGAGGCGATCCGAGGCGATCGCGCCGCCACCGAGTTCCGTGGCCTGCCTCCTTCGGCGATCGATCAGCTCAAGAGGGAACTCGGCGACAAGATCACCATTCAGCAGAGCGACTGGAACTGCGGCAACCTGATCACGCCGAACTCCAAGCACAAACCGTTCGACGATGTGCGCGTTCGCAAGGCACTGCTGCTGGCGATCGACCAGTGGCATGGTGCGCCGTCGCTATCGAAGATCGCCAACGTGCGCACGGTCGGAGGCGTTGTCTTCCCCGGTTCGCCGCTGGCGGCGACCAAGGAGGAACTGCAGAAGATGGCGGGCTTCTGGCCCGATATCGAGAAGTCGCGCGCGGAGGCGAAGCGGCTGCTGAAGGAAGCGGGGCAGGAGAACCTGAGTTTCGAGCTGCTGAACCGCAACGTGGATCAGCCCTACAAGTACGTCGGCACCTGGATCGTCGATGAGTGGAGCAAGATCGGCGTGAAGGCGACGCAGAAGGTGGTGCCGACCGGACCCTGGTTCGAGGCGATGCGCACCGGCAACTTCGACGTTGTGGTGGAGGCGAACTGCAACGGCGTGGTCAATCCGGTGATGGACACGCAGAAATATCTGCCGAAAAAGGCGTTCGTGGAGAACTACGGCGGCTACGACGATCAGGAGCTGATCGACATCTACGAAAAGATGTACCACGAGACCGATCCCACGAAGCAGCGGACGCTGATGCGTGCGTATGAGACGCGGGTGGTGGATACGATGGCATATGAATGGCCGATGCTGTGGTGGAACCGCCTTCTGCCGGAGCGGTCATACGTACACGGCTGGAAAATCGGCCCGAGCCACTATGTGAACCAGGACCTGGCGACGATCTGGCTGGATAAGTAAGGACCGGGCGT
>CAYRTL010000080.1:1824-25058 GCA_964427005.1 uncultured Acetobacteraceae bacterium
AAGAAGATCTGATACCAGCCGTTCATCGCCCACTGGCCGTAGTCGGAATAGGGGATGTTCTTCTCCTCGAGCCGTTTCTTGAACGCGGCAATGTCATCGGTGCGGAAGGCAACGTGGCCGCGCTCGAGCGGATTGACGATTTGGTTGGTGCGGAAGGCCACGCCGAGGTCCTTGGTGGCCAGGTGGACCTGCGTCTGGCCGTCGGTCACGAAGGCAACCGGGGCGGCGTAGCCTTGCGTGGTGTTACGTGCGCTGTTCAGTGACGGCTCGGGCTCCAGGTCGAGGACCGAGCGATAGAACTCCTCCATGCCCGGCACATCCTTCGAGCACAGGTTCAGGTGATGCAGCTTGATTTTCATGCGGGTTCTCCTCGGGTGGGTGGCGCACCGGGCGCATGCGCACTACGGATGAGGTGTGGCTTGATAAGCAGTGCTCCGACTACACGCTGTCATTGCGAGCGAAGCGAAGCAATCCAGGGCCGCGCTAGCTGCCGTCGCGAGGGTGGCCTCGGCGTTTCGACTGTTGCGAAGCTGCCGACCGTTGCCTACTCGACTGCAGGCAATATCCCACCGTTGTTCACCCTGATCGTGTCCCAATGGCTCGTGGTCAGCACGACAAGTGCGAGCCGCCACGAACGCCTTCGTCAAGCAAGTCCGGGGTAGTTCGCGTGAGAATTCCTTGACAACAGCTGTCCTTCATGTTCTTGTTTTGTTCATGCAAGCAGCGCCCAAGCACCCACGCCATCATCGCCTATGGCGGAAGCCTCGTCGGTTTCTACGGTAGCTTGGACAGGCGGCTATTCGCATTCCGCTATGGCGGCCACGCCGACCGTGCGGGAGCCCGGATGGCCCGCGGCGCCTCCGGCACCACCAGCCTCCTCCACCGGTCCGCCCTGAAGTAGGAACCGCAAAACACGCAAAGCACGCAGATCAACGATTACCGCCGGGCACCTGCCGGAGCGGCCCGATTTCACTTTGCATCATTTGCGTGCTTTGCGGTTCCCCTCAGCGCGGCAGGGGCTCCCTGAGACACTGCTGCGACACCGCACGATTCCCCCTCGCATCCAGCCTCGAACCCCACTATGTGTGCGGCGCAATATCCCCGCATTCCAGGCCCCTTATGCAGATTCGCAACGTCGCGATCATCGCCCATGTCGACCACGGCAAGACCACCCTGGTCGACAAGCTCCTGAGCCAGTCCGGCTCCTTTCGCGACCATCAGGTGGTGGCCGAGAGGGCGCTGGACCGCAACGATCTGGAGCGTGAGCGAGGGATCACCATCCTCGCCAAGTGCACCTCTGTCGTCTGGCGCGATACCCGCATCAACATCGTGGACACCCCTGGCCACGCCGATTTCGGCGGCGAGGTGGAGCGCATCCTGAACATGGTGGACGGTGCCATCGTGCTGGTGGATGCGGCCGAGGGCGTGCTGCCACAGACCAAGTTCGTTGTCGGCAAGGCGCTGGCCCGCGGCCTGCACCCGATCGTGGTGGTCAACAAGGTGGACCGCTCCGACGCCCGCCCGGACGAGGTCCACACCGAGGTGTTCGACCTGTTCGCCGCTTTGGGCGCGAGCGATGCGCAGCTCGACTTCCCGATGCTGTACGCCTCGGGCCGCCAGGGCTGGGCCGATGAGTCGCTGGACGGTGCACGGAAGGACCTCTCCGCCCTATTCGACCTGATCGTGCGCCACGTGCCGGCGCCGGCGCTCGAT
This sequence comes from uncultured Acetobacteraceae bacterium, assembly GCA_964427005.1. Classification (GTDB taxonomy): domain Bacteria; phylum Pseudomonadota; class Alphaproteobacteria; order Acetobacterales; family Acetobacteraceae; genus JAMXLO01. The sequence continues at coordinate 3,538 of CAYRTL010000080.1, forward strand.
CGGGAAGCGCCGTTCGCCATGGTCGCGACCATCATGGAATACGATCCCTATCTCGGCCGGGTGCTGACCGGCCGCGTCGAGCAGGGGCGCGCGCGGCTGAATATGCCGGTGAAGGTCCTACACGCGGATGGCACGGCCGGCGAGACCGGCCGCATGACCAAGCTGCTGTCCTTCCGCGGCCTCGATCGCGTGCCGGTGGAGGAGGCTGAGGCCGGCGACATCATCGCCGTGGCGGGCCTGGCGGAGGCGACCGTGCCGGACACGATCGGCGCGCCTGAGCTGACCGCGCCGGCCCCCGCCATCCCGGTCGATCCGCCGACGCTGGCGATGACCTTCCGCATCAACGACGGCCCGCTGGCCGGCCGGGAAGGCAAGAAGGTGACCAGCCGCCAGATCCGTGAGCGGCTGTTCCGCGAGGCCGAAGGCAATGTCGCCATCCGCGTGGCGGACAGCAACGAGACCGAGGCATTCGAGGTCGCCGGGCGTGGCGAACTGCAACTCGGCGTGCTGATCGAGCAGATGCGCCGCGAGGGCTTCGAGCTGACCATCGGCCGCCCGCGTGTCCTGACCCGCACCAATCCGGATACCGGCGCCCGCGAGGAGCCGATGGAGGAGGTGCTGGTCGATGTCGACGAGCCCTACTCGGGTGTGGTGGTGGAGCAGCTCTCCCGCCGCAAGGGCGAGCTGCGCGACATGCGCCCCTCAGGCGGCGGCAAGCTGCGGCTGACCTTCAGCATCCCGAGCCGTGGCCTGATCGGCTACCACGGCGAGTTCCTCACTGACACGCGCGGCACCGGGGTGATGAACCGGCTGTTCGCGGGCTACGGCCCGTGGAAGGGGCCGATCGAGGGGCGGCGCAACGGCTCGCTGATCTCCACCGAGAACGGCGAGGCGGTGCACTACGCGCTGTTCTACATCCAGGAGCGCGGCACGCTGTTCGTGAACCCCGGTGACAAAGTGTATGTCGGCATGATCCTGGGGGAGAACGCGCGGGGCTCCGACCTCGAGGTGAACCCGATCAAGGAGAAGAAGCTCACCAACATCCGCGCCGCCGGCAAGGATGATGCGATGCTGCTGATCCCGCCGCGCCGGATGAGCCTGGAGCAGGCAATCGCCTATATCGAGGACGATGAGTTGGTGGAGGTGACACCAGGCGCGGTGCGGCTCCGCAAGCGGTTCCTCGATCCGCACGAGCGCAAGCGCCACGAGCGCCGCACGCAAGGCGAGGCCGCGTAACAGTGAAGACGCGGCTACTTCGGCGCCAGCCGGTTCGAGGCGTCGCTCTTGAACTCGATCGAGTTGTCCGTGACGGTGATGCGGTTGTTCCGGCAATCGGGGGTGCCGACTGTCTTTAACGTCCGGCCCGATTTGAACTGGACAGTCAGATCGGTGACGCACTCATTGGCAGGGACGGCGATCTCGGTTGCCTTCTGCGGCCGGACTGGCGCACCCCAGACCAGATCACGCTGGTCATTGTTGGTCATGTGGGCACGCGCCGAGACGATGGTGTCGTCGCTCCGGTTCTCCAGCGCATAGGACCGTGCGCGCTCCTCGGAATACAGCGGAGCGGCGTGCGGCGCACTGCGGTCCTGCGCCGCGGCGGGTGCGACCGTGCTCAGTAGAGTGAAGGCAAGCAGCACGTGGCGGTGTCGCATGGCGATCTCCTTGGCCACGGGAACGCACGGTCCGCGCTGCCGGTTGCCCGCTACTTGTGACCGAGGTTCTCCAGCAGCAGGACAGCTCCCGGCAGTTCCTCCTGCTTCTGCTCCAGCAGCTCCCTTCCGCCCACGGCATATACCGCGACGGCGGCCAGCAGTTCGCGCAAGCGTGCCGGCGCATTGGCATCGAACGGCAGCACGCATCCTCCTGTCCTTCGCGCCAGGTCGAGGAACACCTCGGCGTCGCGCCGCGCACTCCAGTCGGCTGTGTCGTGCAGCACGATGAGCTTGATGCCTTTCAGCCCCATCGCATCGGCCAGCTTGCGGCCGCGCACCGGCGACTCCTCGAACACGTCGCCGATATAGACGACCACGCGCACACCGGGATTGGACAGCGCGCGCGACAATATCGGCAACAGCCGCGTGAATCCGGCGATGCAGGAGATGCCGGCGGCGCGATCTCGCAACCGGTTCGCATCGGCGGTGAACTCGGTGAAGGTGTGCAGCATCGAGCCGCCATGCACGGCGAGCGCGACATCCAGCTCGCCTGGCAATGCCTTCACCAGCGCATCCGTAACGTTGCGCGCCGTCGCCCAGGCCGGTTCACGCGATGCGGTCGCATCGAAGCCGAAGATCAGGCGGGGGCGGGTCGGTACCACGGCAGGCAGCGACGGCGCGCCGAACGGCAGCAGCGCGCGGATGTGGTCAAGCAGCGATGGCGGTTTTGGCGGCGGCTCTTCCGGTTCGGTCTCGGGCACCAGGACGAAGTTGGGTTTGTCCGCCATCGCCGTCAGGATGCGGTGAGCCGTGGGCCGAGTGGCTTCAGCACGCGAATGCCTGGTGTTCCGGCGAGCATATCGGCCGATGCCGGATACATTACTGCAATTCCCCTGCGGCGCACGCTCTGATCCAGCCCGACCGCCTCCATCCAGCGCAAATCGGCATCGCGTGGCAGTGCCGACTCGCAATTGCGTTCCACGACGACGAGGCGCGCGTCTAATGGCACGTCGGGTGTGTGGTCCAGGCCGCGGAACACATTGCGATGCCAGTTGCCCATCTTGGCCTGCCATTCGCCGGTGTTCGAAGGACCCGCCTTTGCGCGATAGGCATCGCTGGTGAAGACCTCCGGGCCGTCAACCTCATGCAGCGCGACGAAGGGCGACGCTGCGGCGTGAATGCACTCGAACCGTTGGCTGGCGTGAATGCCCGGGATCGACAGCAGCCGATGCTGGTGCGCGACATACCACGCGTCCCACTCGGATCGTCGCGCGGTGTCAAGCAGAGCCATCTCGACCATGTAGATCATGCTGCGCAAGCGGCCTCCAAGGTCGAACCTTCATCCAGATAGTGAGTCGATCCGCCCAGGTGAAGCGATAGCGTTATCGGCGCATTCACGCCTTCGAACAGATCGATGGGGAGGGCTGCGTCACCGTCAGTCCAGCGGATGCCGTCGTGGGGCTCGAAATCGTGAAAGCCGCAGGTCAGGCGGCTATCGTCCGAGTGAATCACCCTCGACTGCGACAGGGCGATGCTGCGCACGGCCACGCCAAGTTGCCGCGAATCACGCGTCAATCCCAGTTCCTGCGGGATGCTGGCGCGCGAACGAAGCCGTATCGATAGCGGCGGTGATGGAAGGCGGAACACGTAAGTGTCATCACGATGCTCAACCGCGTCCAACCGCTCGCCATCGACCAACAGATGCATATCCGGATCGGATGTCAGCGGCACTCCGGGCCGCTCGCCGTCCCGCTCGAGCAACTGGCGCCAGATGCGATCGACTGCTTCACCGCTGGTCAAAATCGGCGCGCAGGGCGGTTGAGGTTCAAGGCCCCATGCCTGGTTCCGGTTCTGGAAGAGCCAGCGGTTCCCATCATCGCGATAGCTTTCCGCGGGCGCTCCATTCGCGAGCAGGACATCATGCGTCGCCAGCTCGATGTGATAGATCGACACTTCCTGTGCCCTGTCGTCCCACAGGATCGAGCGATGATTGACCAGGCATTCCACCGGGATCAGCGCGCCCTCCAGATACAGCGAATGACCCTTGGTCACGCGGAGATCGCGGTATGGGATGTGATCGGCGAGAGCGCCCTTGCGCACGATCACCGGTGTGGCCGCGCTCCGGCGGCCTCGCGTCACCAACACGCGTCCTACACCGATCCAGACGATTGGCACAGAATTGCCGGACAGCGTCAGAACCAAATCGCCGATGGCAAGCTGCTCGACTGGAACTTCGCCACGCGGTGTGGCGATCTGCGTGCCCGCAGCGAAGCAGATGGCCGTGATCGGTGCGCCCACATCCTGCAACATCGCCAGATCGACCGAGGAGATGTCTCGTTGGGTACCGGCGGTCAGGCCGACGCCACTCATCAGGTCAAGCCCGAGTGGATCGCCGCTGGAATTGGCGACGTGCGAGTAATTCTCGCCGTTGTTGAGCAGCGTCAGCGGGACTGGCGTCGCGGTATTTGTGCCTAGGAATGCGCCGTAGGCCGTTTCGGCGTTGGGACCGACAAAGTTCGCGGCTGTGATCGTGCCACTGACGGTAGTTTTCTGGATGAAATGGTCGTACAGCAGTTCCTGCGAACCAAGAGAGCCGTCGCTCTGCGTCAATCCGATGAAGCCGAGACCATGCGCGAGCTCATGGCGGAACACAGTGACCAGGTCGAACTCATTCGCCGGCACGGTTCCACCGCCGCTGAACGGACTGGGATTGACGTAGAGCCCTCCACTGCCGCCCAGCTCTCCGGCCGCCAGCGGCAGGTTGACGATAATGTCCGCTGTGGTCCCCGGGGCGTAGTTCCCCGTCGTGAGGGCAAGGATACTCGATGGTGTATCGAGCTGGCGTCCGTCGAGCGTCGTGCCACTCGGTACGTCCTCTGCCGGTCCACCGCTCGCCAGTTCGGAACCTGCGGAACCCGGAGTTACATTCAGCTGAATGCGCAGTGGCGCGTGTCCGGTGAGGTATTGTGCCCAATCCGCCGCGGCGGCGCTCAGGTCATTGACGATCTGGGTTTCCTGCGTTCCAGTCAGGCCTGCGGTGTCGCTCAGGGAAACAGTGAACGCGAAGTCCTGGCGGAGCGGCGCTCCGCTCAGATTGGTGATGGCGGCGTTGGTGCCCATATTCGCCACGCTGAAGCTGGCGCCGGCGGAATAGCTGCCCGCCAGTTGGATGGTATCGACGGTGGTGGAGTTGTTCATCACCACGAGCGTCGAACCGGACAGGAAGGCGCTGGTCGCCGACGTGCCCGCCAGCTCGATCGTGTCGCTTTGCGCGAAGCCGGATATCGTGCCGGTGTAGCTGGAGAAGTTGTTGAGCAGCAGCACTGCGTTGCTGCCGCTGAAGCCGGCGGTCTGCGAACTGGCGCCGCCGATCTCGATAGTGGCTCCGCTTTGCACGATCAGAGTGCCGGCACCCGACAGCGAGCTGATATTGAGTAAGCCGGAAGCGTCGTACACCACGCCGCTGTTGCTGAGTGTCGTCGCGGTGGCGCCGTTCAGGATCAGCGTCGCGCCGGGTGCGACGCTGAAGGAACCGCTATTGGTCACCGTGCTGCCGATATCGAGCGCACCGCCGCTCGCCGCGATGACGCCCTGATTGGCGACGCTGCCGCTGATGACGCCGAAGCCGCTCAAGGTGCCGGTGGAACCAACGGTGAGCGCGCCGGTGCCGAGAGTGCCGCCTTGCAGGACGAGCTTGCCATTGTCCTGTAGCGTGTTGGTTGTGCTGTAGCCACGGCCGTCAAGCAGCTGCAGCGTGCCAGTGCTGGCGATAGTCTGCAGTTGCTGTTCGATCGGCTGGAAACTGCCGGAACCGGGCGTTCCGGTATAACCTTGCAGTTCCGTTGCCGCGCCATCCAGGACGATGTTCGCCGCATCGACCACGATGTCCGCATCGAAATTGAAACCGAACAGGATCTGGTTGAACGTTCCGGAGCTAGGTCCTTGCACGACCCAGTTGCCGCCAGTGAGTGTTGTACCCGACAGGTTGGTGAGACCGGCCCCGCCTTCGATGCCGACTTCTCCATTGTCCGCCAGCACGGTGCCGCTGTTGGTAAATTGCGTCAGGACGGCGAGCACGGAACCCGCGCCCGCATTGGCGCGGACCGTGCCATTGTTGGTCAGCGTGAATGTGCGGCCGATGGTCTGGACGTTGCCCAACTGTCCGGAGCCGGCAAGGACGCCGCCACTCGCCACCACCATGCTGCCGGACTGGAATGCCATCGACGGGTTGCTGCCACCGAAGGTCAGCGTTCCTACGACGTCGAGAGTGGGGCCGTTCAGGTTGATCAGATCGCCAAGCGTAATGGAATTGACGACTTCGCTTTCGCCGTTGCTGATAGTGACGGTGTAGCCGCTGGCGGTTCCAGGAAGCACCGCTATCGCGGCAGTGTCATCGGGGACTGTGTTGGGGTTCCAATTTGTGCTGAGGCCCCAATCGCCGCTCAAACCGGTCGTCCAAGTGAAAGTGCTCATGGCTGCTCACAAAACGGTGGGGCCGAAGGTTTCATTGCCCCCGCCATGACGCAAGGAAAAACGTCTGCGCCTCAAGAGGCGGCTTCGAGTGCCTCTTCTGCCGCCAGCCATTCCGCCTCCGCGGCGGCAGCCAGCTTGTTGATCGCGGCCAGGCGTGCATTCGCGGCAGCGATTTCCGCCTTCCGAGTCGGCACATAAAGCGCCGGATCAGCCAAAGTCATCTCGATATCGGCTCGTTCCTTGCCAAGCCGCGCCAGCCGAGCCTCCGCATCCCGCGCCTGCTTGCGCAGCGGCGCCAGTGCCGCACGCGCATCGGCGCGTTCCCGACGTTCGTCGCGGCGATTGGATACATCGGACTTCGGCACCGAACGCGCGCGTTCGGTCAGCAGTGCGCGATAGTCGTCCAGATCGCCATCGAACGGCCGCACCGTACCATCCGCCACCAGCCACAACCGATCGGCGACCAACTCCACCAGATGCGGATCGTGCGTGATCAGCAGCACCGCGCCCTGGAAATCCGCGAGCGCCTTCACCAGCGCCTCGCGCGCGTCGATGTCGAGATGGTTCGTCGGTTCGTCCAGGATCAGAAGCTGCGGCGCCTCGCGCGTGGCAAGCGACAGCAGCAGCCGCGCCTTTTCGCCGCCGGAAAGACTCGCCACCGGCGTTTCGGCGCGATCCGCGTCGAGACCGAAGCGCGCAAGCTGCGCGCGCACCTGTGGCGGCGAGGCGCGCGGCAGAGCACGCGCCATGTGATCTATTGGCGTCTCCGACGCGACCAGCTCATCCGCCTGATGCTGCGCGAAATAGCCGACACGAAGTTTCGGCCCTCGGCGGATTTCGCCCGACAACGCCGGCAGACGTTCGGCGAGCAGCTTCGCCAGCGTTGATTTGCCGTTGCCGTTCGCACCCAGCAGTGCGACGCGATCGTCCATGTCGATCGTGAGCGACACGTTGCGCAGCACCGGCGTGCCGTCATAGCCGACGGCGACGCGCTCCAGCGCCAGTATCGGCGGCGCGATGCGTGCAGGCTCGGGGAAGTCGAACCGCGTGGGCGCGTCCTCGATCACGGTCTCGATCTGCGGCAAACGTGCGAGAGCCTTGATGCGCGATTGCGCCTGGCGCGCCTTCGAGGCCTTATAGCGGAAGCGGTCGATGAAGGACTGGATGTGCGCGCGTTCGGCGGCAATCCGTTCGGCCGCGCGAGCCTGCTGCAACGCACGTTCGGTGCGGATCCGCACGAATTCATCGAACCCACCCGGCGTCACGGTGATGGTGCCGCGATCGAGAAAGGCGATGGCCTGCACCGCGCGGTCCAGCAGGCCGCGGTCGTGCGAGACCAGCAGCACGGCGCCGGGAAAGCGGGCGAGCCAAGACTCCAGCCACAGCGTCGCTTCCAGGTCGAGGTGGTTGGTCGGTTCGTCCAGCAGCAGCAGGTCGGGGGCCGCGAACAGCGCGGTTGCCAGTGCCACGCGCATGCGCCAGCCGCCCGAGAACTCTTCAACCGGGCGCTGCTGCGCCGCCTCGTCGAAGCCCAGGCCCGCCAGGATCGCAGCCGCACGCGCCGGCGCTGCATCAGCGCCGATGGCGCGCAGCCGTTCGTGGATTTCCGCGAGCCGGTGCGGTTCCGCGGTCTCAGCTTCCGCAAGCAGGGCAAGGCGTTCGGGATCGCCTTGCAGGACGGTGTCGATCAGCGAAGCGTCGCCCGAGGGCGCCTCCTGGGCCACTGTCGCGACGCGGGCGCGGTTGGCAAGGCGGATCTCGCCGCCATCCAGCGGCTGCTCGCCCATGATGGCGCGCAGCAGCGTGGACTTGCCGGCGCCGTTGCGGCCGACAAGGCCGATGCGGCGGCCCTGGTCCACCGTGAGGTCGGCGCTGGCCAGGATAGTGCGCCCGCCGAGACGGATGGTTGCGCCGGAGATGACGAGAAGCGACATGGCGGCGGGGGTGATCGACCGGACGGCGGGGCACGGTCAAGGGGCGGAGTTGCCGTTATTGCGGCACGAGTTTGATTGTCGTCGATCGTGCCTCCGGGTTCACCACCATGTCCACATACCGCGCCTCATGGCGGCGGTACTTGGTCCGGAATGCGGCATCGATCTGGTCGTTGATGGCGGGTTCGGCATCGACAAACGCGACGTCCTTGTCCACACCACCAGCCGCGATGTGGCCCTCGCGATGCAGTTGCGTGCCGCGGAACCAGCCGGCGTTGCGGCCGTATGCCGATCGCACATAGAGACCGTCCCCGACGCGGACGACCCAGATGATTACCGGCTTCCGCAGCGTGCCGTCGCGCCGGAACGACGCGATCTGCAGTTCTTCCGCATTTCCGATCCTGTCGAGCTCGTCATCCGTCCACGTTGTTTCCGTCATTGCGCGCTCCTCAGTGCTGCCGCCCCTGCACGCCGTGGCCCGTGACGCCGACGAGCCACTCGTCGTGGCGGTGGAGATCGTACGCGTGACGAGCGATAGATGGCCTCCACGGTGCTCACGGAATCGCGAGCCAGATGCACTCGATCAGCTCCTTGGCGAGTAGATGTTCCCATTTAGGTGAATCGCAAAGCCTCGCGGGGCTCTTACCTCTTGGGTGGGTAACCCGACTGACGTGTTCGGGTGCCGCTGTCCAGAATATTGCAGAGGAACGTGAGGATCATGAACAGGACATCGTCTCTTACCGCAACAGCTCTCGCCGCATTACTCGTGAGCGCCCCCGTGGCGGGCTTCGCCGCTACCGGTTTGAGCAGCACCACAGGCACGGGTTCATCGACAGCAACAACTCAGGACATGAACGCGCCGAGTGGCGCGCAGTCCTCGGGCGGGGCCGGCATGAACTCCGGCTCCATGAGCTCGACCGGCCCGAGCTCCGGCCAGTCCAGCGGTGCGGGCACCGCCCAGTCCGGCACGCCGGGTATGGCAACAGGATCTGGCTCCTCTGGCATGTCCGGGAGTTCCGGCATGACGACTGGCTCGGCGAACGGCGGTTCGGCTAGCGGCCAGGGCGTGAGCGGGACATCCAGCCAGAGCTACAGCGGGTCCGGCTCCGGCAATCAGCAACTGTCGCAGGGTACGCTGGAAAGCGTGCAGCAGCAGTTGCAGCAGCAGGGCTACTACAAGAACGCCCAGGTTGACGGAAAGTGGGGTCCGCGCACCCGCCAGGCTGTTCAGAGCTTCCAGCAGGCCAAGGGGCTGCCGGCCACGGGTGAGCTTGATCAGCAGACACTCAGCGCTTTGGGCGTAAGCAACAGCCAGGGCGGCTGACATCTCTACGGGGCGCGGCATTGTCCGCGCCCCTCTTGCGCCGCTTCGCCATTCGCGCTTGAACCCGCGCCCTTTGGCGGAGCGGATCGATGATCAAGGCGATCGGCGTCGATTTTGGCACGACCAACAGCGTGGTCGCTCTGCTGCACGCCGACGGCAGTGTGACCACGCAGCGCCACGCGACTTCAGACGTGTTCCGCTCCGTGCTGTGCTTCTGGAGTGAGGAGACGCCGGCGCGGCGAATGCTGCATCACGCCGCGGGTCCTGCCGCAATTGCCGCCTACGTGGAGGACCCGCTCGACAGCCGGCTGATCATGTCGATGAAGACCTATCTGGCGCAGCGGAGCTTCACCGAGACCCGAATTTTCGGCCATCGCTTCACTCTGGAGCGTCTGATCGGCCGGTTGCTGCGCGTCCTCCTCACGGAGGTTCCTGCAGCGCGCGATATTGTCGTCGGCCGGCCGGTGCGCTTCGCCGGCGAGGTTGCCGATGACGCGCTGGGTTCCGAGCGGTTGCGCGGCGCGTACGCCGAGGCGGGCCTGCCCCAGGTCCGACTGGCGCTGGAGCCGGAAGCCGCCGGCACCCGCTTTGCCCGTACGCTGACCGAGCCGGCCACCGTCCTGATCGGCGATTTCGGCGGTGGGACAAGCGACTTTTCCGTCATGCGGTTCGACCCGCGCGGGGGTGTCACGCCACTCGGGCATGCCGGTATCGGCATCGCGGGTGATGTGTTCGACTTCCGTATCATCGACCGGGCCATCGCGCCGCTGCTGGGCAAAGGCGGGACGTACCGAGTCATGGGCAAGCAGCTTCCGGTGCCGCCGGAGTACTATTCCGGCTTCGCGCGCTGGCACCTGCTGTCGTTGATGCGCACGCCGCGCACGCTACGTGCCATCGCGGAGGTGGCCCGCACCGCGGAGCACCCCGAGCGCATGCGCCATCTGATCACGCTGATCGAGGACGGTGTGGGCTATGCGCTCTATCAGGCCGTCTCCACCGCGAAAGCGGAATTGTCAGGCGCCGAGGCAACGATACTGCGCTTCAGCCACAAATCCTTCGAGGTGGAACGCGCGATCACCCGTGACGAATTCGAGGCCTGGATCGCTCGCGACCTTGCCCAGCTCGCCGCCACAGTCGATGAGGTGCTGGCGAAGGCCGGTACTTCGCCCGCGGCAATCGATCGCGTCTTCCTTACCGGCGGCACGGCCTTTGTTCCGGCGGTTCGCCGCTTGTTCGAGGACCGGTTCGGTGCGGCGAAATTGGCCGGCGGCGGCGAGTTCGTCTCGGTAGCCGAGGGCCTTGCGTTGATCGGCCAGCCCGCTTAGTCCCCACCGAACATTCAGCAGGAGCACGCAATGGCGACCGAGCGGACGCTGTCGATCATCAAGCCCGACGCCACGCGGCGGAATCTGACCGGCCAGATCAACGCCGCATTAGAATCGGCGGGTCTGCGTATTGTTGCGCAGCGGCGGTTGCGGCTGACCCAGGCGCAGGCCGAAGCGTTCTACGCCGTGCATAAGGAACGGCCGTTCTTCCGCGGTCTCGTGGAGTTCATGATTTCCGGTCCTGTCGTCGTGCAGGTGCTCGAAGGCGAGAACGCCGTGGCGAAGAACCGCGAGGTGATGGGCGCCACCGATCCGAAGAAGGCGGCGCCCGGCACGATCCGAGCGCAGTTCGCCGAGAATATCGAGGCGAATTCGGTGCACGGCTCAGACAGCGCGGAGAACGCCGCCATCGAGATCGGGTTCTTCTTCGCGCAGGTCGATATCGTCGGCTAAGTTGCCGGAGCTATGACGAACGGCCCACTCGGTCTCGAACATCCACTGGTTGTTTCCGAGGACCTCGACGCGCTGGCGGACCGCTACCGCGCGATGGGGTTTGCGCCGACGCGCAAGGGCTATCATCCCTGGGGCACCGGCACGCAGCTCGTGCTGTTCCCGGACAACTTCATCGAACTGATGGGCATCGAGGATCGCAGCCTGATCGATGAGCCCAGCGAGACCGGCTTCCGCTTCGGCCGCTTCATCGATGATCAGCTCAATCGCCGCGAAGGCATCGCGATGATCGCGTTGCACAGCGATGACGCCGAAGCCGATGCGGCTGCGGTGACTGCACGCCGTATCGAGCCAGATGGGGTGGTGAATTTTCGCCGCGCTGTGACGCTGCCGGATGGCACGCTTGATGAAGCAGTCGTCACTCTGGCCATGCTGATCGACTGGGACCGGCCGCAGCTCTCGCACTTCATATGCCAGCAACATCGGCCCGAATTCGTCTGGGTGCCGGAGTGGATGCAGCACCCGAACGGCGCGAATGCGATCACCCGCGTTGTATATACCGCGGCGGAGCCCTACGCGTTGTGGCGGCGGTTTGCCGGCATCTGGGACGAGGACGCGCTGCACGACCTCGGCAACAGCTTCAGCGTCAAGACGGCAGGAGGCGAGCTTCTAGTGCTCGATCGTCCTTCAGCCGAAGCGCGCTTCGCGCCAGTGCAGATGCCGTACGGCTGGCGTGATGCACCCTGCGCCGTGGCGATCACTGTGCGAGTGCCAGACCTCAACACGCTCCACATGTTCATGCTGCGCAACATGGTGCCGCATGTCCGCACCGATCAGCACGTGCGCATCCCGCCGGAGTATGCCGGCAACATCATCCTGGAATTCGCGCAGTAGCGTCACAGCGCGTGTGGTCATGGCAGGCCAAGCCGGCCATGACGATGGAGACCGGGGTGTCGGCGCCGCTCTACAGCAGGAAGACTGCCATCGCGACCAATAGGACGATGAGGAAGATCACCGACCACAGCGTGAACTGCGTGAAGCCGTTCCAGAAACTCTGACGATCGGCGAGGAATGCTTCCGGCGTTTCGGCCTGTGAGGGCGGCGGAGCGGCGTGGCTATGTTCGGACATGAGGCCTCGTCGGCTGACGGATTGATCTGCCAGCGTTCTATGGCAGCGGGGCGGCGGCCGGCAAGCCCCTGACAGAAGTGCGCACCCCTCACGGCTCCTTCACCCTGCATCAACGAGGATAAATGCGGACGCTACTCGCTACCTCGTCGGCGATATGTTCCTTGGTGATGACACCGACCACGTTCCCTGCGCGTGGCCGGCCCGGTCCATCCGCCACAATCCCCATGGCCGCGCCGCGCCGCCGCAGCCTGGCGATCACGTCAAATACGACCTCATCGGGCCGCGCGATGGTGTAGTTCCGCTGCGCCAACGCACCCATCGTCACATCGCTGGCCGCGGTACTGACCGTCTGCCGCAGGTCCGTGTTCACCCGCAGCACGCCAACGATCAGCTTGCCTCGTGTCACCACCACATGGCGCATCCCGCGTGATCCAGTGGTCAGGCGCAGGAACTCGCCGAAAGTAGTTGCCTCGTCGATCAGCAGGTAATCCCGGTCCATGAGATCCCTCGCGCTGCGCACCAGAAACATGTTGGCATGCAGAGCGCGCGGGATCGGGTGGCCACGCCGCACGAGTTTCATCGTGTAGATGTTCTCGCGCGAGAGCACGCGGCGCACACCCAAGGCCACCGCGACCGCCAGTATCATCGGCAGCACAATGTCGTAGTCGCGCGTCATCTCGAAGACCATCGCCACCGAGGTCAGGGCTGCGCCGGTGCCACTGCCAACCATTGCACCCATGCCCACCATCGCGAAGGCCGGTAAGCTGATCGGAAGGCCTGGATAGATAGCTGAAACCAATCCCGCAAAGGCGCCACCCAGCGTCGCTCCCATGAAGAGCGATGGCGAGAAGATGCCGCCGGACGAACCTGAGCCCAGGCTCACGGATGTGGCGAACAGTTTGCACGCGTAGAGCAGCAGGAGGAACCAGGCGACGGGGAGCTGTCCAGTGAGGATCGCCTGGATCGTCGCGTAGCCGACGCCCTCGACGTAGTAATGCCCACCCCAACGCATCAGGGCATAGATCAAGACACCGACCAGCAGCATGCCGAGGGCGTGGCGAAAGTAGCGGCCTGGCACCTGGTCGAACAAATCTTCCGCCAGATGCAGGCCGCGCACGAAACCGGCTGCCGCCACGCCGACGACCGCGCCAAGAACCACATAGAGCAGCAGGATGAGGGCACTGCTTGGTTCTACGGGTAGAGGAGAAAGCAGGGCGGGGACATTGAACGCTGGCTGCGCTCCGAAAAACAGCCGGCCAATGAATGTCGCGGTACCCGTCGCGATTGCCACCGGCAAGAAGGTATTCACGCTGATTTCCGGCAGCATGAGCTCTGTGGCAAACAGCACGCCACCGATCGGCGTGTTGAAGGTGGCTGCGATTCCTGCTCCGGCGCCGGACGCGACAAGAATGATGCGCTGTCCCATCGACATGCGGATCACCTGACCGAAGGTGGAACCGAGCGCCGAACCGATCTGGATAATGGGGCCTTCACGGCCTACCGCAGCGCCACTGCCGATGGCCAACGCCGATGCAAGTGATTTCGCGACGGCGACGACAGGCCGGATGACGCCACCCTGATAGTAGATCGCGTCCATGACCTCCGGCACGCCGTGGCCTTTTGCCTCGGGAGCGAAGTTGCTGACGATGAACGTTACGCCGATACCACCGAGCACCGGCACGAGAATGACCAACGCTCCCCATGGCGACGGCGGGGTGAAGATGCTCGAGTCGTACATCACCGACACCTGACCAAGAAACAGCAGGTTGTGCACGAACCCGATCAGGTCGCGGAACACGACCGCGCCCAGGCCAGTGACGATCCCGACGACCAGAGCCAGAGCGCAAAGAAGTGCCAAAGGCAATCGTCTTGCATCCTCGCCGGATGCCTGATCTCGGCGCTCAGATGGATCGAGGGTAGCCAATCGGGGCGATCGATCTGCCAGTCGCTGATCCATCATGCCAAGCCGTCCATGCATCTATCCTAGCTGCTGCGCGGAGCAGTCCGTTGTGATGCACTGACGGCGGAGCCGTCAAATCAGCTATCGGCGCTTCTCCCAATAGTCGAGCGCCGTGGGGAAGACGGTATCGCAGCGTATTGCCTCGGGCGGCCCGTCCAGAGTATCCGCGGCTGCACGCCACACGGCATAGTGCGGCGCGGCCCGATGTGCCTCCAGCGCCGTTTCATCGCGATAGACCTCAAAAAAGTAAAACACGTTCTCCTCCTGTTGGTCGCGAAGAACGTTAAATCGAAGGCAACCTGGCTCATCGCGCTCGGAGCCAAGTGCATCGGTTTCGATCGCCTTGAGAAAACGCTCGCGTCCCTCTGGCTTCACGCGAACCTTCACCCACAGTGCCAGCATGCTTTCCTCCGCAGGACGATGCATTCTAGACCTTATCAAGCCGATACCCTATATGCGCGGCAAGGTCCCGTCACGGTTGTGGAGCATTTGACGTTGTTACCTGGGCACCGTGCCAATAAGTCCGATCGCCTTGATTTGAAAAGTCTCAGATTGAATTCGGCGGCGCGGCCTTGATGAGGCGCAGGCTTGGATGGTTGCATTCGTAACGGAAGGATTTCTGTTCGGTGACAGTTTGTGGCAAGCCCCGCGTGACCGTCATAACGGCCGCATACAATGCAGCATCCTGTTTGGAGCGGGCAGTCTGCTCCGTGCAGGCCCAAACCGAACGCGATCTCGAGTATATCATCGTCGATGACGGTTCAACGGATGGGACGGGGTATATCGCCAGCCAGTTGGCGAAGTCGGATGGCCGCATTCGCGCAATTCGGCTTGCCAACAACGGCGGCGCGGCGCACGCCTTGAACATTGCCACACAGGCTGCCCGCGGCAAGTGGGTTGCTTTGCTGGACGCGGATGATTGGTACGACCCGGAGCGTCTGGAGCGTTTGCTTGATTGTGCCGATCACGTTGGCGTTCAAATGGTGGCGGACAATCAGGCCTTTTATGACGAGAAGGCGCAGCGGCCTGCCGGCATAGCGTTCCAGATGCCCGATGAGTCGCGTAGTCTCGGGCTGTCGGAATTCATTGCTGGCACCGATCCGACCGCGCCCTTTGATCTGGGTATGTTGAAGCCTGTGTTCCTGACTGAATTCGTCCGCCGTCGAGCGGTCATGTACCGCGAGAACGTCCGCCACGGTTACGACTACTTCGTCCTGCTGGATTTCTTCGTGGCTGGCGGACAAGCGCTGTTACTTGCGGAGCCGCTGTATTGGTATGTGCAGCCATTTGGCACCTTCTCTCGCAAGTGGGCAAATGAGAACGGCCGAAGATACCCGTTCGAACATGTCAAGGAGATGAACGACAAGGTCGTTGCCGAGATGAGGGACCGGATACCAGCCGACCACTTGGAGATTCTCATCAGGCGCGGGCAGTGGCTGGACGCATTGGCCAGGTTTCATCAGTTGCGGGAGCAAGTGCGGGAGGGGCATTGGCTATCCGCTTCGCGGATCGTGAAGGAAGCGCCGTTCGATTTCTGGAGACTTTGTGCTCGGCGCGCGCGATCCATCAGGCCCTCGTTCGGAAGTCGCGTTTTGGCATAGTCGGTGGTCTAAATATTTCGCGCTCCGGAACTCCCTGCTGGGCCACTTGCGACTGAAGGGGCAGGAGCCTGTCCTACCCCTTCCTCGCTGTGAGATTACCGACTCGCGACCGTCAAAGGTTGCATGCAGTGCTCCACGGTGTAGGCGCCGATCTTCCAACCCATGTCGCGGCCGACTACAGTCGAGAACCGCCAGTGGAAGCCGGCCGCAATGCGAGCGCCAGACACTTCGTCGTTGAACGCGTGCAAGCTGGTGAATTTATGTGTGACACCCGGTGCGGTTGGTGAGGTCAAAGAGACCTCAGGTATTTCGTCAGTGCCCAGGATCGCCGCAATCGCACCGGCCTCGGCTCCGCTCAGAGTGCAATGGGCACAAGGGTATTCCGGGTGCATAGGCGTGAGGTCGATAGGTTGCCATGTCGCGACTCGTTCAGTGGCTGGGTTGTCATCGATGTCACCATTGCGGATCGCGGTGATTGGCCGCCAAAAACTGTAGTGATACTTGGCGTCGAAAACAGCGATGGCGGCATCCATTTGAGCCATGGTCACCAGTGCCATGAAGCGGGCGCTATCCACCACCGACATATTCTTTTTGATTGCGACCTG
The DNA here is from genome assembly GCA_964427005.1 of uncultured Acetobacteraceae bacterium. Taxonomy (GTDB): domain Bacteria; phylum Pseudomonadota; class Alphaproteobacteria; order Acetobacterales; family Acetobacteraceae; genus JAMXLO01. The sequence goes on from CAYRTL010000080.1 coordinate 19,991, forward strand.
GCGGGCAGAGGTTGGTTCGATCCTGGGGCGACTGTCAGCCAGAAGCGTGCATCCTCGGTCTGTTGGGGCGTACGCTTGGTGCTGTTCTTCTCACCAATGTCCTTCACTTCATTGAAGTCCTTGGCCCACTCTTCGCTGGTGAGTGCAATTGGTGGTGGGGGCCGGAATTGAGACGGTGTCTTCATAACGAACGGCACCATGGTGGCGTATTGCCACCCGTATGTCAGCATCGTCTGAGTGTAGACGCCGGGTTGAGTGACGGGCCGGAAAGCATTCACCGCATCGTTCCCGTCCTTGGCTCGCAGTGCGAGAATTTCATCAGCAGCCTGCTCGCCGAGCCTGATGCCTTGGTCCTTGGCCTCGCCGCTCGGTAGTTCAATGAGATATGCGTCGAGCGCCTCCTTTACCTTGGCCGCACTCTCAGGGTCCATCTTGGACAACACGGTTGCTGCTGCCGAGGCTGCGGCAGCTTCCTGTGAGGCGCCGCTCTTGGGCTTCATTTGCCCCTGGTACGGCACATAGCCCGGATCGATGGAATTGACGGCCTCGAACATTGCAATGTGCATGGCCGTCATCATGCGAAGGCCTCCAATCGGGCCGATCCTGGGCGGTGGTGCGGGCGCATTGCCCTGAATGATGGCGACCGCTTTGTCATCCCAATCCGTGATGACGTTCGCATAAGCTGTTGCGGCAGGCGCGATCGTCAAGAAGTGCGGGCACGACAACGTTTCGCATGAGCCGTCCCGGCGTAACTGTGACTTGCAGCCGGATTACAGATTCTGTTGCCTGCGTGTGCATCGGTTTCTCCCTTCTTGCGACTTATTGGCGCTATTCGTGCTGTTCTGAGGTGCGTTCGCGGCGGGACCGTCTCCCTCTCGGAACGCCAGGCTGCGATCAGTGCGCAGCTCCACTTTCAGAGAAACGGATCGCAATATAATCCAGATCGTGACCGTGCTGGTAAGGAATATGCGGCGACGGGTCGACCCGAGCGTCTTCCCTGTGCGCCGTGAGTCTGCTCGGCTTAACGGGTTACTGCCCGGCGGGATTGAGCAGAGCCAAATCCCCGGACGCCGGAACTCCGGCAACACCCGCGGCAAAGCAGCGCAGCGTCGCCGGATAGACGCGGTGTTCCTGCACCAGCACGCGGTCCGCGAGCGTCTCGGCCGTATCGCCCGGCAACACCGGCACCGCAGCCTGCGCTAGAATCGGTCCTTCATCCATCGCCTGCGTCACGAGGTGCACGGTGCAGCCATGCAGCTTTACGCCGGCCGCCAACGCGCGCTCGTGGGTGTGCAGACCAGGGAAGGCAGGCAACAGACTCGGATGGATGTTCAGCATCCTTCCCTGCCAGGCATCGACCAGAAACGGCGTCAGCAGCCGCATGTAACCGGCGAGGCAAACGATCTCGACGCCCGCCTCCCGGAGTGCAGCGTCGATCGCCAGCTCATGCGCGTGCCGATCGCCTTTGAATTGCCGGTGATCGATCGCTTTCGCGGTGACCCCCGCGTTTCGCGCCAGGGCAAGTCCTGCGGCATCAGGGAGGTTTGAAATGACAACCACGATCTCGGCGGGAAACTGCGGGTCCCGCGCGGCTTCAATCAACGCGGCCATGTTGGAGCCGCGGCCGCTGATCAGGATGGCCGTGCGGCGCCTACTCAACCGGGCCAGCCGGCAGGCAAGTCGATCTGCACCCTGGCCGGCCCGCTTCCCTCTGCGATGTGGCCGATGCGGGCGACGCTTTCCCCCTGGTCGCGCAGCAGTTCCGTCGCGGCATCAGCATCGCCCACGACCACCGCCATGCCGATGCCACAGTTGAACACGCGCAGCATTTCCTCGGGTGCAACCCCGCCTGTGCGCGCCAGCCACCCGAAGACCGGCGGGATCGACCAGAACGGCTCCAGTACAGCGACCGTGTCGTCCGGCATCACCCGCGGCAGATTGCCCGGCAGGCCGCCACCAGTGATATGCGCGCCGGCCTTCATCAGTCCGGCGCGATGCAGCGCCAGCAGCGCCGGCACATAGATCCGCGTAGGCGTCATCAGCGCTCGGCCGAGTGTCACCTCCGGATCGAACGGCGCCGGCGAGTTCCATGTCAGCCCGCTCACTTCCACCACGCGGCGAACCAGCGAAAAGGCGTTGGAATGCACGCCGGAACTCGCCAGACCAAGCACGGTATCGCCCGGCACCACGCCATGCGGGAGCAGGTGTCCGCGCTCCGCCGCGCCCACCGCGAACCCGGCCAGGTCGTAGTCACCCTCGCGATACAGCCCGGGCATCTCGGCTGTCTCGCCGCCGATGAGGGCGCATCCCGCCTCGTTACAACCTGAGGCAATGCCGGCGATGACCTCGCGCGCCTGCCGCGGGTCCAGCTTGCCAGTCGCGAAGTAGTCGAGAAAAAACAGTGGCGCCGCGCCCTGCACCACGATGTCATTGACGCACATCGCCACCAGATCGACACCAACCGTGTCATGGATTCCGGTCTCGATCGCGACCTTCAGCTTGGTGCCGACACCGTCGGTGCCGGACACCAGAATGGGGTCGATGAAGCCGGCCGCCTTCAGGTCGAACAGAGCGCCGAACCCGCCGAGGCCGCCCATGACACCGGGCCGCGCGGTGGCGCGGGCAAGTGGCTTTATCGTTTCGACAAGGGCATCGGCTGCCTCGATGTCCACGCCCGCACCGCGGTAGGTCAGCCCGTTGTCGCTGATTGGTTCAGAAGCGTGGTGATCACCTCTGGTCATGTCTGCCCTCGATACGCTACTGCCTTGGTCCGCTGAGCGGCGCTATCAGGCGCAAGGCGGGCGGACGACGGCGGAAACAACCATGAGCCCGCTGTTTGGCGCAATGCGGAGGTTCGATGCCTGACGGATCGCAAGTCGGCCGAAGCGCATCGACCATGCTGCTGACGCTGCCCAACGTCATCACCTTCGGACGCCTGTGTCTGGTCCCGTTGTCGGTCTGGTTCGTCATGGAACGCGAGTTCGCGCAGGCGTTCTTCCTGTTCCTCGCCGCCGGCCTGTCCGATGCGGTCGACGGCTGGCTGGCGCGGCGCAACGGCGGCGGCAACGCGGTGGGCGCTCTGCTCGACCCGGCCGCGGACAAGGCGCTGCTGGTGTCGATGTATGTGACGCTCGCCGCGGTCAAGGTTCTGCCGGACTGGTTGGCCATCCTGGTGGTGTTCCGTGACATCGTTATCGTTGGCGGCGTCGTGGTGCTGTTCCTGCTGGGTCAGCCGGTGTTCATCCGCCCGCTCTACGTGTCGAAGCTTAACACGGCGTTGCAGATCGTGCTGGTCGCGATGGCCTTGCTGGCCGCGGGTTTTGGCCTCGATGCGTCGGCGTTCGTGTATCTGTTGGTTTGGCTTGTCGCGGCAACCACATTGGCCTCGGGAGCGGCTTATGTGTGGGTAACGGTCCGCCGCCGATGATCGACATCCCGGAGACGCCGCCTCCCGAGGAGCGGCGTGGCTGGTTTGGCGAGCCGGCAACACCGCCCGGCCAGGCCACGCGTGGCCAGCGAGTAGCCCTGGTCGTCGGCTTGCTTGTCGTCGCGTGGCTCGCACTGCAGCTCTTCGCCTCCGTCCTGGCGCCGTTCGTGGCCGCCGCCGGAATCGCCTATGTGCTCGATCCCCCGACGACGCGGCTGACCCGACTGGGCCTCGGCCGCGGGCTGGCGGCGCTGCTGATGATCCTGGCGCTGCTGGCCGGCGTTCTGCTGTTCGCCCTGTTGCTCTACCCGCTGATCCTGCAGCAGATCGGCCTGCTACTCGGCCGCATCCCGCAGTACGTGCAGTTGCTGCAGCGCTGGGCGAGCGAAGTGATCACCGATCTGCAGCAGAACTTTGGCTCTGACGTGGTGAACGACAAGCTGCGCGACGTGGTGAGCAGTCAGGCCGGCAACATGCTGACCTTCCTGGCCACCGCGCTGACCAGCGTCACCGGCGCCGGCTTTGCCATCTTCAACGTGCTGACGCTGGCCGTGGTCACGCCGGTTGTCGGGTTTTATCTGCTGCGCGACTGGCCGCGGCTGATCAGCATGGTCAATTCCTGGCTGCCGCACCGCTACGCCGATGTGATACGGGCTCAGGCGCGCGAGGTGGACCGCATCCTGTCCGCCTGGGTGCGAGGCCAGGCGCTCTGCTGCATCATCCTGGCGGTCTATTACGCATTCGCGCTCAGCGTGGCGGGGCTGGATCTCGGCCTCATCGTCGGCATGGCGGCGGGCCTGCTGTCGTTCATCCCCTATGTCGGCTCGATCACCGGAGGCGTTACGTCACTCGGCCTGGCGCTCGCGCAGTTCCCACACTGGACCGGCGTGATCGTGGTGGCCTGCGTGCTGGTCGTCGGCCAGATCCTGGAAGGCTACGTGATCTACCCGCGCTTTCTTGGCGACCGGGTTGAACTGCCGGCGGTATGGGTGATCTTCGCCCTGTTCGCGGGCGGCGCGGCGTTCGGGTTCCTGGGCGTCATGCTGGCAGTGCCAGTCGCGGCAACGATCGGCGTGCTGTGCCGCTTCTGGTTGCGCCGCTACCTCGCCAGCCCGCTCTATCTGGACCCGCCATCCCGGCGCTAGGGGACTTTTCCCGCCAGTGGGTCGTCTTTCTCAATCGGAACTTCGATCGGAGGGACCTGATGTCCGGCATTCCGGCCTATCGAGTTCAGTGGGAACCTCGCGTGCTCAGCATCCTGCGGATCATGGTGGGGCTGCTGTTCATGGAGCATGGGACGGCAAAGCTGCTCGGGTTCCCGCACGGGCCGAACATGCCGGCGATGTTCACCCTGGTGTGGTTCGCGGGCGTGATCGAGATGGTCGGAGGCGCGCTGGTGACGTTGGGCCTATTCACCCGCTATGCGGCCTTCATCATGTCAGGCGAGATGGCGATCGCGTACTTCATGTCGCTTGCGCCGCGAAACTTCTTCCCGCTGTTGAATGGCGGCGATGGAGCGGTGCTGTATTGCTTCATCTTCCTCTATTTCGCGGTTGCCGGCGGAGGGGCGTGGAGCCTCGATCGGGTGCTGTTCGGCAGGGATTGATCGTCGCTACGCGGCGCAGTCTCTGGCTGGATGGT
>CAYRTL010000081.1:0-11820 GCA_964427005.1 uncultured Acetobacteraceae bacterium
ATGACAGGCTAGCACCGCGCGTTCACCTGGTCGCGCGCAAAGCCGGCCGTGGACGCATAGCCGCGCACAATCGCCTCGCGTTCCGCGTGTGATGCCACCGCATCCACATCCGTAAACCCATCCGGCGCGCGTTCCTCGAGAACGTCGATCACCCGCTCCGGTCCGCCTTTGCGGTTCATCAGCACGATCTCTGCCGTCATCGGCCGCCTCTCGGCATCGTATGCCGCCAGCGCATCCACCACGTCCGCGCCGCGCAGATGCCGCGCCAGCGCCCGTGCGTCCAACACCGCCTGGCTCGCGCCATTCGATCCCACCGGATACATCGGATGCGCCGCGTCGCCGAGTAACGTCGCGCGTGCAAATGACCAACGCGGCAGAGGATCGCGGTCGCACATGGGGTACTCGTAGAACGTGCCGCTCGCCTGGATCAGCGCCAGAGGATCGACGAAGTCGAGGCGGAACCGGTCGCGCACGAATGGTTCCACCTCGTCCCATCGGCCTGGACGGTTCCAGTCCTCTCGTCGCGGCGGCAGGCCTGTACCGTCGGCGATGCGCGCCATCACCGCCCAGTTGGTCAACCGCCGATGCGGTTCGGCAGGATCGGCATGGATCGGATAGAACACGAACTTCTGGCCCATGCCGCCGGCGATGACCATGGTTCGGCCATCGACATACACCGGCCAATCGGTTGCGCCGCGCCATAGCATCATGCCATTCCAGACCGGCGGACCTTCATTCGGATAGAACGCAGCCCGCACGGTCGAATGGATGCCATCGGCACCGACCAGCACATCGCCCTCGGCCTCCAACGTATCGCTGCCATCGCGCTGCTCGAATCGGGCCACCACGCGATCGCCACGATCCGCAAACGAGACCAGGCGGCAGCCGGTGCGCAGCGCATCGTCGCCCAGCCGTGTACGCACCGCATCGAGCAGCACGCCATGCAGCTTGCCGCGATGAATGGAAAACTGCGGCGTATCGAAGCCCGCGTCGGTGCCGCGCAGCTCGCGCCAAACCACTTGGCCGAAGCGGTTGGCATAGATCAGCTCGCGCGTGCGAATGCCGGCGCGATCGAGCGCAGGCAGCAAGCCGAGAGCGGCAAGTTCCTTGATCGCGTGTGGCAACGTGTTGATGCCAACGCCGAGTTCGCGCAGCTCGCGCACCTGCTCGAACACGGTGCACGCGATACCAACATCATGCAGCGACAACGCCGTCGCCAGCCCGCCGATCCCACCGCCGATGATCAGGACGTGCATCGTATCACAGCTCCCTCACTTGGCCCTGCAGCACATATCGTAGTTGTGAGCGCACCAGAGGAGTTGGGTGCCTATGTCAGTGCTCGGACCAGGAGAGGTTTACCATGACACGATCTCTCAACCATCTGTCCGCTGCGCTGTTCGTCGCTGTAGCGCTCTCCGGCGGCCAGGCCCTCGCGAATGTCTGCCAAACCGACAATCTGATGTGCCCAACCTCGATGCCAGTGGACGGCTACTGCCAGTGCACAGCCCACGGCGTAACGGAGGACGGCACAGTCGTACCCCCTAGCCCGCGCGTTCATTTCAACGCGACGCCGGGCGGATGCGGCGCAGACCCACGCGCACCAGGCTGTCGAGGGCAAACTGCGTTTCGCTGAGGTGTTGGCCTGACAGGTGAAGGACGGCGGCCTTGATCGGGCCGCCTCCGTCACATGCCCAGATATGCCCGCCGTACGGCATTGTCAGCGGCGATTTCCGCGGCTGAACCGGACAGCACGATCCGCCCGGTTTGCAGCACATAAGCCCTGTCAGCTATCGCCAGGGCTTCCACCAGCCGCTGCTCCACCAGCAGCACTGTTACGCCCAGATCGCGGATGCGCGTGACCGCGGCGAGAATGTCGTCCACCAGCCGAGGCATGATTCCCTGGCTCGGCTCATCCAGCATCAGGAAGCGCGGCTGCGTCATCAGCGCGCGGCCGATGGCCAGCATCTGCTGTTCGCCGCCAGACAAAGTCTCGGCGCGCTGCGGCAGGCGTTCCTGCAATCGCGGGAACAGCGAAAAGACCAACTCCAGCGGGGCAAAACGGTCAGCGCCACGCTTCGTGTAGGCGCCGAGACGCAGATTGTCCTCCACCGAAAGCCGCGGGAACAACCGACGGCCTTCGGGGACCATCGATACGCCCAGTTGTGTGATCCGATGCGCGGGCAGGCGGCGCAGGGACTGCCCCTCGAATTCGATCACGCCGTCAGTGGTCACCTGGCCGGCGATCGACTTCAGCAGCGTGCTCTTGCCGGCACCGTTCGCGCCGACGACAGCGACGATTTCGCCGCGCGCCACCTCCAGCGACACGCCCTGCAACGCGCGCAGGCCACGATAAGCGGCTGAGACGTTCTCAAGCCGCAGCATAGCGGTCGCCGAGATAGGCGCGGATCACGTCGGGATTGCGCACCACGTCCTGCGGCGCGCCAATGGTCAGCACGCGACCAAGGTCGAGCACCACGGCACGATCGACCAGCGGCAGCAGCACTTCCATGACGTGCTCGACCATCATCACGGTGATGCCGCGCGCGCGGACGTCGCGGATAAGTTGCACGCCGGATTGCGCCTCCACCGGCGTCAGGCCGGTCAGCATCTCGTCGAGCAGCAGCAACCGCGGTTGGGTGGCAAGCGCGCGCGCCACTTCGAGGCGCCGCTTCTCCGCCGGGGTCAGCGAATGGGCTGGAGTGTCGGCGCGTGCCGCAAGCCCGGTGAACTCCAACGTCTCCATTGCGCGAGCCATGGCAGGATGTGTGCGCGAGAGGCGCGCATAGGCCCCCACCATGACGTTCTCCAGGACGGTCATGGAATCGAAGCTGCGCACCACCTGGAAGGTGCGCGCAATGCCCAGAAGCGAACACTGCTCGGGCGACAGTCCCGAAATGCGCCGGCCGGACAGGCGGATCTCGCCTTCATCGGGCACCACCTCGCCGGAGATCGCGTTGAACAGCGAGGTCTTGCCGGCGCCGTTGGGCCCGATCAGGCCAAGGATTTCGCCCTCATTCACGTCGAAGCTGATATCGACATTGGCGGCCACGCCGCCGAAGGACTTGCTGACGCCATCAACTTCAAGCAGCAGCGGCATCGTCTGCTCCGGCGGGCGCGCGCACGCGTACGCCAATCAGACTGGCCAGGCCTTGCGGCCGCGCCAACGCCACCAGGATGATCAACGCGCCATAGATCATCAGATCAACGCCGCGTCCCGAACCGCCGAGATAGGAACGCGTGAGTTCCGACAGTGGGATCAACACGGCGGCGCCGACCAGCGGTCCCCATAGCGTGCCGACGCCGCCCAGTACCGCGGGCAACGGGATCAGGATGGAGAGTTGGCCATACAGCACACTGTCAGGATCGATATAGCCGACGTATTGCGCATAGATCGCGCCGCCGATACCGGTCAGCGCGCCGCTGATTGCAGCCGCCGCCATTTTCGATGGGAAGATACGCACCGCGAGGCTGCGAGCCGCGATCGGATCATCCTTCACCGCGCGCCAGACAAAGCCCCAGCGTGAGCCTTCGATCAGCCACGCCACCAGCCAGGCCGCCGCGGCGAACGCAAGTGCCGCGTAGTGATATGGCAGCTTGTCAATGCGGAATTGCAGCCATAGCCAGGAATCGCCGATGGCGCGCCGGTAGGGGATGTTGATGCCCGTCGCCCCGCCGACCCAGTCCCAGTTCAGGAACAGCAGATACCCGATCTCTCCCACTACGACGGTGGCGATGGCGTAGTAATGACCGGAGAGGCGGAAACATGGCCAGCCGACAAGTAGCGCCATCAGTCCGCCCAGCGCTCCGCCTGCGAACATGCCTATGGTCGGCGGGATGCCAAGGCGCGTCAGCAGCAGCGTCGATACATACGCGCCTACGCCGAAATACAGCGCATGGCTCAGCGAAATCTGCCCGCAATAGCCGCCCAGGATGTTCCAGGCTTGCGCCAGACCGGCGAACAGCACGGTGATGATGATCAGATTGCGCGTGTAGACGTCGTGGATCGGCAGCGGCAGAATCGCCAATGCGATCAACAGCCCGGCGCCGATGACCAGTTCCTTCCGCCGCCGCCGCGTGATGGAGGTTTCCATTACAGCACCCTCTCGTCATGCCGGGCGCACGAGAAGACGTGGATGCCGGGGCCAAGCCCCGGCATGATGATGAAGCAACGCCGCGTGATGGAGGGTTCCATCACAGCGTTCCGAACAGGCCACGGGGGCGGAACATCAGCACCGCGAGATAGATCGCGAACATGCCCACTTGCTTGAGCGACGGCTCAAACAGAAGCGCGGTCAGCGCCTCCACTTCACCGATGAGCAGGCCGGCAACGAGCGCACCCAGCAGGCTGCCGAAGCCGCCAAGCGCCACGGTGACATAAGCAATCAGCGCGAAATTCGCCCCAACATTCGGTGAGACGTAATAGAAGGTGGCCAGCATGACGCCAGCGATGCCGACGGCGGCGGCGCCCAGTCCCCAGCCCATGGCGAAGATGCGGTCGCGATTGATGCCGATGAGCGCCACGGCCTCACGATCCTCGCGCGTCGCCTCCAATGCGCGGCCGAACTCGGTGCGGCTGATCAGCATCAGCGCGCCGAAGGCAAGCAGGCTGACAATGCCGGCGGCAAGCTGCGGCACCGGTACAAAGACACCGCCGAGGTCGATGGTGTGATTGGCGAGCAGCGATGTGCTGACGCTCTTGAAGTCACTGCCGAAGGTGAACTGCGCCGCACCGCGCAGCAGGATCGCCAGGCCGAAGGTGACGAAGATCTGCACCATACCCCGGTTGAAGCGGACCGACAGGGCACGCGCCATCAGCAGGTGATAGATCGCGACACCCAGCGCGAACAGTGCGAGTGCAACAGGAATCAGCAGGAGCAGCGGATCGAGCCCGGTCGCCAGCCAGACGATGAAGGTTGCGTACATCGCCAGCATCAGCAGTTCACCGTGCGCGAAGTTCACCACGTCCATCAGGCCGAAGATCAGGCTCAGGCCGGCCGCCACCAGCGCGTAGATCAGCCCCATCAGCAGGCCGCCAACGGCGACCTGAAGGAGGATCGTGACGGTCAACTACCTACACCTCGCCCGCGAACCGGGTGAGAGCCTGCCCCGGACTTGATCCGGGGTCGGCGCGCCATCGTGCGCCGGGAGAGGGTACCGCCACCAGCGCCCCCTCCCGCCGCGCTCCACGCGGCGACCTCCCCCGCGCGTTGCGCGGGAGAGGTGTACTTCACTTCCCGACGTTCCACACCGCTTCCTCTGCCGCCACATCGAACGGATAGATCGTGTGGTACTTGCCGCCCTTGATCTGCTGGATCACCGGCGTGGCCGCGATGTTCTGCCCCGTATTGTCGAACTTGATGCCCTTCCACGGCATGATCGTCTGATTGCCGGGAATGTCAGTCGCGACCAGCGCCGCATGGAGCTTCTCGGGATCGGTCGAACCTGCGCGGTTGATCGCATCAGCCAGCACGATCAGTGCGGTGATCTCGCGCCCGGTGTTGTCGTTCAGGTCCTTGTTGTTGCGTGCCTTGTAGAGCGCGTTCACTGCGGGAATGGCAGGGCGCGCCTTGGTCGCGTCCAGCGCGAATGCCGAGCGGCTCATCACGCCTTCGGCGAGCGGGCCAACGGCATCAATGAACGCCTGCTCCACGAAACCGGCGGACTGCGCCATGATCGCCTTCGGTGTGTAGCCAACGTCGTGCAATCCGCGCATCAGCAGGATCGCGTCCGATGTGTAGGACGAAGGCATGATCACATCGGCATCCGCCGCCTTGATCTGCTGTACTTCGGCCGACAGTGAAGGTGAATTGCCGCGATAGCGGATATCAGCCGCCACCTTGATTCCAGCCGCCTCGGCCATCTGCTTTTGTGCGTTGGAACTGTCCGTGCCGAAGATCGTGTCCTCGTGGAACAGCACCACCGACTTCACCTTGCGGCCGGTCTTCTCACCAATGTCGCGGAAGAAATCGAACATCGCCTGGGTGAACATCACGTCGTGCGGCGAGGTGCGGAAGAACCACTTCAGCCCACGCTGGTTCAAACTCGGCGACGAGTTGTCCGCCGACATGTACGGCACTTCATACCGATCGGCGACCTGCGAAATGGTCGCCGCCGTGGCGCTCTGATACGAGCCGATCAGCGCCACCACATGTTCCTGCGTGATCAGCCGTTCCGCCTCAGCGCGCGCCTTCTGCGGATCGCCTTGATGATCGGCAAAGATCAGCCGGACCTTCGCGCCGCCCAACTTGTCCAGGCCGCCACCCTTGCCCAGCAGCATTGGGATGTTGTGATTGCCATTGATGATCTCGGCCGCGGTCTCCATCCCGGCCTTGGCGTCATTGCCGACCTGCGCGTTCGGCCCGGTCATCGGATACAGCGCGCCGATCACCACATCCTCGGCTGCACGCACAGAACCACCACCGATCGCCAGCACGAATGCGGCGATCACCAACACCAGACGTTGCATCGGAAGCCCCCTCAGTTGAACTGAAATGAAATCAGCCGGCCACTGACTGTCAAGCAATCACCCCAGCTCGGCGGCAAGAAACGCCAAGCGCGCGCAGATCAGGGCCACAACGGTCGCGCCACAGATCGCGATGAAAAGACCCCGTGTGGAGAGCATGCGGCGGATCAGCAGAATTGCCACTATCGGCACGATCAGTGAGCCGGCACTGACCACGGCGCTGAATTCCGACCAGGCATAGACCCACATGACGAAGCCCAGGATTGCCGCAATGAACACCGGGAAGATGCAGGCGAGCAGCCAATTACTGTCAGGTACCTGCGTCGCCGCGAGCAGGACGAAGCCAAACAGCGATATCGACGCGAAGTACAGGATTGGGGCGAGCATGCCCGTTATCAGGTACCCACCTTCAACGTCGCCACAAGCCCGCGCAGACAGGCCAGCATGGAGAGTGCAGTGATCCGCCCGGTGCGCGGGTTCTCCTCACTCGGCACGTTCTCGATCGTCATGGTGAGACGCGCGGCTGCAGCTTCCACGCGTATTGTGTGGATGTTCCGCGTGACAGCGGGATCGGCCCAGATCTCAACGCGCGTCCGGATTGGCCCGATGCCAGCGAGCGCGAGCGCCGCAGCCACATTGACATTGGCCGGGAAGCCCGCGGCGGCATCAAATGCATTGCCCTCGAAAACGCGCTGCGCCTTGGTGATGCCGCTTAAGTCGATGCCGTGCTGCACCAGGTAAGGCGCACCTTCCAGTCCACGCGGCGGCTTGCGACTCTCGATGGTCACGCTTTCAACCGGCCCCTCTGCCGCGGCCCGTACGGCATCCAAGCCGAGCAGCGCACCAGTTGGCACGATAATGCGGGCACCCGTCTGTTGCGCCCGCTGGACGAGATGCATGCGAGGCAGCAGTGCGCCGACGGACGCCGGCACGAAGATCCGGCCCGCGTCGATCGCAGCCGAAGCGATGGTCTCGAATACCGCGGCTGGTGCCGCTTCCACGACGATATCGGCCTGCGCCAAATCGGATAGCGGCACGACGCGAGGCGGCGTGCGGAAATCGCGTAGGTTGGCGGCCGCCTTGTCCTGGTCACGGGCAGCCACGGCGACGAGTTGCAGTCCCTCCACGCCGGCATCGAGCGCTTGGGCCAGCTTCAATCCGATCGCCCCAAGTCCCCCGATAGCAACCGTCTTCGTCATCCCTCCCCCTCCACGATGGCGCGCGCTGCGGCCAGGTCCTCCGGCGTATTGACGTTGAAAAATGGGTCCCATTCCGCAGCCGGAAAATCAACCCACCGCATGCCGATCTGGCGGGCGAAGTGCGCCATATCCCGGCGGCCGGGCTGCGACAGCAAATGGCGCAATGAGCTGCGACAGGAGACCGGCCAAAGCGCGACCAGATGGTGCGGTTGGCCCCTGCTCACCGCGCACGCAGGTGCCGGGTCCAACGCCTCTGCCAGACCGGAGGGGATGAAGGGCGTATCGCCAGGGACGGTCAGCAACGTGTCCGCCCCCAGACCGGCAGCCCAATCGAGCCCTGCCAGCACACCGGCGAGTGGCCCCTGCCCGGCAAACTCGTTATCGGAAAGCACCGGCAGATTGAAGGCAGCGAAACGCGCCGGGTCGCCATTGGCGCTGATTGCGATGGGGCCCGCACCAAGCCTGCTGATGACGCGCTCGATCATCGGCCGGCGGCCGATTTTTAGCAGTGGCTTGTCGACACCCCCCATGCGCCGAGCTCCGCCACCTGCCAGTACCAGCGAAGCCGTCCCGCTCAATGTCTGTCACCAGGAATGGGGCGAGCAACGGGACTCGAACCCGTGACATCCAGGACCACAACCTGGCGCTCTACCAACTGAGCTATGCCCGCCATCCGGGGCGCCGGCTTTAGGCCCTTCCTGTGGCTTGCGTCAACGCACGCGCGCCAAAATGCGCCCTCAACCGCGCGACAGCCTCATCCAGGACCTCATCGCGCTTGCAGAAGGCGAAGCGCGCGTAGTGGCTGGGCGCGTCGGGCGCATCATAGAACGCTGAGACCGGGATCGCCGTCACCTTGGCATGCTCGGTGATGTGGCGGCAGAACGCCACGTCGTCGCCGTTGAAGCCGAGAGGACGGAAGTCGGTGGAGATGAAATAGCTGCCCTTGGTGGGCAACACCGCCAGCCCCAGGCTTGCCAGCCCCGCCGCCAGCCGATCCCGCTTGGCCTGCAAGGAAGACGAGAGCGACGCGAAATAGGCATCGTCCTTCGCCAGGCCGACAGCCACGGCCCGCTGCAGGTTGGGCGCCGTGGTGAACGTCAGGTTCTGGTGGGCCTTGGCCACATTGGCCGCGAGCGCGGCGGAAGCGGTGACGTAACCGACCTTCCAGCCAGTCAGCGAGAACGTCTTGCCAGCGCTGCCGATACGCATGGTTCGCTCGCGCATGCCGGGCAGCGTCATGATCGGGATGTGGCGGGCGCCATCGAAGGTCAGGTGCTCATAGACCTCGTCGCAGATCGCGTAGGCGTCGTGACGCAGCACCAACTCGGCGATGAATCCGAGCTCCTCCTCGGTGAACACCTTGCCGGATGGGTTCATCGGCGAATTCAGCAGGATGGCCTTGGTCGCCGGACCGAACGCATCGGCCAACGCGGCGTGTGGCAGCGACCAGTCGGGTGGCTCAAGCCGCACGAAGCGCGGCACCGCCCCGAGCAGACGAACGACAGGCGCGTAGGTGTCGTACAGCGGCTCGATCAAGACGACCTGGTCGCCTGGGTTGAGCACGGCCATCAGGCAGGCGGTGATCGCCTCTGTGGCCCCGGAAGTGACAACCACCTCGCTCGCCCAGTCCACTTCAAGCCCGTAGAAGCGGCGGTTGGCGGCGGCCACGGCCTGACGGAGTTCCGGCACGCCCGGCATGGGCGGGTACTGGTTGCGGCCGTCCTTCAGCGCATCAGCGGCTGCCTGGACCACGTCGGCGGGCCCGTCGGTGTCCGGGAAACCCTGGCCGAGATTGATCGAGTTGTGCTCGACGGCCAGCGCCGACATGACGGTAAAGATGGTCGTGCCGATGCCGGAGAGCAGGGTGTTGGCGGGCTTCACGGGAAAGCGGCTCCTCCTCGTCGATGCGACAGTTGCCCAAATTCCGGGCAAAGGCCGGCGTGGTTATAAGCATGGGAAGAGGAAGGTTCCACACGGAGAAACGGAGGAAGGCGGAGGCCCACGGGGAAGAAGGGGGTTTGTTGCCGCTTGGCACGCCGCGTGCAAACCTGGGCCGCTGCCGTATCGTCCACCGGCGACCTGGGCAGCCAGTAACTGGGAGCCCGGCGAGCCGGGGATTGAACGCGCATGAAAAAGATCGAGGCCGTTATCAAGCCGTTCAAACTGGATGAGGTGAAGGAAGCGCTGCACGAAGTCGGCTTGCAAGGCATTACGGTGGTGGAGGCGAAGGGATTTGGCCGGCAGAAGGGCCACACCGAGCTCTACCGCGGGGCCGAGTATGTGGTCGACTTCCTCCCGAAGGTGAAGATCGAAGTCGTCTGTGACGACGCGGTGCTGGAGCGCGCAGTGGAGGCGATTATCAACGCCGCGCGCACCGGCCGCATCGGTGATGGCAAGATCTTTGTGTCTCCGGTGGAGGATGTGATCCGCATCCGCACCGGCGAACGCGGCGAGGATGCGATTTAGCGCAGAACAGGAAAGAACCAGACCCAAAGCCGCTTCCGGCCCGCAGCGGAAACGAGTAGACGGGCCGCTTCGCGACGAGACCGCATGGTGCGGTCCGCGCGCCAATCGAGACCAAGAACACGGGGACTATACATGGCGAGAAGGCCTGCAGGCGGCGGTGCTACCGGCGCAGCGAACGTTTTGGAAATGCTGAATGAGCACTCCGTGGAATATGTGGACCTGCGGTTCACTGATCCACGCGGCAAGTGGCAGCACACTGCGCAACACGTCTCCACCTTCGAGGAGGAGACGTTCCGCGACGGCATTATGTTCGATGGCTCCTCGATCGCTGGGTGGAAGGCGATCAATGAGTCAGACATGATCCTGATGCCGGATGCCGAAACGGCGGTCATGGACCCGTTCTCGGCGAAGCCAAGCCTGATCCTGTTCTGCGACATCATCGAGCCCTCCACCGGCCAGCCATACAACCGCGATCCGCGCTCCACCGCGAAAAAGGCCGAGGCGTATCTGAAGTCATCGGGCGTGGGTGACACGGCGTTCTTTGGCCCAGAGGCAGAGTTCTTCGTGTTCGACAGCGTGCGGTTCGGCACCGGCGGCAACTACGGCATCTATCAGCTCGACAGCCAGGAAGGCCCGCAGGCCGGCCTCAAGGAATACCCGGAAGGCAACATGGGCCATCGGCCGGCGGTGAAGGGCGGCTACTTCCCCGTCCCGCCGGTGGACAGCGAAAGCGATCTGCGCGCCGAGATGCTGTCCACGATGGGCGAAATGGGCGTGGTAATCGAGAAGCACCACCACGAGGTCGGTCAGAGCCAGCACGAACTCGGCGTGAAGTTCGGGCCGCTGGTGAAGATGGCCGACAATATGCAGATCTACAAATACTGCATCCACAACGTGGCCCACAGCTACGGTAAGACGGCGACGTTCATGCCGAAGCCGATATACGGCGACAACGGCTCGGGCATGCACGTGCACCAGTCGATCTGGAAAGCGGGCAAGCCGCTGTTCGCCGGCAACGGCTATGCCGACCTGTCGGAGACGGCGCTGTATTACATCGGCGGGATCATCAAGCACGCCAAGGCGCTGAATGCGATCACCAACCCGCTGACCAACAGCTACAAGCGGCTGATCCCCGGCTTCGAGGCCCCGGTGCTGCTCGCCTATTCGGCGCGCAATCGTTCGGCTTCGTGCCGCATCCCGTATGCGACTAGCCCGAAAGCGAAGCGTGTCGAAGTGCGCTTCCCTGATCCGGGGGCGAATCCGTACCTGGCATTCGCGGCGATGCTGATGGCTGGTCTGGACGGCATCCGGAACAAGATCCATCCAGGCGATCCGATGGACAAGGATCTGTACGATCTGCCGCCAGAGGAGCTGAAGGGCATTCCGACGGTGTGCGGCAGCCTGCGCGAGGCCATTGGCGCGCTGGAAGCCGACCACGAGTTCCTGCTGGCCGGCGACGTGTTCAGCACCGATCAGATCGAGAGCTACATCGAACTGAGGTGGAGCGAGGTGTATCGTTTCGAACACACGCCGCATCCGGTTGAGTTTGAGATGTACTACTCGGTCTGACCGCAACGCTTTGCAGCGCCCCGCCATTCTCACGAGTGGCGGGGCGCTTTCTTTTGTACGCCTGCTGCTCGTTTCTTGGGCAACTATTCGGTTTATCGCGGTAGTAATTTCTCATGGCGGGGC
>CAYRTL010000081.1:11920-25033 GCA_964427005.1 uncultured Acetobacteraceae bacterium
GCCCCTTACGACCGTCCCGCCGCGAGGGTGGCGGCGGCGTGGAAGCAACCTAGGGGCAGCGACATGAAGCTGATCATGGCCATCATCAAGCCCTTCAAGCTCGACGACGTGCGCGAGGCACTGACGCCACTCGGCGTGCAAGGCCTCACCGTCTCTGAAGTGAAGGGATTCGGCCGGCAGAAGGGCCAGACCGAAATCTATCGTGGTGCCGAATACCACGTGAACTTCCTGCCAAAGGTGAAGATCGAAGTCGTCGTACCAGGCGATCTCACCGACCAGGTGATCGAGGCGATCACCAAGTCCGCCCATACCGGCAAGATTGGCGACGGCAAAATCTTCGTCATCGACATTGAACGCGCCGTGCGTATCCGCACCGGCGAGGTCGATGCCGCGGCACTCTGAACGACAAACCAACAAGGAAACAGGATGATGATTCGACCCCGCGTGACCTGGGGATTGGGCGCGATGCTGCCATTCATGCTGGTCGCCATGCCAGCACTGGCGGAAGACGCAGGCCCGCCCAAGATCGACTCCGGCGATACCGCCTGGATGCTCGCCAGCACCGCGCTCGTGCTGCTGATGACCGTCCCGGGTCTGGCGCTGTTCTATGGCGGCATGGTCCGCAAGAAGAACATCCTTGCCACATTGATGCAGTGCTTCGTCATCACCTGCATCGTAACGATCGTTTGGACAGTTGCTGGCTACAGCCTCGCCTTCACGCCAGGAAACACCTATGTCGGCGACCTGTCCCGCTTCATGCTGCATGGGATCGCCGACCACATCAGCAAGGGGAACGACACCCAGGCGTTCGTTCTGGCTTCCGGCATCAAGGACGTCGCGGACATGACCACGACAATCCCTGAGACGGTCTACATGATGTTTCAGATGACGTTTGCGATCATCACGCCGGCGCTGATCGTGGGTGCCTTCGCCGACAGGATGAAGTTCTCGGCCCTGTGCATCTTCATGACGCTGTGGTCGCTGCTCATCTACTCACCGATCGCACACTGGGTCTGGGCCCCCTCTGGCTGGGCTGCACAGAACGGTCAGCTCGACTTCGCAGGCGGCACCGTCGTGCACATCAACGCCGGCATCGCCGGTCTGATGTGCGCACTGGTCCTTGGCAAGCGCGTTGGCTACGGCACCGAGAACATGGCGCCCTACAACCTCGCTTATTCAGTCATAGGCGCGTCTCTGCTGTGGGTCGGCTGGTTCGGATTCAATGCGGGTTCCGCTGTGGCGTCGAACGGTCGCGCTGGTATGGCGATGGCAGTCACCCAGATCGCGACCGCTGCCGCCGCACTCGCATGGATGTTCGCCGAGTGGGTCGCCAAGGGCAAACCTTCCGTCCTTGGCGCGATTTCCGGCGCAGTCGCGGGGCTGGTCGCCATTACTCCAGCATCGGGCTTCGTGCTGCCGGGCGCCTCGATCATCATCGGCGTCGCAGCCGGAGTGATCTGCTTCTGGTGTGCGACCAGCCTGAAGCACATGCTGCGCTATGACGACAGTCTTGACGTGTTCGGGGTCCACTGCATTGGCGGCATTGTCGGCGCATTGCTGACTGGCGTGTTTTCCTTCGGACCTCTGTCGGCGACAGACGCGTCGCCTGATGGCAGCCCTGGCGGCTTGGCGCAGCTTTGGATCCAGTGTCAGGGCGTCGCCGCCACGCTGGTCTATAGCGGCGTCGGGACGCTGATCCTGCTCATGGTCACCAAGGCACTCGTCGGGCTGCGTGTGGGCGAGGAAGAGGAACGCGAAGGCCTCGACCTGGTCCTGCACGGAGAGCAGATCTTCTGACAGTCAGACCGCACTGATGGGGCGCCGGCGAACCGGCGTCCCATCTCTTGCGCCCGCGGTCGAAACGAAAAGGCAATAAAGATAACCATGCGGTACAACAAAATATTCGTCGCCGCGGGCTGGGCCGTGGCGGCCTGCATTGCCGCCACGCCGGCCGCATATGCACAGACACAGACACCCGCACCACCAGCCACCGAAGCGGCTCCCACTCCGGCGGCGCCAGCCGCCGAAGCGCCACCGCCCGGGCTTTGGATCAATGGCATCCACCTGTCGGCGCAGCTTGAGTCCGGCATCATCGCGAACCCCTATCGCCCAGGAACCGGCCTGAACTGGGGCCAATTGTTCACCGACCACGCCAATCAGGTGCAATTGAACCAATTGTTGCTGACAGCGAACAAGCCTCTGGACCCCAAGGATCCCGACTATCAATGGGGCTTCAAGCTTCAGTTCATGTATGGTTCGGACGCACGGTATACCCAGTTCCTGGGTGAGCTGAACCGTGTGCTACCCAACCAGCGGAACCAGTTCGACGTGGTGGAAGCAAACGTTCAGGCGCATCTGCCCTGGATCACTGAAGGCGGCATCGACGTTAAGGCTGGACAGTATCCCACACCGCTGGGTTACGAGACGATTGATCCCTCGACCAACCCGTTCTACTCGCACTCGTACATCTTCCAGTTCGGTCTGCCGTTCAAGCACACCGGCGCACTGACAACGACGCACGTCAATGAAGTGCTCGATATCTATGCCGGTATTGACACAGGCACGAACACCACCTTCGGGCCGCTGGGCGAGAACAACGGCGCCATCGGCGGAATCGGTGGTTTCAATCTGACTTTCCTGGATGGCAAGCTGACGATCCTGGCACTGACGCATTTTGGGCCGGAGGATGCGACCCGGGTGCTCTCCCCAATTGGGGTCAATGCGAACGGCCAGTGGCGGTTCTACAACGACGTGCTGCTCACCTATAAAGCAACCGACACCTGGACTTTCGTGACGGAGGCCAACTGGGTCCGTGATGGCTACGGTACGGTTGGCAAGGCGGTCAACGGTTTCGGTATCGCGCAATATGCATCGTATGCACTGACCGACACGATCGCGCTGAACGGGCGAATGGAGTACTGGCGCGACGACAACAACTTCTTCGTGGCTTCGTTCCCCGGCACATCGGATTTTGTCAAATTCCAGCAGGGGCTGCCCACGCCCTCCGTCCACGCCGCACCAGGAAGCAATACGACGTACGGTGCACTCACGCTGGGAGTAACATGGAAGCCGGAGCTACCCGCGCCGATCACTGGATTGCTGGTGCGTCCGGAGATCCGCTGGGATCATGCATTCACCAACAACAAACCCTTCAATGACAATACGGGAACTTCGAAGGGCACCCAGGACTCCTTCACCTTCGGGGCGGACTTCGTCATGACGTTCTAGTACACCTCTCCCGCGTAGCGGGCGAGGTGTACACAATTGAAGCTACAGCGTCAGCCCACCATCGACTGTTATCGTCTGTCCGGTCACCATCGCCGCGCCGAAGCCGAGGAACACCACCACCTCGGCCAAGTCCTCCGGCTGACACCGCCGCTTCAGCAGCGAGCGCTCGATCGACTGCTGACGTTCCTCGTTGGTCCATTCCACCATCCAGGAACTGTCCACCGCGCCCGGCGCGATCGCGTTCACGCGCACCTCAGGCGCCAGCGCGCGTGCGAGGTTTTGCGTGAGGCTCACGACGCCTGCCTTGGTCGCACTGTAGGCCAGGCTGGAACCGGCGCGCCCCAGCCCCGCGATGGAAGCGGTCGAGACGATGGCGCCATGCGAGGCCTTCAGCGCGGGCGCGGCAGTCTTCGACCCGCGAAACACGCCGAGCAGGTTGGTCTGCAGCAACAGCGACCACAGATCCTCGGTGATCAGATCGAGTTCCGGCGGTGCGATGCGCTGGCGCGTGCCCGGCGTGCCTGCATTGTTGAACAGCAGATCGAGCCGGCCGAGATCATCGATCGCCTTCAGCACCGTCCGTTCGCAGTCACCGGCTTCGCCGACGCTGCCGGGCGCCATGATGGCCTTGCCGCCCTCTGCGTTGATCTTGTCCACCGCTTCGGGCCCACGCGGATCGTCAGCCAGAAAATTCACCGCAACCGTTGCACCAAACTTCGCCAACATGCGCGCGGTGGCGAAGCCTATACCGGACGCGCCGCCCGTGACGAGTGCGGTCTTGCCTTTGAGATCGTAGCTGATCATTTCCCCTCCATCGGTCCGATCTTGCGCAGCGCCTGCTTCAGCGCAAGCAGCTTGCGATCGCGCTCGCGAAACAGCTCCTCGGGTGAGCGATCGCCCCAGTCGAAATAGCCTTTGCCCGACATCACGCCGGTACGGCCTTCGGCAATCAGTTTGTCCAGTGTCTCGCTGTGGCCCTTGGGCACCGGCGGTGTGTAGCTGCGATTCTTCATGCCTTGCTGCATCAGCAGTAATCCGGTGAAGTCCGCCTTCGCCATCAGACCGAGTATCGGCATGCGCAGAGCGAGGCCGTGGATGACCGAATCATCGATGTCCTTCGGCGTCACCAGGCCTTCGTCGAGCATGCGCTGCACTTCCAGCCCCATTGCCGCCTGCAGGCGGTTGGCGACATAGCCTTGCACCATCTGCTTGAAGACCACCGGGACCTTGCCCATCGCACGCACCATGTCGCGCACCGTGGCGATGGCAGCCGGAGCGGTTTTTGGTCCGGGGCACAGATCGACCAGATCGCAGAGATAGGGCGGTGTATACCAGTGCGCGATCACCGCGCGCTCTTGCAGGCCCTCCGGCAACAGCGGGAAGATGTCGAGATTGGACGTGTTGCTGGCGAGGATCGCGTCCGAGTCCATCAGCGTCTCGAGCTGCGCGTAGAGCGCGCGTTTGGCGTCCGGACGCTCGACGATGGCCTCCACCACGAGCCTGGCACCTGCCACCGTATCGGCAAGCGCTGGAATGCAGCGCACGGCATGCGACAGGCGCTGGCGATCCCATGACGCGTCCACCTCGCCCGCCTCGGCCAGTGTCGCCAATGCGGTCGCCATCAGGTTCGGCGCACGTTCCAGCGTCTCGGCGTTGTTGTCGGTTAGGCGCACGTTATGGCCGCCGAGGGCGAACACCAAGGCCAGCGCATGGCCCATCAGGCCAGCACCGACAACTGCGACTTCGGTCATATATCAGGCTCCTCGCTTCGGCACGCGTTAGGCAGCGTATGGCATCCCGAGGTGTTGGCAAATGCCCCGATCGTCTCCATAGAGTCAGCATGGAGAATGGCCAGATCGACATTCTGCGTCGCCACCGGGTGCCTCGGCATCGCCTGACCCTGGCCGATTATCATCGCCTGGGAGAGGCCGGGATCATTGGCGAAGACGATCGTGTGGAACTGCTGGAAGGGCAGTTGGTGGACATGTCACCGATCGGGCCACGGCACGCGCTCGCCGTCGATACACTCCCGGAATTGCTGTTCAAGAGCGTCGCGGGACGCGCCGGCATACGGGTGCAGAATCCCATCGAGCTGGATGGCGGCACGGAGCCGCAGCCGGACATCGCGCTTGTCAGGCGACCATGGCAGGGTTACCCGAACACACATCCGCGGCGTGGCGATATCTACCTGTTGGTCGAAGTCGCCGATACGAGCCTGGAGATCGACCGCGGCGCCAAACTGGAGCTGTATGCGCGCGCGGGAATTCCTGAATTCTGGCTCGTTGACCTGACAGCGGACTGCGTGCTCGTGCACCGCGATCCTGGTGATGGCCGTTACGGATCGATAACCAGGATCGAGCGTTCAGCCACTCTGCAGGTTGAAGCATTGCCAGAAGTGACGATACCGGCGGTGCCCCTCTTCGCTTAGCCCGCTGGCAGCCAGGGTTTCGGCGCGCGCGCGTCGATGTCGGTGTTGACGTCGACAATGACCGTCTCGTCCGAGGCCAGTGCTTCTTTCAGCGTAGGCGCGATCTGCGATGGCTCTTCGACGCGGATGCCTCGCAGCCCGAACACGCGCGCCACGTCAGAAAAATTGGTCGGCCCGAAGCGTACCAGATCGCGCACATCGCCCGGCTTGTTGCCCTGCTGACGCTGAATGTTCGGCCAGCCCTGACCGAAGCCTGAGTTGTTGTTGATCACCAGCACCACGGCGATGCCACGCCGCCGCGCCGTCTCCAGCTCGGTCAGGTGGTAATAGATCGCGCCGTCACCCGACCAGCAGATCACTTTGCGTTTGCCCGCGGCGCACTTCGCCCCGAGTGCGGCCGGGAATGACCAGCCGAGTGATCCCGCCGCGCGCAGATACGTCTGAGTGGTGCCGTTCAGTTCGATCAGTGTCGAGGTCCAGATGCCGGAATAGCCTGTGTCGGCGACCAGGATGCCGTCCTCGGGCAGCGCGCGGGTGATCTCGGCACACAGCCTGTCGGGCAATATCGGCGCGGCGTTGCTGCCAAGCCGCGGTGCGCGCTCCTCACGCCATGCCGCGACAGTACCGGCGGCGCGATCGGCGAATGAGGTGTCGCGAACGGGTTTGCCAATGGCTGCATTCAGCTTGGTCAACGTGGCCTTCGGGTCTCCCATCAAGCCCAGTGTGTGCGGATAGCTGCGGCCAAGTTCCAGCGGATCGATGTCGATCTGCACTACCTGCGTATCCAGCGGTGGAATGCGCCAGGTATGCGTCACCTGATCGCCGGTATGGCAACCGACGAACAGCACGAGGTCCGCCTCGTGGACGATCTGGTTGGCAGGCGGTGCGGCATAGTTGCCTGGGCAGCCAATCGAGAGGCGATGCCGTGTCGGAATCACGCCGCGTCCACCAAGCGACGTTCCAATCGGCGCGGCCAGCGCTTCGCCCATTGCCAGCAATTCCGGGCCCGCTCCTGATGCTGCGGCACCAGCACCAGCGATTATGACAATACGCTTGGCGGCGCGCAGCTTGGCTGCGGCACGCTCGATTTCGTCATCGGACGGCGACGGGCGATAGGGCGGCATGGTCAGTTGCAGCGCCGGATCCACGCCGACAGGCTCGCTGACCATTCCGTTCTCAACCACCAGAGCCGAACGTCCATACAGATCGAGATGCGCCGGTCGTGGCGAACCGGTCATCGCCTCGCGCCAGGCCTGACGCAACAAGCGCGGCAGATCCGCGGCCTCAGCGACATCGGCCGAGAACTTCGTCACCGACGCGTACAGCGGACCGTGCGGCAATTCCTGGTAGGTATTGCGATGCTGGTAAAATGGCGGCTCGCGCCCGGTCAGCGCAATCACCGGACTGCGGCCGAGATACGCGTCTTGCAGGCCCGCCGCGAGATTGGCTGCGCCGACTGATTGCGCGAAACAGATGCCCGGCCGGCCGGCGATGCGCGCGTAGCCATCGGCCATGTAGGCCGCAGACTTCTCCGCATGCGCGAGAACACGCGTGACGCCCAGAGTGCCGAGTTCGATCAATGTCCGCCGCAACACGGCGTCGATGAAGAACACGTGCGTCGTACCATTGGCGGCCAGCGTCCGCGCCAGCCATTCGGCGCCGGTTATCGGCTCCGCTGCGGTCATGCTTGTTTCCTCCTCAGCGCTTGCGCCGGCGTGCAACGAACGCGTTCATCCGCTGCCGTGGTTCGTCCGTCTGCCACGCATCGGCGAAACTGTCGATCCCGCTCTGGATGGCTTCACGCAACGGCAGGTTTTCCCAATTGGTGATCAGCGCCTTTTGCAGGCGGATGGCATGTGGACCGGATTCAAGAATGGACTCCAGCAGCCTTTCGACGGCCGCGTCGAGCTGATCAGGCGGAACCACGTTCTCGACCAGTCCCCAGCCGAGTGCTGTCGCCGCGTCGATCGTATCGCCAGTCAACAGCCACTGCCGGGTGCGTCCCCAGCCGATCAACTGCGGCAGCAACGCGGCTTCGACAACCGAAGGGACGCCAAGCCGCACCTCTGGCATACCGAACTGCGCGTCGGTGCTGGCAACGCGCATGTCGCAAGCCGCTGCGACTTCCACGCCGGCGCCGAACACGTAACCCTGAATGCGGGCAATCACCGGCACTAGCAGGCGCCGGAACACATCGCAACTGCGATGCACCAGAGTGATGAATTCGCGCGCCGTCGCGGGAACCAGGTTGGACATCTCATAGATGTCGGCACCACCCACGAACGCGCGCTCACCCGCGCCGCGCAATACCACGGCGCGCAGCGACTCGTCAGCCTCGAGTGATTCGACCGCAGCGATCAGCCTGGTCATGATTGGCGTGTTCAGCGTGTTGAGCCGCGCCGCATTGTCAATCGTCACCACGGCAACGCCGCGGGTATCGTGCGTCACCCTTACGCCTGGTTGCTGGTTCATGCCAAACCTCGCTGAATCTTTGCCGACCTGGGCACTCTACCTCGTCATGGCAGGGCTTGGCCCCACCATGACGTTGAAACTACGTAATTCCAGGCAGTGCGGCGACCTTGGCGGCGGTCTCATGGAAGGCCTTGGGCGATACGCGCAACATCCCTTCAAACGGATGATTGAGGAAGTGCACGATCAGCAGGATGAATACGAGGCTGGCGGCAAATGCTCCGGTGAAGAGCATCTGCGAGGTGATGTATTCCATGCCGAAGAACAGCAACTGCGTTATCAGAACCGCGCTGAGAGCCAGCAGCAACGACCAGATCAGGGCTGGCAGGCGGTGATTCATCTGAAACAGCCGGTCATCACGGTTCTGATGCGCCGTGGTCAGCAGCGACAATATGTTGTCTCGGATCGCCATATCCTTCGCCTGTTCCGCCGGCAGGGCCACGGCGCCTAGCCACAGGTCTTGGTAGGACGCCTCAGCATCCTTGTGGGCTTCGCCCTTTTCCATTGATGGGAATTCTTTGCCGATGACGGCGGCCGTGTAGTCGCCCAGCAGAGTTTTCATCTGTCCGCGCGCCGCCGGCGGCAGCGCATGGCTCAATATGATGACGCCATTCAACGCGCCGCATTCATGGTCGAGGGCCTCGGCGGCGCTGTTGTACTCGGTCCAGACCTCGCTGAACACGAAGGCGAGCAGAACGGCGAACACGACACCAAGCTGCAGGAAAACCGCGCTGCCGACTTCGTGGTGACGCCGGAGTATCTCGAAACGGAACAGGCGACGTGTCGCTCCCGCAAGGGCGGCCGCCACGGCTCCCGTGCCAAGCACGACCAAAGCGACACCGAGATAGCCAATGTCCGCCATCGTTCCTCCCCCCGATTGCACCTGAGGCGGTGCCATTCCATACTCGATGTTACAGGAAATTGAGGGAGAGATGGCGATCGCCCCCCTGCAGCCGCACAAATCCTGGTACCGGCACTTCTGGTATGCGGAGCGGTCACCGCGCGACACGCTGACCGACAAGACACTGGTCTTCGGCGTCGTCGCGCTGTCGCTGATTGTCGGCGGCATGTTCCTCGTCCGCCACCACGCTGCACCGCGTCCATCAGGGCAGTTCCCGGTAGCCGAAGCCGCGCCCCAGTAGATGAAACTGCCGCCACCGCGGCGCCTGCTCCTGCTTATCATTCTGGTTGGCCTGATTGCCGGCTTCCTGTTGGGCAGCATGGCCTGGGTTGCGGCGGCAATCCTTGTCGCCCTTGTCGTTCTGGCCGACGTCGTTCGCAGCCTGCGGCGAGGTGTGGTGGGCGTCGATGTCATTGCCTTGCTTGCCATCATCGGCGCGCTGGCACTCGGCGAGGACCTGGCCGCGATCATTATCGCGCTCATGGTCGCTGGTGGCGGCGCGTTGGAGGAATTCGCCCAGAGCCGCGCGCGGCGGGAGCTGGCCGCCCTGATCGATCGCAGTCCGCGCAACGCCCATCGGCAGGAGGCAGGTCGCATCCTCGACGTGCCGCTCAACGCAGTGCGTCCAGACGACATGCTGCTAATCAAACCGGGGGAGATTGTTCCGGTGGATGGCATCGTCGCAGCCGACGCCGCGACGCTCGATGAATCGGCGCTGACGGGCGAGCCGGTCCCGGTGACACGAGGCCAGGGCGAATCCATCCGCAGCGGCGTGATGAACGCCGATGGTCCCTTCACTCTCCGTGCCTCGGCCACAGCTGAACACAGCACCTATGCCGCGGTGGTGCGCCTGGTGCGGGCAGCGGAGCAGAACCGCCCACCGCTGGTGCGGCTCGCCGATCGCTGGGCACTCTGGTTTCTGTTCATCACACTGGCGCTCGCCGCAGGCGCGTGGTGGCTTACCGGCGACGCCGTGCGTGCGCTGGCCGTACTGGTGGTGGCTACTCCCTGCCCGCTTATTCTCGCGGCACCTGTCGCGCTGATCAGCGGTGTCTCTCGCGCGGCCCGCCGCGGGATCATCGTGAAGGATCCAGGTGTTCTGGAACGCCTGGCTCGCATACGCACTGCGTTGTTCGACAAGACCGGCACACTGACCACGGGAACGCCGCGGGTTACCGGCGTAGAGGCACTCGACGGATTCGATCCTGACGAGGTGCTGCGTTTCGCTGCTTCGCTGGCGCAGGTGTCGCAGCACGTGGTGGCCGCCGCGATAGTGATGGCGGCACGCAGCTTCGGGTTGGAATTGACGCTGCCAAGCGATGTGGAGGAGATCGCAGGGGGTGGCTTGGCGGGCGCGGTTGATGGCAAGCGCGTCGTGATCGGCAGCGCGGGACTGCTGGAGGCTGTCGGTATCGCGCCACCCGCCGAAGGCAGCGTGGCCAGAATGGCGGCGGCGGCGTCCTCTGCCGCATGGGTCGCGGTAGAAGGCCGCATCGCGGGTGTGCTGCTTTTGGCTGATCGGATCAGGCCGGAAACGCCCCGTGCGCTGCGGGTGCTGCGCCGGGCCGGCGTTACGCGGCTGGTCATGATCAGCGGCGATCGGCCCTCGACGGCCGAGGCGGTTGCATCGGCTGTCGGTCTGGATGCGGTGCACGCCGAACTCACTCCAGCGGGAAAGATCGAGGTCGTGCGGACGGAGCGTGCGACGGCGCCGACCATGATGGCCGGCGACGGCATCAATGACGCACCTGCGCTCGCCGCGGCGGATGTCGGCGTGGCTATGGGCGCACGGGGCGCCACCTCTGCTGCGGAAGCCGCCGACGTGGTGTTGCTGGTTGATCGGCTGGACCGCGTCGCAGACGCTGTCCTCATCGCGATCCGCACGCGCGGGATAGCATTGCAGTCGATCCTCGCCGGCATGGCGCTATCGGCCGCGGGCATGATCGCTGCTGCATTCGGCTATTTGCCGCCCGTCGCCGGGGCGCTCGTGCAGGAAGCGATCGACGTCGCAGTTATCCTGAACGCGCTGCGCGCACTCACTGGAGTGGCTGGACCGAAGCCACTGACGGATCGCATGGCTGTTGATCGCGTTGTGGAAGAACACGCAAGGTTACGCTCTCTGCTCGATCGCATGCGGCGCACCGCCGACAGGATGCAGCAGCCCGCCCGGCATCCAATTGGGGAACTGCGGACCATCAATACCGCATTGAGCAGCTTGCTCTTGCCACACCAGTTGGCCGAGGAGCAGGCGGTGTTTCCGGAACTCGCGGATCGTTTGGGTGGCCGCGATCCGTTGGGAGCCATGAACCGTATGCACGAGGAGATAACGCATCTTACGAGCCGCTTTGCCGCGCTGGTTGGTGGATTGTCCGATGCGAACGCTTCAGAGGGCGAGGCCCGGGAGGTGCGGCGGCTGCTCTATGCGCTGGACGCGATCATCACGCTGCATCTTGCAGCCGAGGAGGAACTGCTGTCGCAAGTGGAGGACCTGCCGGCGCGCACCTGACGCTTGACGTGGTGCATCCGATCCGCTCAATCGGATACATGCGGTTTGTGATCATGGGGGCCGGTGGCCTCGGCGGCTATTTCGGTGCGCGCCTCGCGGCGGGCGGTCATGATGTGGCCTTCGTCGCACGCGGCGCTCATCTCGCGGCAATGCGCAAAGATGGACTGCGCGTGCACAGCGCGCGCGGCGATCTGCATCTGCGCGATGTGGTCGCGACCGACGACCCATCGACGCTGGATCCCGCAGATGTCGTGATGATCGCGGTCAAGCTGTGGGACACGGAAGCCGCCGCGGAAGCGGTGAGGCCCCTGGTGCGGCCTGGCACGGCAGTCGTCTCATTCCAGAACGGTGTCAGCAAGGATGAGGTGCTGACGCGCGTCCTTGGCCGCGATGCGGTCATTGGCGGTGTCGGCCAGATCGGTGTCGTCATCGAAAGCCCGGGCGTGATCAAGCACACCGGCACCATGGCAAAGCTGATCTTTGGCGAGCTGGACAACCGGCGGACCGCGCGGGTCGAAGCGTTCCTTGCCGCATGTACGGACGCCGGTATCGACGCGGAGATCCCCGAGGATATCAATCTCGCGATCTGGCAGAAGTTCGCCTTCCTGGTCCCGATGTCGGCGTGTACTGCCAGCATGCGATCGACAATCGGACCGATCCGGGCCCATCCGCAGACGCGCAGGTTCCTGATGGACATCACGCAGGAGGTTGTTGCGGTCGGGCGCAAGCTGGGCGTGAACCTGCCGGCGGATTTCGCCGAGCAACGGATGGCGTTCATCGACACGCTGCCAGCCGAGATGACTGCGTCGATGCAAGGCGACCTTGCCCGCGGAAACCGACTGGAGCTGCCGTGGCTCAGCGGCAAAGTGGTTGAACTGGGGGAGATGCTCGGATTGCCGACGCCGCTCAACCGTGCAGTGGCCGACATCCTGGCGTTGTATGTGAACGGGAAACCGTAACCTCACGGCGAAGCGCGCGGAGAATTTCGTTCAGCGAGCGATTCGGAGCCATTACGCCCACATTTTCATCACAATTACGGAATGTTAATGACCTTGAGATTATGGAATGGTTTCGCAAGCAATTCCCGCTTCCATCAAACACTTATCCATCAACTCTGAGGAAATGCATCGGAACAGAAGTGTTCCGACTGAACAATCGTTCATTTCCATGATTCAAAAGCTTGCCTCACGGGAGCGTGAGGGGCTTTGATCACGGGCACGTGAAGGCCTTCCATCCGACGTTTCAGGGGGATCGGAGTTTTCAATGCAAACGCCGCAGATTACGCCCAATGTGCCGACCGGACTCGCCTTTGAAATTGCCGACCTGATGCTGTTGCAGGGCTGGGCGGAATTCCACGACATCCAGATGATCGTTGAGCTCGACCACTGTGTCGAAGGCGAGGAATACGAGGAAGTTATCGCATTCTATGCGAAAGACAGCCAGCTCCGGCGCTGGATCGTTTGGCGCGGTGCTCACGAAATCGTCGTGCAGCCTCTTATCGGTCGGAGCTGCCGGTTCGGCACGGTGGCCGAAGCATTGGAGAGCCTGATCCCCAGCCGAGCCGACCGGCCGCTCTGTTAG
>CAYRTL010000082.1:0-24963 GCA_964427005.1 uncultured Acetobacteraceae bacterium
CCGCGCCTGCGCGCGTCGGGATGCACCAACAGCTTCTGCACCTCTGCCCGGTGCGGCTGATTGGGCGCGGAAGCGAACTCCAGCATCACCGTCCCTGCCAGCACGCCATCATCCCAAGCGGCTAGCAGAACACGCGATCCTGCCGCGACGTCAGCCGCCATGCGCTTCCAGAAGCCACGTGCAACCTCCGTCGACAGCGGTGGCAAATAGGATACGGATGCGCCGGCATCGACACAGGCGCAGAGAATCTCCGCCAGGCGTCGTTCGGCCGATGCGGCGGCAGCCGCATCCAGCACTTCCACGCCGGTGATCGGCTTGGCGTAGCCGAACTCCAGTGAGTTGGAGATGTCGTGCAGTACCCGGATCGCTCCATGCCGCACGTAGCTGCGCTTCTCGTAGAAACGATGCGCGCGATCGAAGCGTGTGTCGCTCCATAGGACCAGCCGTGCCGCGCCGCTGGCGCGCGCGTGTGCCTCCGCGGCGTTCAGGAGTTGATGGCCGAGGCCGGTGCCGTGCGTCGATGGGTGTGTATAGACGCGGCAGATCTCCCAAGCGCCCGCATCATCCGGTACGGTCGCGATCATGCCGAGGATGGCGCTGGCCGCTTCGGCTACCCATAACGCACCGCCCTTCCCGGCGTAATAGGATGCAAGCGCGCGCAGCTCCGGCATCTCCCCATCCACATCCATGCGCACGCCGGGATATTGGCTCCAGCAGGCAGCGATCAGCGCGATGAAGCCGTCTGCGTCGGAGTCGCGGCCGGGACGGATCTTCACTGTCATTGCGAGGAGCGCAGCGACGAAGCAATCCCCAACGGGGTTGCGCACCGACGACTGAGATTGCTTCGTCGCTGCGCTCCTCGCAATGACATGAGAGAGAGCTAATGCAGCCCCTCGCAGAATTTGGCGATGCGCCGGCAGCCCTCGGCGAGCGATGCATCATCCGTCGCGGTGCTGACGCGCAGATAGGGGCTCATGCCATAGGCGGCGCCGTGCACGGTCGCGACGTGCGCCTCCTCGAGCAGCGCCATGCACACGTCCTGGTCGGTCTCCAGCGTGCGGCCGCCTGCCGTGCTCTTGCCAATGCACCCCGCCACATTGGGGAACACATAGAACGCGCCCTCCGGCTTGTGGCAGTTGATGCCCTTGCAGGCGTTCAGCATCTCCACCGCCATGTCGCGCCGGTTCCGGTACGCGACGATTTGCTCCTGAACGCCATCCTGCGGTCCGTCCAGCGCTGCCGCCGCAGCAGCCTGGCCGACAGTGGACACGCCGGCCGTCGCCTGGCCCTGCATGTTCACCATCGCCTTGATCAAATTCTTCGGCCCTCCGGCGAAGCCAATACGCCAGCCGGTCATCGCATAGGCCTTCGAGGCGCCGCTGATCGTCACGGTGCGGTCGCGCAGCTCCGGCGCAACCTGGGCAATTGTCGCATGCCTGAAGCCGTCGAACACCAGATGCTCGTACATGTCGTCCGACATGATCCAGACGTGCGGATGCTTCACCATCACGTCCGCGATCGCGCGCAACTCGGCTGCCGAACAGCACGCGCCGGTCGGGTTGTTCGGATTGTTCAGGATCAGCCACTTGGTCTTGGGCGTGATCGCCGCGTCGATATGCTCGGCGCGCGGCTTGAAACCATTGTTCTGCGGGCAGGTCACGAATACCGGTTCGCCATCGAACAGCTTGGTCATCAGCGCATACGCGCTCCACGACGGCACAGGGATCACCGACTCGTCGCCAGGGTTTACCGTGGCGCCCAGCGCGTTGAAGATCGCCTGCTTGCCGCCGTTGGTGACGCAGATCTCATCCAGGGCGAAGTCCAGCCCGCTGTCACGCTTGAACTTGCGCTGGATCGCCTGCTTCAGCGCCGGCGTGCCGTCCTGCGGCGGATACTTCGTCTCGCCATGCAGCGCCGCTTCATGCGCGGCCTCGATGGCATGGCGCGGACTGGCAAAATTCGGCTCGCCGATGGTGAGCTGGATGATGTCAATACCCTGCGCCCGCAGCTCGCGCGCCCGTATCGTCATCTGCACGCTGGCGGCAACCTGGACGCGGCTTAGCCTGTCAGCAAACCCGGGCATCAGTGCAATCCCTCGCAGAAGTGCTGGATGCGCGTGCAGGCCTCGCGCAGCTCCTCCGTCGCGTTCGCATAGGCCATGCGGAAATGCCCCGGATAGCAGAACGCCGCGCCATGCACCGCCGCCACCCCAGTCTCTTCCAACAGCGCCAGCACGAAGGCTTCATCGTCGGTGATCTTCTTGCCTCCGCGGGAGGTCTTGCCGATGCAGCCATGAATGGACGGATACACGTAGAAGGCGCCTTCCGGCTTGTGGCAATAAATGCCGGGCGCCTTGTTCAGCATCTCCACCACGAGATTGCGGCGGTCCTCAAACACCTTGCGCATCGCCTCGATCGACTCCTGCGGGCCGGTCAGCGCTTCCACCGCAGCAGCCTGGGCGATCGAATTGGTGTTCGACGTGGACTGGCTTTGCAGCTTGTCCATCGCCTTGATCAAAGCCACAGGCGCGCCCGCAAAACCGATGCGCCAGCCGGTCATCGCATACGCCTTGGAGCAGCCATTCATCGTCAGCGTACGTTCGCGCAGTTTCGGCTCGACCTGCACGATCGTGGCGGGCTTGAACCCGTCATAGGCCAACTTCTCGTAGATATCGTCCGTAAAAATCCACACGTCTGGATGACGCAGCAGCACGTCGCATATCGGCCGCAGCTCTTCGGCCGAATAGGCGGCGCCGGTCGGATTGCATGGATTGTTCAGCATGAACCACTTGGTGCGCGGCGTGATCGCCTGCTCCAGCGCCTCGGCACGCAGCTTGAACCCGTGGTTCTGCTCGCATGGCACCAGCACCGGCTTGCCGTCCGCCAGGCTGACGATATCGGGATAGCTCACCCAGCATGGGCTTGGGATGATGACCTCGTCGTCCTTGCTCAGCGTGGCGAGCATGGCATTGAAGATCACCTGCTTGCCGCCGGTCGAGATGATGATCTCCTCCGGCTTGTAGTCGATGCCGGAATCCCGCTTGAACTTTTGCGCCACCGCCTTGCGCAGTTCGGGTGTACCTGCGACGTCCGTGTACTTTGTCTGGCCGGTTTCGATCGCCCGAATGGCCGCGTCCTTGATGTTCCGCGGCGTCTCGAAGTCCGGCTCACCCTGCGAAAGCGAAATGACGTTCTTGCCTTCCGCGATCATGTGCCGCGCCTTGGTCGCAATGGCGATGGTCAGGCTCGGCTGGATGCGGTCGAGGCGTTCGGCGGTCAGGTGCATGACGGATTCCTGAGACTAGGCAGGGCGCGGACCCTATCGGAGAGGCCCGTCCCCGGCAATCGTTCCAGCCGCAGGGCGCATCTGCGCCCGCCACACAGCGAGCAGGATGACCGCCACACTCGCGACGATCAGCGTGGCCAGCGCATCCAGCTCCGGCGTGGGGCCCAGCTTGATCGAGGAGAATACGACCATTGGCAGCGTCGAGGCGCCAGGCCCGGAGGTGAAGCTCGCCACCACCACGTCATCCAGCGATAGCGTAAAGGCGAGCAGCCAGCCCGATGCCAGTGCGGGTGCCATCAGGGGCAAGGTGACGTGGAGGAAGGCCCGCCAGGGGGGCGCGTAAAGGTCGATGGCAGCCTCCTCCAACTCGGCTGGCGTTCCAGCAAGCCGGGCGCGGACCACGACGGCCACATAGGCCACTGAAACCGACGCATGTGCCAGCGTCACTGTGCCGGCGCCGCGCCCCGCCGGCCAGCCCACCGCCTGCTCCAAAGTCACGAACAGCAGCAGCAGCGACAGGCCGGTAATGACCTCCGGCAGGACGAGTGGCGCGGCCAGCGCAGCGGTGAAGGCGCCGCGCATACGGAAACGACCGAAGCGAGCGAGCGCGTAACCGGCCAGTGTCCCGATGATCAGCGCCAGAGTCGCTGAGGCGGCAGCGATGCGCAACGAGAGGAGCGTCGCCGAGATCAGCGGCTGGTCATGGCAAAGCGCGAAGTACCATTGCAGCGAAAAACCATCCCACGACGTCACGAGCCGTGAGGCGTTGAAACTGACCCCTATGAGGAAGGCGATCGGTGCATAAAGAAATGCGTAGCAGACGAGCAGCCAAGCGGTTAGGGGCCAGCGGTGCATTTAGCCGACATGGATGCACCGCCGGCGCAACCAGGCAAGGCGGATGAGCCTACCGCTGTGGGCGGCCCGGCTTCTTCTCGTTCTCCCACTGATGTGCCGTCTCTGTCGCGTGCCGCTCGTGCGTAGGCGTGCCCTCCGGCCGCTCGTCGTCGTCCCGTTCATCCGACGGATGGTCCGGCGCGGGTTGCGCCGCACGCGGACCGGTGATGCCGCTGGAGGCCGGGGGATCACTCGCCGGGAAGCTGTCCGCCAGCTCCCGGTCGCGCTTCGCCTCATCCTTCCGTGTCGTCATGAGAGCTACTGAACCTCCATGTCCATGGCGCCGGCTGCGCGGAGAATCGCTTCCGCCTCGGCGCGCTTTTCGGCTGTTGGCGTGCGTACCGCCAGCACCAGCGTCCCGGTGGCTGCTTTCGCGTCGCGATCCTCCTGCTCGTCCTTGTTCGCGAGGCTGCTGAGCGCATGCACTACCCCGCCTGCCAGGCCGCCGCCGACCAAGGCCGCGGCTACGGCTGGCGCTGCCGCCCCGCCGGACGCGATCACCACGCCGGCCGCCGCCATTCCCGCGGCCGCGGCCGCGCCGCTTGTGTGCAATGTCCGGGCCTGGCGCGCGTCCTCTTCCGTGTCGACCGGCTTCGCGCTGGTTTCAGGAGTCGCGTGTTCGCTGCCGGCGACGGCACTCGGCAGGCTCAGGTCCGCCCGATCGAAGCCTGACATCTCCAGTCGCGCCACCGCCACCTGCATGGCGTCAGGATCGCGGAATGTCGCGCGCACTTCATGCAACACGCCAATGGGCGGGCTTTCCTTGTGAACCGTCTCCGACATGCATGGGCTCCTTGGTTTGCCATTGACATGAACACGCCAAGGAGCCGCCCGTTGCATCCAGCCGTGATGCCGTGAAGGAGCTATTCCGGGATTGTCGGCGCGTTCGGCGGTGGATCGCGGTTTTCGTCTGCCTGCGGATCGGGAGGGAGCCGATCCAACGTCCCTTGCGGGAGATCGTTTCGCTGGCCAGGCAGGCTGTCGCGAGCCGAACGGATCCGCTCTTCGACGCGGTGCCTGTGCTTTCGCTCGCTTGGCTGAACGCTGTCTGCTGTCATTGCTTTCGCCTCAATGGAGAGGGCCGCCCGACCTGCGTCGGACGGCCCTGGAATAGTCAGTGGTGGCCGCCGTGACCGGCAAGGCCGCCCTTGCGACCGGCTTCTGCCGCCCTTTCGCGGTCCTGCGCAAAATTGCCTGGATTGTTCGCGGCGCCGCCGCCGCCGTGACTGCGCTCGCCACCTTTCCGTCCGGCAGCCGCTGCGCGCTCGCGGTCATTGGCAAAATTACCCGAGCTGTGCTGCCCACCAATATGACCGGCACGCGAAGCTTTCTCGCGGTCCTCGGCAAAATTGCCGGGGTTGCCCGTGTGTCGCTGTTCGGCCATTTCAATGCTCCTTCTTCAACCCTCGACGAGCTTTGCTCGTCTCGGATGGAACGAGCACAATCGCCTTAGGTTGTCTTCACGATTTTGGTGAGTGATCTGGTCGCGCCGTAGGGAACAGTTTCGTGCTCAGCACCCTCTTGCCACACCGGGTGCTGGTGGTAATCATGTACAGCCTTCGCTAAATCGCGCATGAATCTTGCTACAGCGCCAAAGATCAGCTCGGCTTCTTCTTCTGTGTATTTCTCGGCAGTTTCCAAACTCGGCCAACCCCACCGGCTGCGCACGCCATCAAGCGCGTTCACCACATCGCTGAACCTGCCGCTCGCTGCTTCACGAACAAAAGACAGGACTGAGTTCCAGTCGCGATCAGCCGTTGCAAGCGGATTTTCGCGACCCAGAAGCGGCATCAGTTCGGCGATGCCGAGTTGCACGATCCGCATACAGTGAAAGACGGCCGCGGTAGGACGACGCAAAGCCAGGCAGCTAGCTGCTTCGCGGATATCATGTCCGGCCTTGGGAAATAGCTTGGCCACATCGGGGCCAAATGGGGCCTCATCGTTGTGCATGCGCCGCGCACGCGGCGGAAGGATGACGCATCCCATCAGCGACAGTTCCACGCGCATCCGGTTCTCGATCTGCAGCAATTCGCCACGCTCGAGGTCTCGCAGATCATGCGCGGATGCCGCGGCCACATGCGCCCCGATGTCATCCAGTGCAGCGGCCAATTCGCCCGTATTTGGGGCGTTGCTGATTGCTTCACGAGCTGCCCGCAGCGCGGACATGATCCGGTCATAACGCTGGATGTAGGCCAACAGTGATCCTTCTGGTGCTGAAATCGCGTCGGCAACGGCGGACATCTCGCCCGGGCTGGCATCTCGCTGATTCCGGGGCTCCAGGCGTTGCAGATGCAGTGCCCCGATCAACGTGTCGTTAGCTACCTCGCGCGACGTCTCGACACCATCGGCGTCGATGTGATGGCGCCATACCTGACCATTCGCATCCCTCGCCAGCACGAGCAGATCATTGCTGGATCCATCGCGCCAGAGATCAAGCACAGTCACGCCCTCGTAGCCTTCAGCGTACTGCATCCACCTGCGCTGATCCGCGCTGGCCGCGTCTCGGCTGACCTTGTATTCCTCCACGTGCACCCGCCCCGACACAGGCCGCAGCAGAAACAGCGAATCGCTTTCCTTCCGCCGGGCAATGACCGCGAAGCCGTTCTGATCGAATCTGGTCTCGCCGACAACAAGGTCATTCGCCTGTGCCGCTGCATCCACCGCAGCCGTGTCCTCTGGCAGCAGCTCCAATTCCGAGGCGAAGCGCGGGAAATCCGCCTGCAGCACAAAGCTCATGTCGCCATGCCAGCCAACGCCGCAGCCCAGCGCACGGCCTTCCGGCGTGGCGACATGAATGATGCTCGAGAGCCCAATCATGTCCTCGAACAGCGTCGGTTCGCGCGCATCGAGGATGCGGGCGTCCGCGCCGACATGCGCCTTCACCGCGGCGTAGTCTTCAACGAAATGCTCCGGCGCGCGGACGCGCGATGCTATCGATTCGGCGGATGGCACCACCTCGAACAGCCGGCCGTCAGGTCGGCTGCGATACAGCCGCACTGCAACGGCTGCTCCGGCAAACTCCACCCGTGCGGGGTCGCCGCAGAATGGTCCGTTGGATGAACCACGCCGACGATCGATCGTGCACTGCAAGAGCAGCCCGTCAGGACCCAGGACCTCGCGTATCGACAAAACCGCGACGGCGAGCCGGTCAGGTCCTCGGTTGCGGACCAGCCAACCCTGAAGCGCGGCACTATCGACCGGGGCAGTCTCACCCGGGAGATAGTATCCTTCGACCAGGCTGCCGTCGGGCCGACGCGTCGAACGGAATATGAGGTGGGCGACCGGGTCGGGAGCAACGCCGTCGAGTGCGACAAGGCGCGCGGCCAGTCGATGCACCTTCCCGTTTTCGCCGGCATTGGCAGCCGTCATCTGCCGTTCCTTGCGCTTTCTGGCCGCGCCGTTCAGCCGGCGCCTTCCTGTCTGACGACAAAGGAGGACCCCGGTATGCTGTTGATCGAAACCCGAACAACAGCCCCCGAACCGAGACTCTCCTTGCCAACACGTAAAGTTTAGCGGTACGGCGCTGGCGCGTTAAGGGCAGAAAGATCGTGCATGGCATGCCAAGAAGACCGTTGCCTCGCAGCCTCTACGCCGAAACCGCGCGGCCGCCGGTCGCCACGCCACCATTGGATGGCGATCGGCGCGTGGATGTCTGCGTCATTGGCGGCGGGTTCACCGGACTTTCGGCGGCGCTGCATCTGGCGCGGCAGGGCGTCGATGTCGCAGTGCTGGAGGCACACGAGCCGGGCTGGGGCGCGTCGGGGCGTAACGGCGGCCAGGTCAACCCTGGTCTGAAACATGATCCAGACCAGGTGGAGGCCGACTTTGGCCCCGATCTCGGACGCCGCATGGTGGCGCTGTCGGGCGACGCACCGAACGTCGTTTTCCGCCTGATCCAGCAGCATCAGATCGAGTGCGAGGCGCTGCAGTCCGGCACGCTTCGCGCGGCACTCGGCCCGCGCGAAGCGGCGGGCATTCGGGCCTCGGCTGAGCAGGGCATACGGCGAGGTGCGCCGGTGGAGCTGCTGGAAGCCGATGCCGTGCGCCGCCTGACAGGCACCGATCGATACGTCTACGCCATGCTGGATCGGCGAGGCGGGCAGCTCAATCCGCTGACCTATGCACGCGGACTGGCACAAGCGGCGATGCAGGCTGGGGCGGCGGTGCACGGCGCGACACCGGTGGAGGGGGTGAAGCGTAATGGCACGTGGAATGTGCGTACCCCAACCGGCACCGTTCGCGCTGAGAAGCTGATTCTGGCCACCAATGGCTATACGGACGATCTATGGCCCGGTCTGCGCCGCAGCATAGTCCCGGTGTTCAGCGCCATCGTCGCGAGCCAGCCGTTGCCTCGGCCGATGATGCCAACGCGACCGGTGCTGTACGAAATGGGCCGCATCACCGTGTATTACCGGTTCGACCACGCCAACCGGCTGCTGATGGGCGGACGCAGCGTGCAGCGCGAGGTGAGGGAACCGGATCAGTTGCGCTACCTCATCGACTATGCCGAGAGGCTTTGGCCCGAGATTCGCGGCATACGGTGGACGCATGCATGGAGTGGTCAGGTGGCGATCACGCCGGATCACTACCCACACGTACACGAGCCCGATGAATCGGTGCTTGCGTGTCTCGGTTACAATGGCCGGGGGGTCGCGATGAGCACCGCCATGGGCCCGCAACTCGCGCGCCGCGCCATCGGCGGAAAGTCCGCTGAAATCGACATGCCGATCACCACGATGAAGGAGATTCCGTTCCACGCACTGTGGAGGTCAGCGGTAGCGGCACGGATCGCGTACGGGCGCATACGCGATTGGCTGGGCCTGTAACGGCAATGAGAGCGTAAATCAGAACAGCGAGTAACCGCCGTCGATGACGAACGTATCGCCCGTATGATAACGCGATGCCGAACTCATCAGATACACAGCAATGCCGCCAAAATCGTCGCCGTTTCCCCACCGGCGCATCGGAATCCTGGGCATCACCTTGCCGTAGAACGTCTCGTTCGTCGTGAGCCGATGCGTCATGTCCGTCTCGATCCAACCGGGGAGAATGGTATGTGCCCGCACATTATGCCGCGCGAACTCCACAGCCAGCCCGCGGACCATCGAGATCATCCCGCCCTTTGTCGCGGCATAGTGCTCGCTGCGTGGCGAACCCTCGATCGCAGCCAGTGACGCCGTGCCCACCAACACGCCGTCGCCGCCGCGCTCCACCATATGCCGTGCCGCCGCGCGGAACGTGTAGAACGCGCCGTCCAGATTGACGCGCAGCACGCGGTGCCACAGTTCGCTGCTCATTTCGAGGAACGACTTCGCCCCGCCACCGCCTATACCGGCATTGGCGAAGCAGCCATCGACCCGGCCCAGCAGCTCCAGCGTACGCGCGAACGCAGCATCCACCGCCGCCTCATCACCGACGTCGCATTGGAGTGCCACAATGCGGCGCCCCGTCTTCGCAAGCCCTGCGCGCGCCTCCTCGTTTTTCTCAACATTGGTGCCCCAGATCGCGACATCCGCGCCGGCCTGCGCCACAGCGTGCGCCATGCCGAAGCCAATACCGCGATTGCCGCCGGTGACCAGTGCGACCTTGCCGGTCAGGTCGAAGGGCTGGTAGGCCATCAGCCGGACACCTCACCCAATTCCACCTCCCAGCCCGCGGCGGTCAACGGGAACTTCTTGATCGTATCGCGCACCGCGAACTGATATATCGGCTGGAACAGGATGATGTGATTCATCTGGTCGAGCATTCTTTTCTGATACTCGACATAGAGCGCCGTTCGTTTCGCGGTGTCCTGTTCTCCCGCCGCCGCTACCACCAGCTTCAGCATGTCCTCAGGCACCGTCCAATGCACGCGCTTCGCCACGCGCACTACCGACGCCGATGCCCACTGGTCAGTCTCGACGCCTGACGGATTCCAGAACGTCAGTACAGCAGTGGATTTGCCGGTGGTGTATTGCGTGCGCAGGTTCACCTGGTCCATGGGATCGAGGATCACCTTGATCCCGACACGCGCCAGATCCGACTGCAGCTTCTGCGCCAGCACAGCATAAGAGAGTCCCGAGACGGCGGCGTCGCCATAGCTGAGCTTGAATTCGAAGCCATCTGGAAAGCCGGCCTTTTGCAGGAGTTGCTTCGCCTTATCGAGGTCCTGGTGATAGCCCGTCTGCTTGGTCGTCTCGCGCGTCGAGCCATAGAGACCGATCGGAATAAAGGTGGCGCAGCGTATCGCCTGTCCACCGAGCATGCTGTTGATGATACCGTCGTAGTCGATCGCGCAAGCAACCGCCTGACGCGCTTCCTTCACCGCGAGCGCCTTGTTGAAATCCGGCTCGCAGGTCATCGCCATGTAGACGAAGTCCAGGCTCTCCAGGCCTTCAACCCGCACATGCGGATCGCCCTTCAGCGTCGACACCTGCTCGGGGATCAGGTTGAACGCCGCATCGATGTCGCCGCGCTTGATGGCAAGCAACTGCGTCGCGCTGTCACCCATGTGGCGAAGCACGACGTGCTCGAAATGCGCCGGCCCGCGCCAGTAGTGCGGATTGCGCGTCAGCATGATCTGCGCGTTGCGCGTCCAGCCGGCGAGGGTGAATGGCCCAGCCCCGGCTGAATTCTGGTTGAGCCAGTTGGTGGCCTTGTCCTCGGTCTTCGCCTCGGGTGAGGCGTTGCCGCCTTGCTTTTCCATCACCTTGCGATCGAGAATGCCGAAATTCGGGCCGCACAGGATGGTCAGTATCGGCTGAGCCGGATCCTTCAGCACGACATCGACGGTATGCGGATCCACAATGGCGACGTGATCGACGTTGGCCACGTATTGCGATGGCTGGTCCTTGATATTTATCACACGCTCGATGGACCACTTCACGTCTTCCGCCGTGACTGGATTGCCGCTGTTGAACTTGACGCCGTCGCGCAGCGTAAAGCGCCAGCCCTTGCCGTCCGGCGTACGTGCCCAAGCCGTTGCCAGCGCCGGCTTCACGTTCAGATAGTCGCCGGGCGTCATGGTGATGAGGGATTCGTACACCGCCGTCATGGTCAGCGGCGGCGTGTATTGCGCCTCGCGCGCCGGATCGAAGGTGATCGAGTCGCTGATGTCGAGGCCCAGAACCAGCGTGGTCTTGGTCGCCGCGGCATGCACGCGATCGGGCAGCCCTGCCGCCAACGCCGCACCACCCACGCCGAGCATGCGCATCAGGTCCCGCCGACCGACCCAGCCGATTTCCCGCACGTCCGCCTCCCCATGTGTCATTCATCGGCATCATACGCGTGCTCCCCGCTCCCGCGAAGCGGGGAGGAATAGGGAGGGGGGTGTTACTCGTCGCGGCACCCCTCCCTATCCCCCGCTTCGCGGGAGAGGGAGGCCCACCTATAGTCGCTGGCATGTTCCGCTACCTCGCCTCACGTCTTTGCATTGCCGTGCTTATGGTTCTGCTGGCCACGCTGGTGATCTTCCTGATCGCCAACATGGTGCCAGGCGATCCGGTACTGACACAGCTTGGGGATATCGCGGCCTCCGATCCCACCATGGTCGCGGCATTCCGCCACAAATGGGGGCTCGATCTGCCATTGTGGGACCGTTACTGGATCTTCCTGACCGGCATTTTCCACGGCGATCTTGGCGTCTCG
Organism: uncultured Acetobacteraceae bacterium; assembly: GCA_964427005.1. Taxonomy (GTDB): domain Bacteria; phylum Pseudomonadota; class Alphaproteobacteria; order Acetobacterales; family Acetobacteraceae; genus JAMXLO01. Next base: position 11,806 of record CAYRTL010000082.1, read on the forward strand.
ATTTCGTCGCAACGGCCGGTGCTGGAGGACATCGCACAATACGCCCCGGCAACCGTGGAGCTGTCCACGATCGCTTTCCTGCTGGCGTTGCTTGTTGGCCTTCCTCTCGGCGTGCTGGCGGCGATGAAACGCGACAGTTGGGTGGATCACCTGGCGCGCTCGATATCCCTTGTCGGTGTGTCCGCACCGACGTTCTGGCTCGCCTTCGTCATGCTTGCGGTGTTCTATGGCGCGCTGGAATGGGCGCCCGGTCCGGGACAGATCAATGCCAGCACATTCCCGCCGCCCACAGTGACCGGCGTCATGCTGATCGATGCACCACTCGCAGGCGACTGGGATACATTCTGGGATGCCGCGGCGCACCTCGTGTTGCCATCCATCGTGCTGGCCTCGAGCACACTCGGATTGATCACCCGTACGACGCGCGCGGCCATGCTGGAATCGCTGTCGCAGGATTACATCCGTGTCGCACGCGCCAAAGGGCTGGTGCGTCGCGCCATCATGCTGGGTCATGCATTGCCCAACGCATTACTTCCGGTGGTGACACTTGGCGGTCTGGCTTATGCGCAATTGCTGACAGGAACAGTGCTGACTGAGTCGATCTTCTCCTGGCCTGGTCTCGGCCGGTACACATTCCAGAGCGCGGTGCGGCTCGACTTTCCTGCCATCATGGGTATCACGCTTGTCGTCGCCGCGATCTACGTGCTGGTGAATCTGCTGGTCGATCTGTCCTACGCCGCGCTCGATCCCCGCGTGTCGCACCGATGAGCGGCGTTGAGACAGCGTTGCTGGCCGCGACCGCAGAGACGGGTGCGGCCGCACGCCGCCGGCGCTGGCTACGCCGCTATGGACTCGCCGCGCTGGGCGGCGTGGTGATTGCGGTATGGGCGTTGGTGGCAATCCTTGCGCCTTGGATTTCGCCATATCCGCCCGACGTGGTGAACGTCGCCGGCCGGCTGCTGCCGCCATCGGCCGAACATTGGCTCGGGACTGATGTGCTTGGGCGCGACGTGTTTACCCGCGTGATCTACGGCGCACGCACCTCGCTCGCAGTGGGCTTCATCGTCGTTCTGCTGGGAGGACTGTTCGGCACGCTTCTCGGTGCGATAGCAGCGTATATGCGCGGCTGGGCCGAGGAGGCGCTGATGCGCGCCACTGACCTGGTGTTCTGCTTTCCGCCGATCATCCTCGCGATGGCAATCGCCGCGGCACTCGGCATTGGCACACGAAACACGGTGATCGCCATGTTGGTGGTATGGTGGCCGAAGTTCGCCCGCCTCGCCCGTAGTCTGGTCATCGGACAGCGCAGCGCGGAATACGTTGCCGCCGCACAGGCCATCGGCTTTGGACCAGCACACATCCTGTTTCGACAGATCATCCCGAACGCCGTTGGACCGCTGGTGGTACTGGTGACGCTCGATCTCGGCAATGCGATCCTGGTGTTTGCCGGCTTGTCGTTCCTTGGACTAGGCGTCGTGCCGCCGACACCCGAGTGGGGATCGATGGTATCGGAAGGGCGTGAGCTGGTGAACCAATGGTGGGTGGCGACATTCCCCGGCCTCGCCATCCTGACGGTTGTGATCGGTTTCAACTTCGTGGGCGATGGCATTCGCGACTGGCTCGATCCGCATGCGCGACGTCGCTGAACCGATCCTTCGCGTCGAGAATCTGCGCACCTGGTTCTTCACGGATACCGGTGTGGTGCGCGCCGTCGATGGCGTCAGCTTCATGCTGCGTCCCGGCGAGACACTCGGCATTGTCGGCGAATCCGGATCGGGCAAGAGCGTAACGGCAAAGTCGATCATCCGACTCCTCGATGAGCCGGCGCGCATTGTCGATGGCGCGATCAGCTTCCGTGGCCGCGACATGGTGCACATGAGCGATGAGGAGCTGCGCGAGATCCGCGGCGCCGAGATCGCCATGGTGTTCCAGGACCCGATGACGTCGCTCAATCCTGTGCTGCGCATCGCGCGGCAGTTGATCGAGACGATGACGGCGCATCGGCGCTTTAGTGTGAAGGCGGCGCGCGAACGCGCGGTAGCGCTGCTGCGGCGGATGGGTATGGCGACGCCGGAGCGCGCGATGAACGGCTGGCCGCATCAGTTCTCCGGCGGCATGCGCCAGCGGGTGATGCTGGCGATGGGCTTCGCCAACGAGCCCACGCTGCTGATCGCGGACGAACCGACCACCGCACTGGACGTGACGATACAGGCGCAGATCCTCGATCTGCTGCGTGAGCTGAATGCAGACCTCGGCACGGCAGTGATCCTGATCAGCCACGATCTCGGCGTCATCGCCAATGTCTGCTCGCGCGTCCTGGTCATGTACGCCGGCGAAGTGGTGGAAGAAGGCTCGCCCGAAGATCTGCTGAGCGATCCGCGGCATCCCTACACCTGGGCTTTGTTGCACGCCGCGCCTCGGCTGGATCAGGCGAGCGACGGTGATCGGCGGCTGACCACGATAGAGGGTCAGCCACCCGATCCGCATGACTGGCCGACCGGCTGTCGTTTCCGCGCACGCTGTCCATTCGCCGTTGCGCAATGCGCGGAGCATCCGGAACTGCTGCCGGTGGGCGAAGATCGCGCCGCACGCTGCTGGGTGACGCAACGCGGCGAAAGCCTGACGCCGCCCCAACATACCCGCGCCGCTGCCGAAGTGCGTGTCGCCGAGGAACGACAGGCCCTGTTGGAAGTACGAGGTCTGGCCAAACATTTCGTGCTGCCACGCGACAGTTTCCTGGAGCCGCATCGTATTCTGCGCGCGGTCGATGGTGTCGATTTCGATGTATTCCCTGGCGAAACCGTTGGCCTTGTCGGCGAGTCGGGCTGCGGCAAGTCAACGCTGGCGCGCGTCGTGATGCGGCTGACCGAACCGACGGAAGGCCGCATCGTCTTTGACGGCCAGGACATTACGCATATGAGCCAGGCGGAGATCCGTCCGCTGCGCCGGCGAATGCAGATGATCTTCCAGGATCCTTATGCGTCGCTCAATCCTCGCATGACAGTGGGCGAGATTCTCAGCGGTCCCTTGCGTCTGCACGGATTGGTTCCTGCCGGCGGCACGCGAGAGCGCGTCCGCGAGTTGCTCGACCTTGTGGGGCTGCCCGGCACGGCCGCCGCGCGGTTTCCTCACGAGTTCTCGGGCGGCCAAAGACAACGCATTTCGATTGCCAGAGCGCTTGCTGTGGAGCCGGGATTCATCATCGGCGACGAGCCGATCTCCGCGCTCGATGTGAACATCCAGGCACAGATCCTCAACCTTATGATCGGATTGCAGGAACGGCTGGGACTGACCTACCTGATTATCGCGCATGATCTTGCTGTCGTGCGGCACGTCTCCGATCGTATCGTCGTGCTTTATCTTGGGCGCGTCGTTGAGATGGCGCCATCGCGCGAGCTGTTCGCGCGGCCGCTGCATCCCTACACCAATTCGCTGATTTCGGCGGTGCCGGTGCCTGATGCCCACCTGGAACGCAGCAGGCAACGAATTGAGTTGCGTGGTGAAGTGCCGAGTGCGATCAGCCCCCCCTCGGGCTGCCGCTTCCGCACGCGTTGTCCGGCCGCGACCGAGCGCTGCGCGGAGGAGATGCCGGCGTTGGCCGAGGCAGCGCCTGGCCACTTTGTGGCCTGCCATTTCCCTGGCGTGGTTACCATGGTCTAGCGTCGTTTGGACCAATCGGCTCTGCCCCGTTCCATCATCAACGCGTAAGCGCTCGTCCAGCCTGGGAGGAAGTCCCCATGTCCCTCATCGAGCGTGCCAGCGTCTGCACCTTTGATTGTCCCGACACCTGCAGCCTCAGCGTGACTGTCGACGACGGGGTTATCACGAAGGTACGGGGATCGGAGGCAGCGCCCTACACCGAAGGTGTCATTTGCAACAAGGTGGCGCGGGACATGGGCGCGTTCGTGCATGGCCCACAGCGCATCCTGCATCCTCTGCGCCGTGCCGGTACGAAAGGCTCCGGCACGTTCGAGCGCATCACCTGGGATGCGGCGCTGGATGAGATCCACGCTCGCACCAAAGCGGTGATCGAACGTTGGGGACCGCAGGCGGTGACGCCACTGAACTACGCTGGTCCGCACGGGTTGCTCGCGGGTGACAGCATGTCCTTGCGGTTCTTCCACAGATTGGGCGCAACGCAGCTCTATCGCCGGTCATTGTGTGGCGGCGTGCGTAGCGAGGCCTGGGCAGGCACCTACGGAGCGGTGCCCGGCTGCCCGCCGGATTTCGCGGCGCATGCGAAGCTGAATGTCGTGTGGGGCAACAACGCGACGGTCACCAACCTGCATGTCGTGCGTGGCGTGCGCAAGGCGAAGCGCCAGGGCGGCAAGCTGGTGGTCATTGATCCGCTGCGCACGAAGATTGCCGAGCAGGCGGACCTGCATCTGGCACCCCTGCCCGGGACGGACGTGCTGCTGGCCTGGGCGTTGGCCGCGCAACTGGAGCGCATGGGCGCATTCGCTTCAGCGTTCATTGCCGAACACGTGCTTGGCTTCGATGAGTTCATGGCGGATGCACGCGCCTGGCCGGTGTCGCGCGCCGCATCCGCTTGTGGACTGCGGGAAGAGCAGATCGTCACCTTTGCCCGTTGGCTCGCTGAAGCAGATCCGTTGGTATTCGCGCCTGGCAACGGGCTGGAGCGCGGACGTAATGGCGGCAGCTCCATTCGCGCACTGATCGCCCTGCCGGCTTTACTCGGCAAATTGGGGAAGGGCAGTGGGATCGTGCTAGGCGCGGGCAATGCGTTTCCGAAGACGCCGGCGCGGTTGCAGCGCCCTGATCTGGTGCCGGCCGGTACGCGCACGCTGAATTTGATCGATGTCGGGCGACACCTCGCGAATGACGACATCGATCCGCCGTTGCGCGCGGTATTCATCTACAACCACAATCCGATCGTGGTGCATCCCGATCAGAACCGCATGCGCCGCGGCTTGGCACGTGAGGATGTCTTCACAGTTGGCATCGACGTGGCGATGACCGAAAGCATGGCGCATTGCGACATCGTGCTGCCGGCGGCGACGCATTTCGAATATCCGGATCTGTATCCCGCGTATGGGCATCACTGGCTGCAACGGGCGGAGCCGGTGATCGTGCCTGTTGGCGAATCGCTGCCAAATACCGAAATCTTCCGCCGTCTTGCCGCGCGCTTCGGCTTCGACGAGCCGTGCTTCAGGGCATCGGATGAGGAACTGATGGACGAAGCAGTCGATCTGGGCAAGGTGCGGGCGACTGAGATCAGCACCGACCACGCGCTGCAGATGACGGCGAAGGACGGCAAGCCGTTCGTGCTTTTCGAGAATGTTTTTCCGGCAACCCAATCGGGCAAGATCGAACTCCGGTCGGAACTTTTGGCGCAGAAATGGGGAGCGGCGGCGCTGATGCCCGGATGGCGCGAGCGCTCGAGCGACTATCCGCTGATGCTGATCTCGCCTGCTTCCGACAGGCAGATTTCATCGACGCTCGGTTTCACTGGTTTGCGGCCCACGCTGATGATGCATCCGCGCGATGCACAGGCGCGCGGGCTGGTGGGTGGCGCCGAGGTAAAGGTGTGGAACGAACGGGGCGAGGTGATTTTGCCGCTGGAAGTCACGGAGGAGATCGCACCAGGCGTGGTTGCAAGCGAGAAGGGGGCGTGGCTGTCAACCAGCCGGACCGGCCAGACGATTTCGGCGTTGGTGTCGGCGGACATGCGAGCGGATATCGCGGAAGGCGCGTGCTTCAACGACACGCGGGTCGAGGTCTCAGTCGCACAGTAGGACGTCGAGGACGTACCAGCACTTCTGCGCGCCGGTGCGACTGGCGCTGTCTGTCGTCGGGGCGCTGTCACGGTTTGCCGCCGGGGCAGTGTATGAGGCCGCGGGCCGGACCCCGGCCGCGGGGTCAGGCGTCTCTGCCTGTGCGGGCAGACCGGCCAAGCCCAGGGTCATCGCGATGGCGCCGATTGCCAGTAGCTTCCTCAACCCTGCTTCCCGCGGATCGACTGCGGCAGCGCCGAGGAGCGCAAGGGCCAGCCCACCGAGAGCAACGAGCAGTGTTGCCATTGAACCTCTCCCGCCAAGGGCACCGCCCGGGTGCCGTGGCCCATGTATGAGCCCTTTCGGTTCGCGGGATAATCCGGGATTTCAGCCGAACATTTATGCAGTTTGCGCGGAAGTGGGATCTCAGCGCGGCAACGTACTCTCACCCATCAGGTACTCGTCCACCGCCCGCGCGCACTGCCGGCCTTCGCGAATCGCCCACACCACGAGCGATTGGCCGCGGCGCATGTCACCAGCGGCAAACACCTTGTCGACCGACGTGCGATAGTCGTCGGTGTTCGCCAGCACGTTGCCGCGCGGATCGAGCGCAACACGCGCCTGCTCCAGCATCCCCGGCTTGCGCGGTCCGAGAAAGCCCATCGCCAGCAGCACCAAATCAGCTTTGAGCTGGAATTGGCTACTAGGCACTTCCTGCATCTTGCCGTTTACCCACTCGATGCGGACGCACTCCAGCGCCTCCACCTTGCCGGACAGGCCGATCGCACGTTTCGTCAGCACTGCCCAGTCGCGGTCCGCGCCTTCCTCATGCGCGTGCGAGGTGCGCAGCTTCAGCGGCCAATCGGGCCAGACCAGCGGCTTGTTCTCGCGTTCCGGCGGCTTCGGCAGGATCTCTAACTGCGTCACGGAAACGGCACCTTGCCGGATGGACGTGCCGATGCAGTCCGAACCGGTGTCGCCGCCACCAATGACGACGACATGTTTGCCTTTCGCGGTGATCGTGCCGCGTCCCATCGTCGCACGCGCTTCATCATCGCCGGCAATGCGCTTGTTCTGCTGAGTCAGGAAATCCATGGCGAAATGGACTCCGTCCAGTCCGCGGCCGGGCACTTCCAGATCGCGCGGCCATTCCGCACCACCCGACATCACCACCGCGTCGAAGTCGCGTAGGACCGACACCATCGGCAGCGTGACACCGATCTCAATCCCGGTACGGAACGCCACACCTTCGGCCGTCATCTGCTGGATGCGCCGATCGATCAGGTGCTTCTCCATCTTGAAGTCGGGAATGCCGTAGCGCAGCAGGCCGCCGATGCGGTCCTGCCTCTCGAACAGCGTGACCGTGTGGCCGGCGCGCGCGAGCTGCTGAGCACAGGCCATGCCTGCAGGTCCCGATCCGACGACTGCCACGCGCTTGCCTGTGCGGCGGGACGGCGGATGCGGTGTGATCCAGCCTTCGTCCCACGCGCGATCGACGATTGCACATTCAATCGTCTTGATCGTGACTGGGTTGTCGTCGATGTTCAGCGTGCATGATGCCTCGCACGGAGCGGGACAGATGCGGCCAGTGAACTCGGGGAAGTTGTTGGTGGAATGCAGGACGCGGATCGCGTTCTGCCACTGATGGCGATAGACCAGATTGTTCCAGTCCGGGATCAGGTTGTTGACCGGACAGCCGTTGTGACAGAACGGGATGCCGCAATCCATGCAGCGCGCCGCCTGATCGGAAAGCTCTGAGTCCGATAACGGCTTCAGGAATTCCTTCCAGGTCTTGCGACGCACGTCGGGTTTGTCATAGCCGCGGTCGTGCCGCTCGATCTCAAGAAATCCGGTTACCTTGCCCATACAGGAACCCTATCGGTTTCAGGTCATGGCCGGGCTTGTCCCGGCCATCCGTCGCGGCACGCTGCCGCTACCGATGGCCGGCACACAAAGGCCGGCCATGACGATGTGTGAGTGTGCTGTCACTCCGCCGCAGCGGCTTTTGCCGCCTGGCGCTCCGCCCGGAGATCAAGCAGCGCGCGCCGGAAGTCGAGCGGCATCACCTTGATGAAGTTGGCCAGCGCGTTGTCCCAATCATCCAGCAGCTCGCGTGCCCGTGCGCTGCCGGTATAGAGCAGGTGCCGCTCGACCAGCACGCGCAGCCGCTCCGCGTCGAAGCGCAGCAGGTCGCCCATGCCGCTGTCCTCGACCGAAATCGCGCGCTGCCGCGGCCGTTCCGGATCGTCGGATGCATTCGGATCGAGCGGCAGGATCGGCTCCAGCTCGACGCCGGCCATGTTGCACAGGCTCTCGAAGCGGCGCTTCGGGTCATACACATAGGCCACGCCGCCCGACATGCCTGCCGCGAAGTTGCGCCCGGTGTCGCCAAGCACCACGACAACGCCGCCGGTCATGTACTCGCAGCCGTGGTCGCCACAGCCTTCCACCACTGCAAGCGCACCGGAGTTGCGAACCGCAAAGCGCTCGCCGGCAACGCCCTGGAAGTACGCTTCGCCGGCAATCGCGCCGTAGAGTACTGTGTTCCCGACGATGATGTTCTCAGTCGGCTCCCGGTTTACCGGCGGGTGGCGGACGACGACGCGGCCGCCGGACAGTCCCTTGCCGACGTAGTCATTGGCGTCGCCGGTCAGTTCCAGCGTGATGCCGCGCGCAAGGAATGCACCAAAGCTGCCGCCGGCATTGCCTTTCAGGCTGACCTGGATGGTGTCCTCCGGCAGTCCGGCGTGGCCGTAGCGCTTCGCCACTTCTCCTGAGAGCATCGCGCCAACGGTCCGGTGCACGTTGCGGATCTCGCGGCTGATGCGGACCGGCTCAGCGCGCTGCAACGCTGGCTGCGCCTGTTCGATCAGCTCGTTGTCCATCGCGCGATCGAGATGGTGGTTCTGCTTCTCACAATTGTAGATCGCGACGCCTTCGCGCGGCGGCACCTGGTACAGGATGCGGCTGAGATCGACGCCCTTGGCCTTCCAGTGTTCGACGGCCTTGCGCATGTCGAGCTTCTCGACCTGTCCCACCATCTCATTGAAGGTGCGGAAGCCGAGTTTCGCCATCAGTTCGCGAACTTCTTCAGCGATGAAGAAGAAGAAGTTGATCACGTGCTCCGGCTGCCCGGCGAATTTCTTCCGCAGCACGGGGTCCTGGGTCGCGATGCCGACCGGGCAGGTGTTCAGATGGCACTTGCGCATCATGATGCAGCCGGCGGCGATCAGGGGCGCGGTGGAAAATCCGAACTCGTCCGCGCCGAGCAGTGCGCCAATGACAACGTCGCGCCCGGTGCGCAGGCCGCCGTCCACCTGCACGGCGATGCGTCCCCGCAGCCCGTTCAGCACCAGCGTCTGCTGCGTCTCGGCGAGGCCGATTTCCCAGGGCGAGCCGGCATGGGTCAGCGAGGTCAGCGGTGACGCTCCGGTGCCGCCTTCGAACCCGGCAATGGTGACATGGTCCGAGCGCGCCTTCGCGACGCCCGCGGCAACCGTGCCCACGCCGACCTCGGACACCAGCTTGACTGAAATCCGCGCGGCGGGATTGGCGTTCTTCAGGTCCGCGATGAGCTGCGCGAGATCCTCGATCGAATAGATGTCGTGATGTGGCGGTGGCGAAATCAGTCCGACGCCCGGCGTCGAGTAGCGGACGCGGGCGATGTTCTTGTCCACCTTGCGTCCGGGCAACTGTCCGCCTTCGCCTGGCTTCGCGCCCTGCGCCATCTTGATCTGGAGATCATCGGCATTCACCAGGTACTCGATCGTGACGCCGAAGCGTCCCGAAGCGACCTGCTTGATGGCCGAACGCATGGAATCGCCGTTCGGCAGGGGCTTGTAGCGATCGGACTCCTCGCCGCCTTCGCCGGTGTTGGACTTGCCGCCGATGCGGTTCATCGCGACCGCCAGCGTGGTATGTGCCTCGCGTGAGATCGAACCGAAGCTCATCGCACCGGTCGCGAACCGCTTCACGATCGCCGAGGCCGGTTCTACTTCATCCAACGCTAGCGGCTGACCAGCGAACTTCAGCTCCATAAGTCCACGCAGAGTCAGCAGCCGCCTGCTCTGGTCGTTGATGATGTTGGTGTAGGCGGTGAAGTCAGCGCGGGAATTCCCGCGCGCCGCGTGCTGCAACCTGGCGATTGTATCCGGTGTCCAGGCGTGATCCTCGCCGCGCAGCCGGAACGCGTAGTCGCCACCCGCGTCCAGCATTCCATCGTAAAGCGGGTTCTCGCCGTAGGCATCCTTGTGCCGCTGCACCGCCTCGCGGGCGATTTCCTCGAAGCCGGCGCCTTCGATCGTGCTGGCGGTGCCGGTGAAGCACTTTTCCACGAACTCGCTGGACAACCCGACGGCATCGAAGATCTGCGCACCGCAATACGACTGGTAGGTCGAGATGCCCATCTTGGACATCACCTTAAGGATGCCTTTGCCGACAGCCTTCAGGTAATTCTTCTGCACTTCGTAGGGCTTTTCTTTCAGCCCATTCTGGACGCGGATCTGCTCCAGAGTCTCGAACGCAAGGTAAGGATTGATCGCCTCGGCGCCATATCCAGCGAGGACGCAGAAATGGTGCACCTCGCGCGCCTCGCCGGTCTCCACGACGAGGCCAGTGCTGGTGCGCAGGCCGCGACGGATCAGGTGGTGATGCACCGCAGCCGTCGCCAGCAAGGCAGGCATCGGGATGCGGCTGGCAGAAACGGCGCGATCCGACAGGATCAGGATGTTATAGCCGTCCAGCACCGCATCGGTCGCTTCACTGCAGATGCGATCGACCGCCTTCGCCATGCCGGCCGCGCCTTCGCTCGCCGGCCAGGTGACATCGATGGTCTTGGTGCGGAACGCATCGCCCACCAGTGAGGAAATCGCGCGCACCTTCTCCAGATCGGAATTGGTGAGGATCGGCTGCGCCACCTCGAGCCGATAATGCGACCCCGCGTGATGCCCGAGCAGATTGGGCCGCGGCCCGATCATCGACACCAGCGACATCACCAGCGCCTCGCGGATCGAATCTATCGGCGGATTGGTGACCTGGGCGAAGTTCTGCTTGAAATAGTTGTACAGCAGCTTTGGCTTGCTCGAGAGCACGGCTATCGGCGTATCGGTTCCCATCGAACCGACAGGATCATCGCCTTCCTGCGCCATCGGCTCCAGGAAGAACTGGATGTCCTCCTGTGTATAACCGAATGCCTGCTGCTGCTTTAGCAGCGCGTCCACGTCGTTGGGCCGAGGCGGTGGCATTTGCGGCATCGGCCCAGGCGTGTCGGATGGTTCCGGCAGCTCCTCGAGCTGCACCTGCGTGGCCTTCAGCCATTCGGAATACGGATGCTCGGTCGCGAGCTGCTGCTTCACCTCATCGTCACTGATGATGCGGCCCTGCTCGATGTCGATCAGCAGCATCTTGCCCGGCTGCAACCGCCATTTATGGAGGATGTGCTCCTCGGGCACCGGCAACACGCCAGATTCCGACGCCATGATCACGTGATCATCGTCGGTGATGATGTAGCGTGCGGGCCGCAAGCCGTTACGGTCCAGCGTTGCGCCGATCTGCCTTCCATCAGTGAAGGCAATCGCCGCTGGCCCGTCCCATGGCTCCATCAGCGCCGCATAGTATTCGTAGAACGCGCGCCGGTCCGGATGCATCAGCGGGTTTTCCGCCCATGCCTCCGGGATCAGCATCATCATCGCATGCGCCAGCGAATAGCCGCCGGCGATCAGGATCTCCAGCGCGTTGTCGATACACGCGGTGTCCGACTGGCCGTGCGGAATCAGCGGCCACATCTTGTCAAGGTCCGGCCCGATCAGCTCGGACGCCATCGAATGCCGGCGCGCATACATCCAGTTGACGTTGCCGCGGACGGTATTGATCTCGCCGTTATGCGCCAGGAACCGGTACGGATGCGCCAGGCGCCAGGACGGAAAGGTGTTGGTGGAGAAGCGCTGATGCACCAACGCCAGTGTCGATTGCGTCAGCGGATTGCGCAGATCGAGATAGAACGTGCCAACCTGTGGCGCGAGGAGCAGCCCCTTGTAGACCAGCGTCCGCGTCGAGAACGACGGCATATAGAGCTGGCTGAGGCCCGGAAGATGCCGCTGGTCCTCCAGCTCTCGCACGTTGTTCAACGTCTGCTTGCGGATGGTCAGGATCTTCCGCTCGAACGCGTCCTGGTCCTTCACCTTGGGGCCCGCCGCCACGATCGCCTGACGGATGACCGGCATCGTTTCGATCACGCGTTTGCCGAGGCCGGTGGTATCTGTGGGCACTTCGCGCCACCCCACTAGGCTTTGGCCCTCGGCGGCGATGTAGTGCTCGAACAGCCGGATCGCATACGCGCGTGCGTTGTCGTCCTGCGGCAGGAAGCACATCGCAACCGCGTAACGGCCTAGCGGCGGCAATGTGAGGTCGTTCTCCTCCGCCCAGTTGCGCAGAAGCTTGTCCGGGATCTGGATAAGGCAGCCGGCCCCATCCCCAACCAGGGGGTCAGCCCCGACCGCCCCGCGATGATCCAGGTTGACCAGGATCTGCAGGCCACGGCGAATGATGTCGTGCGACTTTCGGCCTTTGATGTTGACGACGAAGCCCACACCGCACGAGTCGTGCTCGTTGCGCGGATCGTACAATCCTGGTCCCGCTGGGGATCCCATCATCGTGCCTTCAACCGCCCCCGTTTCGTTGCGCGCTGCCTGACTTTGGCTGCCCGGCGACCGGCATAGGTCGCAATCGGACAGGTTAGCGCCCGCATTGCTGCACTGCAACGTCCAAGCTAGCGCCGAGGTGTCAGACCGCTAAGAACGCAACCGATCGACCGGGAAGCCGGCAGCCTGGCAGGCCGCGTCGCTCCTCACTCGGCGGTGACCTTGAACCATTCCTCGATGATAGACGCAATACCCGCTGGCGCGGACACGCGCCGTCAGTCATTCGTCAAAAAGAATTTCTCACCTAGTCGTGAGTTTACCCAGAGAATTCTTGTGCGATGGTCCAACGGTCTACACCAGGAGCTCTCGTGAGGGAGGACTATGCCGACGATCCTCCTGATCGAGGACGATCCCGCAGTCCGGCAGGTGATCGAACAGCATCTCACCGAGGCAGGATTCGTGGTCGTCGCCCGTCATGATACGCAGACCGCGTTGAAGGATATGTCCCGACTGCAGGAGATCGATCTGCTGCTGACCGACCTTGTCATGCCAGGGGGCCAGCCGGATGGCCTGGACTTCGCGACCACGGCGAAGGCGCAATCACCCGACCTGCCGATCATTTTCATCACCGGCTATTACGGCTTTGTTGCCCGAGCAGGCGAACTGCCGGGGCGCGTGCTGTACAAGCCGGTGGATCTGCATGTGCTGACGGGCGAGATAAGCGCGCTGCTTTCTGGTTAATACCAAGTCCTGGGTGGTCATGACCTTTATCGTCATGGCAGGCT
>CAYRTL010000083.1:0-24292 GCA_964427005.1 uncultured Acetobacteraceae bacterium
GCGAAGCAATCCCTTGCATGATGGAGATTGCTTCGTCGCTCTGCTCCTCGCAATGACACTCAAAATCGTGAGGCGTCGAACCCGTCCGGCAGTATCCCGGTCGGCTTGATCAGCTCGTAAGGTCCGCGCGGCAGGAACTGTCCGGTCCCCGGCTCCGCCTGCACTTTCCCATCGCGCATTGCCACGCGCCCGCCCTTCACGGTGGCAACCGGCCAGCCGGTGACCTCCATCCCTTCATATGGCGTGTAGTCGATCACGTGCTGCATCAGCGCATTGGTGATGGTGACGCGCTTCCCCGGATCCCACAGCACCAAGTCGGCATCCGATCCCGGCGCGATCGTCCCCTTGCGTGGATACAGCCCGAACAGCTTCGCCGGATTGGTGGAGATCAGGCGCACGTAGGTGTTGAGATCGATGCGCCCCTTCGCCACGCCTTCGCTGAACACCAATGGCAGTCGAGCGGTCAGACCCGGCACGCCGTTGGGAATGTCAGGGAATGGCGCATTGTTGCCGTGGATGCGCTTGCCACCCTCGCCCTCATAGCTGGAACCGCTGTGATCGGAGGACACGACATCCAGCGTGCCGCGGCGCACGTCGCCCCATAGCGCCTCGCTGGTTGCGGCGTCGCGCGGGCTCGGGCTGCACATGAACTTCGCCCCCTCGAAGCCGGGCCGATCCATGTCGGCGGCGCCGAGTACAAAGTACTGCGGACAGGTCTCCGCCCACACCTTCAAACCGCGCGCCTGAGCGCGGGCGATCTCCTCGGCGACCTCCGAGCACGAGACGTGGAACACCTGTATCGGCTGATCGACCATCTCGGCGAGAGCAATCGCGCGATAGGTTGCCTCGCGCTCAACCACCTTGGGCCGCGACCACGCATGGTATTTCGGCGCACTTCGGCCGTCGGCCATGAGCGCTGCGGTGCGCCAGCGGATCGCCTCATAGTTCTCGCAATGCACCGTCACCAGTGCGCCCGTTCGCCGCGCCGCCGCAAGTACGCGGATGAACTCGCGGTCATCCAGATGCGACGGCTCGTAAGTAAGGAACACCTTCAGGCTGCGTACACCCGACGCCACCACTCGCGGAATCTCATCGCGCACAACAGCATCGGTTGGATCGGTGATGATCTGATGGAAGCTGTAATCGACCATCGCCTTCTTTGCCCGGCGATGGTACTCGGCGAGGGTGTCGAGGATGCCATGGCCCTTGAACTGGGCGGAGAACGTGATGACCGTTGTGGTGCCGCCGGCGAGGCAGGCCGTGCTGCCGGTCGCAAAGCTCTCCTCGTCCGAGCCGCCATTCGGCCGCAACTGCTCGATATGGCAGTGCGTATCGACGCCCCCCGGCATGACGTACAGCCCGCCGGCATCCAATATCTGTGCGCCATCGAGCTTCTCGCCGATGGCCGCGATCCGATCGCCACGCACGCCGACATCGGCGCGATACGTGTCGGCCGCGGTCACCACGGTGCCGCCGCGGATCACCAGGTCATATTCGGCCATGCGCTGCCTCCAGTCAGATCCGAGAGCAAGATTGAAGAGAAGACTTTACGCAGATGAACGCAAGATGCACGCATGCCGCCCGGCATGATGATAAAACCATCGGACGCTGTCGAAATCTGCGCGAAGGCTTTCTTGCCCACTGCTCAGAAGCGGGAGCTGGGACGGTAGAAGGGCTGGTGTTGGGCAGGGTCGAAATAGTTGGCGTAGAACGCCTTGACGTGCGGCAGCAGCGCCTTGGCGAGCTTGCGCCGTTCCACCTCGTCATCTGCCAGCGCTCGCTGCAAATCGTCGTGCAGCGCCCGCAACGCACCGTCGCGATCCACCTTGGTGAAGCGCCCATCGGTATAAATCACCTGGCCGTCGCAGATCACCTGACGCACCGCGCCGCTCTTCGCGCGTTGCAGCACCGCATCCAGCACCGGCGTCTCGTGATCGAGATATGATAGCTGAGCTGCTGCCAGTCGATCAGCACCATGTCGGCGGCGCGGCCAGGCTCCAGGACGCCAATGCGCTCGCCAAACGCCGTGGTCTTCGCCCCGCCTGATGTCGCCATGCGGAACACCTGCGCCGGCGTTGGCACGTCATCCTCCATGCCGGGCACGCGATGCACACGCAGCACCATGCGCATCTCCTGCAGCATGTCCCGATCATCATTGATGCCGGCTTCGTCCAGGCCAATGGCGGTGTTGATCCCTTTCGCTTCGAACACGTTCAGCGCTGCCACACCCGAGCGCAAACGGAAGTTGGACGAGCAGTTGTGGCAGATGCAGGTGCCGGTCTCTGCCAGCCGGTCGATGTCGGCTTCGTTCAGCCACACCCCGTGGCCGAGAGTCATCCGCGGTCCGAGCAGGCCGAAGCGGTCGATGTATTCGACCGCCGTGCCGCCGCCGCGGCGACGCGCATACTCTTTCTGATACGCCGTCTCCACCAGGTGCATGTGCAATGGCACATTGAACCCGCGCGCGGTTTCGGCGAAGCGTTCCAGCGCGGTGTCCGAGCACCAATGCAAATTGGCCGGCGACAGCTGGATCTTGACGCGGCTCTTGTTCTGATGCCGTCCGTAGAGATTCTCGAACAGCGCGAAGAAGTCGTCCAGCGAAAGCTGGAACCGGTCGTACCAGCGCTGCACCGGGCCACGCAGTTCCGGCGGCAGGCTCGCAACGAAATCGGCGTCGTTCTGGTACACCAGCCGGTTCTGGTCGCGCACCGAGAATGAGTAGGACACGCGCATTCCGACATCCTGGTAGGCGCGGATCACCTCCTCGCACCGCGCCTCCACTTCATTCAGCTTGCCGGGTGCCCAGCCGTGCAGGTGCTGCACGGTGGTAATGCCCGACGCGATCATCTCAAATGCCGAGTACAGCGTATCGAGATATGGGTTCACATTGCGCATCACCATGCGCGTGACGAACCACAGCTCCAGCGGCATGTCGGGCGAGCCGAGTTGCACCGGCGTCAGCCCGACATGATGGTGGCCGTTGATGAATCCCGGCAGCAGGACGTCGTTGCCACTGCCGATAACAGGAACATTCGGATGCTGACGCGACAGATCCGCGAAGGTGCCAACGGCGGTAATGCTGCCGTCCTCCTGCAATACCGCTCCGTCGCTGATCTCGTCCCAGCGATGCCGATCGAGCGCGCGCGTGATCATCGTGCGGCTACGAATCAAGGATGCGGGCATGTACGTCTCTCCTGTTATTGCGAGGAGCGAAGCGACGAAGCAATCTAGCCCCAGATTGCTTCGTCGCTTCGCTCCTCGCAATAACAGAGGTTCACAGATCGCTCCATGCGTCTCTCACATCGTAGTATCCGTCCCGTCGGCAACAGCATCACCTTCGGGTTCAACGGGACACCAATTGAGGCCTTGGAGGGCGAAACGATTGCCGCGGCACTCTCTGCCGCTGGCATTCTTGCGTTTCGCCACACCCCGTCCGGTGCGCCACGCGGCCTGCATTGCGGCATGGGCGCATGCTTCGACTGCGTGGTGAGCGTGGATGGCCGTATCGGACAGCGCGCGTGCATGACGAAGGTGGCCGATGGCATGATCGTCAACAGCGAGCCGGTTCTGCCACTGGCGCCGCTCGCGCCTGAGCCAGCCGACACGCAGGCCGCGGAGCGTGCTTGCGATGTGCTGGTTGTTGGCGCCGGACCCGCCGGACTGTCGGCGGCGATCGCAGCGGCGGAAGCCGGGGCTTCAGTCGTGGTGCTGGACGAAAGAAGCGCTAGTGGCGGGCAGTATGCTAAGCCGCTGGCTGAGAGCCACACGGACGCGGCGCCGGATAAGCAGTTTCGTCTCGGCACCGAGCTGCATGGCCGCGCGCTTGCCGCCGGTGCATGCATCGAGACCGAGGCCACGGTTTGGGGCGGCTTCGCGCCCGACGAGATCGCGGCCATCGTTGGAGGCCGCGCGGTTACGTTTCGTCCGCGCAAACTGATCATCGCGTCCGGCGCACACGAACGCCCGGTGGCGATGCCTGGCTGGACGCTGCCAGGCGTGATGACGACAGGCGCATTGCAGACGCTGGTGCGGACACAACGCGTCTGTCCCGGCGAACGTGTGCTGATCGCCGGCAGCGGGCCTCTCAACTTGCAGCTTGCCTGCGAACTGCTGGCGGCCGGCGTGCGGCCGCTTGCGGTCGTGGAAGCCGCGCCGCGTCCCAGTCTGGCCCTCCGGCGCCAGATCTGGACGATGATGCGAGCCGCGCCTGACCTGGTGCGCGAAGGTGTTGGCATGCTGTTGACGCTGAAGCGCGCCGGCGTGCCCGTGCTGTGGTCATCACAGGTTGCAGAGCTTGGCGGCACGGGACGCGTGCAGTGGGCGCGTGTTGGCAACCGGCGCTTCGAGGCAGATGTCGTCGCGCTGAACCTTGGCTTTCAGCCCGAGACTGGTCTGGCGCGCGCACTCGGCGCGAAGCATCGGTTCATCGATGAGGGTCTCGGTCACCTTGCGACGGAGACAGACGAGGACGGACGCACAAGCGTGCCGGATGTATCCGCAGTTGGAGACGGCGCCTCTCTCGGCGGATCGCGCGTGGCGATGGCGCGCGGCAGGCTGGCCGGCCTGGCGGTCGCGCGCGCGCTTGGCCTGAACGCCCCGGAGGAACCGACGACACGTAGGGCTCTTGCACGTGCACTGGCCTTCCAGGACGCGCTTTGGACGCTGTTCCGTCCGCCGTCTCCTGCTGCCTTGTCGGATTCGACAATCGTCTGCCGCTGTGAGGAGGTCACCGCAGGCCGCATTCGCCAGGAGTTGGCGAACGGCCTTGTCTCATTGCCGGCGCTGAAGAAGGCAACGCGTGCGGGCATGGGTCGCTGCCAAGCCCGCTTCTGCGCAGCGACAATAGCTCGGCTGTGCCCGGACGCACCGGATGACATGGCATTCGCCGCGCCGCGTGCGCCGGTGCGGCCGGCACCCGCCGCACCGCTGATGTTCGAGGCGCCGGAGTTCG
Source organism: uncultured Acetobacteraceae bacterium (assembly GCA_964427005.1). GTDB lineage: Bacteria > Pseudomonadota > Alphaproteobacteria > Acetobacterales > Acetobacteraceae > JAMXLO01. The sequence continues at coordinate 4,952 of CAYRTL010000083.1, forward strand.
AGGCACCGCTGCTTACATTGCCCAACCCACCGGTGCATCTGCACAAGCTGCCTGCACTGAAGCAGGAAGCGCGACGCTGCGATGTGCTCGTTATCGGCGGCGGTCTGGCCGGCCTGTGCAGCGCCTATTTCATGGCACGCGACGGCGCGGATGTGCTGCTCGTCGAGCGCGACGAAGTCGGCATGGCGGCCAGCACCGCGAACGCTGGCAGTCTGCACGTGCAGTTGCTCTCTTATGACTTCAACGATGACACGCCAGACGACGGCGGCCAGGCCGCGCACACGCTGCCGCTCGCCCCTCAATCGATTGCGTTGTGGAAGCAGATCGCTGCCGATGTTGGCGAGGATCTCGGCATCCGCACGGAAGGCGGTCTGATGCTGGCGGAAGACGCCGCCGGGCTGGACTGGCTGCGGCGCAAGTCGGCGATGGAACGGCGCTGGGGCATCGAGAGCCACGTGCTGGGTGTCAACGAATTGCGCTCACTCGCGCCGGCGCTATCCGAGCACATGGTCGGCGCCGATTTTGTGCCGGCGGAAGGCTACGGCGACCCGCTACGCGGCACGATGGCGGTGCTGAAGCTGGCACAGCAAGCCGGCGCACGTGTGCTGCGTGGCGCAGGCGTGCAGTTCATGATGCGCGAGAGCTCCGCCTGGCATGTGCAGACAACACGCGGTCCCATCGTCACTGGGCGCCTGGTGAATGCAACAGGACCCTGGGCGGCGCGTATCGGCAAAATGGTCGGCCTCGATCTGCCTGTGACCGGCACCGTGCAGCAGGTCATCGTCACCGAACCCGCGCCGCCAATGACGAAGCATCTGATTGCGCTCGCCAACCGGCATCTGTCGCTGAAGCAGCAGGCGAGCGGCGGCTTCCTGGTTGGCGGCGGCTGGTTCGGCGGCTTCGATGAGACGACTGGCCGGACACACAATCTGCGCCGTAACATCGAAGGCAATCTATGGGTCTGCGCGCGTGTTCTGCCCGCAATGCGCAGCCTGTCATTCGTCCGAAGCTGGACCGGGATCAATCCAGCCATCGACCGCGCGCCAATACTGGGCGAGGCACCAGGACTGCCTGGGTTCTTCAATGCGGTCACCGCCAACGGCTACACGCTGGGGCCGATTGTCGGTCGCATCACAGCAGATGCGGTGCTGCATGGCGAGCGGGTCGATCCGCACTATGCGCTGGAGCGCTTCGGTTAAAGCTCCTTCAGTGGGAGTACACCTCGCCCGCTTCGCGGGAGAGGTCGGCGCGAAGTGCCGGGAGAGGGCGCCGCGCGAAGCGATACGGCGATCCAGCTACTTCATTTTCACCGTATTCAGGAACGGTCCGATCGCGTCAAGAAACCCTTTGGTGTTCTGGCCATGCACATTGTGTCCGCAATTCGGTACCGTCACGAGCGTTCCTTGAGGCAGGCTGTCGCGGAACCGTTCGGCTGCATCGGCCGTGAGAATCCGTGAATCAGCGCCGCGTACCAGCAGCACCGGCATATCGAAGGCGCGCGCTTCGTCCAGCGTGATGTTCTCCTGCGGCCCCGTGCCGCGCACGATCCCGAGCCGGCGCGGGTTCGCGTCGCACTTGCTGACGAACTTGCCGTCGGCTCGCTGCAGCATGTTGTATTTCACCGTGCGTTCGATGTGTTCGCGCGAGCGGTACGGATCGTATTGCTGCACGTTGCGCACGAAGTGATCCAGATCGTCGAACTCCTCATTGTCGCGCACAAACCCGGCGATCACCGCACGGCCGCGATCCGACACCTCCGGTCCGACATCGACGATGACAAGCGCGCGCAGCAGCGACGGATTGCGCCGCGTCAGCAGCATCGCGTTCCGTCCGCCCATGGAGTGGCCCATCAGTATCGGCCGCTGCAGTCCCAGCGCCGCGATGAATGCCTCGGCGTCGAGCGACATCTCGTGGTTGGTATAGGACACGTCGCGCGCCCACTCGCTATCGCCATGGCCGCGTTGGTCCAGCGCCAGCACGCGGTAGCGCTGCGCGAGATGCAGGCTGACCAGGTCCCATGAATGCGCCGACTGGTGTCCGCCATGCAGCAGCACGATCGGTGGTGCGTCGGGCGCACCCCACTCCAGGTAGTGGAACCGCAACTGCCGCAGGACGATGTTGCGCGAGTGGTACCGGGTGGCTGCCTCATGCGATATGCCGAGATCGGCAGCGCTCGCGAGGAGCGAGCGAAACTCCTCGGTCTCCGTCATATCGAGCGGATCGGTCGTGTCGGCAAATCGGTTCAGATACATCGGTGTTGTCTCGTGTTGCTTGCGCCACGTTCCCGCAACTGCCTCTTGCCAGCAAGCGGCCCCCGTTCGACCATCCGGTGCTGAAAGCCGGAGAGCATCGCAATGCAATACACGCCGCCGCCGCACGTCACCCAGAACTGGCAACTGAGCAAGCCTTCCGCGAAGGGGCGCCGCGGGATGGTCGTGTCACAGGCCAAGGGTGCCGCCGAGGCGGGCGTCGCCGTGCTCGACGCCGGCGGCAATGCGATGGATGCGGCGGTGGCGACCGCTTTGGCTCTGGCGACGCACGAGCCGTGGAACTCCGGCCTGGGTGGCATCGGGTTTGCGCTGGTGCACCGCGCCGGCCAGCCACGCGCCGAGGTGGTCGATTTCGGGCCGCGAGCGCCTGCGGCGGCCGATCCCGCGACCTATAAGCTGACCGGCCGTATGACCACGGATCTGTTCGCCTGGCCGGAAGTCGAGGGCGACATCAATATCCACGGCCCGCTATCCGTCGCCATCCCCGCGTCTGTTGCGGGTTATGAGTACATCCACCGCCAATGGGGGCGGTTGCCGCTATCCGAAGTGATCGCACCGGCCATCGCGCTGGCGAGGCGGGGTTTGCCACAGGACTGGTACACGGCGCTGAAGGTGGTCACCTCTGCGTCCGCCATCCGGCTCTACCCGTCCACCGCAGAGGTCTATCTGCCAAACGGTTTGCCACCGTCGCCCCCCTACCAAGGCAAGCCTGGCTTCTTCCGGCAGGGGAAGCTGCCGGAGACGCTTGAACGGCTCGGCAAGGCGGGGCTGCGCGATTTCTACGAAGGCGAGATCGCCGCATCAGTCGCCGCGGACATCAAGGCACTCGGCGGCGTGCTGTCGCTTGAGGACCTGCGCAACTGCCAGGTGCGGACATGGGAGGCGGAGCAGGTTGGCTGGCGCGGACGCACGCTACAGCTCACCGGCGGCCTAACCGCCGCTCCCACGTTGAAGCGTGTGCTGGAAGGCATGGCCGATGCGCCATACAGCGGCAAGGAGCCGTCCGCTGAGTGGTACCGCACGCTCGCTCGAGTGATGAGGACGGCGTACGCGGAGCGCCTCGCCGGCCTGGGTGAATCGGAACCGCGCGCGGCGGAAAGCTGCACTACGCACCTGACCGCATGCGATGCGGAGGGCAATACGGTCGCGATGACCACGACGCTGATGTCATCGTTCGGTAGCCGCGTGCTGCTACCGCAATCGGGTGTGCTGCTGAACAACGGCATGATGTGGTTTGATCCGCGGCCTGGGGTGCCGAACTCGATCGCGCCGGGCAAACGCGCGCTGTGCAACATGCTGCCGATCATCCTGGCCGAGAACGGTAGGCCGTTTGTTGCTGGCGGCGCGTCTGGTGGACGCCGGATCATGGCGGCGGTGTTCCAGCTCATGACGTTCATCGCCGATTTCGGCATGGACGTGGACACGGCGGCACATCATCCGCGCATCGACGTATCGAGTGTGGACAATGTCAGCGCGGATCAGCGGCTCCCGGCGGCCGTGCTCGATGCGCTGGCGGCGGACAGCAAGCTGGAGCTGGTTGAGCACAACGCGGTGCCGATCAACTTCGCCTGCCCGAATGTGATCGTGCAGAGGGCGGATGGCAGCCGTATCGGTATGAGCGATGCGGCGTCACCATGGTCCGGGGCGGTGGCGCAGTCATAAGGTCGCGGAATAACTGCCGAGATAGCCGATTTTCCTCCCTTTGATGGCATGTGGCATTTATACTGCATGCCCAACGGGAGGGGCGGGGATGCGGCGGCTGAGATTTTTGACAATTGGTCTTTTCATAATCGGAACACTTTTATGCCCGACGCTGGCACGTAGCGCAGAACCTTCCGAAGTCACCGCCGATCCGGCCCATTCGGCAGCGCCGGACGCCACGCTGACCCATGCTGCGGCGAAGGCAACCACGTTCAAACTGGGCGCCTTTCTGGTCAACATGGTGGTCTTTTCCGCCGGCACCGGCAGCGTCGTCGGCGGAACTGTCCTGACCGTTTTCAACGTCTCCAAGAGCTGGGCGCTGTTCACCGCCAATGACTATCTTTGGGATACTTACCTCCCGACGGACGCGAATAAGGATTCCAGCAAGAGTTTCGACGCCAAGGAGAGCTTCTGGCGCAACACGGGCAAGTTCCTCACCTACAAGCCGGTGGATACCGCCATCAAGTTTGCTTCGATTTACCTCTACACCGGCTCCGCTGGCGTGATGCTCGTTTACGGTTCGGCATCATCGATACTGAACACCGGCGTGTTTTACGCCAACAACTTTGGTTGGGACCTCTACGACTGGTGGCGTTCACCGGCGGAGCCGATCAAGGACACGGGGGCGCGTCCGAAATTGGCGCTTGAGCAGCGGTAACGGCGCCAAGGCAGACACAAGGCCATACACAATCGTCATGCCGGGGCTTGGCCCCGGCATCCACGTCTTTCATGTGGCAAGAGAAGACGTGGATGGCGGGCCTTCGCCCGCCATGACGTTGAAAGCGAGTGCCTAAATTCATGCATTCTCCTTGCACCACCGCGCCACCTGCTCGTGCGTCGCGAACCAGCACTTGCCCTTCGCCTTCATGTGCTTGATCAGCCGCTCCAGCCCCGGCATGCGCGAGCGGTGGCCGGTGATGTGCGGATGCATGGTCAGCAGAAACAGGCCGCCCTCTTCCCAGGCGCCATCGAATTCGGCGGTGAAGATCTCCTCCACCGCGGATGGCGGCGTGTAGGGCCGCAGCGCAGAGAAGCGCACGAAATTGTAGTACACGGCGTCGTCGCGAATCCATTCCGGTGGCAGCTCGATAATGCCGGTTGGCTCGCCCGCATCCATGATCTCATACGGATCGTCATCCGCCATCAGCGAGCTGTCATACAACAGGCCCATCTCGCGCACGATATCGAGCGTGTTGACCGAGAAGTCCCAGCTCGCCGTCCGCATCCCCACAGGATCGCGGCCGGCAATGCGCCCCAGTGTCTCCGCGGCACGGAATGTCAGGTCACGTTCGGCCTGACGTGGCAGCGTCGTGTTGGCTTCGTGAATCCAGGAATGGATGCCGATCTCGTGCCCGTCATCGGCAACGGCACGCACCTCCTCGGGATGCAGCAGCGCGGATACGGCGGGATAGAAGAAGGTCGTGGGGATGGCTTCCCGCTCCAGCAGTTTGCGGATGCGCGGCATGGCCTGGCGATTGCCATACTGCCCCTGGCTGATGCGCATCGGGCTTTCGTCGCCGTCGCGCAGCGGGATGGTTTCATGATCCGCGTCGAATGACAGTGCCACGACGCAGCGGGCGCCATTGGGCCATGCCTTCGGCTTCAGGCTACGCCCGGCGCGGGCGCGGCCGACGATGCGCCTCCAGGTTGCCTCCGGCCATTGCCAGGGCTGGCCGTCCGGATGGGTCGTGTCGTTCATCGCCAAACTCCTTCAGGGGTTTGCACCGCTTGCATCACGCATCATGCTGCGCCGGAACTCGGTCGATGGGGAAGGGGCCATGCTGCATCGTCGCGTCAACGGCTACGACATGGCGTATATCGAGCTGGGCGACGGACCGCCGCTGGTCTGTATCCACGGCTCACTGTGCGACTTCCGGATCTGGTCGTGCGTGCTGGGGCCGCTGACGCGGCACCATCGGGTGATCGCGCCAAGCCTGCGGCACTTCTTTCCGGAGCATTGGAATGGCACCGGCCCCGATTACAAGATGGCGCAGCACGTCGCCGACACCATTGGCTTCATCGAGGCGTTGGATAAAGGGAAGGTGCATCTGATGGGGCATTCGCGCGGCGGGCACATCGCTTTTCGCGTGGCGCAGCAGCGGCCGGACCTGCTGCGGCGCGTGGTTTTGGCCGAACCGGGCGGCGACCTGGACGCCAGTTTGGCTCCGCCTTCTGCGTTACCGCCAATGCGCGCGCGGGCGGTGGAGGCTGCGGAAAAGATCGCGAGCGGCGATGTCGATGGAGGGCTGGCCGGTTTCATCGATGCGCTCGAAGGGGAGGGCTGCTGGCGTTCATTACCCGAATACGAACGCCAGACATTCCGCGACAATGCCTATACGCTTGTCGGCCAGATCGACGAACAGCGTCAGCCCTTCAGCCGCGCCGATGCGGAGAGCATCCGGGTGCCGACGCTGTTCGTACTCGGCGAAAGAACGGGTGGCTCACTGCCGGTCGTCTTGCACGCGCTGGCCGCGCACGTGCCGGGTGCGCGCGTCGAGGTTATCCCGAAAGCCACGCACTTCATGTTCGGCCAGGACCCGTTGCGGTTCTGCAATGCGGTGGTGAAGTTTTTGGCGGAGTAGCGCTTTACGTTTCCGCCATCATCGGCTCCGGGCTGACTGGCACCTTTGCAGCGGGCTCGGCGAACTGATCGGGAATGGGCATTGCGGTTGGCATTTGCGGAAGGGCTGACGGCGCGACCGGCTTCCCTGTGGGCTGGGGCTGGGGCTTCGGCCGCTTGTTCAGCACGCGTACGGCCGCATCGCAGACGCGCGCTGCCGCCACAGCATTCGCGCGCAGCCGCATCGCCGTGTCGTCGCTGAGCCCAGGGCGCGCGGCGCGGGCAAAGGCGTCCATCGACGCGTGATTGGCGGCGACCGCGCGGGCGGCGATCATCACCTCGACCGCGTCCTTCGGCTGGAACGCCTCGAAGAACAGGTGGGCGATTTCCCGGCGCGTCTCGTTCGTATCGTCACCGCTGCCTGGCACCATCGCGGCGAGCGTATCAACGAGCAGTTTGAGGAACATGGTGAAGAGGCGGTCGGACGGTGTGCTCACTGGCTCGGCTCCCGGCGTTAGACGTTGGATGCCAGTGTACGGCGGGCGGATGAACAAATAGTGAACATCCCGGCAGGCCCGTCAGCCGGTGTTGCGCTTCACGCACGGGATTGCTTCGCTGCGCTCGCAATGACACGGGAGAGCGCATGACCACCGAATCCCAGATCACCGCCTGGCTTGCCACTCAGCAGGACGCCATGGTCGCGCTGTTGCGCGAGATGGTGGATATCGACAGCGGCAGCTACAACAAGCCGGGCATCGACGCCGTCGGCGCGGTGGTGCAGCGCTTCATGGCGACCCACAACATTCCGGTCGAGACGCTGCGTCAGCAGAAGCATGGTGACTGCCTGCGCGCATCGGTTCCGTGGGACGGACCGCAGGGCAACGCCGGCGGCAACGTCGTGCTGATGGGCCATCGCGACACCGTCTTCCCAGACGGCGAGGTTTCGCGCCGGCCGTTCACCATTCGCGATGGCGTCGCATACGGCCCTGGCGTTGCCGACATGAAGGCGGGCCTCGTGATGAATTGCTTCGTGCTCGCCGCCTTTGCGAAGTTCGGCGGCTCCCCCGCGCCGCTGGTCGGTTTGTTCACCGGTGACGAGGAAATCGGCAGCCCCGAAGGCCGGTCGGTGATCGAGGCGGAAGCGCGCCGCGCACGCGTGGTGTTCAACTCGGAGCCGGGCCGTGTCTCCGGCAATGTCGTCACCGGCCGCAAGGGTGGCGTGTTCTCGCAGTTCCGCGTCACCGGCAAGGCGGCACATTCCGGCGGCGCCTTCACCGAGGGCATCAGCGCGATCGAGGAACTCGCACGCAAGGTCCAGGCTTTGCACGCGATCACCGATCTGGACCGCGGCATCACGGTGAACGTTGGCCTGGTGAATGGCGGACAGAGCGTCAACACGGTCGCTCCGTGGGCGGAAGGCCAGATCGATCTGCGCTACGTCAATCCGCCCGACCGCGACGATGCTATGGCGCGTATCGGCGCGATCATCGATCGCAGCTTCGTGCCGGGTACCAAAGCCGAGTTGAGCATACGCGGCGAATTCCTGCCGCTGGTCCAGACACCGACAGCCAAAAGGCTGTTCGAGATCTACGTGCAGTCCGCTGCCGATACCGGATTCAAGACGGACGGTGAATTCACCGGCGGCTGTGCCGATTCAGGCTTCACCGCCGGTGTCGGCACCCCGACCATCTGTGCGGTGGGTCCGGTGGGCGGGAAAGCGCATAGCCCCGACGAGTTCCTGCGCATCGACAGCCTGGTGCCCCGCGCGCAGGCCTGCGCGCGGGCCATCCTGCGGTTGGAGCGTGCGGGGCTGTAAGCCTCAGCGGCGCCAGTCGTGGTCGTGATCGTGCCACCAGCGATCATGATCGTGCCAGCCGCCGCCGTACGCGACCACACCGCCTGAGTAGTACGGTCCGCCGTAGTACCCGCCATAATAGCCGTAACCAGGATAGCTGGGGTACGCGACGCAGCCGCCCAGCAACATGGCCAGGCCGAGCGCAGCGGGAAGCAGCAATCGGCGACATCTGCTCGAGCCCAACATCGTGTTCTCCGCTCGTTGATGTTGTGGCCTTGGATAAGGGGATGCGTTCGCGGCCTTTTGGTGTCCGGGCGGCGGCAAACCGGTGTCCGGTGAGGCAACGTGATGCCTGCGGGTACGGTCGCTCCGTCTTTTCGCCATCTTGGAAACCAATAATTCGCATCCATCCCGGAAGGTCCGGCATCGATGGATACACAGACCCCTCCAATTCGCCTGGTCACAGCGATTGCGACCGTCGGACTTCTGTTTGCGCAAATGATGCCAGCCTTTGCACAGGCTCCTGTCCCGTCGCCGCCGTCCGGCATACAGGAGCAGCCGGATGCCGATCCGCCGGCGCGCGTGGGGCGGCTGGCGCGCGTGAGCGGTCAGGTCTCCTTCCATGGACAGGACGACACGCAATGGAGCCCGGCGACCTTGAATTTCCCCGTCGCGTCCGGTAGCGCGTTCTGGACGCAGCCGGACGCCCGGGCAGAGATCGAGGTGTCAGCCAGCCGCATCGTCATGGCGCCCGGGACCGAGCTCGACGTCACCTCGCTAACCGACACGGCGTTTCAGGCCACCGAACCGCAGGGCGAGATATATCTGCAGCTTCGGGGCGTAACCGCTGGCGATACCTATGCGGTGCAGACACCGCGCGGCATGGTCACGGTGGCAAATTCAGGCCGCTACGGTATTGCCGCCGGTGACGTGCAGAACCCGACCGTCGTCACCGTGCTGGAAGGCTCGGCACGCGTGGAGGGACCGGGCGTGATGCTGGACGTGGGACCGGGCCAGACCGCTACGATCACCGGTGTGGATACGTTCCAGGGCCAGGTCGGGCCGGCGCAGCGTGACGCGTTTCTGACCGCCATGCTCGAAGCCGAGCGCGCGCCAGTACAGCCGGCCGTTGTTCCGCCACCGGCTGTGGCGGCGATGCCTGGCGGAGAAGACCTGGCCAGTTACGGCACCTGGTCCGAAAGTCCTGAGTACGGCCAGGTCTGGTACCCGGAAGTGGCGCCGGATTGGGCGCCCTATCGCGATGGAAGTTGGGCGTATGTCGGGCCGTGGGGCTGGACCTGGGTGGACAGCGAACCATGGGGCTTCGCGCCGTTCCACTACGGGCGTTGGGCACAACTCCGTGGGCGCTGGTGCTGGGTTCCTGGCGCCGGGCGGTTCGGTCCCAGGCCGGTTTACGCTCCCGCGCTGGTCACGTTCTTTGGTGTCGGCGCGGTGGGCGTCGGTGTCGGCGCCGCCTTGGCTGCGGGCCGTGTCGGCTGGGTGCCGTTGGGGCCGCGCGAGCCGTTCCATCCCTGGTACCGGACCAGTGACCGCTATTTCCGGCAGATCAATGCGCCGCACGTCGCCAATATCACGACGGTCAACCGCAACGTCGCGGTGAACAACTTCGTCAACCGCGGCGCAGTGACGATGGTCCCGGTGAGCGCGATGACCGCCTCACGTCCGGTGCGGCCATCATTGGAGCGTGTCGATCCGTCACAACTCGCGCTGGCGCGGCCGGTGCTGGGGCAGCAGCCAGTGCGGCCGGCTGCGACCACGTTCGGCGTGACGCCGGCCGTCGCGCGGCAGCTCAATCTCCCGCAATCCACCCAGCCGTTTCATTCGGGCTCGCCGGGTCCGGCCATTCGCGCGACGCCGACGGTGATTTCGCCCGGAGTCGCGACCGGGGGCTGGCCGGTGCGCCCGGGTTTGCCGCCGCTGCACGGCCCCGTGCAGCCTACCGTCCCGGCGAGCGTCGGAATGCATTCAGTCGGCCACCCTCTGCCGCCATTGCGTCCACCTGTGCCGCCGGGGCAAGCTGTGCAACCGCAGATCCAGCATCAGCCATTCGGGGGGCCAGGTGCCGTCACTCATACTGTTCCGATGGTGAACCAAGGGACGCCGCCTGCGCCGAACGTCGTGCATCCGGCGCCGCAGTTTAGCAACCCCGCGGCGACCGCGCCGTTCGCCCATGCACCGTCGCCCGGGGCGATCCGTCCGGCACCCATTGCGCCGGTTCATCCCGGTCCTGGTGGCTGGCCAACGCCATCGCCCGGCGTGCATGCGGCGCCGCCGCCGGTGCCGCAGGTCCATGCTCCGCCCCCGCAGATGTTCCACCCGGCGGCCAATCCGCCTCCGGCGTTTCATCCGGCGACGCCACTACCGGCGCCGCATTTCTCGCCGCCGCCACAGGCCCATCCACCGCCGCCGCAACCCGCGCAACACAAGCGGCCGGGCGAGCCGTGAGGCTGCTCCTGCCTGTCTTGACGGCGCTTGGTCTGGCGGCGTGCAGCTCGTCGCCCTCATCACTCGGCATTACCGGGCCCGGAACGCCGGCTGCCCCGCCACCGGCACAGGGCGAAGAGGACACGATTACAGGTCCCGATATTCCGGAGCGGAACAACAGCTATGGGCCCAGCGTTGGACCCATACCCTCAGGGCGGTACTTCAACTACAACTGAAGCCTGAGCCGATTGTGCCTATGGCTGGCTTCGGCAAGCGCATGTTGCCGGGTGCATCTCGCAACGTGTGATGGACGTTTGCAGGTCAAGCCAGACCGGCGAGAACGCCGATCCGCATTGCGGCGGCAAAGCTCTGAGCCCCGAGCCGTTCCATCAAGCGCGAACGGTGCACTTCCACTGTGCGAACACTGATCTTTAAGTCACTCGCGATCACCTTGGTGAGCTTTCCCGCCAGCATGCCGGAGAGCACCTGGTGTTCCCGGATGCTGAGCGTGCCGACCCGCTCAGCGGCCTCGCTAATTTGGGCTTCGAGCCGCTGCGGCCCAGGACGGTCGATTGCGTCATCAATTGTCCTGAACAGCGAGGCGTCATCCAAATCATCGCGTAGGATGTCATGCACACCGGCCTTCATTGCTGCCACGACCGTTTGCACCATGCCATCCGGAGCTATGATCATGACTGGCAGGCGTCCGCCCTTGTTCGCGCGGAGGGCCGCCAGAATTTCAAGCGCTTCGTTGTTCTCCAGCAGGTCCCGGTTGAGCAAAACGCAGCCTAGCAGTGCGCTTGAGGCGACAGCCAGGAACCCCGCGCAGGTCCGATAGCTGGTGATGCTATATCCACCGGCTTCCAATCGCCGGGTAAGCGACTGACGAAAATCAGCGTCACGACCGACGATGTGGACTGCTCGCGAGTCAGACATGGCAGCCGGCAACGGATCCATGGCGTGTTCCGCAGGTCAAAGGTGAGCGAATTCACCTCATTGACAGGCATCAAGGTCAGGTGAGCAAACTTGACCGTAAGCTTCCATGCACCTGGCAGCAGCAATGGCTCAGGTGACCAGGAGTTCTGCGCCATGCAAATGAAGAATGCGCGACCGGATGAACAACAGCTTCGGGCTCGAAGCCGCTACTACTTCCACGTCAGCAATGGCAGAACGTTTGCCGATGAGTCTGGGGCCGTGTTTTTAACAACCGCCGAGGCCCTGGCACAGGCCAGTACCATTGCCATGGAATTGGCCCAGGACACCGGCTGGCTCGAATTCGCTGTCTTGATTCACGACGACAACGGAACAGAGATTGGCCGCGTGCGAATAGCCGATTATGGCCAGGTCTCGCGATAGAAGGCATGCACCCCGGCCGGGGCATGCCTCCCCCGGAGTTCAGGCAGAGAGCGCCTGCGGCTCTGTCCGCACGCGCTTGACCAATAGCTTGTTGAGCGCGTGCACATAGGCGCGCGCGGACGCAACGATGGTGTCGGTATCGGCGCCCTGGCCATCGACCAGCTTGCCATTCTCCTCCAGCCGCACGGTGACCTTGGCCTGCGCATCGGTCCCCTCGGTCACTGCGCCGACTGAGAACAGCACGAGGTTCGCGGTGTGCGGGAAGATCTCCTGGATCGCCTTGAAGGTCGCGTCCACCGGGCCGTCTCCGCTGGAGGTCGCGCGCTTCACAACGCCATCCACTTCCAGTTCCAGCTCCGCCCGTGGCGGCGCCTTTGACCCTGCGTGCAGGTCCAGCGAGACGAAGCGGATGCGTTCGTGGTCGCGCATCACCTCGTCATCGACCAGCGCGACGATGTCATCGTCGAACACCACCTTCTTGCGATCGGCCAGGTCCTTGAAACGCCGGAATGCGTCATTGAGCTGATTGTTGCCGATCTCGCCGTAGCCCAGCGCCTTCAGCTTGTCGCGGAACGCGGCGCGGCCGGAGTGCTTGCCCATCACCAGGTTGGACTTGGTCCAGCCGACACTCTCCGGCGTCATGATCTCGTATGTGCCGGCATGCTTCAGCACGCCATCCTGATGGATGCCCGCTTCGTGCGCGAACGCATTGCGGCCGACAATGGCCTTGTTCGGCTGCACGTCAAAGCCGGTGATGGTTGAGAGCAGCTTCGATACGCGCAGGATGTTTGGCGTCTTGATGTTGTTCTGGAAGGGGATCGCGTCATTGCGCGTGCGGATGGCCATGACCGCCTCTTCCAGCGATGCGTTGCCGGCGCGCTCGCCGATGCCGTTGATTGTGGACTCGATCTGCCGCACGCCGGCGCGGATGGCGGCGATCGTGTTGGCGACGGCGAGACCCAGGTCGTTGTGGTTGTGCGTGGACAGCACGACCTTGTCGGCCCCCGGAACACGCGTGCGCACCATGGTGAAGATGCGTTCCATGTCCTCGGGCAGCGCATAGCCGACAGTATCCGGGATGTTGATCGTGGTGGCGCCCGCCTTGATTGCCGCCTCGACACAGCGGCACAGGAAATCAGGATCGGTCCGCGTGCCGTCCTCGGCCGACCACTCCACATCGTCGGTAAACTGACGCGCCAGTTCGACGCTGTCGGTGACGGCTTGCAGCACTTCCTCCGGCTCCATCCGCAGCTTGTATTTCATGTGCAGCGGAGAGGTCGAAAGGAAGCTATGGATGCGCTTGCGCTTTGCCGGACGCACCGCATCGGCCGCGCGCAGGATGTCCTCGCGGCCGGATCGCGCCAGGCCGCAGATCACCGGCGTGTCGTCGCGCTGGCCGATGCTTTCGGCGATCGCCTTGACGCTCTCGTAGTCGCCGATGGAGGCGATCGGAAAGCCGGCTTCGAGCACATCGACGCCCAGCTCGGTCAGCGCTTCCGCCATGCGGATCTTCTCGTTGATGTTCATCGAGAAGCCGGGCGACTGCTCGCCATCGCGCAGCGTAGTGTCGAAGATGATGATGCGGTTGTCGTCCAGCTTGCCGAAGCTGGGATGTTCGATGCTCATTTTGGGTCGGGTCCTTGGGATGATTGCACGGCATTAGCCTCAGGGGTTCCCCTGAGCGAAGCCGGCGTTCAGCGACCCGGCGGAGCGCTCAGGGGCGGCTAAGTCGAAGGAGGAGGCCGAGGGCCAGCAGGCATGCGCTGCCCCGCGCGGCAGCGCGGGCAGTCCGGCAGGCGAGGCGCATGCAGCAGAACATTGGCTGTGCATAGCCGATCGGGCGCAAATTGGCAACCAGGCGATCAATGGGCGTCATCCTGACGGCAATCGGGCCGAGGCCGCATCCCCGACGTCGCCGCCAACCGGGTATATCCGCGCACGCGCCAGATCGAGCCTGCAGGTTTGTCCCGCCGCTGGCGTCCAGACGCCTTCCGCAGTCAGGATATCAAACGTCTGGTCGAGCACACTGATGCGCGTCCGGAGCATTGGCCCGAGGGACTGCTGGCTTTCGGCATGTGCAGGTCCGGGTCCCGGCAGCAATCCAATCTCCTGGGGTCGGATCACGGCAACGGCGGGTCCCGGAGCACAGCAGACGGGCGCTTCCAGATCAGGCAGACCATCGAGGCGCATGCGTCCGTTGGCGACCGTGCCGGAGAACCGAACTGATTCGCCGAGAAATTCGTGCACGAAGATGCTCGTCGGTTCAGCATAGAGCCTGGCTGGCGTATCAACCTGCTCGATCCGACCGGAGCGCAGCACTGCGACACGATCGGCCATTTCCATTGCCTCTGCCTGGTCGTGCGTAACGAAGATGCTGGTCAGCCCCATCCTGTCATGCAGCGAACGCAGCCAGATGCGCAGGCTCTTGCGGACCTTGGCGTCCAGCGCGCCGAACGGTTCGTCGAGCAGCAGCAGTTTCGGCTCAATTGCCAATGCGCGCGCAAGTGCCACGCGCTGACGCTGACCGCCCGAGATCTGCTCAGGATAGCGCCGGCCGAGATCGCCTATTTCCATCAGGTCGAGCAGCGACTGCACGCGTCTCTGGATTTCGCGTGCCGTCGGGCGCTGGTTGCGTGGACGCACGTTCATGCCGAAGGCGATGTTGCGCGCTACCGTCATGTGTCGGAACAGCGCGTAGTGCTGGAACACGAAGCCCACGCCGCGCTGGCGGGCCGGCACGCCGTGCATCGATCGGCCGTCGATGACGATGTCGCCACTGTCAACGAACTCAAGCCCCGCCAGCACGCGCAGCAGCGTGGTCTTGCCTGAACCGGAGGGTCCCAGCAGTGCCAGGAACTCGCCGCGCGCAATCGTCAGGCTGATGTCGTCCAGCGCTGGCACGCTGCCGAACGATTTGCGCAGATTACGCAATTCGACGCTCACAGGAGCGCGCCCCCGCGTTGGCCGATGCGCCACTCCAGCGCGGCCTTCACCGCGAGCGTTGCCAGCGCGAGCAGCGACAACAATCCGGCAATCGTGAACGCGCCGACCCAGTCGTAGTCGTTGAACAGAGCCTCGATCTGCAACGGCATTGTCATCGTCTGGCCGCGGACGTGTCCCGACACGACGGCAACCGCGCCGAACTCGCCCATGGCGCGGGCGTTGCACAGCAGCACGCCGTAGAGCAAGCCCCATCGGATGTTCGGCAGCGTCACGCGCCAGAACGTCTGCCAGCCGCTGGCGCCCAGCGTCAACGCCGCTTCTTCCTCTGCCGCTCCCTGCTGTTCCATCAGAGGGATGAGCGTGCGCGCCACGAAGGGAAATGTGACGAACGTGGTGGCAAGGATCAGACCTGGAATGGCGAAAATGATGCGTATTCCCGCGCGATCCAGCGCCGGGCCAAGCCAGCCATTGGTAGCGAACAATAACACCCAGACCAGGCCGGAAATCACCGGCGAGACGGAGAATGGCAGCTCGATCAGCGTCACCAGCAGACCACGGCCGGGAAAACGGAAGCGGCCGATGCACCACGCCGCCGCGAGGCCACACACGGCATTCAGCGGCACTGTGATGGCGGCGACCATCAGGGTCAGTTCGATAGCGGCGATCGAGTCCGGCTCGGACAGGGCATCGATGATGCCGCCGAGGCCTTGCCTCAGCGCCTGAGAGAACACCACTAATAAAGGTAGCAGCAACAGAACCACCAGGAGGGTAATGGTCAGCGTGACAAGAGCCGCGCGTGCGGCGGGGCTCTCCTGCGTCGCCGCCTGATTCATGCGCGCACAACCATCCGTCGTTGCAGCAGATTGAGCAGCAGCAGGATGACGAACGAGACCAGCAGCATCACCAGGCCCAACGCAGCGGCCCCGGCATAATCGAGCTGTTCCAGACGAATGACGATAAGCAGGGGCGCGATCTCGCTGACCATCGGCATATTGCCGGCGATGAAAATCACCGACCCGTACTCGCCGACACCACGCGCGAGAGCCGCTCCGAAACCGGCTAACAGGGCTGGCACCAGCGCTGGCAGTACAACTCGCGCGAGGACCTGTGGGCGGGTCGCGCCCAAGGTTGCCGCAACCTCCTCCGCCTCAAGCGGCAGGTCCATCAGAATCGGTTCCAAAGTACGTACCACAAAAGGAAGGCCGACGAAGATCAGCGCGATGAGAATGCCGAGTGGCGTGTAGGCGATCTTTATGCCCAATGGCGTGAGCAGCACGCCGATCCAGCCCTTCGGGGCAAATAGGGCGGTGAGCGCAATACCAGCCACTGCAGTCGGCAACGCCAGCGGCATGTCGATCAGTGAGTCGGCCAGGTTTCGGCCGGGAAACCGGTAGCGGACCATCACCCAGGCGACGAGCAATCCGAATGGCACGTTGATGGCCGCGGCCAGAGCGGCGGTGCCGAAGCTCAGCCGCAGTGCGGCCAGAACTCGTGGCTCGGTCACTGAGTGCCACAAGCCGAGCACGCCGAGTTCCCACGGCCGCAGCACCAACGCCGCCAACGGGATCAGCACGATCAGCGACAGCCAAAGCAGCGTCACGCTGAAAGCTGGGGCGAAACCCGGCAGCGCAGAGCGTTGCGCAAACTGCATCAACGTCCCGGCGCGAAGATACGATCGAACATGCCACCATCGGCAAAATACGTGGGCTGTGCGCTGCTCCAGCCGCCGAAATCCTGAATGCTGGCAAGCTTCATGGGCGGGTAGCGTTCGGCGTACTGCGCCGCCACCGCCGGGTCGCGCGGCCGGTAATAATTCTTCGCGGCGATCTCCTGGCCCTCCCTGGTGTAGAGAAACTGCAGATAAGCTTCCGCAACCGCCCGCGTGCCCTTCTTGTCCACGACACCGTCAACCACCGCGACCGGCGGTTCGGCCAGAATGCTGACCGAAGGATAAACAATGCTGAACTCGTCGACGCCGAATTCTTTCCGGGCCAGCCAGGCCTCATTTTCCCACGCGATCAGCACGTCACCCAGGCCGCGCTGGACGAAGCTGTTCGTTGCACCACGCGCGCCGGTGTCCAGCACTGGCACGTGACGGAACAGTGCGCGCATGAAATCCTCGGCCGACGTGTCCGTCGCATTCGGTTGTGCTTTCGCCCATGCCAGCGCGGCGAGAAAGTTCCAGCGTGCACCGCCCGAGGTCTTGGGGTTCGGTGTGATGACCGATACGTCCTGCCGGATCAGGTCTGGCCAGTCGTGAATCCCCTTGGGATCGCCCTTACGCACCAGCAGCACGATCGTGCTCGTGTACGGCGAGGCGTTATCGGGCAGACGACTCTGCCAGTCCGTTGCGATCAGCCCACGCCTCGCGAGTGCGTCGATATCGGCGGCGAGCGCCAGAGTCACCACATCGGCCTGCAAACCGTCGAGTACCGCTCGCGCCTGGGCACCTGACCCACCGTGCGACTGGTTGATGGTGATGCGCTGGCCGGTCTTCTTTTGCCAGGCAGCAATGAAGGCGCGGTTGATGTCGCGGTACAGTTCGCGCGTCGGGTCGTAGGAGACGTTCAACAATGTGGTGTCCGCCGCAAACGCATCAGACGCGACAAATCCGATCGATGCAGCAACAAGAGCGGAACGCCGGGTGAGGGTGAGACGGCGCATGGAATTTCTCCGGTCGAGATCGGGATCAACTGACAGGAACACTCCCTGGCGGGCAATAGCAAAGCGGGCAAGAGATAATCGTTCCCTTGCCGCATGGCCCGGGGAAAAGGAAGCAACAAACGGAGGGCGCTGCGGCCGTTGATGCCCTACCTCCTCAGTGTCACATAGGAAGGAGGCATGACGATGAGCTTTCGTATTCAAGGCCTGCCAGCCGAGCACTTTGCGGGCCTGTTCGATTTGCCGGACGAGAAGCTGCGGGCGCGCGGCGCGGTGCGGCGGATCACCGACAGCAATGTGCCTTGCCGGATCAGCCTGACCGACGCGAAGCCGGGCGACGAAGTCGTCCTGGTCAACTATGAACATCACCCGGTGGACTCCCCTTACCGCATGCGCTTCGCCATATATGTGCGGCAGGGTGAGGAGCAGTTCGATGCGGTTGACCAGGTCCCGGAGCAATTGCGCAGCCGCGTACTGGCTGTGCGAGCGTTCGACGCGAACGCCATGATGGTGGCGCGCGAATTGATCGATGGTCCTCAGCTCGAGCAGGCGATCGAGCGTCTGTTTGGCAATCCCGATGCCGCCTATCTGCACATCCATTTCGCGGCGCCCGGTTGCTATGCCGCACGTGTTGAGCGTGCCTGATGGATTTGCTGAGTGGATTGCCGGTCGCTCCGACCACCGAACCAATCGGCGACGGCGCGGTCGTGCTGCGCAGGTTTGTCGCGTCGCGCAGCAGTGATTTGCTGCGTGCGATGGAACAGATCAGCGCGGCTGCGCCGTTTCGCCGCATGACCACGCCGGGTGGTTATTCGATGTCGGTGGCGATGACCAACTGTGGCGATCTCGGCTGGGTGACGGATCGCAGCGGCTATCGCTACCAGCACGTGGATCCACTCAGCGGCAAGGCATGGCCGGCAATGCCTGCGGTGTTCTGTTCGCTCGCGACAAAGGCAGCGGCCGAAGCAGGTTATGAGCACTTCACTCCTGACGCTTGTCTGATCAACCGCTACGAACCAGGTGCGCGTCTCTCCTTGCATCAGGACCGCAATGAGCAGGATATGGATGCGCCTATCGTCTCCATGTCACTCGGATTACCGGCGACGTTTCTCTTTGGCGGCTTGCGGCGAACCGACCGGCCTCGCCGCATCAGGCTGGATCATGGTGACATCGTCGTCTGGGGCGGCCCGACGCGTCTTGTCTATCATGGGGTCGAACCCTTGGCTGACGGACATCATGCGATGACTGGCAGATCTCGCATCAACCTGACTTTTCGCAAAGCGGGTCATACCAAGCCCCGTTGATCATGACTCTGGCGGTTGTTTTACGTCATGGCGGGGCTTGACCCCGCCATCCACGTCTTTGCCGACTGTGGCAAGGCCAGACGTGGATGGCCGGCCTGCGCCAGCCATGACTATGAAGGGACGATGAAGGCGGCGCATGGGTCATTGTCAGCGAGATTGGGTATGCCGGGCTTGCGGGTTACCGCGTGGTTGTACGGCCATGACCGCTCAGTGCGAATTACCGTGCCCAGCCTCGCAACACCTCGGCTGTCCTTGCATCGATCGGAAAGAAGCTTTCAATCCGCAGTTCCTGCAAGGTGATATCCT
>CAYRTL010000084.1:0-24196 GCA_964427005.1 uncultured Acetobacteraceae bacterium
TTAATCAGCCTCGGCGCTGGCGGCAAGCATCATGGTCCTGACGTGCCGAAGCTCTGCACCAGACTGCCCGATACCAACCTCCACCCATCGACCAGCACGAAGAAGATCAGCTTGAACGGCAGCGACACCACGCTGGGCGGCAGCATCATCATGCCGAGGCTCATCAGCACGCTCGCTACCACCATGTCGATCACCATGAACGGCAGGAACAGCAGGAAGCCCATCTCGAACGCGCGACGCAGTTCGCCCACCAGGAATGCTGGCACCAGCGCACGCCAGGGCGTGTCATCGGCGCTCAGTGGGGCAGGTAGATGTGCGATGTCGAGGAAAAGCTGCAAATCGGCGGGACGCAGGTTGGCGGTCATGAACCGACGGAACGGCTCGATCGCCAGACGCAATCCTTCGAGCTCGCCGACACGCCCTTCCGTCAAAGGCAACAGCCCCGTCGTCCAGGAATCATACAGCACTGGCTGCATGACGAAGAACGTCAGGAACAGCGCAAGTCCGATCAGCACCATGTTCGGCGGCGTGCCCTGGGTCGCGAGCGCGCTGCGTAGCAGCGAGAGCACAATGACGATGCGCGTGAAGGCGGTGACCATCACCAGCAGCGACGGCGCCAGCGACAGCACAGTGACCAGAGCGGTGAGCTGCACGAGTCGCCCGGTGGCACCGGCCTCGCCGGGGGTGCCAAGATCGAGACTTAGCGATTGCGCCTGAGCAATCGCCGGCAGCAACAGCAGGCAGGCACAACAAGCAAAGCGCAGGAGGAGCTTCATGCTGGCGGCTCCTCGTGTTCGATCCAACCCACCACGATGTCCTGCGCGCCGCCGGTGAGCAGCAGGACGCGGCGCCCTTCGCACGCCACCAGGTGCAGACGACGCCTGCCATCGAGCGCGATCACATCCTGCACGACGAGCATTCGGCTGGCGCTCGGACGCTGCGCCATGCCGCCAAACCGCGCCAGCCTTCCCGTCAGCCAGATCAGCGCCAGAACCGCGGCGAGCGCCGCAACTGCTGTGAGGATCGAATTTGCTCCGATGACCATGGCGCGGCCTTTTGCCGGCAGACAAAGTGAGCCGATCAGCCGGATGGTGCCGCGCGCGTGGCCAGCACACGCGACAGCGCCTCGATGGAACCTGACAATGCGATCAGGCGCGGACGAATCCGGCGACCTTCATCAGGTGGCAGATCAAGCGATTTGGCACACAGCAGACCGACGTAACGATCAAAGCCGGTCAGATCGATCATGCGGCCGGACTCCGCCAGAGCCGAAGCAATACCGACCATCTTCGTCAATTCGTCGGCCAACGACCGTACGGCAGCAAACTCGTCTGGAATATTGTCTGACATCGCCGCTCGATTAGAGCGCAATGCAATTACCGAACCCTTTCTCCCAATGACCTGACTTGATTAACCGCGCGTTCAGCGACGTGAGGCAAACTGTCTCGCATGGACCCGAAGCGTATCGGCCTGTTCGACCTTGCCGAGCAACGGCTGGCCTGGGCGGATCGTCGGCAGGCTGTGCTGGCGCAGAACATCGCCAATGCCAACACGCCCGGATACAAGCCACACGATCTGCGGTCCTTCGCCACCGCGCTTGCCAATGCGAGCGCGGTGGCGCCGCTTCGGACACAGCCCAACCACCTGCCAGGCAGCATTCCCAACGCAATGCCCAATGAGGTGGTCGATCACGGGCACACGCAATCGGCGGACGGCAATGCAGTCGCGCTCGACGAACAGCTCGTGAAGGTGGCGGACACTGAAACCACCCATAGGCTGGTAACATCGATCTACAAGAAATACCTGGGGATGTTCAGCATGGCCCTCGGCCGCACGTCATCAGGCTAGGCACAGGCATCGGCATGGACCTCGACAAGGCACTCGGCATCGCGGCAAGTGGCATGGAAGCACAGACCACGCGGCTGCGTGTGATTGCCGAGAACCTCGCCAACCAGGACAGCACCGGCTCCAAGCCCGGCGCCGAACCGTATCGCCGTAAGACGGTGACATTCGAAAATCGGCTTGACCAGCAGCTTGGCATCAATGCCGTGCGTGTGAAGCAGGTTGGCCGGGACGCTGGCGAGTTTCCCCAGCGCTACGATCCGTCCAATCCTGCGGCTGATGCCAACGGCTATGTAAAGGTGCCGAACGTCAACAGCCTGATCGAGGTGATGGACATGCGGGAGGCCGAACGCTCCTACAACGCCAACCTCGCCGTCATGCAGTCATCGCGGAGCATGCTGACGCGAACCATCGACCTGCTGAAATGAACCCAATACCGAGCATTGTCGTCACACCTTCGGCCGCGGCTGATGCGTACGGGCGTGTAGACCGTGGCGATGTCGGCAAAGCCGGCGACTTCGGCACGATGCTGCAGCGCACTTTGCAGGGGGCGGTGGACAACCTCCACACAGCCGATACCAAGACCGCGGAAGCGTTGAACGGCGGTGGCAACCTGACCGATGTCGTTACAGCCTTATCGCGCGCCGAACTCACTCTGCAGACCGCAACCGCGGTCCGCGACCGCGTAGTGCAGGCGTATCAGGACATCATGAAGATGCCGATCTAAGCGAACATGAACGACGCGGACATCGCCTTGCTGATGCGCGACGGCATGTTGGTAATGCTGAAGCTCGGGGGCCCATTGCTGCTTGTGGCACTCGTCGCCGGTCTTCTCGTGGCCCTGTTGCAGGCGATCACCCAGATCAACGAGGCGACACTGGCCTTTGTTCCGAAGGTGCTCGCGCTATGCGCCGCGTTGGTGCTGCTCGGGCCATTCATGCTGTCCACCTTGTCCGGCTACACGCGCACGCTGTTTGACCGCCTAGTCGCCATCGGCGGCTCATGACAGAGAATGAGGCAGCACTGATCGCCACGCTGCCGGCGTGGGCCTTCGCATTCGTGCTGGTCACGGCGCGGATCGGCGGGGCAATGGCGCTGTTGCCAGGACTTGGCGAGGCCGAACCGCCAATGATGCTTCGCGTCGGCCTCGCTCTCGGCATCACGGCGCTGCTGCTCCCGGCAGTCGCACCAGAAATTCCCCAGGTCCCCGAGTCCGGCATGCAGGCAGCGTTCATGATCGCAGCCGAGATCATCACCGGAGTTTGGCTGGGATGGCTCGCGCGGTTGCTGGTGTTGGCGCTGCCGGTCGCCGGCCAGTTCATCTCTTACATGCTCGGCGTCTCCAACGTGCTACAGCCGGACCCTTTCCTGGCCGGGCAAGCAACACCGATATCTCGGCTGCTTGCAGTGGCGGCACCACTGGCCATCCTGATTTCCGGCCTCTACGCCCTGCCGATAGCCGCGCTCGCCGGCAGCTATCATCTCATACCCGCCGGCGCGATGCTTCCTGCCGCCGATACCGCCGAAACTGCCGTGCGCGCTGCCGCCGCAACGTTCGCCTTGGCGGTGCGCCTCGCGTCGCCCTTCATTCTGATCGCCATCGTCTGGCATGCCGCGATCGGCCTGCTGGCTCGCCTCGTCCCGCGCCTGCAGATCTATTTCGTCATGATGCCGGGGCAGATTCTCGGCGGCATCGTGCTGTTCGGGATAATGGCGGGGGCCTTGCTCTCGGCGTGGGAAGCGGCCGTGCGTTCCGGCTTTGCCGGGCTGCCGGGAATGTGACCCGCCATGTCCGAGACGCGAGAAGAGGACCGCACAGAAGCCGCAACGCCGCGGCGGCTCCAAAAGGCGCGCGAGGAGGGCCAGGTGCCGGTCTCGCGCGAGCTCACGTCCTTCGCCGGGCTGGCGGCGGTCTCACTGACCCTGGTGTTGGCCGGGCCCGGCGTCGCACATGATCTCGCGTTGCGGCTCAGTGTGTTCCTGGCCCGCGCACATGAATTCGATCCGGTCGGCGCCTCGGCATATCGCCTCGCCGGTGTGGCGTGGATTGCGGCCTCCGCACCCTTTGTGCTTGCCGCAATGTTCGCCGGCATCACCGTCGTGTTGCTGCAAACGCGCTTCCTACTGAGCGCCACGGGCCTGCGGGCAGATCTCTCCCGAATCAGCCCGCGTGCCGGCATCCGGCGCCTGCTCGGAGCCGACAATCTGGTCGAGGCCGGCAAGTCGCTGGTCAAAATCGCCGTCCTCGTCATCGTGCTGTGGCGCGTGCTGCGGGCCGATATGGCGGGATTGCTGCTGGCGCCGTTCGGCGATTCCAATCAACTGCTCGCCCGCTCCATGCCACCGGTGCTGCATGTGCTGCTGGTCGTGCTTGCGGCGCAGGCCGGCCTCGCCGTTCTCGATTATGGCTGGGTCGTGTTACGCCACTCGCGCGGGCTGCGCATGAGCCGCCACGACATCATTGAGGAGCAGAAGGAGACCGAGGGCGATCCGCGGGTGAAGGCGCGGCTGCGCCAGATCCGCATGTTCCGCGCCCGCAAGCGCATGCTCGCGGCGGTGCCGAAGGCAACGGTGGTGATCACGAATCCGACCCACTACGCGGTCGCGCTGGCCTACGATCGGGCCAAGCATGCCGCGCCGCGCGTGGTGGCGAAGGGCGTCGATACACTCGCGGCGCGCATCCGCGAGGTCGCGGAGGCAAGCAGAGTACCGGTGGTCGCCAATCCGCCATTGGCGCGGGCACTATACCGGGTGGAACTCGATGCCGACATTCCCGCCGCGCACTACCAGGCTGTGGCCGAAATCATCGCGTACGTCTGGCGACTCGGACGGTCAGTTTCGGAGGGATGGCGCGAACAAGCGGCATCGTAACCGCACGACGGCCACGTCCGCGGTGACGTTTCATCAACCATCTGCTCTGCCTCATGGAAACGCCGGCCAGGACTGGCCTGACCGGCGCTCAATGGAGGGCCAGCATGAGCAAGCATGCGTGGCTTCCGTTACGGATAGTCGTGATCCTGACCGTCAAGGTCAAGGTGCGCGTCGGGAAGTAGCGGAAGCGGTCCGGTCGGTGTCAGCCGGCCGGGCTTCCTCCGGGCGCCGCCGTTGTGCCGGAATCGGCGCGAGGTGTATGGCCAGCAAATCAGCAGCGATCGTTCGCATTATGTTCTTGTCAGGCGCAGCATGATCGGCGATAAAAAGCACGACTGCCGGACCGGAACCGTATGCAAAATCTTAACGCAGACCGAGGCAACGTCATCCGCTTGCAGGGTCGCAGCAACCGCCAGAACGAGGAGCCCGTGATGGAAAAGAACAAGGCGCTGGATGCCGCGGTGGCGCAGATCGAGCGGGCGTTCGGCAAGGGTTCGATCATGCGCATGGGCTCGCGCGGTACTGACGAGCAGATCGAGGTCATCCCATCCGGCTCGCTCGGGTTGGACCTGGCGCTTGGGATTGGTGGGCTGCCGAGGGGGCGGATCCTCGAAATCTACGGCCCGGAAAGCTCCGGGAAGACCACACTGGCCCTGCATGCGATCGCCGAAGCGCAGAGGCGCGGCGGCACCTGCGCATTTGTCGATGCCGAGCACGCGCTTGATCCGACTTATGCGCGCAAGCTCGGGGTCGATGTCGACAACCTGCTGATCAGCCAGCCGGACGCCGGCGAGCAGGCGCTGGAGATCGCCGACA
Source organism: uncultured Acetobacteraceae bacterium (assembly GCA_964427005.1). Taxonomy (GTDB): domain Bacteria; phylum Pseudomonadota; class Alphaproteobacteria; order Acetobacterales; family Acetobacteraceae; genus JAMXLO01. The sequence goes on from CAYRTL010000084.1 coordinate 5,530, forward strand.
CCCTGGTGCGTTCGGGTGCGGTCGATGTGCTGGTGGTGGACAGCGTCGCCGCACTGGTGCCACGGGCCGAACTGGAAGGCGAGATGGGCGACAGCCACATGGGCCTGCACGCACGGCTGATGAGCCAGGCACTTCGAAAACTCACCGGCAGCGTGTCGCGCAGCAAGTGCATGCTGATCTTCCTCAACCAGATCCGCATGAAGATCGGCGTGATGTTCGGTAACCCGGAGACCACCACTGGCGGCAACGCGCTGAAGTTCTACGCGTCCGTGCGAATGGAGATCCGTCGCATCGGCCAGATCAAGGAACGCGATGAGGTGGTCGGCAATCAGACCCGCGTGAAGGTGGTGAAGAACAAGCTGGCCCCACCGTTCCGTCAGGTCGAGTTCGACATCATGTATGGCGAAGGCATCAGCAAGGTGGGCGAGCTGATCGACCTCGGCGTAAAGGCAGGCGTGGTGGAGAAGTCCGGCGCGTGGTTCAGCTACGACAGCCAGCGTATCGGCCAGGGGCGCGAGAACGCCAAGCAGTTCCTGCGCGACCATCGCGAGATCGCGGATGCGATCGAGCATCGCGTACGTGAACAGTCGGGCGTGGTGGCAAATGCCATGATGGCGACAGATGAGGTCGAGGAGGCGGAAGCCGCGGAGTGATCCTGGCTATGGAATGGTTGCGAGTCAGCCGCCGTTGATTTAAGGGCGCCGACTCGCCAGTACATCGTCATGGCCGGCCTTGTGCCGGCCATCCGCGTCTCGGGCCCAAGCTCGACCATGACGATTACCAACGCCGCGACTGCAAAAGTGGAAGTTGCCGGACGAATGAAACGCGTATCGACCGGATCCGGTCTTTCTCTCTCCCCTGCCGACCATGCACTGATTGCGGCGGCACACGACGTGTTGTCGCGGCACTACAAGCCGTTCTGGCATACCGTTGCTGCGGCGATACGGGGACAGGATGGCCGCATCTGGACCGGCCTGCATCTCGGCGCCACCGTGGGGCGACTTTCGATCTGCGCCGAAGCGGTGGCACTTGGACGCGCTCTGCTGGAAGGTGACGGCAATCTCGACACCATCGTCGCGGTGCGCCATCCGAAGCCCAATGAAACCGATCGCGAACTGGCGGTGGTGGCGCCGTGCGGGGCCTGCCGCGAGATGTTCTTCGACCATTGTCCCGATGCGCTGGTGATCGTGCCTGGTCCAGAAGGTCTGGAAAAACGGCCCGCGCGTGAGCTGCTGCCGCTGCCCTACCGGCGCTAGCGACCGCGCGAAAACAAGCGCGCCAGCAGACCGCGTGGTGGTTCGTTTGGCGTGACCGCGGGCTCATCCGCGGGCGCCGGAGGCTCCGTCTCATCCGGATGCGCCACCTGTGTCCGGCGCAGGAAGTTCATCGCGGATTCTGTTCTCGGCGCGGCGTCCATCTTCTGCCTGATCGCATCCAGCCGCGCCGCCACGAGATCGACGTCAACGCGCCAGGTTCCGTTTTCCTGACCATCGAACATGTCGGCCCAGTAATTCAGGTCAGCGGCCTGCGCGAGGCGATTGAACACGGGGTTCGGATAATTGCGCGGCAGCAGCTCGTATATGCAGGCACCTTGCTGACAGAACACGATGTTGCTCATGGCCGCACTGTGCGGGCCAATGATCAGACGTGCCGCGCGGAATGTCGCGATCTGGCTGGAAACCGACTGCCCGTTCGCCGGAACGATTCGCACACCTTGCCGTTCCAACAGCGCCATCAGCTCAGCTTCGTTCGCCATCACTCGGCGAGACGCATCGCTGTCCGCGAGATAGATCGCCTCCGCTGTGCCGCGGGGCCACGGCACCTTGTCGCTGATCCGCTTGAACGTCCGCATCGCCCTGTGCGACACCATGGACGGCATATGACCGCCCAGGAATTCGCTGAACTCCGCATTCGGCAACAGGTAAGTGTCGGAGGCCTGCAGTGTCAGCCTGGGTAAATCGCCAATGCCGAGTAGGTCCAGCGTCTCTTCCTGCCATGGCTGCAACGGCGGCAGGATCAGTGTCGGGCTGCGATGAATGGAATAGCGCACGGCCAGATCGATGGCGGGGACCGATTGGATGAGCCAATGGTAATAGTCGTGCCAGGCTCGATTGCAGCCGATGATGTAATGCTCGCGCGCATCGAGCGGCGTGGCCGGTAACGGCTTGACCAACGTTGCCGCATATTCCTCATCCGTGACGAAGTAGCGTGTCTCCGTGATGCGCCGGCGGCCGCGCAGCAACAGCATGAGGGAGGCATCGAGCGTGACATCGCGCATGCGGTAGAGCCGTATGCTGGCCGTCGATTGCTGTCGAGCGAACCGCGCCCGTATCGCGGCATCGGAGAACGTCTCGCCCAGCACTATGTCGAACTCGCTGTCCAGTGGCGCGCTGCGCTCGAGTTCCATGATCTCATGGGCAGCCTCGGCGATGGACAGATCGGTGGGATCGGATGGCATGGCGATGGGGACTAGACCAGGGCTGCGTTCACGCAGCCCGAAGTGTGAAGTCGACGTGCACCGCATCGTAGGGAAATTCGATCCTGCCATCATCGGATCTACGCAACACGCCTGCGTCGAGGAGCGCATGCACGTCCGTATGCACACCCTTGACATCGCGATCGACGCGACGCGCGGCCTCGCGAAGGCTCATTGGACGTTGAGCAGCCATTGCCTTCAGCAATTCCCAACGACGGGCCGTCAGCACCTTCCACAATAATTCCGGGGTCTCGAAGCTGATCCGGGATGACGCTTCTCCTTTGCCGGACTTCCAGACACGCGCAAATGCATCCAAGGATTCAGACAGCGGCTTCACATCAAGCGTCACGGTTCTCATTCAGCCACCTTCTTACGTCAGCGAAGAAGTCTGCCACCAGTTGGTCGGGACCACTGAAAATATAGGGTTGCTCCCGCCCATCTCTATGGACGTGATCCCCTTTCCCCGCCTCGTCATCGTATCTCAGGACGCAGTCACCGATGACGACAAGAGCCAGCCGGTACTTGTAGCGATGCCCACTGCCACGCGCTGGGAGAGGGAGCGACCAGAGGACCAACTCGGCAAAGGCGGTGTCCGATAAGGCAATCCGCCGATCGAACAGCAATCGCGCCTTCATTGTTGGCGTTTATTACAACACCCGGAAGGTTGTCAACGATTCTGGGGCCCGGCCCGGTGACATTCCGCCCCCCACACGCTACCTGATGTCTCTTCGCCACAATCCCGGGACCCTGAGCCGCCACCATGGCCAGCAGTAACGACATCCGCGCCACCTTCCTCGACTACTTCGCCCGCAACGGGCACACGGTGGTGGAAAGCTCGCCGCTGGTGCCGCGGAACGACCCCACACTGATGTTCACCAACGCCGGCATGGTGCAGTTCAAGAACGTGTTCACCGGCCAGGAGAAGCGGCCTTACGTCCGGGCCACCACGGCGCAGAAATGCGTCCGCGCCGGCGGCAAGCACAACGACCTGGACAATGTCGGCTACACCGCGCGCCACCATACCTTCTTCGAGATGCTCGGGAATTTCAGCTTCGGCGACTACTTCAAGGAAGCCGCCATTCCCTATGCCTGGGAGCTGGTGACGCGCGACTACGGCCTGCCGAAGGACCGGCTGCTGGTCACGGTATTTGCCGAAGACGATGAGGCCGCGGCGATCTGGCGCAAGGTCACCGGGTTCAGCGACGACAAGATCATCCGCATTCCCACCGATGCGAACTTCTGGCGGATGGGCGAGACTGGCCCCTGCGGCCCTTGCAGCGAAATCTTCTACGACCACGGCCCGGAGATTCCCGGTGGGCCGCCAGGCTCACCCGACGAAGACGGCGACCGGTTCATCGAGATCTGGAACCTGGTGTTCATGCAGTTCGAGGAAGGTCCGCCGGGCACGCGCGTGGCGTTGCCGCGGCCCTCAATCGACACCGGCATGGGGCTGGAGCGCATCGCCGCCATTCTGCAGGGCAAGCACGACAACTACGACATCGACATCTTCCGCGCGCTGATCCTTGCAAGCGCGGAGGCGACCGGCACCGATCCCGACGGTCCTCATCGCGTCAGCCACCGGGTGGTCGCCGATCATCTACGCAGCACGTCATTCCTGATCGCCGATGGCGTGCTGCCGTCCAACGAAGGACGCGGCTATGTGCTGCGGCGGATCATGCGTCGCGCCATGCGGCACGCGCACATGATGGGTGCGCGCGAACCGCTGATGCACCGCCTGGTTCCGGTACTGGTTCGCCAGATGGGCGCCGCGTATCCCGAACTGGTGCGCGCCGAACCACTGATCATCGAGACACTGTTGCTGGAGGAGACGCGGTTCCGCCAGACCCTGGATCGCGGCCTGCATCTGCTGGCCGAAGAGACGGAGCGGCTTGGCCATCGCCAGCCTCTGCCGGGTGCAGTGGCGTTCCGGCTGTACGACACCTACGGCTTCCCGCTCGACCTGACGCAGGATGCGCTGCGCGAACAGGGACGCGCAGTTGATCTCGCTGGTTTCGACGCGGCAATGGAGGAGCAGCGCACCCGCGCACGCGCCGCCTGGGCCGGTTCAGGCGAAGCGGCCACCGAGCGTGTCTGGTTCGAGCTGAAGGAGAAAGTCGGCGCCTCGGAATTTCTCGGCTATTCCACCGAGGCGGCCGAAGCCGAAATCGTCGCCCTGGTGGTGAACGGCGCTCCGGTCAATGCCGCTGCCGCTGGCAGTGAGGTCGCGGTCGTGCTGAACCAGACGCCGTTCTATGCCGAGAGTGGCGGTCAGGTCGGCGATACCGGGACGATCACCGGCCCCGATGGCCTGCGCATCGCGGTGACCGACACACAAAAGAAGCTCGGCGATCTATTCGTGCACTTCGGGCGCGTTGAAGCGGGTGAGGCACGCGTCGGCGTGCCGGTCCTGGCCGAGGTGAATCATGAGCGTCGCACCAACATCCGCGCTCATCACTCCGCGACGCACCTGCTGCACGAAGCGCTGCGCCGCCGGCTCGGCACGCACGTGACGCAAAAGGGCAGCCTGAATGCGCCGGATCGGCTGCGCTTCGACATTTCGCAGCCGCGCCCGCTGACCGGCGACGACATCGCCTGGGTGGAAGGCGAGGTGAATGCACGCATTCGCGAGAACAGCGAGGTGACGACGCGTCTGATGACGCCGGATGCCGCGGTCGAGATGGGCGCGATGGCGCTGTTCGGCGAGAAATACGGTGAAGAAGTTCGTGTCGTCTCGATGGGCCGCGGTGAGGGCAACAAAGCGGCGTATTCGATCGAGCTGTGCGGCGGCACGCATGTCCGGCGCACTGGCGATATCGGCTATTTCAAGATCCTGTCCGAGGGTGCGGTTGCTGCTGGCGTTCGTCGTATCGAGGCGGTGACCGGCGCGTTCGCCGAAGCTGCCGTGGCGGAGACGCAGCGCCGGCTGAACGACGTTGCCGGTGCGCTGCGGGCCAGCCCGGCCGACGCGCCCGACCGTGTCGCCGCGCTGCTGGAGAATCAGCGCAAGCTGGAGCGCCAGATTGCCGAGTTGCAGCGCAAGCTGGCGACCGGCGGCAGCGGCGCGGAAGTCGAAGAGGTGAACGGCGTGAAGCTCGCCGCGCGCAACCTGGGCGAAGTGCCGGCACGCGACCTGAAGGGACTGGCGGACGCCATCGGCAAGCAGATCGGGTCAGGCATAGTGGCGCTTGTATCCACAGCGGAAGGCAAGGCCAGCATCGTCGTGGGGGTGTCGCAGGACCTGACTGGCCGATTCAACGCGGTGGAGCTGGTGCGGACCGCATCTGCCGCCGTTGGCGGCAAAGGCGGCGGCGGCCGGCCGGACATGGCGCAGGCCGGTGGACCGGACGCCGCACGAGCGGATGCAGCGCTCGAGGCGATCAGAGGAGCACTGGTCGCCTAGTGCTCCCCTGAACACAGAGGACGTTCGGGTTACGCGCCGGAGGAGCCATTGGCCAGAGTGATCTCGACGCGACGGTTCTGTGCGCGGCCCTGCGCCGTAGTGTTCGGCGCGAGCGGATCAGCCTCGCCCATTCCCTTGGCGCTGATCAGATCAGGCCTGGCACCCTGCGAGACCAAGTACTGCATGACCGTCTCGGCGCGCTTCTGGGACAACTCCTCGTTCGAGGTGATGCCGTTCCGCTTCAGCTCCGGGCCGATCGGCGTGTTGTCGGTGTAGCCATAGACCGCCAGCCTGTCCTGCTGAGTGGGCGCGAGCATCTTCGCCATCTTGGCGATGATCTCCTTGCCGTCGGCTGACATCTGCCAGCTACCTGGAGGGAAGAGCAAGTCGCTGTTGACAGTGTACTTGATCGCGTTCTGCAGCCTGGCCACATGGGCCCGTTCGGCGGCGACCTGTTGCTGAAGCTGCTGGTTCTGCAGCACGACAGAGTCGTATTGGCCTTGCGAGACGCAGCCGCCCAAGGCGACAGGCGCCATCACTGATAGCAGCATGGCGCTGCCCTTAAGTCTGCACATCATTTTTGAGTTCCTCCTCGTTCGGAGCGTTTGCAGCACGGCCAAACACCTACGCACCCCTCCCGCAGTGCGCATTGATCCAGATCAATACAGCCGCAGTTGCGAAGAAACGCTTAATTGAGGAGGACTGGCCGCTTTATACCCAATCTCGCTGACAATGACCCATGCGCCCCGCCTTCATCGTCATGGCCGGCGCAGGCCTGCGATCCACGTCTTGCCTTGCCACGGTCGGCAAAGACGTGGATGGCGGGGCCAAGCCCCGCCATGACGTGAAACAACCGCCATGAGTCATGATCAACGAGGATCGGTACTAGCCCTTCTCTGGCTTTGACTTAAAGCTCCGCGTGGGAACGTCCCGAAACAGCGACAGATGCGTGTGCTGGGCAAGCCACGGCGCGCCGACCGTGTTGCGCACGAAAACCACTGTCGCACGCCCAGGTCTGTCGTATGGCGTGCCATCCTGGCGATAGCCGGTGGAATCGAAGATCGCCATGCCAACCGCCTGCAGCCGGTCGGGCGACACGATCGCCCTGATGTCAGGCCGAAACCGGAAGTTGTCGATATGCTGCCAGACGTTGCGCCATTGCTGCTGCTCGGCTGCCTCACGTCCGGTCATGAAGTCGGTGAACGTTCCGAACGCAATCATGTCCGGCGCGAAGATCGGCCGTGCGCCGGTGAAGTCCACCTCTCGCACATGGGCTGCCAATGTCTCGAACCATGTCTTCACACCCGCCAAATCGTCCGCATGCGTCGTTGCCATCTGCGTCTCCCTCAGCGTCCGCGAAAACTCGGTTTCCGGCGCTCCCGATGAGCGCGGATGCCTTCCTGCATGTCCTCACTCGTCCGCACACGCGCGAGCGTCTGGCTGACCGCGACCATGCGTTCCACCGGACCGATCGGCAGCACTTCGCTCGCCAGCCGCTTCAGGGCCCCGATGACCAGCGGCGCGGAATCCAGCATCTCGTTAGCCATCGCCAGAGCTTCTGTCTCGTGCTGGCCATTTGGCACGACCTTGTTGACGAAACCGACCTCGTAGGCCCGCTGCGCCGGCACCTTGGTCCCCAGCAGCATCATCTCCATCGCCAGCTTATGCGGCATGCGCGACACCAGTGAGCTGATCATGCCGCCAGTGACCCCGAGCTTCGCCTCCGGGTAGTAAAAGGTCGTGCTTTCAGTTGAAACCATCAGGTCGCACATCATGACCATGACGATGCCGCCGCCGACGCACCAGCCTGAAGTGGCCGCGATGATCGGCTTGTCGGTGTTGAAGCCCACGGTCGGAATTGCGCGCCAGAGTTCCGGCAGGTCGGTGACATCGGCACCCGAGGTGAAGGCACGTTCGCCGGCCGCGCTCAGTATGGCGACGCGCTGCTCGGAGGCATCGAATTCCTGAAACGCCTGCTGCAGCTCCACTGCGACCCCACTGGAGATCGCGTTCAACTTCTCAGGGCGATTGATGCGGATGATCGAGACGAGGCCGCGTTGTTCCGTTGTCACCAGGCTCATGGGCGCTTCTTCCGTGGACGTGATGCGACAGTGTGCGGGAAGCGTCGGCGATTGCCCAGGCCACCCTTGAACCTGCTGCTCCTGCCGGGTGACAATGGCCGCTCCCGTGACAAAGAGAGACGATATGACTTCGGCCACCGCGCCTCACCCGCTCTTATTCACGCCCATTACCATTCGTGGTGTCACCGCGCGCAATCGTGTCGTGGTGTCCCCGATGTGTCAGTACCTTTCGGTCGACGGCGCACCCACCGACTGGCAGTTCGTGCATTTCGGCCGCTATGCCATGGGTGGCGCCGGCATCGTCTTTGGCGAGGAAACCGCAGTCGAGGCACGCGGCCGCAAGACCTATCACTGCGCCGGCATATGGAACGATCACCAGGCGCGCGCCTATCGACGGCTGACCGAGTTCATCAAGGAGATGGGCGCGGTACCGGCGATCCAGTTGGGCCATTGCGGCCGCAACGCCGGTTCGCATGGCGCGATGCAGGACTGGCGCGCGCTGGATGAACGCGACGCGCGTGCCGGCATGCCGCCCTGGCGCGGCCTTGCGCCGAGCCCATTGCCGGCGCGTCGCGGCTTCCCCGTGCCGATTGAGATGGATCACGATGACATCCGCACGGTTCTCGCCGCGTGGCGCGATGCTGCCAAGCGTGCCACGGATGCCGGCTACGATATCTGCGAGATTCACGGCGCGCATGGCTATCTGATCCATCAGTTCCTGTCGCCAATCTCCAACCGTCGCACGGACGCTTATGGCGGCTCGCGCGAGAACCGCATGCGCTTTGCGCTGGAGGTCGCTGAGACGGTGCGTGCCGCATGGCCCAAGGACAAGCCGCTGTTCTTCCGCGTCTCGGCGGTGGACGGCAAAGGTGGACTATGGGGCCTGGATGATACGGTCGCGCTGGGCCACGAACTGCGCACGCGCGACATCGACCTGGTGGACTGTTCATCTGGTGGTATCAGCGGCGATTCCGGGATGGCGATCGTGCCGCGCGTCCCCGGTTATCAGGTGCCGTATGCGTCGCGCGTCCGGCGCGAGACCGGCATCATGACAATGGCAGTCGGACTGATCACTGAACCGCATCAGGCGGAAACGGTCCTGCAGGATGGACACGCCGACCTGGTGGCGATGGCGAGGGAACTGATGATCCATGCGGACTGGCCGCTGCGCGCCGCGAAGGAATTGCAGGCCGGCCACTACGACCTGATGGCGCCCTCGATCGCGCATCGCCTCCGCCGGCGTGATGAGCAGGCCGATGCGTGTCCGCCGGGAAGCGCGGTAGCCATCCCTGTTGCCGCCGGCCGCTCCGAAGCCTACCGCTGGCAATAGACGCGCCTTGATCCGGTGCCGCCGATCCCTCAGGATCGGTGCAGGAGCAAACGCCATGAACCCGCTGGCTGGCCGATAGCAGCATGGCTGTCGCCGGCGCCGTCACAGTGCAGGAGCGTACGCAGCATCGCGGGATGATCACTGCCTGCATCATCTGTGCGACCCTGCTGCAATCGCTCGATCAGACCATCGCCAACGTTGCCCTGCCCTACATGCAAGGCAGCTTCTCGGCCAGCTATGACGAAATCACCTGGGTTCTGACGACCTACATCACGGCCGCGGCAATCATGACAGCGCCCGTCGGCTGGCTCGCCGCGCGGTTTGGCCGCAAGCGGCTGTTCGTCATCTGCATCATCGGATTCACCATCACCTCCATGATGTGCGGCGCCGCACAGACGCTGGAGCAAATCGTTGCGTTCCGGCTGATGCAGGGGGTGTGCAGCGCAGCCCTTGTACCGTTGTCGCAGGCGATCCTGTTCGACATCTACCCCATGGAACGCCGCGGCTTCGCGATGGCAATCTGGGGCATGGGCGTGATGATCGGCCCGATCCTCGGGCCAACACTCGGCGGCTATCTGACCGATATGTATAGCTGGCGCTACGTCTTCTACATCAATCTGCCGTTCGGCGTGCTGGCCACGCTGGGACTGATCCTGTTCATGCACGAACCAGGCGGGCAGAGCCATCTGCGTTTCGATTGGCTCGGCTTTGTCGTCCTGAGTACCGGCATCGGCGCACTGCAAATGATGTTGGATCGCGGCAACAACCAGGACTGGTTCACCTCCACCGAGATCATCGTCGAAGCCGTTCTCGCTGGTCTCGGCATCTATCTTTTCCTGATCCACATGGCCTGGGCGCCCAGGCCGTTGATTCGCCCCATCCTGTTCCGCGACGTGAACTTCTCGGCCGGCCTTGTACTCATGTTTGCCGTCGGCACGATTCTGGTGTCCTCCATCGCGCTGATGGCGCCGTGGCTCCAGAACCTCGGCAACTATCCCGTGGCAACCGCCGGACTGCTGATGGCACCGCGCGGCATCGGTAACCTGATCACCATCATATTGTGCGGGCGGTTGGTGACGCGCGTTGATCCGCGAATCCTGGTCGCCATCGGCCTGGTGATGCAATGCTGGTCGTTCTGGGTGATGACCGGATGGACCCCGGACGTGTCTGTGCACGAGCTGGTGCTCACCATCGCGATCCAGGGCGCCGGGCTGGGCCTCGTTTTCACGCCGTTGCAGGTCCTGGCCTTCGCGACGCTGGCCCCTAGCTTGCGCACCGAAGGCGCGGCACTGTTCAGCCTCGGACGCAATGTCGGCGCGGCGATCGGCATATCGGTGACCACTTCACTGCTCGCGCACAATGCACAGGTACTGCATGAGGTCATTGGCGCCTCGGTCAATCCGTTCAACCGGGCGCTCCAGGCCCTCGGTTCGGCGAATAACTGGCTCGATCCCGCCAGCCGCAAGGGCATGATGATGTTCGACCAGATCGTCAACCATCAGGCGCAGATCATTGCCTACATCAACGACTACGTGCTGATGATCTTCACCACGATGCCGGCGCTGCTGCTTCTGCTGCTGATGCGCCGCCCGCATCACGCGCCCACGCCGCAGATCGCGCAGGCCAGCGAGTAAGGACCCGTCAGTGCAACGTGACGCGTGGCGCACTGGCAAACTTGTTGCGCGTCACCGGCTGGTTGTCCTGCCAGGAGAGGTGAAAATACAGAGCAGCTATCTCGGCATAGTTCTCAAAGGCGTCCGCTGTCGCCTCGAGCGCCTTGCGGTGCAGTGCGGCTGCCCCAGCATGATCGCCCTGGAGCTCCTTGGCCTCGGCCCATAGATCATAACCTGTGGCACTCGTTGGGTAGATCTGGAGTGCCTTCGCCAGGAGCACGTCGGCCCGCGCTACATCGCGCAGCCCCATCTCTGCCGCAGCCCACGTCATGTACGCAGTAGCCAACAGCACGGTGTTCGCCGGTGGCGCCTCCTGGATCAGGTGCTCCATCCGCTCAGCCGCCTGCTGATACTCGTCCACCTCCACCTCCGCGAACGCCAGATTCAGGACCGCGGCCGGGTTGCTGCCATCAGCCGAGACCGCAGCGGCAAATGCGGCCCTGGCACTCTTGGGTTCGCCCTGGAACATCGCCACGATCCCGCGCAAATTGCGATAAAGCGAGCGCTGCCGATTGACCGGTGTCGGCGGCAGCTTTGCCTCCTCCTGATCGGCCAGCGCGAGCACATCAGTAAAATCCTTGTTGCTGGCGTGACGCTGCAACAGATACAGCGCCGCGGAATACGGTGCGAGTTGCGATGCCCCCCAAAACGCTGTCCGTCGAACAAAGGTCGGCAGAGCTTCATCTTCCGCCGGTGCGAACATCTGCTCGAAACTACCGTGGCTCCGGCCGTATCCCGTGATCAGACCGCGCAGCGCGCCATTTTGCAGGTACAGGGCAAGCCGAAGCCGATCGGGCGCGTAGCCCATCTCGGTCTGCAGGGCGCGTGCGACCCCCTCAACACGCGCCGCTTCGGCCAGCGCCAGGGCAACGCCTTGCTTTCGATGAGCCCGAATCTCCGGCGGGTCCACCAGCGATTTGGTATCGCCGACCGCATGCAGTTCGTTCTCGAATACCTGCTCCAGTGTCGCCTCGTCGATGGACACTTTGTCGCTACGCGGCGGCGCCACCACCTCGACCGCGACATTGTCGAAGTTCATCACGGCATCGGCGGTCAGCAGGCCGAAGGCCACCAGCAAGGCCGCGGCGAGGGCTGTGATATCCATACGCGGTCAGGTGCTCGCCTTGTTAAGGATTTCGATGTCCTGCGGACTCAGCTTCAGCGTCATCGCTTTCACCAAGTCCCGAAATTGTTCCAGGTTCGTAGCACTGGCAATCGGCGCTGTCACGCTCGGACGGGCGATTAGCCACGCCAGCGCTACCTGCGCGGGCGTCGCCTTGTGCCGCGCCGCCACCTCGTCCAGGGCCTTCAGCACGCCGACGCCGCGCTCGTTGAGGTATTTCTTTACGCCGCCGCCGCGCGGACTTTTGCCCAGGTCCGCCTCGGACCGATACTTGCCGGTGAGGAAGCCGGCTGCCAACGCATAATAGTTGATCACGCCGATCCCTTCGGCTTTGCAAAGCGGCTCCAGTTCCGCCTCGAAAGCCTGACGTTCCACCAGGTTGTACAGTGGCTGCAGTGACTCGTAGCGCGGTAATCCATGCACCTTGCTGATCGCCAGCGCCGATTTCAGCCGCTCTGCGCTGAAATTGGATGCGCCCAATGCGCGCACCTTGCCCTGCTTCACCAGGTCGGCGAACGCCTGCGCGGTTTCTTCCTGCGGTGTGTCGGGATCGTCGCGATGTGACTGGTACAGATCGATGTAGTCGGTCTGCAGACGCTTCAGCGACGCATCCACTTCCTTCATGATCCAGGCACGCGACAGTCCCTTGTCACCCGAGCCCATCTGGCTGCCAACCTTGGTCGCGATGATTACATCGTCCCGCTTGCCGCGCCGTTTCAACCAGTTGCCTATAACGGTTTCTGACTCGCCGCCTTGGTGGCCGCGCGCCCAGACGGAATACACGTCGGCTGTATCGATGGCGTTCATACCTGCAGCGACACAGGCATCGAGCAGTTTGAATGATGTCGCCTCGTCGGCGGTCCAGCCGAACACGTTTCCACCAAACATGATCGGCGGCAGTTTGATTCCCGAACGGCCCAGTTCCCGCTGCTGCATTTATGTTCTTCCCGTATTCGTCCGTGCTTCTTATACGGCGTCATGCCGTGGCTTGGCCACGGCATCCACGTCCTCCTTGGTCCGGGGAATACCAGGATGCCGAGCCTTCGCCCGGCATGACGGGAAGCCCCGATCGGTTCTCGTTAATGAGACTGGCTATTAGGCCACCAGGTCCTTTTGCGCCTTCGGGTCGTAATTCGCATCGTACCAGTATTCCTGCCACGCAGCATAGGTAATCGGCGGCCAGCGCGGCGGATTGTCCGGGCTGGTGCATGTCGGCAGGCATTCGATGACCCAGTCGAACTGCGGACCGAGGAAGAACGGAATTGCATAGCGATGACGTCCCACCGGCGGCAGGGCGCGGTGCGGCGTCGATTTGAAGCGGCCGTTTGTCCAGCGCTTCATCATGTCCCCCGAATTCACCGCAAACGAGCCGGCGATGAAGGGAACGTCCTGCCATTCACCCGAGGGCATGCGCACCTGCAGCCCCGGCACCTCCGTCTGCCCCAGGAAAGTCATGAAGTTGCTGTCGGTGTGCGGCGCGATGCCGAACTGGTTTGCTGCCGCCTGCACGGGCGGATAGTGCGACAGTCGGAATGAGAACTGGCTCGGGCTGAACGCCTCGTCGAACCAATGCGGTGGCAGGTCCAAGGCCACAGCGAGCGGCGGCAACATGCGACGGGCAAACGCATCCATCGTGTCGGCGTACTGCAGTGCCCGCGCACGAAAGCCTGGCAGCACCCCTTCGTGCGGCCAGACATTCGCACCGACGAACCGCCGGCCAGAGCGGCGCAGCGGATCATCCGGCGCCCGCTCGCGCTTGATGAAGAACGCCTCGTTCAGATCGGGCTTGTCGTTCTTGTTCACGTCTGACGTCCACACGGCATAGCGGTTCATCGCCATATAGCCGTTGTTGTGCTCGTTCAGCTTCAGCGCGAGTTTTTCCGCCATCGGCAGATCATGCAGCCGCTTGGCCTCGCCGAATGTCTGCTCGATCAGGGACACGGGTACGTCGTGGCCAGTGATCACCATGAAGCCCACGGTGGTCAGCGCGTCATGAAACTGACGCCCAAGCGCCTCCAATGCACCTGATCGTCCCGACAAATAGTCCGCAACGTCGATAACCGGAATGTTCATGGCGTGCTCCTCGCTCGTTCGCCATTGGCAGGCAGCGGCCTGCGCCCTAGTCTGGCAAAAACCTGCCATAAGGTGGCCGCCATGGAAATGTCCGCTGCCGTGTTCCGCAAGGTGCACGAACCACTGACCATCGAACAGGTAGAAATCGACAGGCCCAGGGGCCGCGAAGTGCTGGTGCGCACCGTCGCCACCGGCGTGTGTCACAGCGATCTGCACGTGGTCGATGGCTTTGGCCGGTTCCCGCTCGATCGTCCGTTCGTCCTGGGTCATGAGGGCGCCGGTGTGGTCGAGGCGGTGGGGGACGATGTGACCACGACGCGCGTCGGCGATCATGTCGTGGCATGCCTGTCCGGCTTCTGTGGCACCTGCCCGCAATGCCTGAGCGGTCACCCGAACGTGTGCACCGGCGGCATCATCGCCCGGCCCGCGGATGCGAAGCCGCGCCTGTCATTGAACGGCGAGCCATGCCGGGTGTTTGCCGAGATCGGCAGCTATGCCGAGTACATGCTGCTGCACGAGAATTCGCTGGTGCGGATCGATCCGGAAATCCCGCTGGACCGTGCCGCCCTGGTAGGATGCGGCGTGCTCACCGGCGTCGGCGCGGCACTGCGCAGCGCAGGATTGCAGGCGGGACAGACCGTCGCGGTGTTCGGCTGCGGCGGTGTCGGATTGTCCATCGTACAGGGCGCACGCATCGGCGGCGCTCGACAGATCATCGCGGTGGACCAGTTCGACTCCAAGCTCGAGATGGCCAAAGGCGTCGGCGCAACCCATACGGTCAACAGCACGCAGGATGATCCGGTGAAGGCGGTGCGCGCTTTGACAAAGGGACTCGGGGTCGATCATGCCTTCGAAGCAGTAGGCATTGCCAAGCTGTGCCGTCAGGCAATCGAATGCCTTGCCGTTCGTGGCACCGCGACGATAGTGGGCGTGCTGCCGCCCGATGCGACGATAGAGTTTCCCTGGATGGCGATCCGGCCGGAATGCAAGGTGCAGACCTCGCGTATGGGCTCTAACCAATTCCGCACCGACATCCCGAACTATCTGGAGTTCTATCGCCAAGGCCGGCTCGATCTCGACTCAATGATCAGCCGGCGCGGTCATCTGGGCGACATCAACGATGCGTTCCGCGCGATGAAGGCGGGCGAAGTTGCCCGCAGCGTGCTGATGTTCGACTGAGAGGTTATCATGCTGACCGTCACCCAGAACATGATGCTGCCAACAGCGATCACCGGGTCCTATCCGCGGCCGCTCTGGTTCGACCTCAGCCTGGAAGGACGATCGTTCAAGTCCGCGTTGGGTGAATCGCTGTTCCGCGAACAGTATTTCGACGCGGTCGCTTCGATCATCAACGCGCAGGAGGCAGCGGGCCTCGACATCGTCACTGATGGCGACAGCCGGTTCGATCTGGCGGTCGGAGGCAAGTCCTGGTTCTTCTATCCGATCGAGCGGATCAGCGGCATCGAAGGACACCGCGACACTTCGCGCGGCTGGATGAGCCGTCACGGCCTGCGTCCCGGCAAGATTCTGTGGGAAGTGCAGGAAGCGTACCAGCCTGGCATCGTGAAGAACAAGCTTGGTCGTGGACCGCTGGAATACACCGCCATCTGGCAGGTGGCACAGCGTCTGACCGATCGTCCGGTCAAGTTCGGTGCGATCTGTGCGCCGGCGCTGGCCAGCATGCTGTGGGACGAGTTCTATCACGACGACAGGCAGTTGATCCTGGATCTCTGCGACATCATGAACGCGGAGTTCCGCGAGATGGCCGACGCCGGCTGTCCGCTGATCCAGGTAGAGGAGCCGCCGCACCATGGGCGCTCGACGCGGCCGGATTGCACCGACGAGGAGTTGCAGTTCCTGACTGACGCTTTCAACCGTCAGCTTGTCGGTGTGAATGCGGAGATCTGGGTGCATACCTGCTGGGGCAATCCGAACCAGCAGCGCGTGTACTGGGAAGTGCCGAGTTACGAACGCGCGATGCCCTATCTGCTGCAACTGAACGCCGACGTGATCACGTTTGAATGCGCCAGCAGTGATGGCCGAGACCTGCACCTGTTCGGCAAATACCAGACCGACAAGAAGATCGGCATCGGTGTGGTGAACCACTGCAATACGGTCGTGGAACCGCCTGAATATGTCGCGGGTCTGATCCGCCGCGCGCTGGAGTTCATCCCGCCAGAGCGGCTGGTGATCACCACCGACTGCGGCTTTGGCCGCGAAGGCCTGAGCCGGCGCATCGCGCACTACAAATGCGTATCGATGGTGGAAGGCACGAACATCGTCCGTCGCGAGCTGGGGCTGCCCGAAGCGCGTGTGCGCGCGGCCGATCCGAATTTGTACTTTGCAACGGCGGGGCGCGGATAACTGTCGCTGCGCTCCTCGCAATGACACCATAACGGAGGGAGCCATGGCCAGACTGACGTCCGTCACCAGCAAGGATCAGGTTCCGGCGAAGGACCACGCCATCTTCGACTCCATCGTCGCCAGCCGCGGCGCGGTGCAGGGGCCGTTCACCATGTTCCTGCACTCGCCGGAAATCGCTGGCCGCGTTGCGCATCTCGGTGCGTATGTTCGCTTCGAAGGCTCGCTGGATATGCGCGTGCGGGTTCTCGCTGCGATGACGGTCGCTCGCGAGTACGAGGCGATGTATGTCTGGGGGGCACAGACCGGCGGAGCGCGCCGTCTCGGCGTGCCGGAATCCACCATCATCGCAATCCGCGACAACCATTCGCGCGGGGTTCCGCCGGAAGACGCGCAGATCATCGACTTCACCCGCCAGTTGCTGCGCAAGCACCGCATCGACGATGCCACCGCCGATGCCATGCGCAAGCGCTTCGGCGACGATGAGTTCATCCAGTTGACTGGAGCGATTGGCTATTACGCGCTGCTGTCGATGACAGTGAATGCCTGCGAGCTGGAACCGGCGGAGGGCGCAGAGGTCCTGAAGGTCTGACGGGAGATCGCGATGCTTCAGACATATGAGGGCGGCTGCCATTGCGGCCGAGTCCGGTTTCGCGTCCAGGGTGACCTGGACGATGTCGTTGTGTGCAACTGCTCGATCTGTACCATGAAGGGCTTTATTCACATGATCGTGCCGCGCCAGCAGTTCGAGTTGCAGCGCGGCGCGGACGCCGTTTCCACCTACACGTTCAACACCGGCGTTGCGAAGCACACGTTCTGTCGGCATTGCGGTATCCATTCGTTCTACACGCCGCGCTCGCATCCCGACGGCGTCAGCGTGAACGTGCGTAGTCTGGAAGGCGTGGACCTCGCCGCGCTGAATCCCAACCTGTTCGACGGGCAGCACTGGGAGGAATTCATGCAAGCGCGCCAGGCAGCGGGGAGGTCATGATGCAATCCGGACGCGTCATATTTGGTGCCATGGAGCAGGTGCAGTTCGGTGTGCCAGCCGCCGAGGCCGTGGCCGAACAGGCACGCGATGCGCAGCGTGTGTTCCTGATGGCAAGTGGAACGCTGAACCGCGAGACCGATGAGGTCGACAAGATCCGCCGTGCACTCGGCAACCGCTGCGTCGGTGTGTTCGACAGGATGCCGCCGCACACGCCGCGCCGGGCGGTGATTGCCGCGACGGAGCAGGCGCGCGATGCCCGCGCCGATCTTATCGTCACCATAGGTGGCGGCTCGATTACTGATGGTGCCAAGGCGGTGCAGCTTTGCCTCGCCAATGACATCCGCGAGCCGGAGGCGCTTGATGCACTGCGTCCGGTGAACGGAGCGCCGCCACCTTGCAAGCCGCCGACAGTGCGACAGGTCACCGTGCCCACGACGCTGTCGGCCGGCGAATTCAGCGCCATTTCGGGTGTCACCGATGAGCGGACCAAGGTGAAGGAACTGTTCCGTCATCCAATGATCATTCCGCGCGCCGTGATTCTCGATCCCTCCGTCACAGTGCACACTCCAGAGTGGCTGTTCTTGTCCACTGGGATCCGCGCGGTCGATCACTGCGTCGAGGGCATCTGCTCCGGCGAAGCGCATCCGTACGGCGATGCACAGGCGCTGCGCGGGCTTGCATTGTTGTCGCGTGGACTGCCGCGGGTGAAGGCGAATCCCGCGGACCTGCAGGCGCGGCTCGATTGCCAGATGGGCGCATGGCTGTCGATGGGGCCGCTGGCAAGCGGCGTACCTATGGGGGCGAGTCACGGCATCGGCTACGTGCTGGGCGCGGTGTTCGACATTCCACATGGGCACACGTCGTGCATCATGCTTCCGGCGGTGATGCGCTGGAACAAGCAGGTCAATGCCGAACGTCAGGCGCTGGTGGCCGCAGCGATGGACCACCCGGGCAAGGATGCGGCCGATGTGCTGGATGCGTTCATTGCCGGGCTGGGCATGCCGCGCAGCCTTGGCGCGGTGAATGTCGGTGCAGCGGAGTTCGACCGCATTGCAACGCAGGCCATGGGCACGCCATGGGTGCCGCGCAACCCGCGCCGCATCGACGGACCGGCGCAGGTGCGGGAGATACTGGAGCTGGCAGCCTAACTCATCGTCAT
>CAYRTL010000085.1:0-21515 GCA_964427005.1 uncultured Acetobacteraceae bacterium
CGGAGAAGCCGCTACGCGAACTTATGTGTGATGTCTGACGTCCTGCTTCCCTATTACGAGCGCGAACTCGATGCGATCAAGCGATTGGCCGCGGAATTCGCTGATGCGCATCCGAAGATCGCAGGCCGGTTGCGCCTCTCCGCCGATGCCGTGGACGATCCGCATGTCGCCCGTCTGCTTGAAGGCATGGCGTTTCTCGCCGCGCGCGTGCACCACCGACTGGACGACGAATTTCCCGAACTGACGGACGCGCTGCTCGGACTTCTCTATCCGCACTATCTCGCGCCCGTGCCGTCATGCATGGTCGTGCAGTTCGATTGCCAGGCGGATCTGCTGAACCCGGCGCGCCTGCCGGCAGGCCTTGCGATCGACACGGAACCCGTGCGCGGCGAGGAACTTCGCTACCGGACAACGGCGCCGGTGACGCTCTGGCCTGTTGAGGTGGAGAATATTCGCCTGTCCGGCCTTCCCATAGTCGCGCCGGCTAACCCTTCGGCGCCAGGCGCCGCCGGCGTTCTTCGCATTACGCTGAAATGCGCCTCACCCGAGGTTACCTTCGCTCAACTCGGGGTTGATCGGTTGCGCTTCTTTCTGCGCGGCCCGGCGAACCAGACGCTCGCGCTGTATGAGCTTCTCGGCGCACATGTCGTCTCCATCGCCTATGCCGACAGCGCTGTGGACCAGGCACCTGTCATCGTCCCGGCAAGCGCGATTGAACCAGTGGGCTTCTCACCTGAAGAGGCCTTGCTGCCCTGGTCGGCACGCGGCTTCTCAGGATTCCGCCTGCTCACGGAATACTTCGCGTTCCCCGACAAGTTCCTGTTCTTCGACTTCACCCGCATCGACGCAAAGACAATGGTTGCGGCCGGCAACCGCCTGGAGATCTTCGTCTATCTCGACCGATCTGCACCGGAACTGGAGCGCTCCATCGGCCAGCCATCGATGGCTCTTGGCTGCACGCCACTGGTCAACCTGTTCCCGCAGCGCTGCGAGCCCGTAACGCTCAGCCACGCCGAGACCGAGTACCGCGTCGTGCCAGATGCGCGCCGGCCGCGTGCAGCGGAGGTCTGGAGCGTGGAGCGCGTTCGGGAAACTCAGCCCGATGGTTCATATCGTCCGTGGCGGCCCTTCCATCGCCTCACCGAGGGCGATTCCGACCCAGGCGTCCCCGGCGGCTTCTATCATGTTGCCCGCCGCGAGGCGGCGCCCGGTGTCCCTGGCACGGAAGTCCTTCTCGCCCCTCACGACCCGGATTTCGATCCCGATAAGCCCGCGGCCGCCGTGCTTTCCATCGACGCCCTCTGTCTGAACCGGGATCTGCCGACGGATTTGCCATTCGGTGGTGGGCATCCAAGACTGCGGCTGGTCGAAGGCGCCGCGGCCGTTACCGCGCTCAACGCGGTCACTGCCGCCACTCCCACGCTTCGCCCGCCCCTGCGCGAAAAAGGCTTCTGGCGCCTGGTGTCTCACCTGTCTTTGGGCCATCTCTCGGTGACGGGTGGACGGGAAGGCGCGGCGGCACTGAAGGAAGTGCTTCGACTGTATGATCTGCGCGATACGGCGGAGACCCGCGCTGCAATCGAGGCCCTGACCGGCATCTCCGCTGCGCCCGGCACGGCGCGCGCGCCCGGCCGCGCGGGTGGGTTCTGCCGCGGGCTGGACGTCACCCTCGAATTCGATCCACGCGCCTGGCAGGCGGGCGGACTCTATTTGCTTGCCGCCGTGCTGGAGCACTTCTTCGCATTGCACGGCACCCTCAACAGCTTCACCCGCACTCGCGTCACGCTGCGCGGCAGGCCGGGTGCCGCCGCTGCCTGGCCCGCCCGCAGCGGCACCCGCGTGCTCGCATGAGAGCGCGTTCCGTGCTGCACCGGCTGGCAGAAATGCCGGAGCGGTTCCGGTTTGATGCCGCGGTGCGGGTGCTGAGCCGAGCGCGGCGCGCGCGCGAACCAGCCGATGCGATGCGGTTCCGGTCGCCAGCCGGGTTGGTCTATCCGCCGGCCGATGTGCTCGAAGTCCGACAGCAGGGAGACGCGCTGCCCGAAGTGACAGTCGGGCTGATGGGGCTCACCGGACCATCGGGTGTTCTGCCGCGCTACTACTCAGAAATCGTCACCCAGACGCTGCGCGGACGGTCGACGGCGCTGCGGGATTTTCTCGACCTGCTGGCGCATCGCTTTGTCGCATTTTTCGCGAGCGCGGGAACGAAGTACCGGCCCGCGCGAGCAGCAGAGAGCGCGTCACTTGCCGAATCAGGTGGGCAGGATGCAATCGCGCGTACGCTCCTGGCACTCACGGGATACGGCACGGCGCACCTGACCGATCGTCTTGCGGCGGGAACCGAGCCGCTGTTGCATTATGCCGGCCTGTTTGCGTTGCGACCGCGCTCAGCAGATCGGCTCGGCGCTCTGCTGTCGGACTGGCTTGGTATGCATGTCGAAGTCGTGGAGTTTGCCGGCGCGTGGCTGCCATTACCGCCGGATCAGCGCACGAGGCTATCGAGGAACGGGCAATGGTGCCGTCTGGGTGTGGATGCCGCGGCGGGCGTGCGGGCCTGGGATCCGCAGGCGCGCATCATCCTCCGCATTGGGCCGCTCGATCTGCGAGGCTTCCAGCGGTTGCTGCCGGATCGCGCGGCTCTGCACCGGCTGGTGTCCTTGGTCCGCGCCTATGTCGGGTTCGAGCTAGGCTTTGCCATCAACCCGGTCCTCGCCGCGCGCGAGGTGCCACCGCTGCTGTTGACTGCGACCGCGGATCCACCGCCGCGATTGGGATGGAACACCTGGGTACCTGGCCCCACAGGTGGCTTCACGTCGCGCGACGATGCGGCGGACGCGGTGTTTGAGGCCGAGGTGATCGAGGCACAGCAGGTCGATTGGCGCAGCACGGAGAAGGCGGCATGAGCGGCTGGGGCGGCGGCTACGTCACGGATATCACCTACATGACGGGCTATTACCGTCAGCAGTCACCCTCGGTGATGTCGCTGGCCTGCCTCCTTGGCGGCGTTGCATCGCCGCTGCCAGGACCCGATGACGCGGTGAGCTATCTCGAACTCGGCTGCGGCCAGGGACTTGGCGCCCTGATCCTGGCGGCGAGCAATCCGAACTGGATCGTCACTGCGATCGACTTCAATCCGGCGCATATCGCCGCCGCGCGTGCCTGGGCGACGCAGGCCGAGATCGACAACGTCCGGTTTCTCGAAGCCGACCTATCCACTCTGGCCGAGGATGCGGCCTCCGCACTCGTACCCGAAGCGGATTTCGTCAGCATGCACGGCGTGTGGAGCTGGGTGCCATCCGCGGTGAAGTCCGGCATCGTCAGGCTGCTGCGCAGCAAGGTGAAGCCGGGCGGCGCGGTGCATGTCAGCTACAATTCGATGCCGGCCTGGGGCGCCGCACTCGGCATGCAGCGTGTCTTGCGCGAGTGCGGCCGCCGGCTTGGCTCGCGCAGCGATCGCCAGGCGGAAGAAGGTCTCAAGGTGGTCAAGGAACTGAGCAAGGCGCAAGCGTTGCAGCTCAATCGTTCCCCCTGGGTGACAGCGCTGATCGAGCGCATGAGCACTCTGCCGCTGCAGTATCTGGCGCACGAGTACATCAACGACACCTGGGAACCCTGTTTCCACGCCGATGTGGCCGGCGCTTTCGCCGATGCGAAGCTGGAGTGGGTTGGCTCAGTGAACCTGATCGAGAACTTTCCCGATCTGACGCTGACAGCCGAGCAGCGAGAAGTGACGCAGCGCTTCGACGATCCGCTGCTGCGTGAGTTGGTGAAGGACGTCTGCCTCGACCGGTCGCTTCGCCACGACGTTTTTGTCCGTGGCGCGAGACGGCTCAGCCCACCGGCGCGCGATGCCGTGCTGATGGATGTGTTTCTCTCACTCAACATCAGCCCGGACGAGATGCCGTATGAGGCCGACATGCCCGCGGGCCGCGCTGCGCTCAATCGCTCGTTCTATGGCCCCATCGCGCAGGCGCTCTCGGAACGGCCACAGCGGGTTGGCGACCTCCTGGCACTGCCGTCGCTGGAGGGAAGGCGCGACAATCCGGCCGAACTGATCGGGATCATGGTCGGACTGGACCTGAGCGAGCCGGTGTCCCGACCCGGTGCCGAACCGACGGCGCAGGCTCGCCGCTTCAATCGCGTCACCAGCGCTTCCCTGGGCCGCACGGAAAACCTCGGCCGCCCGATTGCCGCAGCGAGCTACGCACTTGGGACCGGTGCACCATGCACGCTGTTCGATCTGTATGTCCTCGATCGGCTGCATTCTGGCGAGAGCGAGGACAGGATCGACGAATGGGTCAGCGACCTGGGTGGCGATCTGGACAATGAAGAACGGAGCAAGCTGCGGGAAGTGTTCGCCAAGGCTATTCGCGTGCGAATGCCGATCCTGCGGGCACAAGGCGTGTTCTGAATGCTCGCATGGCATCTATTTCGTGTTATAAGCTCAACGAGATTTGGGAGGAGTGGACCCATGCGCGCATTGCTAGCCCCAATCATCGTTGCCCCTCTGGTTCTGGCGAACATGCCCGCCTTCGCGCAGGGCAATCCTTCGGCGCAGCAAATCATCAATTCGCTGCGGCCGAGCGGCAACCTGGTAGCGGGTGGAACGCGCGGTATCAGATTGGCGGCGCCGGCTGCCACCGAGTCAGCACCAGCACAGACCGCTGCGCCCGGCGCAGCACCGGCGCAGCCTCGCCTTGCTTCCAGCAAGCCGATTGCTACGCCTGAACAGGCGCCGGCAAATGCCCCGGCAGTGAACCTGACAGTGAACTTCGCGAACGGCTCCGCCGCATTGACTCCAGACGCCATTCGCACCCTGGACGAACTCGGCCGTGCGCTGTCCAGCAACGATCTTGCCGGCTATCGCTTCCGGATCGAGGGACACACCGACACAGTAGGCTCGCGCGACTATAACCGCGCGCTGTCCGAACGCCGCGCTGCGGCCGTGGTCGATTATGTCGCTACGAAATACGGCGTTGACCCCAAACGCCTACAGGCAGTCGGCATGGGCGAGGACGGACTGCTGGTCGCCACGCCGCCGCAGACGCCGGAGCCACGTAATCGGCGCGTCCAGGTGATCAACTTAGGCACGTAAGCCACTCGCCGCGGGCAAACGAGGCGTGCGGCGGGCCGAACCTGGACCAGACGACACAGTCCACGTCACACCAGCGCCGCGCGATGCGCAAAGGCGGCTGCCTCTCGTCCTTGCTGCCGTTGCCGCATTGGTCCTGGCAGGTTCGGGCGCTGCGTGGCTGCTTTGGCCACAGCGCTCCGCACCGCCACTTGTCACGACAGAACCGCCGGGATCCACGCCGGCTCCCAGCCCGGCGCCGCTGTTCCGTATCGAGACCGCGAACGAGCAGACGATACGCGACAACGTAGCGACCGAACTGAGCATCTTCCGGTTCGCTGAGAACCCGCGGATCCTGGTCCTCGACTTCGCCTCGCTCCATGATCAGGGGAAAATGCTGAACCGTGTCGCGGCCTTCGTGGAGAAAGCCGGGCTGCCCCACGATCGCGTCCTGACGGATACCGAACTTGACGCAGCCATCCGCGCCCAAGGAGACACTGTCGAGACCTTCTATCTCGGTCACGACTACTCTGCCGCCGCGCTCAGGAATTTCTTCCAGACCGCCGATGCCCAGCATTTGGAACTGGATGCGCGAGAGGAGAAGCTGCGCGCGCTCCTGCGTCAGGAGGGATGGTTTGCCTCGGGAGTTTCGGCCGGGCTGATCTCGATTCCCGCAGTCGGATCGGACGCACGAATTACCGCCAGCGCACGGGCAGCTATTTTGCGGCACGAACTCCCGCACGGGGAGTTCTTCAGTGATCCGGCATACGCCGGTTACGTGCGCACTTTCTGGCTGACGGTGCTGACGGAAAACGAACGCGCCTCGGTCCGAAGCTTCCTTGGCAAGGAGGAGTACGATCAGGGGGTCGAGGAACTCATGTACAACGAAATGCAGGCGTACCTGATGTTCACTCGCGACCCTACTTTCTTCACTCCCAGCATGGCGGGGATTGCACAGGCTCGCCTGGCCGAACTGCAGTCACGCTTCCTTGCCGATATGCCGGCTGGCTGGCTGCGTAACATGCTGGCGGCTTACGGCAGTCAGTGATGGTGCCGGCCATCACGTTGGTTGGGGCCCTCGATCTCCTATTTCGGCAATGCCTCCAACGTCACCGCAGCGCCGGCCAGACGCGCGCCGCGCTGGCGGAGGTTGTCCAGCGCGGCCTGCAGGTCGCGCAGATAAACGTTTGCGTTCTCCGCGTTCGCTGGTCTCGGACGGTCGAATAGCGGTTCCGACGAAGCGACGGCAATGATCATGTCGGTCCCATACGGCTCGCTGATCATCCAGGCGGGATGGCCAAGATTGACCGTTTCAGCCGGCCCGTAGGTTCGCGGTGCATCCGCCGCAATGCCGCTCTTGGGATCGGCTAACTGCGGATAGAGATGTTGCACCGCCCCGTCATGCGCGACGTAGTCCACGCGCAGGCGGCTGGCGAAATCCGGCATGACCAGGCGGACGCGCACCGGCTCGCCATCATGCAGGCGCGTCTTTCCATCGGCCATTTGCAGCCCGAGGCGCGGACCACCTGTACTGCCGAACTGCGGCACCAGCGAATGAAGCGCGTTCAGTGCGGGACAGAAGACCTGATCGACACTGCTCACACGCCAATCGAGCTGGGCAGGAGATGTCAGCCCGGCGATACTGTCGCGCAAATCAGCCACCGACTGGCTGCCGGCAAGTCCGGATAGCGTCACGGTTCCGGCATCCGACACGTCGCCACCCAGCAGCGCACAGCTTCGGCTATTCACCCAATCGGCGATCTGACGACGCAATCCGCCGAGGTTTGCCATCGCGACCTGGGAACCACTGGGCTGAACCGGCGGAGCGGCCTGAGGCGGCGGCGAGATCGGAGCAGAGACCGATTGCGCAGGCGGCAAGGGTGGAGGCGCAGCGTTGACCTGTGTCGTGTCGGCGGGAGGCGGCGTCGGCGGCGGTGGAGCAACGGCGGGCGTTGGTGCCACAGTCTGTTCGGCGACCGTGCTGGCCTCGGCGGGCTTGGCGGGAGCGGGTTCGGTCACCGGCGTTACCGGCGGCACGGCTGACTGGCCAATCACCGAAGCAACTGGCTTGGACGCGGGCGGAGATTGCTGGGCCATAATCCACCAGACACCACCGCCGACACCGCATATCAGCACGATTGCCGCACCGGCGATGACCGGCAGTTTCGAGTGTGGCGCGGCCGGGCGGACGGGAATGGATCGTGGCGGTGGCGCCGCAACAGCTGGCTCCGCTGGCACCGGAGAAGCCGCAACCATCGTGGCTTCATCATTACTCAGCGCCAGTTCAGGCTGGGTCGTCATCGCACCGCGTACCGCCTCGGCAAACGCCCTGGCCGTAGCGAAGCGGTCCTCCGGACGCTTTGCCATCGCCCGGCGCACCACCCCGTCGAACGACGGCGGCGCTGTTACCGAGAGCTGTGATGGCGCTGGCGGCTCGGTGTTGAGCACCTTGTGCATGATGGCGGACAGGCCACCCTCAAAGGGCCGCTCGCCTGTCAGCAACTGATAGAGCAGGACGCCCGCCGAGTAGATGTCGGTCCGGGCGTCCACCACTTGGCCCATGAACTGCTCGGGCGACATGTAAGCTGGCGTGCCAAGCAATGTGCCCGCTTGGGTCATCGAGCTGCTTTCGATGCGAGCGATGCCGAAGTCCGCGATTTTGGCTTGCCCGGAGCTGGTCAGCATTACGTTGGCAGGCTTGATGTCGCGATGGACCACGCCGCGCTCATGGCTGAACTGCAGCCCCGACAGCAGGTCCTCCATGATGCGAACAGTGTCCGCGAGCGCGAAGCGCTCCTGCTGGTCGAGCAGCGACTTCAGCGGCGGACCATCGACGAACTCCATCACGATGTAGGCAAGGTCATTCGTTTCGCCGTAGTCGAACACGGCGACGATATTGGGATGGGTCAGACGCCCCGCAGCCTGTGCCTCGCGGCGGAAGCGGGCCAATGCTTCCTCGGTTTCAGGGTCGGCATTATCCGGCAGCTTGACAGTCTTGATCGCGACGCGGCGGGCAATGATCGGATCCCAGCCCTCATAGACGGTGCCCATGGCGCCGCGGCCCAGCGGCCGTTTGATCTCGTACTTGCCGAGGGTCTCAATCGTCTCCATTACCACGTTCTGTCATGCTCTTCGGCGGAGCTTATAGACCCGCGAGCTTCCTCAGCGAAACGTTGGCGTTCACTGCGGCACGCTCGCCACTTTCGCCGATAACCGCGAAAGGCGCCCAGAAGAAGGGATGCGCAATCTCGGCCGGCAGTCCCTTGCCGGCATCCGCAAGTACGGCGACCTGAGCATCTCGCAAGGCGCCCGCCACGCCGAGTGCCGGGTTCTCACGCATCCGTCGCAGCGTATCCGCCACCAGGAACGCGGCCACCTGGTCATTGACCGACCAATGCGTCACTGCCAGCGAGCGCGCGCCGGCATAGAAGAAGGCGCGCGCCAGTCCCGACAGGCTTTCGCCCGCCGTGGTTCCGCCAGGGCCGCCGGAGTTGCACGCCGACAGGATGACCAGTTCGGCGTCCAGATCCAGCCCGACCACCGAAGTCGCCGTGAGCAGCGCACCCGACGCGCTGGTGGCATTCGGCGGCGCCGAGGTGACGATGGCTGGCTCGCTTTGGCAGCGCAGTTCTGCGGGCAGCAGCGCGTGCGTCGAGAACTGCAGGATCCGATAGTCCTTCAGCCGCGTTTTCAGTACAGCGTCGGCCGTGAAAGCGGGACCCAGCAGTTCGTCGGAGGCATCCGCGCCCAGCAGTGCTCGGGCGGCGTCCAGCTCCTTGCGTGCGTAAGGCAACGGCGGAAGGCTCGCCAGCAGCCTGGCGCTGTCGCTACAGCCCGAGCCGGCGAACGTCTTCTCCGCCTGCGCCAAGGTGACAGGGTGGAAATCGCCAAAGCCGAACCACGGACGTGTCGCGCGTGAGCCCGCCGCGATCTTGCGAAGCGAGACGAAGTTGGACGGCGCTGGTACGTGCGCAAGGGTGAACTTGCGCACCAGCCACGGCGCTTCCGCCAGGTTGGCAGCATCGGTCGGACCCGTCAGCAGCACCTCGAAAGGCAGCGACAGCAGCGGACCGGCCGGTGCGACGACCAGCGACTTCACACCATCAAGCGAGCCGGCTACGCCGCCGAGTGTCATCTGATACAGCTTCTGCGCGTCCTCTACGTCGAATGGCGGAAGCGCATTCGTGGTGAGCTCGATGCCGGCTCGCACGCGGCGCACCAGTTCGGCAATCTGCTTGATTCCGCCGTCGATCTTCGACACGGCAATCGTGCCGTTGCGCAACAGGAAAACCCAGCCGTCTTCTTCGCTGAGAGTGATCGCCGCGAACGCCTCGTTCGGATGGAGTGCCGCGAACACATCCTTCGCCGGAACCACCTGTTGCACGAGCTGTCCGTAATTCGGCGAAGCGGCCTGCAACGCCGCATCCGCATCTGCCAGCGCCGTCTGCGCGTCAGCGATTTGCTTGTCGAGTTCGGCGCCAGTCGTCGCGTTTGGCGCGATTGCCGCGCCCTGGCGCTGCGCGTCCGCCAACTCGTCGCGCTTGCGATACAGGTCGGATAACCGTGACGAAGCGTCCTGACGACGCCGAATCGCCTCAGCGACCTTTGGGTCACGCGAGTTCTCAGAGAGACGTGCGGTGGCCTGCGCGATCTGCTGGCTGGTGATGCCGCCCTGTGCAAGCTGTGCCGCGGTGAACATCTCGGCCAGCAGGACTTGCCGCTGATCCTTCTGCCGTTCTGCCTCGCTCGCGTAGATATCGAGGCAGGACGCCATCAGCACCGGTGTCGTGCCGGCCTTCAACCCGGCCAGTGACTGTACCGCACTGCGACAGATGGGCAACGCGGTGTCGGCCCTGCCCGCCTTCTGCAACTGACGCGCACGCAGCAGGTAGGTGTCCGCGAGCGGCTTCGAGCCCGGCAGCGATCGGTCGAAAGCCGCGGTCGATTGCACCAGGTCTTGCAAGGCCTGCTCGTCCTGGCCGCGCGCCGCCGCTGTGACACCGCTTGTGCGATAGAGACGCGCGTTCAACAGTGGCCGCGAAAGGCCGTTGCCGCGTGCCAGATCAGTCGCCGACTTCAACATGGCGTCGGCCTCGTCGCCACGCCCCATGATGCGCAGCACGACGGCCCGGTTCCGGCGCGTTTCGATCAAGCCAAGTAGCGCGGACTGGGCATGAGGATCGGTGAGGAGATCCTGCGCCGGCATGAGATCAGCCAGGCGGGTCTGCCGTGTGCGAGCCGTCGCACTTGGCGGGCGCGCGCGGGCCGCCAGCGCATCGGCTGGGACTTCCGCGGCATAAGCTGTGTCGGCCTGGCTCAGCAGAGACAGTGCCTGCTCGAGCTGACCCTGGTTCATTGCATCGATGCCGCGGTAGTGCAGCAGGCGAGCGCGCGCGGTGCTGTCCGCCGCGCCGGGCGCCAACTTGCCGGCGTCGGCGAACAGCGCATCGGCTTCGGCATAGCGGCCTTCATCGGAAAGCTGCAGCGCGAGCGACATCAGCGCGATTGAGGTATTGGGATTGTCCTTGCCCAAGGCCTTCTGCTGAAGCGCGAGCGCCGCGCGGAACGCACTCTCCGCGGCGCCCGGGTTGTCCGCCAGATTCGCGCGTGTGCCGGCCGCCATCAGTGCGTCGAATTGCCCGACATCGCCGGAACTGAACGCCTTCGCCGCAAGCCTGCTCGCAAGCAACGCATCGGCGCCTGACGCCGATGGCGCCGCATCGGCGCGAATCACGCCGGCC
Source organism: uncultured Acetobacteraceae bacterium (assembly GCA_964427005.1). Taxonomy (GTDB): domain Bacteria; phylum Pseudomonadota; class Alphaproteobacteria; order Acetobacterales; family Acetobacteraceae; genus JAMXLO01. The sequence continues at coordinate 10,813 of CAYRTL010000085.1, forward strand.
AGCACCCCGATGGAGCGCTCCATCATCTGCGCCGCAGGGAGTACGCTATCACCATACCAGATCGTGTTGTTGACCAGCGCCACCATGGCGACATGCGCCCAACCACCTACCAGGCGCGTGCACTGCATGAGCTCCGCGGGCTGGCCGCCAAGTATCGTCGTGGCGACGGGTTGGTCACATCGGAAACGATTATCGATGCTGCTGCGCCAGGGACTGGCCGTGGCCAATTGCGGCAATTGCGCTGCACTGCCGGGTCCACCCGACCGCACGCGCGCACTCGGTTGCTGCCAAGTGCCGCAGAAAACGTCCGCGGACTGACCTGTTCCCTCCTGCTGCGTGCAGTCCTCGCCGACTGAGTTCTTGCCGATTGCGACCTGCGCGACCGGTTTGGCTGAGCCGGTCTGCGCGCCATGCACATAAGCATCGGCCGGCGGCTTCTCGCACGCCAGCAGCAGCAGCGGCGCGAGCAACGACAGGAAACGGACGCGAATGGTCTGGCGCATGATCAATAGTCCCGATCAGAAACGATAGGCAGCAGCAAGTCATCTTCATCATTCGGGTTGAACACGCTCCCGAAGTAGATGTCGTTCAGCGGACTAGCGGTCGGCAGTCCCTGAGTCGGCAGCAGCACGCAGTTCACCGAATGGATCGCACATGAGTTGAAGCGAAAATTCGAGTTCGGGTTTGGTTGGATGCCAGCCGCACCCGCTGCCGCGGAGCCGCTTAGAGCGTTCAGGCTGCCGAACAGGTCGCTGCTGCCGCCGGTCGCATTCGCGCGGATCACGTCGAGGTTCTTGACGTTCACCTGCCCGGTAGCGCGACCGCTTTCCAGCGACAGGATGAGCCAGGTATCGGGTCCCGACAGGCCGCCTGCTGAATCAAATGCGATGTTGGCGCCGCCTAGTGCATTGATGCGCAGGACACTCGGGCCGCCACCCAAGCCCACGACAGTACTGTTCCCTTGCTGAGTGAAACCTTTAGCGGTGGTCAGGAAGATTCCCCGGCTATCCGTATCAGGCGGAAATACCGTGACGATACCTTGCGGTCGCGAGGTGCCACTGGTGGTAATCACGGCTCCATCGGCCAAGCTGATTGCATTGGCCCCGGCGTCGATGAAGATCGAGGGCGCAGTGACAGGTCCGCGTATTATGAGATCGGTGCTGTCATGCAGCGCAAGCGTCTGGCCGCTGGTGAAGCTGCCGAGTTGGGCAATCCGGTTACTGCCATTACCAATCAGCGTAGCGTTGCCGAACGCATTGCCGTTCAGCACATCGGCTACGATCGTGCCCTGCTCCAGGATTGCACCATTGGTCGTCACAAGATTCACGCTGTTGGTATCCCGAACAAGTCCATCGATCACGATGTCGTTTTTCGTCGTGACACTGACTGTGTTCGCGATGAGTGCACCACCAGGACTGACTGTCATGCCACCGGCATCGCTGATAGTGGCGAACGTACCGCCATTGACGATTCCATTGATGGTCAGGCTTGTTGCATCAGCGAGTGTCAGACCATTCGCCGTGAAGCTTCCTAGCGTGACGATCTGGTTCGCGCCATTGCTGAACGTCGCCGTACCGCTCGCGCCGCCAGACAACGTGCCTGTCGTCAGGATGCCGGTATCGTTGATGGTGCCGGTAGCTGTCAGCGCGACCGCTGTTGCGTTGACTACACCGCCGATGGTCAGGTTGCCTTGGTCGAACACGGTTACACTCGGCCCACCGCTCAAGCTGCCGCTCACAGTCAGGTTCGCACCATCGTTCAAAGTGAAGCCGAAAGCAGTGAAGCCGGTCACCGTTCCGATATTGTTGCTGGTGGACGTTGCGCCGGCGAAGTTCGCCGATGACGTCGCGCTGCCTGACAGAGTGCCCGCGATGAGCGTGCCGGTTTCGTTGATCGCGCCAGCGTTCGCCACGAGGCTGGTAGAGCCAGACCCGCCGTCACTCACCAGACCCGAGATGCCGATTCCCGCCGCAGTGATACCAACGGGGATTGCCGTCGTTCCATTGGCAGGCATGATCGTGCCGGGGATCAGCACCGTTCCCGAGTCCAGGATCGACACGCTTGAGCCAGCGGTCAGCAACCCCGCCACAATCAGGTTCACACTGTCCTGCAAGGCGAAACTGGAGGCCGAGAAGCTACCCAGTGTGCCAATCTGATTGCTGATCCTGGCGAGGTTCGTCGCCTGCAAAGCGCTTCCATTCTTAGCGCTGCCGGACAGCGTGCCTGAAATCAGCGTGCCAGTCTCGCCGATCGTACCGGCGTTCGCGACGAGGCTGGTTGTGCCCGCACCACCGTCGCTAACGAGGCCGGCGACGTTCAAGGTTGCTCCGGTGAGCACGACAGCAATGCTGTTCGTGCCGCTTGGCGGCGCAATTGTGCCGGTTACCAGTAGCGAGCCGGGGTCGACAATCGTCGCGCTCTTCCCGGCGGTGAGCACGCCACTTATGTTCAGAGCTACGCTGTCATTCAATGCGAACTCTGTCGCAGTGAAGTTGCCGAGATTGCTTACCGCGTTGCTACCAGAGCCGAGTAGCGATGCCGAGGTGACGGCGCTGCCGGTCAGTGTGCCGGTAATCAGCGTACCGTTCTCGGTGATCGCTCCACCATTTGCGACAAGGTTGAGTGTGCCCGCGCCGCTGCCGCTATTCACCAGCCCCGAAATGCCGATGGCCGCGGCAGTGAGGCCAACGGAAATCGGTCCGATAACGTTCCCGAGAGTACCGCTGATCGTCAGTGACCCGGTATCGACAATTGTCGCGCTGGTTCCGGCGCTGACAGGACCGGTGACGTTCAGGTTGGCGCCATCGTTCAGCGTCAAGCTGGATGCGAGGAAGGGGCCAAGGTTCGCGACCTGATTGGCGAAGCCAGTGCCCAGAAGGTTCGCGGCCTGTAAGCTCGCGCCCGCTGCCGCCGTACCACTCAGCGTGCCGGATATCAAAGTGCCGGTTTCGCCGATCGTGTCACCGTTCGTTATGAGGTTCGTGGTGCCTGCACCGCCATCGCTGACGACACCAGGTATGTTGATCGTCGCCGCGGTCAGCCCAACGGCAATCGCAGTGTTGCCCGACGGCGGAGCTATCGTGCCGCTCACCAAGAGCGAGCCCACATCGTCAATTGCCACGCCGCTCGATGCAGTCAGGGGGCCAGCTACGTTCAGACTGACTCCGTCATTCAGCGAGAACTGCGTCGCAGAGAAGCTGCCCAGCGTGCCGACCTGATTGCTGAACGAAGATCCCAGCAGAGACGCGGCACCAGCCGCGCTTCCGGTCAGTGTGCCGGTGATCAGCGTTCCGGTCTCGCCGATCGTGCCGCTTGTTGCGATGAGAGTCGTGGAGCCTGCCGCACCAGCATTCACCAGCCCCGGTATGTCGATAGAAGCTGCCTTGATCGATGCGCTGCTGGTGACGTTCATAGGTCCCGTTACGTTCAGACCCGTCGAGTCGTTCAGTGAGAACGTGGAAGCCGAGAAGCTGCCGAGTGTCGCAATCTGATTAGCTGTGCCGGTCAGGCTGGCTGCCTGTGGCCCTGCACCGTTCGAAGCGCTGCCGCTGAGCGTTCCCGCGATCAGCGTCCCCGTTTCATTGATGGTACCTGCATTGGCAACCAGACTGGTTGTCCCAGAGCCGCCATCGCTCACGAGACCAGGAATTGCGATATTGGACGCGGTAAGACTTACAGCGCTCGTGGCCACAAGGCTGTTGGACACGGTCAACAGACCGGCGTCCGTGACAGTGATTGTGCTCGCGGTCAGCTTCCCTGACACGTTCAGATCGACGGAATCGTTCAGGATGAATGTGCCGCCGCCGTTAATCGCGAACGAGCCGATGTTGTCGATCTTGTTCGAAGTGCTCGGGAGGGCGACGTTGCCGCTGACCCCATTGGGGCTCTGCAAGATCCCGGCGACGATCACAGCCGTGGATGCCTCGGTCACCCCGCCGCCGGCCGTTGTCAGATCGACCACCGCGCCGGTATTACCCAATGACGCGTTGCCGTTGAGCGCAATGCCGTTCACTCCGCCGTTCACCTCGATCGTCGCGCCGGTAACGACAGCACCACCATTCAACCGAACGCCCGCGGCCAGGTTGGACCCGTCGAGGTCCACAGTGCCGGTCGCGCCGATACTACCGGTCACCATCAGCGCGCCGGCACCGCTGACGATGAACACGTTGTCGGCGGTCACCGGGCCGCTCACGCCAAGCGTACCTACGCGCCCGCTATCCCCGATCAGGAAATCGCCAGTGCCAGCCTTGACCTTGATGATGCCCAGATTGGCGATATTGTTAGCACCGCGCGACAGATCGAACGTGCCAACCACCGTTCCGGGGCTTTGCAGCGTACCGGCGGTTACTGTTGCGGTGGCTGCCTCGGTGACGCCGCCACCAGCCGTCGTCAGATCGACCACCGCACCGGTATTGCCAAGCGACGCATTGCCGTTGAGCGCGATGCCGTTAACACCACCGTTCACATCGATTGTCGCACCGGTGACGGCAGCGCCGCCGTTCAACTGCACACCCGCGGCCAGGTTGGAGCCGTCGAGATCGACGGTGCCAGTCGCGCCGATGCTGCCGGTCACGATCAGCGCACCCGCGCCGCTGACGATGAACACATCATCCGCAGTCACCGGACCGGACACGCCTAGCGTTCCGACGCGGCCGGTATCGGTGAGGCTGAAGTCACCGCCTGATACCGCGACGCTGCCCAGGTTCGCGACGTTGTTGCTGCCGAGCGACAGGTTGAACAGGCCGACCACCGTTCCGGGACTCTGCAACGTGCCGGCTGTGACCACGCCACCCGCGACCTCGCTGACGCCGCCACCCGTGGTGCTGAAATCCACGATGCCGCTCGGGCTGTTGATGTTGCCAGTGCTGGTCAACGCAATGCCGCCAGCGCCGGACGCGATTACCACCTCGGCCGTGCCAGCGATGGTGCCGTTGATCGTGATCGTCGGCGCGTTCTTGATGCTGACGGTGGCGCCATTCACCGGGCCGTTGACTGTCAGGTCGCCGCTCAGCCCGCCGTCGTTGAGGATGAAGTCGCCTGCGCCCAGGCCGAAGCTGCCGACTGTCGCGATCACATTGGCCTTGGTCAGGCTTACGGTAGTCCCCGCCTGACCGACCAGGCTGGCGGCCGTAATGGAGCCACCCGTCTGGGTGATGCCACCCGACGTATCCAGTTCCAGAGTGGTCAACGTTGTTCCGAAGTCCGCGCTGACCACGATCGAGCCCGCAGTTATCGTCGGCGAACTGCTGCCCGGCAGCGTGACCGCGCCGATACGCACATCATTCGGAATGCCGCTCAACGACGAAAGCGTCTGCGTGGAGCCGACAGTATCAGGCGCCCATTCGAACGTCGCGCTGATGACCGTGCCGGAGTTGGTGAACGCGCCAGCCTGGAAGCTCGCCAGCGTGCCGGCCGATACCGTCGCACCAGAAGCAACAGCGATACCGCCAGGGTCGGTGCTCACCAAATAGACCCGTCCGGGTGCACTGACGCTCCCGCTGATGACGAGTTGCGGATCGTCCGCCAGGTCAAAGTGACTGCTGCCGCCGGTGACCGCGAAATTGCCCAGCGTTCCGATGGAATTCAACGGGCTCAGCAGATCGGCGTTGCCGACGAAAGTACCGGTGCTTTCCAGCGTGCCGGCCGTGATCGTCGCGGTTGATGCCTCAATGGCGCCGCCCCGCGAATTCAGATCAACCACCGCGCCAGCATTCCCGAGTGACGCGTTGCCGTTCATCGCAATTCCGATGCTGCCGCCGTCCAGCTTTATCGTCGCGCCGGTGACGACGGCGCCGCTGTTCAGAGCAATGCCTGCGGTTGGATTTGACCCGTCGAGCGAAACCGTGCCGGTCGCGCCGATGCTGCCGGTGACCAGTACCGCGCCGGTGCCACCGGTGATGCTGACGTTCGTCGCCGTCACAGGTCCGCTGACGCCCAGCGTGCCGGCGCGACCAGTATCGTCGAGACTGAACGCGCCGCCGGTGACAGCGATGCTGCCGAGGTTTGCAATGTTGTTGCTGCTGGCGCTCAGATCAAAGGAACCGGAAACACCGATGCTGCTCTGCAACGTGCTCGCGGTAACGATGCCTCCAGCCGCCTCGGTTACTCTGCCGCCGGTCGTGCCGAAGTCGACGATGGCTCCGGTACGGCCGACCCTGGCGTTGCTGGTCAACGCGATGCCACCGGCGCCGGATTGGATAAGCACGGCCCCCGCAGCGTCGATGCTGCCGTCGATGCTGATCGTAGGCGCGTTGCGTATTGTGATGTTGGTGCCGGTGACCGGACCGCTCACCGTGAGGTTGAGGACGCCTCCACCGCCATCGTTAAGAGCAAAGGCACCGCTGCTGACGCTGAATGAACCGAGCGTGTCGATGGAATTGGCATTGACGTCGAGCTTGACGTCACTGACGCTGGCGCCTGTCAACGTACCTGCCGTCAGGATCGCGCCGGCCGTTTGTCCGATAGCTCCAAGGCTGTCGAGTTCCAGCACGAGACTTCCAGTGCCGAAGTTCGCGCCGACTGAAATTGACCCAGCCGTCGTCTTAAGCCCGCTACTGGGCACGGTAACAGCGCCAATGCGCAGGTTGCCGGTGATGAATGTCGCGTCGCTCAGCACGAGGCCGCTGCCACTGCCGAGCGATTCCGTGGTGCCGGACGTCAGCGGAGCGAGCTCGACCGTCGTCCCCGTAAGCGAGCCTGACGTGCGAGTGAATTTGTCCGTCTGCAGACCCAGGATGCCGCCTGCGGTAATGACGCCCTGCAGCGTTTCACTCGGCGCGGCAATATAGATGTTCGCGCTCGCGGTGTTGCCTGACAGAATGACCGAGGCGGAGTCGACAACCTGTATGTCGCCGGCTGTCGCGTTCAGAGCGATGGCGCTGAAATCGTTGCCGCTGTTGAGCAGTGTGAAGCTGGCAGCCTTGCCCTGCAATTTGCTGTTGCCGGTCAGCTTCGCGGTCTGGGTCACCGCACCGGTCGCGTCGAGCGTTACGGTCGAAACGCCGGCGGTGTCGAAGCCGGTACCGGCGACGTTAATGGAACCGGCTGTTGTCGTCTGCGAACCGCCAGGAACTGACACGGCGCCGAAGATGAAATTGCCCGTCTTAAAGCCCGACTGTGAGATCAGCGACAACCCGCCGACATCTCCTAACGTCATCGCCAGGTTCGATGTATTGGGCGCCATTTCGACCGTGGCGGCAGCGACACTGCCGTTGTTCGTAAACGCATCGGCTTGCAACGAGACGAGACCGCTGCCGGAGTCGGCTTTCAATGCTCCGCCCGAGCCGATCGTGATGCCGCCGCTGTTGGACGATTGCAGATAAAGCTGCGTAGAAGCACCCGATACCGCAACGGTGCCGATCACGTTCAGCGCGCTCGCATCCTTGAGTGCGAAGTTGACGCCTGGACTGATGGCAATGCTGCCTAGGTTGTCGATCGCGTTGGCTGTGCCGAACAGCTGGACGTCGCCGCTGATGCCGCTGGTGGCCGCCAGCGTCCCGGCAATGATGACGCTGCTCGCGGGTTCGCTGATCGTGCCGGCCGAATTGATGTCGACCGTGCCACCGCTCTGACCAATCGTGGCATTCCCAGTGAACGCGATGCCGGTGCTGCCCGCATTCAGCTTGACGGTCGGACCGGTGACGACAGCGCCGGCGGCAAGATCGATCTCGACAGAATTGAGCGACACGGTCGCAGCGGCACCGATGCTGCCGGTGACGTTGAGCGCCGGCGAACCACTGAGCGTGACATTGTTGGTGATCGAGGTCAGCGGCCCCGACACGGTGAACGTCCCGGCAAGCCCGCCATCCGTCATCAGGAAGGTGCCCGACTTGGCCGTGAAGCTGCCGATGTTGGAAACAGCATTGGCGGCGTTTAGGTTCGCCGATGCGGCCGTGCCGCTTAGCGTTGCTACATTGATGATCGGCGAACCGGCAGCTTCTGTAATGGCACCCGTGGTGTTGAGCACAACCGAGAGGTTGTTGCCGTCGAACGTCGCTACGGTGGCTATCGAAGTGGCTGTGGGCGTGGACCCTGAGCCGGCGACGGTGACGTCGCCGATTTCCGCTGTCGTGGTTCCGACACCGACCAGCTTCGGCAGGTTGCCACCAGCGCCCAGAGTGAGCGCTCCAGGCGTGTCGAGACCGTATTCGAACGTGCCGCCGGTGATCTTGCCACCGGCAGTGATGTTCAGGACGTTCGCCTGGAAGGACGCAAGCTTGTTGGCACCGGCGGCAACCTTTCCTGCGGCGCCGATGGTGATGCCGAGTAAGTTGGAGTCTTCGATATAAACATTGCCCGATGCGCTGATCGTGTTGCCGACGGTCAGAGCCCTGGTGTCGGTCAGGAAAAAGTCGCCGGTCGTGGTGAACTTGCCGGTATTCACCACCTGGTTTGGGCCGAGCAGGCTGGCGTTGCCGGTCACCCCGCTGGTGCTTTGCAGCGTCGTAGCGACGATGGTGGCAGTGCTCGCCTCGATGACATTGCCGCCGGTGGTGTTCAGGTCAACGGCCGCGCCCCCAACTCCGAGAAGGGCGCTGCCATTCAGCGCGATGCCGGTGGAACCTGTCAGGGTGATCGTCGGGGCCTCGACATCGGCGGTGGTTTCGAGCGCGATGCTGCCACCATCCAGAGTGATCGCCGTCGTGCCAGTGATCTTGCCGGTCACGTCGATCGCTGTGCCGCCGGTTGTCGTCAGCTTGACATTGGTGCCGCTGAGCGGCCCGGCCACTGTCAAGGACGCGCTGTTCTTCAGGCTGAAATCACCGGCCGTCGCGTTAAAGCTGCCAATCGTGCCGACATTGTTCAGGCTGCTCGCCGTTGCATCCAGCGAGGTGCTGGTGCCGGTCAGCAGTGACGTGAGAATCTGCGCGGCGGAGTCTTCCGTGATCGCACCGCTAGACTTCAGGGTCAGCGTGCCGCCCACCGACGTCTGATCTGTGCCGGTCAACGTGAACCCGCTAGTGTCAACGAAGTTGATGTTCCCCGTGGCACCGGCGGGCTGAACGGTCGTGGTGCGCTTTTGGACGCTCAACGTCACGTTGCCCGTTATGGCATTGGCAGCTCGGTCGAGTGTTATCGGAGCGCCGGCATCAGCCTGGGTCGTCGCGGCCAGGTTCGTTGCGGAAATCTTGCCGCCTGGCTGGGTGATTGATCCTCCGGCCGTCAGGCTCACGTCGGTGCCCGCCGTGAGGTCGCCGTTAAGGGTCAGATCCGACCCGACCCCAAACGTCTTCAGGACGATCTTTCCCGCCGAACCGATAGCTCCCGATGTGCCAAGCTTGAGGTCCGAGCCCGCACTCAGTGTCGTCAGAGAGACATCCCCGCCTGCAACCAGGGTGCCGCCGAGCGTGAGCGCACTGCTATTTACCAGCGAGAACGCCCCGGTCGACATGGCGGCAAGCGTGCCGACCGAGTTGCTGTTGTTCATCAGGGTCACGGCGCCGGTGATGCCGCCAGTGCTTTGCAGCGTGCCCGCGCCGATGATGCCAGCGCCTGCCTCGTTGACCGCACCCGTCGTCGTCAGATCCAGTCTACCGGGCGTGGTGACTTTGCCGGCATTTAGCGTGATCCCGCCCGTACCGGCGCTCAGGGTGATATTCCCTGTCGTTCCGCTGCCGACATTGGCGTTGATTGTCAGCGCGCCGGCCGCGCTGACATTGGTGAATGGTGTGACGCCGTCGGTCGCCACGGCAGCCCGCATGGTGAGGTCGCCGCCCGCGGTGCTGACCGCCTGATTGACGGTAAGATTATTGCCCGCGAGCATCGTGACCGACTGGCCCGCGGCCTGATTGGTGAACGCGAGTGCCGCATCGATCTTGAGATTGCGGCTCGCCTCGAGCTGTAGATTGCCAGCCAGCGACGTCAGCGCGCTCGCGCTGACGGTTATGTCGGTGGACTGATCGGGGTTACCGACCGGCACGCCGGTTGATGTGACCTGACCGTCATTGGCGCCGGCAGCGACGATATCGAGATCCCGCGGATCGAACAGGACGTTGCCGGCCTTGCCGCGCGGGGCCGACAGGTCGATCATGCCGGTGTTCATGCCGAGGTTTCCGCCGGAGACCTCGACGAAACCGCCGTCGCCGCCCTGCGCGCCACCCTTGGCGGTGATCAGACCGTCCATTCTTGTCGTGCCGCCGGACATATCCGACAGCACGACGACACGCCCGCCATCGCCCTTCTGCGTCGCGTTGGCCTTGATGGTCGCGCCCTTGCTTATCGTCGTATTGGCGGCGACCTGAGCCGGCGTCACCGACGGCCCGCCTTTGACGCGATCGAGCGTCGTGCCGATGCCGATGTTGCCGCCGCCGGCCTTGCCAGAAGCGTTGATCTTTGCGGTGGACGCGACGACGACGTTGCCCGTCGTGGCAACTTGGATGTTGCCACCTTTGGTACCCGGCGCGGCGCCAGGTGCCGACAATTGCCCCTCGACGATGATCGAACCGCCGACGCCGTTCAGCGCGATCGTGCCGGTCTGGTCGCCCACAGTGGCGGCGCGGATCTTGCCGCCTGCCTGCACGAGATTCTGCACGATGCCATCGGCGGCACGCGCGGTGAGCTGCACCGTGCCGCCATCGGCCAGAATGACGCCGCTGTTGGTCACCAGCGCGGCGCCGCCAGTCGGTGCATGCATCACCTGCTTGGTAACATCGACCGACAACAGTCCGTCGCCGTACAGATCGAGCGTCGCAGCCTCCGCGCCC
>CAYRTL010000085.1:21615-24032 GCA_964427005.1 uncultured Acetobacteraceae bacterium
ACGATCTGGCCATTCGCATCGATGCGACCGGCGATCTGCGACGGATCGGGACCAGTGACACGATTCAGTGTGACGGAGCTGACGGAAGGCTGGTTGAACGTGACGCTTTGCTGACTGCCGACGTTGAAACTTTTCCAATCGATTGCGGCGCGCTGGCTGGACTGATCGATCCGCGTGTTGTTGCTGCTCTGGCTAATAGCGGCCGTACCGCCGACCACGGTTCCTCCGGTCGGGCGTGCATTGGGGGCGGGCTGCGCATCCGCCGGCAGCGACAGCACCAGCATCACGGTCGCCTGCAGCGCCGTGCTCATCATCAGCGCGGGGCGGTTACGGCGAACGACGCCGAGTAGCTCCACCCTGTTGCTGCGTCGCGCCTTCGCCATACCTTCCTCCGTCACGCGAAATCGTTTGTCAGAAACGTGTCAGAACCCGCCAATAAAATGCTGCACCGTTCAGCGCCGATACGCCGCTGCCCGGTTGATTTCCGCCGGTGGGGAAACGGTTGAGTCGTGCGAGGCCTTCGAGATCGACCTCGACGTAACGGGTGACCTGTGCGCGAACGCCGCCGCCTACCGAGTTGATCTTGGTGGCGAAGTCGGTGCTGAGATTTTGCCAGGTCTCGCCCCAGTCATAGAACGCATAGAACTGCGGCGAGATGTCCCACGACTTGCCAAAGGCTGTGGTTTCGAAATTGATGTTGAGCTGCAGCTCGACTGTCGCGGCCAATGCCTTGTCACCAGGAACCTGCCCGGCGTAGTAGCCGCGGGTGAACCGCGCGCCGCCGAGATAAAACTGCTCCGCGGGCGGCAAAATGTTGGGCGACCATTGGCCGGTGATCAGGCCCATGATCCCGACGGTTGCGCCCTCCCACGGAGCGAACAGCGTCTGCGTGCGGCTGACCTCGAAGTTGATTTTGGTGAAGCCGGTCTGTTCACCCTGACGAGGTGAAAGCGTCGAAACGCCGTTGGTCGAGGCACCCAGGATCTTCATGCCTTCAGAGACGCGCACCGAAACAAAATTGACCGCGGCCCTCTCGGCTCCCAGCCAGATGTCGGATATCGCGTAGTCCTGGCCGAGACGCATGACGCGCAGCGCATCATGGCTCGTCAGAATGCGCGGATCGCCTGTACTGATGTTTGATTCGAGCCCATCGAATGCGAGATAGACATTTAGCGTCTGCTGGCGCGAGCGGATGATCGGGTACGTCGCCATCGTACCGAACACGGTGGTCGTGCCGTGATAGTGCAGGTCGCCCAGACTGCCAGTTGGATTGGTCGGACCGTAGCCACCGTAGACACGCAAACGCAGTCCCGACGCGCCGATGAAGAACTCGCTCGAGGCCTGGCCGAAGTTCTGGCTGTTTGGGAATGTGTGATAGAAGGAGACTTCGGTCTTCTCACCGAACTGGCTGAAGCTGTTGAAGTCGAGCACGCCGAGTGCCTCGACTGGTCCAGTCTGGGTGAAAGCGCGATTGTCGATCGTGGCGAGGCCGGACACCGCCTGGCGCGTCACCTGCGCGATCAGTGTCAATGCACCTGGCTGATCGGATGAAGGCTCCAGCACGGCGCGTAGGCTGACACCAGGCACGTCCTGGGCGAGCAGCAGATAACGCTCCAAAGTGACGGAATCGATCGGCTGCTTTTCGGTGAGCCGGTTGAGGAATCTCAGGACCTGCGTTCCGGCCGGACCGATATCGCCGTCAAGCTTGACGCTGGCGATCCGGCCTTCCGTGACGACAAACCGCAACCGGCCATTGGCGTCGATATTCGCCGACACTGTGGTCAGCACGTAGCCGTCGGAGCGATAGCGCTGGAGGATCGCCTGGCGCGCCGCGTCGATCTGCGTCAGCGGTACAGCCGCCCCCGTCAGTCCCGCAGCAAGTTGCGTGATCTCTGGTTGCGGGTAAGCGGTGACGCCCTCGACATCGACACTGCTGACGTGGACCGGCTGCGCGGGCATCGCGGCGCCGGGCGCGGATGGCGGCGGAACCAAGGTACCAGGTGAGACCGATGGCGGGGCGGGCGGCAGGATGCGAGGCACCGGCGAGCCCTGCGGCACTGGGTTGGCAGGAATGAAAGGCGGCGGAGCTTGGGCCGCAGCCAAAGAGGCGGCAGCCATCGCTCCAGCGAACATGACTAGCGCGATGGTATGTCGCATGACCCGAGAGGCGGACTCCGTTTCCCAGCCCCTTTTCGGGCCGAATTCCCCGACGTTCACGTTTCTGCCTCTGTCCCGCGCGATTCACGAACTGGCCAGAAGCAGCTTGGTAAAACGTTACAATCCCGTCAACAACTGGTTGCTACTCGTAAGCGATTTCGCGGGCAAATGGAAACCTTCTGTAATCAAATCTTCCCCCTGGGTAATACCCAATCCTGGTGATCGTAACCTTTATCGTCATGGCAGGGCTTGGCCCTGCC
>CAYRTL010000086.1:0-6850 GCA_964427005.1 uncultured Acetobacteraceae bacterium
TCTACGGCATGTCCACCTTCGAGGGCCCGGTGATGTCGATTCGCGACGTCAACGCACTCGCGCACTACACGGACTGGGTGATCGGCCACGTGCATTCCGGTGCGCTGGGCTGGGTCGCGTTCATCAGCTTCGGCGCGATCTACTACCTGGTGCCTGTGCTGTGGAAACGCAGCGGTCTCTATTCGCAGCGCCTGGCGGCCTGGCATTACTGGATCGCGACGCTGGGGATCGTGTTCTACATCACCTCGATGTGGGTCGCCGGCATCATGCAGGGCCTGATGTGGCGCGCCTACGACCAGTTCGGCTTCCTGCAGTACTCGTTTGCCGAGTCCGTCGTCGCCGTGCATCCCTACTACGTCATTCGTCTGCTCGGCGGGCTGATGTTCCTCACAGGCGCGCTGCTGATGGTCTACAACCTGATCCAGACGGTGCGCAGCAAAACAACCGAGCCGGTATTTGCCGTACCAGGTGCCCTAGCAGTGGCGGGAGAATAAGCCATGTTCATCCGCCACGAATTCATTGAGAAAAACGCGTTTCTTCTGCTGATCCTCACGCTGGTCACCGTCGCGATTGGTGGCATTGTCGAGGTGGTGCCACTGTTCACCATCGAGACGACGGTGGAGCACGTGAAGGGCGTGCGTCCCTACTCGCCGCTGGAGCAGCGTGGCCGCGACATCTATGTCCGCGAGGGCTGCTATCTCTGTCACAGCCAGCAGATCCGCGCGCTGCGCGATGAGGTGGAACGCTACGGCCACTTCTCGCTCGCCGCGGAAAGCATGTACGACCATCCGTTCCAGTGGGGCTCCAAGCGCATCGGCCCCGATCTGGCGCGTGTCGGCGGCAAGTACTCCAATGACTGGCACTACGCGCATCTGATCAATCCACAGAGCGTGGTGCCGGAATCGCTGATGCCGCACTATGGGTTCCTGGCCGAGACGCCATTGGAGACGGATGATGTCGCGGCGCGGCTGCGTGCCCTGCGCACAGTCGGCGTGCCCTACACAGACGAGCAGATCGCCAATGCCGCGGCTGACCTGGCAGCGCAAGCCAATCCGAATGCCGACACCACAGAGCTACTGAAGCGCTATCCAAAAGCGGTGACCGCCAGCGGCGATGGCCGCGGCGTGACGGAACTCGATGCGCTGGTCGCGTATCTGCAAGTGCTTGGCACGATGATCGACTTCGCCGATCCAGCCAACGAACGGTTGCAGCAATGATGACGCTGGTGTCATGGCTGCAACACAACTGGATCCTGCCGGTGTTGGCCGTGTTCGTGCTGATCCTGATCACCACCTATTGGCCGGGGCGCAAGGCCCAGATCGAGCGGCATGGCCGCATTCCGCTCGAAGACGATCGCTGAGGAGCCCAAGCTGTGCCCACCAAGATCGAGAAGGATACCGTGACTGGCCGGGAGACCACCGGCCATGAATGGGACGGCTTGAAGGAGCTGAACACGCCGCTGCCCAAGTGGTGGCTGTATGTGCTCTATGCGACGATTGCCTGGGCGCTCCTGTGGTTCGTGCTGTATCCGTCGGTTCCTGGCATCAGCGGCTATTTCCACGGCGTTCTTGGCTATTCGCAACGCAATGTGGTCAGCGACGAACTGCGTGCCATGACGGCGCAGCGTTCCGCGGTCATGGACAGAATCAGGGCATTATCGTTCGCCGACATCCGCAAGGATCCGCAACTGATGGCTGCGGCGCAGACCGCCGGCCGCGTCGCCTTTGCCGAGAATTGCCAGGCGTGTCATGCGGCGGGTGGTGGTGGACAGCCCGGCTATCCCGCGCTCGCGGCCGGCGCCTGGATATGGGGCGGGACGCTCGAAGCGATCCAGCAGACGATCACCCACGGTATCCGCAGTGGCGACGAGAAGGCACGCGATTCGCAGATGCCTCGCTTTGGTGCCGATGGCATTCTGAAGCCGGGCGAGATTCAGCAGATCGCTGACTATGTGATGACGCTCTATGGCAAACCAGCGGCGAAGGACGTAACCGCGGGGCAGAAGCTGTTCGCGGAGAACTGTGCCGTCTGTCATGGCGAGGCAGGGCAGGGGGACCGTGAGAAGGGCGCGCCTCGTCTCGCCTCGCGCGTGCACCTCTATGGCGACGACAGGGCGATCGTCGTTGGTCAGATCATGTCGCCGCGGATGGGCGTGATGCCCGCGTGGCACACGCGGCTGGAGGAAGCGACGATAAAGAGCCTTGCGCTGTATGTGCACTCATTGGGTGGTGGGGAGTAGAGCAGTGGCGCCGCATGCGATGGGGACGATTAGAGGCGGATAGGTCAATGTCCCGCATCAGCAAACTCGATCGTCAACTCCAGCTCCAGCGCGAAGAAGCCGGCGACCACCTGTACGCAAATCGCGTGCGCGTCTATCCAAAGGCGGTACACGGTCCGGTACGCCGCTTCAAATGGGCCGTGCTGATCCTCTGTCTCGGCGTCTACTACCTGCTGCCCTGGCTGCGCTGGCATCGCGGCGTGAATCAGCCGGACCAGGCGGTGCTGCTGTCGCTCTGGCACGAGCGGTTCTACTTCTTCAATCTCGAGTTCTGGCCGCAGGACATCTACTACCTCACCGGCCTGCTGATCATGGGCGCGATCACGCTGTTCCTGGTCACCAGCCTCATCGGCCGGGTCTGGTGCGGCTACACCTGTCCGCAGACCGTGTGGACCGACCTGTTCATGTGGATCGAGCGCCTGATCGAAGGCGATCGCAATGAACGCATGAAGCGCGACGCTGAGCCACTGACCTTCGACGCGGCCTGGCGCAAGGCGCTGAAGCACGGCGCGTGGCTCGGGATTGCGTTTTGGACCGGTGGCGCGTGGATCATGTATTACGTCGATGCGCCGACGGTGACGGTGGAATTCTGGACCGGCACGGCATCGAACGAGGTTTATTTCTTCACCTTCCTGTTCACCGCCACCACGTATCTGCTTGCCGGTTGGGCGCGCGAGCAGGTCTGCACCTACATGTGCCCGTGGCCGCGTTTTCAGTCGGCGATGCTGGACGAGCAGAGCATCACTGTCACCTACCAGGGCTGGCGCGGTGAGCCGCGTACGCGCGGCAAGCGTCATGAAGGCGTTCCGGCAGGCGATTGTGTCGATTGCGGCGCCTGCGTGACCGCGTGTCCGACTGGCATCGATATTCGCGACGGCATTCAGCTTGAATGCATCAATTGCGGCCTGTGCATCGACGCATGCAACCACGTGATGGAGAAGACCGGGCGGCCGAAATGGCTGATCACCTGGGACACGCTGACCGATCAGGCGGCGAAGGCAGAAGGCAGGCAGACGACATTGCATCTGCTGCGGCCTCGCACGATGATCTACGTCTCGGCGCTTCTGGTCGCGGTGATCACCATGACCATTGCGCTGGCGACGCGTTCGTCGGTCGGGCTTTCGGTGCTGCACGACCGCGCACCGCTGTTCGTACGCCTGCCCAGCGGCGACATCCGCAATGGCTATACGTTGAAAATTGTCAACAAGAGCCAGGCACCCGCGCTGTACGAATTGCGTACCGAAGGAGTCAGTGCAGCGTCTCTGGCCGAAGCTGATGAGGGGCTTGGACCGGCGAGCCGGCTCGGGCTGATGGTGCGAGCGGACAGCGTCGGAACGTTCCGCATTACGGTTGCCGGCGAACCGGAGCGGCTGGTTGATGGTTCACAGAACATCGACTTCATCCTGCGCAATACCGATACCGGCGAGCAGGCCGTCTATCATTCACTGTTCATGGGGCCGCGATGAGCTACATCCGATGGATACCGCCGCCGTCCGCCGGTCGTTCAGCCTGGCGCTTCTTTCCTCTGGGAATTGTGCTCGCCATGACGATCGTTGTCGCGGTCAATGGCGGCCTGATCTACGCGGCGCTGCATAGTTTTCCTGGCAAAGCAGGCGACGAAGGCTTCGCACTCAGTAACCACTACGATTCGGTGCTCGAGCAGGCTCGCCATGAAGCCGCACTTGGCTGGACGATTTTGGTGCGCACTGATGATGCGGGTCGGCCGGTGGTCGTGCTGACGGACCGCGGCAATGCGCCGCTGCGAGGCGCCGCGGTTGCTGCGCTGGCCGCACGCCCAGTGGGCGCAGAGGACAGCCGGCCCTTGGTCTTCAGCGAGACGGATGCCGGTCGCTATGTCGCGGACGCGGCGTTACCGGGACGCGGCCAGTGGGATCTGACGCTGTCGGCATCCGCCAATGGTCATGACATGGCGGCGACAAGACGCGTTATTGTGCGGTGAGTTTTGCCCACTCCCCAACCCTCCCCCGCTTCGCGGGAGAGGGGGCGCTGAACTCCCTCTCCCGGGAAGCGGGGGAGGGTTGGGCAGGGGATGAAACAAACAATTCCTGCATTCACTGCAACGAACCGGCGCCAAAGGGACGACGCTTCTGCTGCCCCGGTTGCGCTGCCGCCTACGACACTATCCAGACTCTTGGCCTGGGCCGCTACTACGCCCGGCGCGTGCTCGATCCGACATTGCGCGCTCCGCGACCTGATCCAACCAACCGCCTCGACCTCTCGCGTTTCATCACCACGACCGCCGATAGCACTCACGAACTAACGCTCGCCGTCGATGGCCTGCAATGCGGCGCCTGCGTCTGGCTGATCGAATCAATCCTGGCACGCGAGCCGGACATACTCCGCGGCCGAGTGAACATGACGACGCGCCGCCTGCGCCTCGTGTGGCGGGGTGCCGCCGAACGCGCCACGGCATTGGTCGCCGAAATAGAAGCCCTCGGCTATCGCCTGGTGCCGTTCGAACCCGCCGCGCTGGCCGCCGCCCGCGACGATACGGACCGCCGTCTGATCCGCGCTCTCGCCGTTGCCGGCTTTGCCGCGGCGAACGTCATGCTGCTGTCCATCGGTATCTGGGCAGGCCATGCAGAGGGCCTGCTGCACGACATGGGCCCAGCAACACGCGATCTGCTGCACTGGGTCTCCGCTCTCATCGCTATGCCGGCGATCGCGTATGCAGGCATGCCATTCTTTGCGTCTGCCAGCGCGGCGTTGCGTCACGCGCGGACCAACATGGATGTGCCGATCAGCCTTGGCGTCGTCCTGGTGACCGGCATGAGCCTGATACAGACGATGCAAGGCGGTGCGCACACCTACTTCGATTCCGCCATCACGCTGCTGTTCTTGCTGCTGATCGGCCGCGTGCTGGATCATCGCGCGCGTGGTCAGGCTCGAGCGACAGCCGAACAGTTGCTGACGCTCCGTACCGCCGATGTGGCGGTGTTGCAGCCTGACGGCAGCGTCGCGCGGCGCAGTACGCATTCCGTCGCACCAGGCGATCGCATCCTGGTCGGTCTGGGGGAACGGATTGGGGCTGATGGCGTGGTGGAGCGCGGCACCTCATCGCTGGATGCCAGTCTGGTGACGGGTGAAAGCCTGCCGATCGCTGTGATGCCGGGGACACACGTGTTCGCGGGCACACTCAATCTGGGCGAAGCGTTGACCGTGCGAGCGACTGTCACTGGCAAAGGAACGCTGCTGGCGGAGTGCGTGCGGCTGATCGAGGCGGCTGAGGCTCGGCGGTCACGGTTTGTCGTGCTGGCCGACAGGGTCGCCAGGCGTTATGCGCCGGCAGTCCATCTCGCCGCGGCACTGACATTCCTGTGGTGGTATTTCATCGCCGGGATATCGGTTGGTCAGGCGCTGCTGATCGCTTGCGCGGTGCTCATCATCACCTGTCCTTGCGCTCTG
This sequence comes from uncultured Acetobacteraceae bacterium, assembly GCA_964427005.1. Classification (GTDB taxonomy): domain Bacteria; phylum Pseudomonadota; class Alphaproteobacteria; order Acetobacterales; family Acetobacteraceae; genus JAMXLO01. Next base: position 5,705 of record CAYRTL010000086.1, read on the forward strand.
GCGCTCGCGGTCCCGGTGGTGCAGGTGATTGCCACCAGCCGTTTGCTCCGCATCGGCGTCCTGCTGAAGTCGCCGACGGCATTGGAGCGCCTGGCGAATGTAGATACGATCGTGTTTGACAAGACAGGTACGCTCACCGAACCGGTGCCGGTTCTGGTGAACCGATCTGATTTCGACCAGGATACGCTGCGGAGTGCCGCATCGCTTGCCGCGGCCAGTCGTCACCCGCTCGCGAAAGCGCTACTTGCGGCAACAGGGCCGGTCGCCGTTGCGGATGGAGTGGTGGAATTTCCCGGCCAGGGCGTTGCGGCTGGCGCTCTGCGTCTGGGCAGCCGCCGTTTCGCCGCACCGTTGTTGGAGGCAGACGATACTGCCGGGCCAGAGTTGTGGTTCTCGCGTCCGGGATACGTGCCGGTGCGATTCCGCTTTGCCGAGGCATTGCGCCCTGACGCGGTCGCCACCGTGCGCATGCTGCGTAAGCTCGGATTCGACATGCACATGATCTCCGGTGACCGGCAGGCTGCCGTCGCCCCGATCGCCAGCGCGCTTGGCATCGTGTCCTGGCAGGCAGAGCGCACACCGGTTCAGAAGGTTGCGGCCGTTGAAGCGATGGTCGCATCAGGACGCAAGGTGCTGATGGTTGGCGACGGCCTGAATGACAGCCCATCGCTCGCGGCTGCCACCGTATCCGCTTCACCGGCCTCTGCGGCCGATATCAGCCAGACCGTGGCGGATGTCGTGTTTCAGGGAAGCCGCCTCGCGCCAGTCGCATCAGTCATCGACACGGCACGGCGCGCGCGCAATGTGATGCGGCAGAACCTCGCGCTGTCAATCGGCTATAACGTGCTGATGGTGCCATTGGCGGTCGCCGGCTATGTCACGCCGTGGCTCGCGGCGGCGGCGATGTCGAGTTCATCACTCCTGGTGATGGCCAACAGCTTTCGCATGCGGAGTCCGCGGCGATGAACGTCATTCTCTATCTGCTCGGGGCCAGCCTGATTCTCGGCGGCGGCGGTCTGGCAATATTTCTCTGGTCGCTGCGGTCCGGCCAATATGAGGATCTCGAGGGCGCTGCGAATCGTATCCTGTTCGACGATGAGCAGCGCTAATCTCGGCTCGCACGTCAGCCGTGCTGAGCCAGCGCTC
>CAYRTL010000086.1:6950-18308 GCA_964427005.1 uncultured Acetobacteraceae bacterium
GACGATGAGCAGCGCTAATCTCGGCTCGCACGTCAGCCGTGCTGAGCCAGCGCTCACGGAACAGCCCTCGCCGAGGCGTGACGTGCAGCCATGCGGCACCCTCTCTGCGCCCCACCGACAGTCGTATCGCCGCAAGCACCAGACAGTTGCAGCCGAGTACGGTTAGCATGATGAATGCGCAGATTGTGGCAACCGTGCAGCGTTATGACAGCCAGAGCTTGCGGCAGCTGCGATCAGTGCGTGAGGGCCGGCTTTCGGGCAAGATACTCATCCAACGTCGTAGCCTGGGGCTGGGTGAGCCGCAAGCCGAGTTTGCTGCGTCGCCACAGCACGTCTTCGGCAGAGCGAGCCCATTCAGTGCGAACCAGCCAATCGACTTCCCGCTCGGTAAGGTCCGCACCGAAGCATTGCCCCATATCAGCGACGCTGCGTGCATCTCCCAACAGCTTTGCGGCGAGAGTGCCATGAGCGCGAACCAGCCGCTGGGCCCAGGCTGCGGTCAAGAACGGATACCGTCGCATCAACTCGACACAGAGCTGTTCGGCGCCGTTCCATGGAAAATCACCGCCGGGTAGCGGCACCTCTGCTGTCCACGATCCGCGCACCTCAGGAAAGAATTGTGTCAGTTTTGCCATCGCCGTCTCGGCCAGGCGTCGATATGTCGTGAGCTTGCCGCCAAATACCGATAGCAGCGCCGGCTGCTCCACGGCCAACACGTAGTCGCGTGTTGCTTCCTGCGCCTTGCTGGCGCCGTCATCCAGGAGCGGGCGGACACCCGCATAGCGCCAGACAATGTCGCTTCGACCGACCGGGCGGCGCAGGTATGAGCTGACCGCGCTGCACAGATAGCGCTCCTCTTCGACAGAACTCGCCACCGCAGCAGGATCGCCCGAGAAGTCTTCGTCTGTCGTGCCGATCAAGGTGAAGTCCTGCTCGTACGGGATGGCGAAGCAGATCCGGCCATCGGCATTTTGGAAGATGTAGCTGCGATCGTGCTGATACAGGCGCGGCACAACGATATGGCTGCCCTTCACCAGCCGGATGCGGCGCGGTTCGGCGGCGCCGATGACATTGCTTAGAATGCGGCTCACATACGGTCCGCCAGCGTTCACCAGTACACGCGCTTCCGCGGTCGCACCACCTTCCAAAGTCAGTCGCCATACGCCATCCGCTTGATGCGCAGCAACGCAGCGCGTTCGCGTCCGGATATCGGCCCCGCGCGCGGCGGCATCGCACGCGTTCAGCACCACGAGCCGCGCGTCGTCCACCGTGCAGTCGGAATATTCGAAGGCGCGGGTGAATTCAGGGCGCAATGGCGCGCCGGCCGGGTCGGTTCGCAGGTCCAGGGAACGTGTGCCTGGCAGGATCTCCCGACCGCCCAGGTGATCGTAGAGAAACAGACCCAGGCGGATCAGCCACCATGGCCGCAGCCCTGCATGATGGGGCAGTACGAACCGCATCGGCCGAATGAGATGCGGTGCGGCACGCAGCAGCACCTCCCGTTCGGCAAGCGACTCCCGAACGAGACGGAAAGCGTAGTGCTCCAGGTAACGCAGTCCGCCGTGGATCAGCTTGGTCGAGGCAGACGAAGTGCCGCTCGCCAGATCACCCTGTTCGACCAGAAGTACCGAAAGCCCGCGGCCCGCCGCATGACGCGCGATGCCGCAGCCATTGATGCCGCCGCCGATGATCGCGAGATCGAACAGCCTATTCCTGGCTGAACTCACCCGACTTGCCGCCGGCCTTGTGGGTCAGCCGCAGCGCCTCGATGCGCATGAGGCGGTCCACCGACTTGCACATGTCGTACACAGTCAATGCCGCCACCGAGGCCGCGGTCAGGGCTTCCATCTCCACACCGGTCTGACCAGTGGTGGTGACCGTGGCGACGATCTCCACCGCATCCTCGCCAGCGGTCAGTTCCAGCGAAACGGAACTAATCGGCAAGGGATGGCAAAGCGGGATCAGTTCGGCGGTTCGCTTCGCCGCCATGATGCCGGCTATGCGTGCCACGCCCAGCACGTCGCCCTTTTTCGCGCCGCCGCTGCGGATCAGCGTCGCGGTAGCCGGCTGCATCGCAACGCGCGCCCGGGCGGTTGCGGTTCGCTGGGTCACCGGCTTGCCGCCCACATCGACCATCGCCGCCTGGCCGCGGCCGTCAAAATGGGTGAAGTCCTCGCTCATGCCTTGCCCGTCAGCAGCTTGCGCGTTGCGTTGCTCACATCGGGCTGGCGCATCAGGCTTTCACCCACCAGGAAGCACTGCGTCCCCGCCGCAGCAAGCCGATGCAGGTCGGCATTGCTGCGGATGCCACTCTCGGCGATCAGGAACCGGTCGGGAGGCACATGCGGCGCCAGTTCCTCCGTCACCGCAAGATCAGTGACCAAGGTCTTGAGATTGCGGTTATTGATGCCGATGAGCGGGGTTGCCAGCCCGAGTGCCCGGTTCAGCTCACACTGATTATGCACCTCCGCCAGCACGTCCATGTCGAGCTGCCGCGCCAGTGCCTCCAGCTCGCGTGCCTGGGTGTCCGTCAGGGCCGCCATGATCAGCAGAATACAGTCGGCGCCGATGGCCCGGCTCTCATAGACCTGCCAGGGATCCAGAATGAAATCCTTGCGGAGCACGGGCAGCTCAACGGCTTCTCGCACCGCCATCAGGTGATCAACGCTGCCTTGGAAATGCGCGCCGTCCGTCAGTACCGAAAGGCAGGTCGCTCCGCCATCGCGATAGGCGCGGGCCAGCGCAGGGGGATCGAAGTCCGGCCGGATCAGGCCGCCCGACGGCGATGCCTTCTTGATTTCGGCAATCAGGCCAAAGTGATGGTGAACGACCGCCTCCTTCAGGGCGGAACCAAAGCCGCGTGGCTGATCGTTGCGCACTGCAATCTCGTGCCGCAGCGTATCGATACTGGTCCGCTGCTTGGCGCGTGCAACCGCGGCACGCGTGTCGGCGCAAATACGTTCCAACACGTCCGGGACCGAGATGTTCACGGTATCAGCCATCGTATCCTTCAATGTACAGTCGTCTCGCGCCGCAGCGTCTCCAACGCGGCGAGGGCGGCACCGGATGCGATGGATCGGCCGGCAAGCGCGACGCCCTCGCGCAGGTCTGCCGCCTTCGCCGCGACGACAAGGGCGGCGGCCGAATTCAGCAGGACAGTGTCGCGATATGGTCCTGTCGCGCCCTGAAGCAATGCCTGCAACGTCGCCGCATTCAGTGCCGCATCGCCTCCCTTGATCGCTTCAATGGGTGCACGAGACAGCCCAACATCCTCGGGAGAGACGGTGAAGCGGCGAAGGCTGCCGCCCTGCCAGGCGGTCACCTGATTCTCGCCGGCGACGGTCAGTTCATCCAGTCCTTGGCCATGCACGATCCATGCAGTTTCGGTGCCCAGGCGGCCGAGTGTCTCCGCCATCGGCGCAGCCCACTCGGGAGCGAACACGCCCGTGAGTTGGCGCCGCACCTTCGCAGGATTGGCCAGCGGTCCCAGCAGGTTGAAAATCGTCCGCGTGCCAAGTTCCACTCGCGGGCCGGCCGCATGACGCATGGATGGGTGATGACGCGGGGCAAACAGGAACGCACAGTTCGCCGCACGCAGGATGTCCGGCAGACGCTCCAGCGGTACGTCAACATTTACCCCTAGTGCCGCAAGTACATCGGCCCCGCCAGTGCGCGACGACAGAGCTCTGTTGCCGTGTTTGGCCACTGGCACATCGCAACCAGCGACGACGAACGTAACGGCCGTCGAGATGTTCAAAGTTCCCGCGGCGTCACCACCGGTGCCGCAGACATCGATTGCGTCGGGCGGTGCGGCGACTGACGTCATACGGGCACGCATGGCGCGCACCGCGCCGGTGATCTCAGGCACCGTCTCGCCGCGAACGCGCATGGCCATCAACAGGCCGCCGATTTGCGCCGGGGTCGCCTCGCCGGACATGATGATGTCGAAGGCGTTCTCGGCTTCGCCATCTGTCAGCGTTTCGCCGGCGGCAAGACGGGCCAGGAATGGCTTGAGATTGTTGGACACGCGAGATCAGGCGGCGCGCGCCGGGGCGTTCGTGCCGCGGGCAATTGCCAGGAAATTTGCCAGCAATTCATGGCCATGCTGGCTGGCAATGCTTTCCGGATGGAACTGCACGCCGAATATTGGGAGCGTCCGGTGGCGCATTGCCATCAGCAGCCCGTCCTCGGTCCAGGCTGTTGGAACCAACACATCGGGCAGCGTGGCGCGATCGACAATCAGGCTGTGATACCTCGTGGCGCTGAACGGCGAGGGCAGTCCTTCGAGGATATCGGTTCCGCTATGAAAGATGCGGCTGACCTTGCCGTGCATCGGCACCGGCGCGCGGACCACCTGGCCACCGAACGCCTGTCCCACGGCCTGATGGCCGAGGCAGACGCCGAGGATGGGGACCTTGCCGGCGGCAGCGCTGATCAGGTCGAGGCAGATGCCGGCCTCATTCGGCGTGCATGGACCGGGAGAGAGCACAATTGCCTCTGGCTGGCTCGCGAGTGCATCGGGGACCGAGATCTTGTCGTTGCGCCAAACCTCGCAGCGGGCGCCCACGTCGCCCAGGAAGTGATACAGGTTGAAGGTAAATGAGTCGTAATTGTCGATGAGCAGGATCATGGCGGCGCATCCTTGCCCCGCCGCACGCGGCCGGTCAACGTGGCTGGCAGGTACGCGTCTTCGCTCCTTGCAATGACTTTAATTGTTCCCGCCTGACTTGCCGGCCGCGAACCGTACCGCCTCTTCAGCCGCTCGCATCAAGGCGCGCGCCTTTTGGCGGCATTCCTCATGCTCGAACTCCCGCTCCGAGTCAGCGACGATGCCCGCACCGGCTTGCACGTACATCACGCCGTCCTTCACCAGCGCGGTACGCAACCCGATGCAGGTGTCCATCGTGCCGTTGGCGGCGAAGTAGCCGATGCAGCCGGCGTAGATGTTGCGGCGATCAGGCTCCAGCTCCTCGATGATTTCCATCGCCCGCACCTTTGGCGCGCCCGACAGCGTACCGGCAGGGAAACCGCCGATGAGCGCGTCCAATGCGTCAAGTCCCTCGCGCAGCTTGCCTTCCACATTGGACGAGATGTGCATCACGTGGCTGAAGCGCTCGATGACGAAGCTCTCGGTCACCTTTACCGAACCCAGTTCCGCCACGCGTCCCACATCATTGCGGCCGAGATCGAGCAGCATCAGGTGCTCCGCCCGCTCCTTCGGATCGGAGAGCAGTTCCGCCTCCAGTGCCTGATCTTCCTCGTATGTCGCGCCACGCCGTCGCGTTCCGGCAAGCGGACGTATGGTCACAGTGCCGTCGCGCAGGCGCACCAGCACTTCGGGGCTCGAGCCCACGACGGCAAAGTTGCCGAAATCAAGGAAGAACAGGAACGGCGCGGGATTGATCCGCCGCAATGCGCGGTACAGCGAGAAGGGCGGCAGCACGAATGGTAGCGAAAAGCGCTGGCTGATGACGATTTGGAACGCGTCGCCCGCCGCGATGTACTCCTTGCACCGATCCACCGCCGCCAGAAACTCCGGCTTGCTGAAGTTCGAGACCGCCGCAGGCGGATCCGGCAGCATGACCGGCGGCGGTTGATGCGGCAGCGGGCGCTCCAGTGCCTGCTCCGCTTCGTCCAGCCGCTGCTGCGCGTGCTGCCAGGCGGCTTCCGCCGCAACGTCCGCCTGCGGATAAACCGGTGCCACAAGTGTCAGTTCGTCATTCACGTTGTCGAAAATCGCGAACAGCGTGGGGCGCATCATCAGCCCGTCCGGCACGCCGATAACGTCGGGCTTGGTGGCCGGCAGGCGCTCCATCAGGCGCACCATGTCATAGCCGAGATAGCCCACCAGCCCGCCGGCCATCGGCGGCAGGTGAGCCGGAACATCGAGCCGTGTCTCCGCGATCATCGCACGCAGGCTGTCCAATGCAGGCCCTGGGTCCGCAACGAAGGCGTGCGGTGCCGACTGCGCGTGCCGATTGATTTCGGCGCGGCCATCGCGGCAGCGCCAGATCAGGTCCGGCTGCATACCGATGATGGAGTAGCGCCCGCGCGCCGCGCCGCCCTCGACGCTTTCCAGCAGGAACGAATTCGGCCTCCCGTGCGCCAGCTTCAGGAACGCCGCAACCGGGGTCTCCAGGTCAGCCACGCCACGCCGCCACACCAGCATGCCGCGTCCCGCCTCATAGGCGGACCGGAAGCTGGCGAAGCCAGGCGAGACGGAGATGTTCATTGCTGCTGACCGGTGACATTGTCGAAGACCTGCTGATTGATGCGCGGCTGTGCCCGCACGCGCAATGCTCCCGCGAAGACGGTGGCGAGATCGTTGCCGATGGAGCGGGCCACCACGTCACGGACCTGGCTATATCCGGCTGGATCGGCTTTCGGATCGGCTTCGATGATTTCGGCCGGGGCGGCGACGACAAAGCCATCACCCGTCTCCACCATTGTGGGCTCGCCCTGCTTGAGGCCAAACAATGCCTGGGCAAGCTGGGGTGCGACTCCTTCGGATGAGCCACCCCGGACGATGAGCTGCGTACGCCGCACGGTGACACCGGCAACCGCCGCGGCATCGGCGAGGCTCTCGCCAGATTTGACCGCGGCAAGCACCTTTGCGGCCGCCTGCTCCTGCGCATGGCGCTGCGCATCATGCGTCCAGTCGGCCGCCACCTGCTCCTTGACCGAATCAAACGGCTTCACCTCGGGGGGCGTCACGTCCTCGACGCTGAGCGCGTAGTAAGCGGAGCCGCCGCTGGATGGGGTTTGCACTTCAACCAGGCGAAGCGGATCGCCCTTCTGTGTCTGGAAGGCCGCCTTCACGATGGCGTCCCTTAGTTCAGGCGGGCCAGGAATCGGGGCGGGCGTCCCGTCCGCGGTGTTTCCTTCGGCATCCAGCGTGCCCGCGACACCGACCAGACCGAGGTCGTTTGGCATCTCGTCCAGACTGGCACCGCTGCCGAGTACATTGTCGACCTTGTTGGCGCGGTCGTACATCAGGTCAGCGGCCTTCGCCGTGAGAACCTGGTTCCGCAGCTCATCCTTCACTTCGTCGAAGCCGCGCTCGCTGCCAGGCGTGATCTTGGTCACGCGGACAATCTGCCACCCGAGAATACTCTTCATCGGCTGGCTCACCACGTCCTGGGCCGCCGAGAAAACGGCGCGCGCCAGATCGGGATCGGGGAATTCGCGTTCCGTGGCATCGTTGAGCGCGATCGCGGAACCTCCCGCGTCCTGTGCTGCTTTCTGCATGGTCGCCCAGTCGGCGCCACCTTGCCACTTCGCCGCAAGCTCCTTGGCCTTGGCTTCGTCAGATATGGAAATCACCTCGGCTGAGCGCTTCGGCGGCTTCACGTATTCCGACTTGTTCCGATCGTAGGCGGCGTGCAAATCGGCGTCGCTCACCTCTATGTCCTTCGCCAGCGTCTGCGGTGACAAGACGACGGCCTTGATCCTGCGGTATTCCGGAGCCGAGTAGCGGTCGGGGTGATTGTCGTACCAGCGTTGCAGCTCGGTTTCCGTGGGCGTTGGTGGCGCCGGTGCGGCGGCGAGCGGGAATTCCACCATATCGGCCGACCGCTTCTCGAACTGGCCCTGATACAGCGGCTTCAACATGAGATCCGGGGTCGCGGCACCGGCGCTGACGGCGCCGAGAAGCTGCCGCTGCGCCAAGTCGATCCTCATCAGGTCCAGGAAGCGCGCCTCCGTGAGCCCGTTATTGCGCAGCACTGCCTCAAAAGTCTGCCGATCGAATTGCCCGTTCGGGCCGCGGAAGGCCGGCATGGCAAAAACCAGTTGGCGCACCGCCTGATCGGGGGTGACGATGCGCAGCCGCTGCAGCTCCTGTCCCAAGGCCGCCTGGCTGATCAGGCCTTGTAGCGCCTCATTGGCGATGCTGGTGCGCATCTCTTGTGTCGGCTCCTGACCGGGCGGAAGGTTGCGCGTCACCTGCGACATCTCACGCTGATACGCCTGCTGGAGCTCGACGCCTTCGATGGTCTGGCCCCCCACTTTGGCAACCCAGGTGGAGGTGCCGATGAGGCGGATGACGTCACCGACGCCCCAGGAGATGAAGGCGAACACCATGACCAGGAAGAAGGCGCGGACCACCCAGGTCTCGAGATAGCGCCGAAAGGCAGTGATCATTCAAAAAACCCTAAGCGACGGCCTGCAGCATATACGGGCCGGGTGCGGGCTTTGCCAGCTTGCGGCCTTTGCGATACCAGCGATACGCACGCCCACGGAGACCGTCATGCGCCAATTGATCGCCGGCAACTGGAAGATGCACATGCTGCGGGGTCCGGCGACCGAACTCGCCGCTGCCGTGCGCGATGGTGCCCAGGGATTGGCGTGCGATCTGCTGGTCTGCCCGCCGTTCACGGCGATCGAGCCGGTGGCCCGCGTGCTCGCTGGTTCGGCCGTGGCCGTCGGCGGCCAGGATTGCCACACGCAGGTGCAAGGGGCGCACACTGGCGACGTTTCCGCTGCCATGCTGCGCGATGCGGGCGCGACCTGGGTCATTCTGGGTCACTCGGAGCGCAGGCAGAATCACGGCGAGACCGACGAATTGGTCCGCGAGAAGGTGCTGGCCGCAGTTGATGCGGGACTGATGCCCATCGTCTGCGTGGGGGAGACCGAGGATCAGCGCACATCGGGGCAGGAGACCGAGGTTGTAGGTTGGCAGATCGCCGGCAGCCTGCCCAAGCCGTTCAACGGCGTGGTCGCCTATGAGCCGGTCTGGGCCATCGGTACGGGCAAGACCGCCACCGAGCAGGACGTCGCGACGATGCACGCCTTCATACGCGAAGAACTGGTGCGGCAGTTCGGCGATGCAGGGCAGGGGATCCGCATCCTGTATGGCGGCTCGATGCGCCCGGCGAACGCCGGATCGATCCTGGCGGTGCCGCATGTCGGCGGTGGTCTGATCGGCGGGGCCAGCCTGAAGGCCGAGGATTTTCTCGCGATTGCCCGGGCTGCCCGGCAGGGCTAGAACGCCCCGCCCCAGGGAAGCCGTATGACAACCGTTCTGCTGATCATCCATTTGTTCGTGACGCTCGCCTTGATCGGCGTCGTACTGATTCAGCGCAGCGAGGGTGGCGGCCTTGGCATCGGCACGTCCCAAGGCATGGGTGCCTTCATGTCCGGGCGCGGAACGGCCAACCTGCTGACGCGCGCCACCGCCATCCTGGCGACGATATTCATGGCGCTGTCGTTAAGCCTCGCTCTGATGAACCGAGGCACGACCGGCGTCGGCCGTTCATTGCTGGAAAATCCTCCGCCGGCATCCACGCCCGCACCGGCACCGCAGGCGCCCGCACCACCTGCGGCCCCGACAGGCCCGTCTGTCCCGACGAACTGACCTTCGCGTGTGACGCATGCGTGATGTACGCCTCGACGGGCTTCCCGTCGGCCGATTCGGCTTCGTATACTGAGCGCCCATGACGCGGTACGTGTTCATCACCGGCGGCGTGGTCTCTTCCCTGGGAAAAGGCATTGCCTCGGCGTCACTCGGCGCCCTGTTGCAGGCACGCGGCTTCAAGGTCCGGCTGCGCAAGCTGGACCCGTATCTGAACGTCGATCCAGGGACGATGAGCCCGTATCAGCACGGGGAGGTCTATGTCACTGACGACGGCGCCGAGACTGATCTCGACCTGGGGCACTATGAGCGCTTCACCGGGGTGCCGGCGAACCGCTTCGACAACGCCACCACGGGGCGCATCTATTCCGAGGTGATCGCCAAGGAGCGACATGGCGATTATCTCGGCGCGACTGTCCAGGTGATTCCGCACATCACCGACGCGATCAAGGAGACCATCGTCCGCGACACCAGCGCTTTCGACTTCGTGCTGGTGGAAATCGGCGGCACGGTCGGCGACATCGAAAGCCTGCCGTTCCTGGAAGCGATCCGCCAACTCGGCAACGAGCTGGGGCCGGAGCGCGCGATGTTCGTGCATCTCACGCTGGTTCCTTACATTCCCTCGGCGGGCGAGCTGAAGACGAAGCCGACGCAGCATTCAGTGAAAGAGCTGCTGAACGTCGGCATCCAGCCGCAGATGCTGCTGTGCCGCTGCGATCGTCCGATCCCGGAGAATGAACGGCGCAAGATCGCGCTGTTCTGCAATGTGCGGCCGCAGGCGGTGGTCGCGGCGCTCGATGTTGATACGATCTATGCCGTGCCGATGAGCTATCATGCCGAAGGCATGGATCGCGAGGTGCTGCGGCATTTCCGTCTGCCGGCGGATGACCGGCTCGATCTCTCGCGTTGGCAGGATATCGTGGATGCGGTGCGGGCGCCGGAAGGCGAGGTGCGCATCGCCATCGTCGGCAAGTACACAAACCTGCTGGACAGCTACAAATCGCTGGCCGAGGCGCTGGCTCATGGCGGCATCGCAAATCGGGTGAAGGTGCATCTCGATTGGGTGGACAGCCAGGTGTTCGAACAGGACGGCGCCGTGCACCGGCTGGAGGAATGCAACGGCATCCTGGTGCCGGGTGGCTTCGGCGAGCGCGGCACGCCGGGCAAGATCGAGGCGGTGCGCTTTGCGCGTGAGAAGAACGTGCCGTTCCTGGGCATCTGCTTTGGCATGCAGATGGCGGTGATCGAGGCCGCGCGCAATCTGGTTGGCCTGCCCTGCGCCTCATCCACCGAGTTCGGACCGTGCGAAGAGCCGGTGGTCGGACTGCTGACCGAATGGGCGCGCGGCAATGAGATCGAGCGGCGTGCGGAAGGTGGCGATCTCGGCGGCACGATGCGGCTTGGTTCCTATCCAGCCGTGCTGAGCCCGGGCTCGCTGGTGTCAGAATTGTACGGCGGCGCCGCAAGAATCGAGGAACGGCATCGCCACCGCTACGAGGTGAATGTGCATTACAAGGAGCAGCTCGAACGCGCCGGGATGCGGTTCTCCGGGATGTCGCCCGACGGCGTGCTACCGGAGATCATCGAGCTGCCGGACCATCCATGGTTCGTCGGTGTGCAATATCATCCGGAACTGAAGTCGAAGCCATTCGATCCGCATCCGCTGTTCGCCGGGTTCATTGCCGCGGCGGTCAGGCAGGCAAGGCTGGTATGAACCGGTTTGCTGGCAAGATCATCCTGGTGGCCGGTGCGACGTCGGGCATTGGCCGCGCTACCGCAATCGCTTTCGGTGCTGAGGGAGGCACCGTCGTTTGCTGTGGCAGGCGTGAAGCGGAAGGTCGTGAAACACTGAGGCTGGTGGAACAGGCCGGTGGATCGGGCATGTTCCTGCCGCTGGATGTCAAGCAGGACAGTTCGGTATCCGCCGTGCGTGACGCTGCGCCAGACGATCTCGCGCAGTCCATCCTGTTTCTGTGTTCGCCTGCTGCTTCGCATGTGACCGGCGC
>CAYRTL010000086.1:18408-23954 GCA_964427005.1 uncultured Acetobacteraceae bacterium
TCGCGCAGTCCATCCTGTTTCTGTGTTCGCCTGCTGCTTCGCATGTGACCGGCGCGCTGTTGCAGGTGGATGGCGGATTTGCCCTTGCCTGAGCAGATCCGCATTGTCCGTGTCGGCGCGATCGAGGTCGCCAACGACCGACCGTTCACGCTTATCGCCGGCCCCTGTCAGATCGAATCCCGCGCCCATGCGCTGGAAGTCGCTGCCGCGCTGCGTGAGATGTCTGCGTCCACTGGCGTGCCGGTGATCTACAAGTCGAGCTTCGACAAGGCCAATCGCACGTCGGTCTCCGCTGCGCGCGGTGCAGGGATTAGCGAAGGCCTCGCCATCCTCGCGGACGTGCGGGAGAAGACGGGATTGCCGACACTGACTGATGTGCACGCGCCCGAACAATGCGCGATCGCTGCGCAGGCAGTCGATGTATTGCAGATTCCGGCGTTCCTCTGCCGGCAGACCGATCTGCTGTTGGCCGCAGGCGAGACTGGCAAGGCGATCAACGTGAAGAAGGGGCAGTTCCTCGCGCCCTGGGACATGGCAAATGTCGCGGCGAAGATCGCCAGTACGGGCAATGACAACATCCTGCTGTGCGAACGCGGCGTGAGCTTCGGCTACAATACGCTGGTCAGCGATCTTCGTGCATTGCCGATCATGGCGCGTACCGGCTATCCGGTGGTGTTCGACGCGACGCATTCGGTGCAGCAGCCAGGCGGGCAGGGCACTTCATCCGGCGGTCAGCGCGAATTCGCGCCGGTGCTGGCGCGCGCTGCATTGGCAGTGGGTGTCGCGGCTGTATTTATCGAGACGCATCCTCATCCGGATCACGCACCGAGCGATGGTCCGAACATGATTCCATTGCGCGAGATGCCAGCGCTGATCAAACGGTTGAAGGCGTTCGACGAACTGGCCAAACGGCAGGGCTGACCCATGCCGCGCAAACACATCCTCGCGGCCGTGATGGTACTCGTCGCGTTTGCCGCGTGGCTGAACAGCGCTGATGCTGCGGACTGGTGGGGTCACCGTTTGCCGTCACAGCCGATCAATTTCATTTTCGGTTACGGGTCATTGATCAACTCCGCGTCCCGCAACGCCTCGGCAAAAGTCCCGATCCCGGCCATACCGGTCCGTGTCTCCGCTACTTTCGGCTACATCCGCGTTTGGAACGATCGTTCCTCCACGGGCTTTACCGCGTTGGGCTTGCGCAAGCCGCATCAAGGTGAGAGCGCCAGCACGATCAACGGCGTTTTGTATCCGGTCGCCGATGACGACATGGGCAATTTCGACAGGCGCGAGGCAGGCTATGCCCGCGTGGAAGTGCCTCTCCTGGCGATCGAGTCCGTCTCCTGGCAGCGCCTACCGGAACAAGGCCACGTTTGGGTCTATGTACCGGTGCCTATGAACAGCACGAAGCCCGGCGCGGGCGAGGCAGATCCCAGCGAGGCATTCCCGCTGCTTGAATCCTACGTTGATGTCGTCATCGAGGGTGCTCTGGAGTACGGTCCGGACTTCGCGCGTGAGCTCATCGAGACGACTGGGAACTGGAGCCATTTCTGGCTGAACGATCGCGACTTGGCTCGGCGTCCCTGGGTGCATGACGCCAGATACTCAGCGGTCGACAGCTTACTTGCCGGCACGGAGCCTGCCTCATCGGCATTCCCGGATCGCCTGCTCTCCGAGCCGTATGCAGCGCGATGGCTGATACGGAAGGCGCCGTAAATTCACGCGCTGCGCCGCGGACCGTGGCGGAGCGGACCATCTCCCCAGCGCGATCCCGGATAGCGCGGCAGGTCGTCCACCACTTCGAACCATGTAAGCTGCTCGACCGAGTGCACGTGGCACTCTGGAGCCAACTGCGTCGGATCGGCCAGCGTGCCGGCATAAAGATCGATGACGTCCGGCCGCCTGTCAGTCCGGTAGTAGATCGGCGAGCCGCAGTTGCTGCAGAAGCTGCGCCATACGCCTTCGGAGGACGCGAATTCCTTCGGCTCTCCCTGGGTAAAGCGTAGGGCTGCCTTCGGCACGATGACGAATGTCGCTACCGGCGACGAGGTCTGACGACGGCAGCTTTCGCAATGGCAATGCACAACGAGTGTGGGTTTCCCTGTGTACTCGTACTGGATTGCCCGACACAGGCAGCGTCCTGTCGTCATGGCGGCACCTCCTAGCGTGGTGTTATCGGCTGCGTGGGTTGCGTCGGCTCAGGCTGGTTCGGCGTCTGCGAGTAAGGCTGCGTCGGCCCGGATATGACCGGCGCCGTCTGCGGCGTGGCGCGCTGCGCCAGATCGGTAATGCAGCGGCCCCAGGCGTTGCTGATCGCGGTGGAGCCGTTCAGGCCTATTGTCCATGGCGGTTCATTGCCGGACGGGAAGGTAACAGTCATCGAATTGGCGCGGCGGAACTGGGTGTCGAACACCTGGACCATTGTCCGATCCAGTGTCCATTCGACAACCTGCCCGTTGCCGTTCGCTTGCAAATTCCACGGTGTATCCAGGCCGATCTGCATCACAACCGGCAGCTCGGTTCCCGCGGGAATATTCCATGTCGGCTTTTTCGCCTGAAACGTCACGATGTCGGTGCCGATTGAGAAGCGCAGCGAAAAGCTGCGATTGTCGGTCGGATTGGTGCTGCCGATCCCGCAGGTTGGCTTGCCCTCTGGACCCTGACCGCTGAAGGCATCCCAGCCTCCCGCGCGAGAATACGTCACCATGTCGGCTCTAGCCTGTCCTGCCAGAGCGCCCAGGATCAGCGCTGTCGCCATACCTGTGCGAAGGGCTGCGTGCATTTCGATCACTCCTGTGTAGCGATCCTGGCTGCTGGCACCGCCACTGGGCATAATTTTGGCAAGTCTGTGTCATTTCCCAACAGCAGCATCAATTGGGGCGGCTTGCCGGGCGCCGCTCGATGGCCTAGGGCAGCGGATAAGCGCAAACCGGGAGGATCGCCATGGCCGACGCCTATATCTGCGACTTCGTCCGCACCCCCATCGGCCGCTACGGCGGCGCACTGAAGGACGTGCGCACCGATGATCTCGCGGCCCACCCGATGCGCATTCTGAAAGAACGGCACAGCGCGGTGGATTGGGGTCAGCTCGACGATGTGATCTATGGCTGTGCCAACCAGGCGGGCGAGGACAACCGCAATGTCGCGCGCATGGCGGCGCTGCTGGCAGGGCTGCCCGACCACATCTCGGGTTCGACGATCAACCGCCTCTGCGGTTCGGGGCTCGATGCTGTTGGCACCGCGGCGCGCGCCATTCGCGCGGGCGATGCCGAACTGATGATCGCGGGCGGTGTCGAAAGCATGACGCGCGCGCCGTTCGTCATGGGCAAGGCGACGGAAGCGTTCTCGCGTTCGGCAGAAATCTACGACACCACCATCGGCTGGCGCTTCGTCAATCCGCTGATGAAGGCGCAGTACGGTGTGGATTCGATGCCGGAGACGGCGGAGAACGTCGCCGAGGACTTCCAGGTGCCGCGCGCCGATCAGGACGCATTCGCGTATCGCTCGCAGATGCGCTGCAAGACCGCGCAGGACAGCGGCTTCTTCGCCAAGGAGATCGCGCCCGTAGTGATCGAGGGACGCAAGGGCAGCGTCACGGTTGATCGCGACGAGCACCCACGTGGCGATACCACGCTGGAAGGCCTGGCAAAGCTGAAGGCGCCATTCCGTAAACAGGGCGGCACAGTGACCGCGGGCAACGCGTCGGGCGTGAATGACGGTGCGGCGGCGCTGATCATCGCGTCGGAGGCAGCAGCGAAGCGGCACGGGCTGACGCCGCGCGCGCGCGTGGTGGCGATGGCCACGGCTGGCGTGCCGCCGCGGATCATGGGCATCGGGCCGGCGCCGGCGACACAGAAACTGCTCGAGCGTCTCGGCATGAAGATCGGCGAGATCGACGTGATCGAGCTGAACGAGGCATTCGCCGCGCAAGGCCTTGCGGTGACGCGTCAGCTCGGCCTGCCTGATGATTCCGAACATGTGAACCCGCATGGCGGTGCGATCGCGCTTGGGCATCCACTCGGCATGTCGGGCGCGCGCCTGGCGCTGACCGCGGTGAACGCGCTGGAGACGCGCGGCCAGAAGCGGGCGATTGCCACGATGTGCATCGGCGTGGGGCAGGGGATCGCGGCGCTGATCGAGCGCGTCTAGCTCCGGGCCCGAGGTGGACGGGCGGTGCTCAGGCCGCCCGCTCCGTCGTGGGATCGATCATCCGCCGCACTTCGGTGATCTTGGTCGCCGGGAAGCCCTCGGTGACATAGCTTTCCTCCCACTGGATGTCCGGACCCAGATCACGCAGCACAGCGTTGGACTTTGCCGACACCGCCGAAAGGGTTGCGACGGACATGGCGCCACATCCTCAACGACTGACAGTCACCCGTCGCGCGTGGCCGCTCGCGCGACCGATTACGACCGCGGATGGGGTCGAGACCATGGCCGAAATCGTTGTCGCCGAAGTCTCCGACGTCGAGTCACGCGGCCGCGGCGAAGGCGTGCCGCTTCGGCGGTACGGCGAGAGCATCGACAGTGTCGTCGCCGCGCTTGATGCGATGAAGGGTGCGGTCTTCTCCGGGCTCAACCGCGACACATTGCAAAGCGCGCTGCCGCCGGGCGCGGCGCGCAACGCGCTCGACTGCGCATTCTGGGACATCGATGCGAAGCGCGCTTATCGCAGCGTCGCGGAACTGGCTGGGCTCGGCGCGATGAAGCCGGTCGTGACAGCCTTCACGCTCGCCTTCGATACGCCGGACAAGATGGCTGAGATGGCGGCCGCCAATCGCACCCGGCCGCTGCTGCGATTGGAATTTTTGGGCGATGGCGATGTCGTTGAACGGGTGCGGGCGGTAAGGCACGTGGCGCCGGCGGCGCGCCTCATCGTCGATGCCAACGAGAGCTGGAATGCGGCCCAGCTTGGTACATTCATACCGGCGCTCGTCGATGCCAGGGTGCTACTGATAGAGCAGCCGCTGCCGGCCGACGCTGATGACGCGCTCGCGGGGTTGCAGCTTCCGATCCCGATCTGCGCCGACGAATCCTGCCGGACGCTGGCCGATCTCGACCGGCTGGACGGGAAATACCAGGCCATCAACATCAAGCTCGACAAGGCGGGCGGTCTGACCGAGGCGCTCGCGCTGGCGGCGGAAGCGAAGCGGCGCGGCTTGCGGATCATGGTCGGTGGTGGGGTCGGCACGTCGCTTGGGATCGCACCGGCGCTGCTCGTCGCACAGCAGGCCGAGATCGTCGATCTCGACGGACCATTGCGACTGGCGGTCGATCGCGGTGCGCGGCTGCGCTACGACGGCAGCACGATCCAGCCGGCTGATCCGAAGCTGTGGGGCGGACCCGGTTGATATGGGGGCATCGGCCAGTAGATCCGTCTGCCGGCCGTCCAGCGTCAACTTCGCGTCCATCCAGGTCATTCAGCGGAACCCGTTGCTTTTCAGAATCGGATGTTTATGCAAGCGTCTCCGATGGCCCAGGTGGGTGGCTATTTACCAGTCCGCTTCTGGGCTCGGATGCGCGGTAGCTGCGTGAACCGTTCAGCCACTAGC
>CAYRTL010000087.1:0-23368 GCA_964427005.1 uncultured Acetobacteraceae bacterium
GTTGCCGCCATGATTGGACGCAATACGACGTCAGGCACACGCGCCGAGATGTAGCTGCCGATGATGATGCCTGGCACGGAACCGCTGAGCAGCGAACCTAATAGGGGCCAATCCACCGAACCCAGGAACCAGTGTCCGACACCTGCCACCAGTGTCAGCGGAACAGCGTGGGCGATGTCGGACCCGACGATGACCGCCATCGGCAGGCGCCGATAGAGCAGTAGCAAGGCAGTGACGCCCAACGCGCCAGCACCCACCGAGGATATTGTCACCAGCACGCCCAGCGTTGCCCCTGTCGCTATGGTCAGAAGTGTCGTGCGATGCGGTCCGATATCCCCCAACACGTTGCCTGCGGCGCTGAGGAACTGGCGGCGGAAGACCAGCGACAGTGCCGTCAGCAGCAACATCACACCGAGGAGGGTGGAGATGACGCCCGAGGCCGTGCTTCGCGCCAGGTTCAAGTGAGCCATGCCCAGCAGCGTCAAAGTGGTTCCAGGCACACTCCCCGAGGCCAGCAAGCCGACGATGCGCCATTTCACCGTATGGTTCAGGCCGTGGACCAATGTGCCAACTGTTTTTGTCGCGGACGCATACAGCAGATCGGTGCCCACAGCAGTGGCGGGGTGGACGCCGAACAACAGGATCAGCAGCGGTGTCATCAAAGAGCCGCCGCCCATACCGGTCTGACCGACCAGCAAGCCAACGAACAAGCCAGAGAGTGCGTATAACGGATCCACCGGGTTTACCGTCCCTGCCCACACTCATTCTAGCAGAGGCTCAAGGGACAATCACCGGGTTTAAGAACCGCTGCGCTACCCGCCTCATCGGGCGTTGGCTGGTGCATGCAGCGGCCAAAGAGCAGCGCGCCAGTGCAGTGCGATCAGCAGAGTCAGCCCAATGCCGACCCCGCAATATAGGGTAGCTGTGGGCACGAAGCCGATACGGTCTATCAGCGCTCCGGCGCCGAGTAACCCGATGGGCAGGCCGTATATGGCAAGCATGCGCATGCCCATCACGCGGCCTCGATAGGCGCCCGCACCATGCAGCAGCAGCGCTGACATGGGCACGAGGCTGAGGCTTTGCGCCAGGCCCGCACACATCAGCGTCAGGCTGCCGCTGGTCGGATCGCGCATGCGGACGAATACCAGCAGCATCGCGTACCAGGCGATGGCGAACACGACCATCATGCGCGCGGGACGAATGGCGCGGCCAATGATGCTGATCAGGATCGAGCCGAGCAGCGCGCCGAATGCGAAGCTGGCGATCAGATAGCCGAGACCGGTCTGGTCCATCTGGTAGACGTCTCTCGCCACATAGGGGAGCAGACCACTCGTCATTGGAAAGGCGGTGAGATTGACCAGGAAGGCGAGACACAGGCCGGCGAGTGACGATGGCGTGTCCCACAAATAGGCCAGTCCTTCGCGAAGATCGCGCCAGAGGGAGTTGCGGGTGGAGACATGCGTGGCGGGCCGGACTGTGCCAACGCCCAGGGTGAGCAGAAAACCCAGCACATAGAAGCCGGTGATCGCGGCATAGGCTGGTCCCAACCCGAGCATGGCGAACAGGCTGGCACCGACAAGCGATCCAACCGTGCGCGCAGAATCCGATGTGGTGCGCGAAGCCCCCATCGCGCTGACGAAGGTATGTGTAGGCATCGTTTCCGCCACCAGCGCGCCGCGCATCGCCAGATCGGACGGGCGCACCAACCCGCCAATCGTCGCAATGATGAACACGTGGAGCGGCCGGAGAATGCCGGTGAACGCCAATGCCATCAGCAGCAGCGCGAGTAGGGCGTAGCTGGCGCGCATGGCGCAAAGAATGGCTCGGTGTCCCAGGCGGTCGCCTGCCATGCCGAACACCGGCGCGGCGAGCGTGCCAAAATACTGCAGCGAGCCAAACAAGGTTAGGAGCAGCACGGATCCCGTTTCGCTCAGGATGTACCAGCCAAGGATCAGCGTCTCCATTTCGGTGCCCCACGAGGTCAGCATGTCGGCGGGGTACTGGAAGCGGAAACTGCGTATCTGGAACGGCGCGAGCAGCGACAAGAGTGCCATCGCGCTCACCGGGAGCCGAGATGCATGGCCGGTCGGGCCTTTCGTTGCTTTCCTGGACGGCCTGACGGGCCAAGTGGGCCGCAGTCTAGCGGAGGGTTGAAGCGACGGGAATTGCGCGTGAGGGCGCCATTGCGTGTGCGTCCAGACCTGAAGAACATTCGCCCATGAGGCCCATCGGACCTGAACTGGTCGCTGTCGCCCGAGCTCACATGGAACTCGCCCACGAGATGATTCTTGTGGCGGCGGTGCTCGGAGTGCTCAGCGTGCTTGCCGGGCTGCTGTCGCGCCGCATTGGCGCGCCAATACTGCTGGTCTTTCTGGTTCTCGGCATGCTGGCCGGTGAGGATGGGCCTGGCGGTATTTCCTTCGACGACTTCGCGTCGGCCTACCTGGTCGGCAGCATCGCGCTGGCGGTCATCCTGTTCGACGGCGGCCTCAAGACGCATCTCTCGATGTTGCGTATCGCTATCTGGCCCGCTCTGGCTCTCGCGGTGATTGGCGTCGGCATCACCGCTGCCATTGTCGCAGAAGCGGTTGCCGTCATCTCTGGCGTGCCGTTCGTACTGGCCATGCTTGTCGGTGCCGCTGTCGCGCCAACTGATGCGGCCGCCGTGACTGCGTTGCTGGGTCGCGCCCGCGTGGCACTGCCCGAGCGACTCACAGCACTCCTGGAAGTGGAATCGGGCCTCAACGATCCGATGTCGATTTTCCTCATGATTTTCGTTGTCCGAGCCATCGTTGCTCCGGCTTCGGCGACGTGGCTGAGCGGCACGTTGCTGTTCGCGCGGGAGATGATCGGTGGCGCGGCGATCGGGATTGGCGGCGGCTGGCTCCTCGCAATGCTGTTGCGCCGCCTGTCGTTGGAGACAGGCACCGCCATGGTGCTGGTCCTGGCATCCGCTCTGACACTGTTCGGCGTGGCACAGGTACTAGGCACCAGCGGCTTCCTGGCGATCTATCTGGCAGGTGTTGTCGTCGGCGCCACGAAGTACCGTGCGCAGGATGAGGTAGCGCATTTCCTCGAGGGCTTTGCCTGGCTGGCGCAGATCGTGCTGTTCCTGATGCTTGGCGTGCTGATCGCACCGCACGAGCTTGTGCCGTTCATACCAATCGGCATCGTGATCGCAATAGTGCTCATGGTGGTTGCGCGGCCGGTCGCAACGTTCGCGTGTCTTCTGCCATTCCGCTTTCCGTGGCGGCAGTCGGCATTCGCATCATGGGTTGGGCTGCGTGGCGCGGTACCAATCTATATCAGCTTCATTCCCGCGCTTGCCGATCCAGTGCGCGATGCGCGACTCTTCTCCGGCGTATTCGTTGTTGTCGTCGTGTCATTGATCATTCAGGGCTGGACGATTGGCCTCGCCGCGCGGGTCCTGGGATTTGGCCGTGCTGCATAACGAATTCCCGATCATTATCGCTGGTGATCCGCATGGCAATTGCACGCCGATCTTGCGTGCCTGTGCTGCACATGCCCGTGGAACCCTGATCCTGCTTGGTGACTGCGAATTGCGAGTACCACTGCGACAGGTGTTTTCTTCGTTGTTCGAACGTGGCTGGAGCGTGCACTGGATCCTTGGCAACAAGGATGCTGAAACCGAAGCGGTGTTTGACAACCTCGCGGGCGACTTTCCTGAAGGTGATATCGGAGGCAAGGTCGTCGAGGTAGCCGGTCTGCGCATTGCTGGCCTGGCGGGTGTGTTCAAGCCACGTATCTGGTACCCGCGCCTGGACGAGCCAGGTGCTAGCATCGACCCACCACAGTTCAACACGCGCCGGGATTTCCTGTTGAGCCTGAAGCCGCGCGAACTCTGGCGCGGCGGGCTGCCTTTATGGCATCGCGATTCGATCTTTCCGGAGGATTTTTCAATCCTCGCACAGCAGCGCTTTGATGTGCTGGTCTCGCATGAAGCGCCGTCGTGTCATCGGCACGGCTTTGCTGAGATCGATGATCTGGCCGCAAGCGCGGGAGCGCGGCTTATCGTGCACGGTCATCATCATGAGTCATATGCGGCCACACTGGCGAACGGCATTGAAGTGCGTGGCCTCGGAGTAGCAGAGACATGGCAACTGGGTCTCGACTGAGCCCTCCGTCTGTCATTGCGAGGAGCGCAGCGACGAAGCAATCCCCATCGTGCACGAGATTGCTTCGTCGCTGCGCTCCTCGCAATGACAGCAGGCCTACCGTCCCGCTGCCGCCAGAATTCGCTGCGCCAGTTTCCAGTGCGGCCGGTCGATCATCTTCCCGTCGAGCGCAAACACGCCGGAATCAGGATTGGCGGTAAACGCGGCATTCACCCGTTCGGCCCAGCGGATTTGCTCCGGCGGCGGTGTGAACGCGGCGTTGACTATATCGATCTGGGCTGGATGGATCAGGATCTTGCCGGTGAACCCGTCCGCGGCCGCAGCCGCGGCCTCGCGCTGCAATCCAACGGGATCGTTGTGGTCGGGATATGGGGTATCGATGGCCGGAACCCCAAGCGCGCCCGCCGCAACCAGCACCTGCGCCCGTGCCAGAACAACCGGCGCCGGGTAGCTGCCGTCCGGATGGCGCGGGCTGATGCCCAGATCGGCTGACAGGTCTTCGGCACCAAAGCAGATCGCCAGCAACCGGGACGCGACGCCGCCATACGCGCCCAGGTTGAATACCGAACCGGCGGTCTCGGTAACGATTGCAACCACCCCGATGCTGCCGACGGGGGCGCCAGCCGCAACCTCCAGCACTTCCAGGTGGTGGCCGAGCGTGCCCAGGTCATCCGGTCCGCTGCACTTCGGCAGCATGATCGCAGTCGGCCTGGCTGGCACGACGGCAGCCAGGTCCTGCAAGTACCATTGGGTGCCACGCGGATTGACGCGGACGATCAGCCCGCGCCCGGCATGAGCCCTCACCACGTCCGGTAGCATTGCCCGCGCTGTCGGCTTTGCCGGGGCCGCGACTGAATCCTCGAGGTCCAGGATCACGGCATCGGCCGCGGAGGCAATCGCCTTGGACATCTTCCGCTCGGAATCGCCAGGCGCGAACAAGGGGCTACGAAGTCGCATGGGGTAATCTTGCGCCCCCGACACCGATATGCAATCAGCGGCCCCACAGGGGACCTGATACGAAGGGAGACGTCCGGGGTGAGCGACACCATCCTGGAAACCGTTGGCTTGACCCGTGAGTTCGGCGGCTTCGTTGCCGTGGACGACGTGTCACTGCGCGTGCGCGCCGGAACGATCCACGCGCTGATCGGCCCGAACGGCGCCGGAAAGACCACGTGCTTCAACCTGCTTACGGCTTTCCTGCCGCCGACGCGCGGCACGATCCATTTCAAAGGCCGCGACATCACCCGGATGAAGCCGGCATTGGTCGCGCGGTTAGGGCTGGTCCGCAGCTTCCAGATCTCTGCAGTCTTTCCCCACCTGACTGCGCTGGAGAATGTCCGCCTGGCGCTGCAGCGATCCCGTGGCGCCAGTTTCGACTTCTGGCGTTCCGAGAAGGCCCTGACCGTCTATGACGACAGGGCGCGAGAGCTGCTGTTTGATGTGGGCCTGTCGGGCCTGGCCGATACCGTCGTCGTGGAACTGCCCTATGGCCAGAAGCGCGCCCTTGAGATCGCCACGACGCTCGCGCTCGATCCCGAAGTGATGCTGCTTGACGAACCCACGGCAGGGATGGGCCATGATGACGTGGACCGTATCGTGCAGCTCGTGCGCAGGATACGGAATGGCCGCACCATCCTGATGGTGGAGCACAACCTCTCGGTGGTGGAGGGGCTGTGCGACATCATCACGGTGCTCACGCGCGGGCGCATCCTGGCCGAAGGCGATTACGCGTCAGTCTCGTCCAATCCCGAAGTGGTCGCCGCCTATCTGGGGACGCCGCATGCTTGAGGTGAAAAGTCTCAATGCCTGGTATGGCGAAAGCCATATCCTGCATGGCGTTGATTTCGAGGTACGTGAAGGCGAGGTCGTCACGCTGCTCGGCCGCAACGGCGCCGGCAAGACCACGACGTTGAAGTCGATCATGGGCCTGGTGCCGCGGCGCGAAGGCAGCGTGCGGTATCGCGGCCGCGAGCTGGTGAAGCTGATGCCGAACCATATTGCCCGGTCTGGCATCGCGTTCTGCCCGGAAGAACGCGGCATCTTCGGCTCCCTGAGTGTCACGGAAAACCTGCTTCTACCGCCGGTGGTGGCACCCGGTGGCCTGGATATAGACACGATCTACGCGCTGTTCCCGAACCTGAAGGAGCGCGCACGGACGGCGCATGGCACGCGGCTGTCAGGTGGCGAACAACAGATGCTGGCGATCGCGCGTATTCTGCGCACCGGCGCGAAGCTGCTGCTGCTGGATGAACCAACCGAAGGGTTGGCTCCGGTGATCGTGCAGCAGATCGGTCGTACCGTGCGCGAGATCAAGCAGCGCGGTTTCACGGTGCTTCTGGTGGAGCAGAACTTTCGCTTCGCCCAAACGGTCGCTGATCGTCATTACGTGATGGAGCACGGCCAGGTGATCGACATGATCCCGAATCACCAACTCGAAGCAAGCATGGACAAGCTTCATGAGTACCTGGGGGTGTGAGTTCCCACAGTCGAGAAGCGAAGGAAGGACCTGATTCATGACTATCTCTCGCCGCGCTCTTCTTGGTACCGCGACCGCGGCTGCCGCTTTGCCGCTCGTGCGTCCGCGCGCACAAGGCACCCCGACGATCAAGATCGGCGTGCTCAACGACATGTCGGGTCCCTACATGAATACTGGTGGCCCGACCTCGATCGTCTGCGCCAAGCAGGCACTGGAAGATTTCGGGATTTCCGGCAAAGGCTTCAACGTCGAGGTGATCAACGCCGATCACCAGAACAAGCCGGACCTGGCGGTGTCGATCGCGCGTCAGTGGTTCGATCGCGATGGCGTGGACATGCTGCTTGACGTACCCACTTCCTCGGTGGCACTCGCCGTACAGTCCGTCGTGCGCGAGAAGAACAAGGTCTATCTCAACTCCGGTGCGGCGAGTTCCGATCTGACCGGCAAGGCGTGCTCGCCCAACTTCATCCACTGGACCTACGACACCTACATGCTCGCCCGTTCGACGGGTGGTGCGATGGTGAAGGCGGGCGGGGATTCCTGGTACTTCCTCACCGCGGATTATGCCTTCGGCAAGCAGTTGCAGGCTGACACGACGGCTCTGGTGCAGGCCGCGGGCGGCAAGGTGCTCGGATCATCGCCGTACCCGTTCCCCGGCACTACCGACTTCTCCTCGTTCCTGGTGCAGGCGCAGGCCAGCCGCGCGAAGGTACTCGGCCTGTGCAACGCCGGCGCCGATACGGTGAACTCGATCAAGCAGGCACGCGAATTCGGTGTCAATCAGACAATGAAGCTCGCGGCGCTGCTGATGTTCGTGACCGACGTTCACGCGCTCGGGCTGGACGTGTCGCAAGGGCTGAACCTGACCGAGAGCTTCTACTGGGATCTAAACGACCGGACCCGTGCCTTCACCAACCGGGTGAAGTCAAAGACGCCGAACAACTGGCCGAACATGGTGCATGCCGGCTGCTACTCGGCGACGTTGCACTATCTGAAGACCGTGGCCGATATGGGCGCGGCCGAGGCGAAGAAGAACGGCGTGGCGACCGTCGCTCGGATGAAGAAGATTCCGGTCGATGACGATTGCTTCGGCAAGACCACAATCCGCGAAGACGGCCGCAATCTGACGCCTGCCTTTCTCTTCGAGGTGAAGAAGCCGTCGGAGAGCAAAGGTCCGTGGGACTACTTCAAGCTGGTGGCCACCACGCCTGGCGATCAGGCCTACCGTCCGCTGAGCGAAGGCCACTGCGAGTTCATCGGCAAGGCATGAGGCATTCCGCGCGTCTCCCTCTCCCGCGTCAGCGGGAGAGGGCCGGGGAGGGGGCGTTACCAACATGATCATGATCTTCGGCATCCCCGGCCCGCTGCTGTTCGGCCAGTTGCTACTCGGCCTGATCAACGGTGCATTCTACGCGATGCTGTCACTCGGCCTCGCGGTGATCTTCGGCATGCTGAACATCATCAACTTCGCGCACGGCGCGTTGTTCATGATGGGTGCTTTCGCGTCGTGGATGCTGCTGCAATACGCCGGTATCGGCTACTTCCCATCACTGATCCTGGCGCCGCTGATCATCGGTGTCTTCGGTGTGATTCTTGAACGCACCATCATCAGCCGCCTGTACCACCTGGATCATCTGTACGGGCTGCTGCTGACCTTCGGCCTGGCGCTGGTGATCCAGGGCCTGTTCCGCAACTACTACGGCAGCTCGGGGCTGCCTTATCGCATCCCGGACATTCTGCAGGGCGCCACCGACGTTGGCTTCATGTTCCTGCCCAATTACCGGGGTTGGGTTGTCGTCGCGGCGATGGTGGTGTGCCTCGCCACCTGGGCCATCATCGAGAAGACCCCACTCGGCGCGACGTTGCGAGCAGCGACGGAGAACGCACCTTTGGTGCAGGCTTTCGGCGTCAATGTGCCACGCGTCATCACGCTCACCTATGGCGGCGGCGTGGCACTGGCGGCGTTCGCAGGCGTTCTGGCGGCGCCGATATACTCGGTAAACCCGAATATGGGCGACAATTTCATCAACACGGTTTTCGCCGTGGTGGTTATCGGCGGCATGGGCTCGATCATGGGCTCAATCATCACCGGCTTCGCCCTCGGCGTGATCGAGGGCCTGACCAAGGTCTTCTACCCACAGGCCTCGGCCACGGTCGTTTTCCTGGTGATGGTGATCGTGTTGCTGACCCTGCCACGCGGGCTGTTCGGAAGGCGGGCCTGATATGTTTGGTTTTTCCCGTTCGCAGCAGGTCGCCTTCCTGGTGATGCTTGCTGTCATCCTGGTAAGCCCGTTCGTGCTGTATCCCGTGTTCCTGATGCGGGTGCTTTGCATGGCGCTGTTCGCCTGCGCGTTCAATCTGATGATCGGCTATGTCGGCTTGCTGTCATTCGGACATGCGGCCTTCTTCGGCATGGGCGCCTATATCGCCGCATGGACCATGAAGTTCTGGCATGTCGATGCGGCGATCGCGATCATTCTCGGCGGCGCGACTGGCGCGGTGCTGGGCCTCTGTCTCGGCTACCTGGCGATCCGCCGCTCGGGCATCTACTTCGCCATGATCACGCTGGCACTGGCGCAGATGGTATACTTCTTCTGCGTCGAGGCGCCGTTCACTGGCGGCGAGGACGGCATTCAGCAGGTACCGCGAGGCCGCCTGTTCGGCGTCATTTCGCTGGACAACGACATGGCAATGTATTGGCTGGTCGCCGCGGTGTTCATTGCCGGCTTCCTGCTGATCCACCGTATCATCCACTCGCCATTCGGTCAGGTGCTCAAGGCAATCCGCGAGAACGAACCGCGCGCCACATCACTGGGCTATCGTACCGACGACTACAAGCTGATCGCCTTTGTGCTTTCCACGATGCTGGCGGGCGTGGCGGGCGGGACCAAGGCCCTGGTGTTCGGCATCGCCACGCTGACCGATGTGCACTATTCGACGTCGGGTGAAGTGGTGCTGACCACGCTTCTCGGCGGGCTGGGTACGGTCTTTGGTCCGGTAATGGGAGCCGTGCTGGTATCCACGATGGAAAACTACCTGGCACAGTTCGGCCAATGGGTCACGGTGACCCAGGGCGCGATCTTCGTGATCTGCGTGCTGGCATTCCGCCGCGGCGTCATCGGCGAGATCGGCGGCAAGCTGCGGCTGGCACTTTAGTGCTCAACACTGGTAGACGGGCTGCGGCCCTCTGCCAGCGTTTGCAGCAGCGCTAACTGCAATGGCAGGCATCGCGTCAGCGAATAACGGCTGAGCGCAGTCCAGCGTGCCGCCTGCCGCAGTTTCGCGTATCGCTCGGGCGCGGAGAGCGCGTCAACAACGCGGTCCGCGATCTCCGCAGGGGAGAAGAAATCCACCAGCAGCCCGTTCTCCTCATGCACGATGACCTCCTGCACCGGAGGTGTGGCGGAGCCCACCACGAGACAACCCGACGACATCGCTTCCAGCACCGACCAGGACAGCACGAAAGGCACGGTCAGATAGACATGCACGGCTGAGACCTGGAGCAGGCGCAGATAGTCAGCCCGTGACACGTGCCCCAGGAAGTGCACGCGCTCTGCATCGAGCGGCACTTCGGCTTGCAACACGGAGCGCCACGTGCCGCCATCAGGCGGCGGGCGGCCATAGCTGACCTCATCGCCTCCCACCAGCACGACTTGTGCACTCGGCCGCCGTCGCAGGATCGCAGGCAAGGCTCGCATGAAGGAAGGGAAGCCACGGTAGGGCTCCAGGCTTCGTGCGACATAGGTGACCACCTCGTCGCCTGGCGCCAGCACTCGCCCATTCGGCAAGCGGAAACGCGCCTCACGGTTCGGTGCCGCGCTCTCGGTGTCGATACCGTCGAACAGCACCGAGATCTTGGGGTGGTAAGCCGCAGGATGCTGACGCTTCTGCCACTGGGTCGGGCTCATTCCCCAGTCACAAGCCTCCAGGGCGAGCAGCAGGTGTGCGTTCCGGGTCAGAACGGCGCAGTTGCCATCCAGGTCCTGCTGGGCAGCCGGGTCGAAGTTCGTATCAGCACCGTGTGGATGATAGTACCACTCGCAATAATGCAGCAGTCGCGCGGTGGGAAAGACCTCCCGGACGTACAGTGACTCGCCCCAGCCGGGATGCGCTATGATCAGATCCGGACGGAAGCCATTCCTGGCCAGGATCGTGCAGGCTGCAGCCGCCTGATGGCCATGCCTGATGGCCGTATCTACGGGCGCGAGGAAGGGATGCAGGCCAGCCGGTTGTTCCTCCTGCTCGGGTAACTGGTAAACGACGCGCCCTATCCCCTGCGGCGCGAAGTCGGCTCGCCTGCTCAGACAGACGACCCGGTGCGACTGATCGCGCCCGAATGAGCTGATCAGATGGCGGAACTGCCCCGGCATATTTTGATGAATGAATAACAGGTTCATGCCAGCTACGGAGCGGGTGCGGCTCAGGTTCTTGCTAGAGACTTGAAATGGGGTCATTATTTGATATTGGAGGAACGCTGCAGGAAACTATTTTGTTATTATTCCTATGGGAAGGATGTTACGCTGTCGCCGTAAACGTGATGAGGCGGCGCGGAGTATAACATGGTTGCGAGCAGCAAGGCCGGACCATTCAAGAACGGCCACGGCCTGGATGACGATAACGGTTTTGCCGGGATCGATCCGCAGTATATCGGGCTCGACGTGCCGTTCCACGCATTCGTATCCCTTGCGTCAGCGATCATTGCAGCACCTCCCGTGGTCCCGATCGCCGCGGGCAAGCTGGACGACACGCCAAACCAAGCCGCGCTCTATTGGACTTATGACAAAGCGACCGGTCTGCATGTCCAGGCTGCACCCGGCTTCCTCTCCACGGCCACAGGCGATGGCGGATTCAGCCTGAACGTCACGCCCGATGGCGCCTGGGCGCTGAAATTCGACGGCAGCAGCACTGTCATCGGCTATGACGCCGATGACAATCCGGTCTCCCCGCCACCTCCGCCGCCACCGACCGGCAATATCGAGCTGGATGCCACAAGCAATGGCCCTTCCAGTATCGACGCCAGCGCCGGTCATATCACGGTAAACGGCAACGGCTCCGCATCGAACCCGGTCGTGGGCTACGATACAATACAGGGTGGTGTCGGAGACTACATGATCGGCGGCAACGGGACGGGCGGCGCAGGCCCCGGGGGCAAAGGGAACTGCGCCCTCTACAGTGCGTCACCGGGCTCAGTGCTGGTGGATATGCAAAACGGCTTTGGCTATGGCGGCAATGCCGAAGGCAATGTTCTTGTCAATATGAACCAGGTGCGCGGCTCGGTGTTCACGAACATAGAGATTGGCAACTCGCATGGCACCGACCTCAAGAGCGGCGGCAACAACAGCCTGCTGATTTCGACTGGCGGCAACGGTTTTGAACTTCGACCGGACGGATACGGCAATGTGCTCGTCTCGACAGCCGGCGCAGACAAGATCGAATTCGACCCTAACCACGGATGGGCACTTGGCGATGACAACATTCTGCTTGGGTTCGATGCGGCGCACGGGGACGTCATCGACCTCAGCCTGATCGGCAGCAACTTCCACACGGCTGGTGCCGCGGGTTACAACGCCGCCACCGGCACCGGCGACATCAACAAGTACGTAAACTTCGTCGATCAGCCGGATGGAGATCATCTGTTGTTCAGTTCAACGGGGCAGGTCCAGACAGCCGGGATCGAGCTGTTGGATATGAAGCTTACACACGGCCTGTCTGCCGCGTCCCTCTACCAGAGCCATAATATCCTGCTTTGAACCTCGCCCTGCTGCTGGCCCCAGCACATTGTTATTTCGCTGTCATGGCTGGCCTTGCTAAGTTGCGTGGTGGCGCGCCGTTCTTTGATTAGCACCAGGGGTGGCTACGCACCTAGCCATGTCACCGCGTAACAGGAGGCTATGGCGATGGGCACCACCACCGTAACATCAGCAGGTGTACCACCCGGCGGTGGCGACAGCGTCCTGGACCAGATCCGGCAGGCGGTGCGCCGCGGCGCACGTCGGGTCTATCTGAGCATAAAGCTGCATCATCTGCTGTTTATCGCATTCACGTTCATCGCCGCGGTTCCCATCGTCAGCCTGTCTCTTTGGGAAGAGAGCGTCACCTACCAGAATGAGCTCGCCTCCGTCCGCGAGCGTCATCTGCTGGTCGCCCGCAATCTCACGTCTGCTCTTTCGCGCTATGTGGAGGATGTAAAGGCGGCGTTCGCTCTTGCCTTCGAGAGCGGCGGCTTGCGTACGCAGGTTCCCGGACTGGAGCAGTTCCTCAAGTCACTGAATGTGGTGCATGTCTGTATCATCGCGCCGGATGGCACGATCGAGCGCACACTTGGCGGTGTGGCGCCAACCGGTCAGCTGACGATGCCGCCTGACCTCTTGCACAAACTGCAGAAGCTGGCAGCCGACGCACCATCCACGCCGGCACTGACGCCGCTGGAGCACAACTCGAAAGGTGAACCCGTATTCTACCTGGTGCAGCCACTGCCCGAACAACGCTTGGGCTTCGGCGTGCTCACCAACGCCTATATACTGCAGCTTCAGAAGCAGATTGCCTTTGGTGACCGCGGGCACGCCGCCATTGTGGATTCAACGGGGCGGATCATCGCCCATCCCTTTGCGACGTGGATCGCCAAATCGCAGGACTTGTCTGGTGTCCCCGTTGTACAGGCGATGATGCGGGGTGAAACCGGTGTCGGACAGTTCTTCTCCCCGGCGATGAACGGCATGATGGTCGCCGGCTATAGCGTGGTGCCCGAGACAGGTTGGGGCGTCATGGTCCCCCAGCCGATAGCCGAGTTGCAGCGTCGAGCTGCCGAGGTGGACAGGCTTGCGATCATTGTCGCTGTCGTAGCGTTTGCCGGCGCCGCCCTGCTGAGCTGGCTGCTTGCAGGCTACCTCGCACGTCCGGTACGCCAGGTTGCCGGCACGGCTGGAGCGGTTTTGGGTGGCAATGAAAAGGTATCGGTGCCGGAGTTTCGCGGCATCGTTCCACGCGAGCTTCGTCGGCTGCGTATTGCCTTCAACACCATGTTGGATGACCTGCGGCGCCGCAACGCGGACACAACCGTCGCGCTGCGCCAGGCCGAAACCTCCAGTGTGGCCAAGTCGCAATTCCTCGCGAATATGAGTCATGAGATCCGTACGCCACTGCACGGTGTCGTGGGCATGATCGAGCTACTGCAACAGACGGAACTTTCGCCGATGCAGTTGCAGTACGTGCGTGGTGCCCGACAGTCCAGCGAGTCACTCCTGACCTTGATCGACGACGTGCTCGATCTTTCTAAGATCGAGGCCGGCAAGATGGAGTTGGAGCATGCACCGTTCCATCTGCCATCGCTGGTACATGATGTAGTGACACTGTTCGCTGATCAGGCCAGGTCGAAAGGTCTAAGGCTGACGGCCTCGATACCGGATGAGCTGAACCTCGTCTTGCTCGGGGATGCTCATCGCATTAGCCGCATACTGACCAATCTCGTCGCCAATGCGCTGAAGTTCACGTCTGAGGGGAGTGTCACCGTTCGGCTGACCAGCCTCGAGGCTTCAGACAACCAGGTCCGTCTCCGCTGCGAGGTCATGGACACGGGCATCGGAATCCCGGCTGCCAAGCAGAAGGCGATCTTTGAGGCATTCTCTCAAGCTGATACTTCCACCACGAGACGTTACGGGGGCAGCGGGCTCGGTCTGTCGATTGCGCGCCAACTCTGTCATCTCATGGCTGGGGACATCGGCGTCGACAGTACTGTCGGCGCCGGATCAGCTTTCTGGTTCAGTCTTCGGCTGGACAAGGCGCCGATTTCCGCCGTGCCAACACCCTTCTCTACCGGACCGGTCGAGCGAGAAGCGGACGCAGTCGAGCCGAAACGGCGGCCTGTGTCTGCGAGGCAGCGCGCGTTTGAAGAAGCGCTGGCACGGATTGGTCGGTCATCAGTCCATGTGCTCCTCGCTGAGGACAATCCGAGCAGCTTGCGGGTGACACAGGCGCTGCTGGAATCCCTCGGCTGCAACGTCACCGGGGCACGCAACGGCCTGGAGGCAGTTACCGCGTATCGCGCGCGACGCTTCGATATCGTGCTGATGGACTGCCAGATGCCGGAGATGGACGGCTACGAAGCGACACGCGCGATCCGCCAGATCGAGGCTTTCCGCGGCGAAGTCACACCCATCGTTGCGCTGACCGCGAACGCCCTCTCGGGCAGCCGGGAAGCCTGCCTTGCGGTGGGCATGAATGATCAGCTTACCAAACCGCTGAGCCTGGCCGATTTGACGAGCAAGCTGCTGTACTGGCTGGCGCCCCGTGAAAGTAGAGGACGCCCGGTGGCGGATCAGACCTTAAAAGGCGACGCGCCTTAGCCACGCGCCGGCTTTGGCAATTGCATCGCGTGCCTTCTGCACCCCATCGGTCGCTCGCAGGAATCCATGCAGCACGCCCGGGTAGATTTCCATCTCCACCGGCACCGCTGCTTCCCGCAATTTGATCGTCAACGCTTCTCCTTCGGATCGTAGTACGTCCAACTCCGCCAGCAGGATCAGGACAGGCGGAAGCCCGCTCATGTCGGCGCGCAGCGGCGCTGCAAGCGGATGGGAGCGATCTGCTTCATGCGGAACGTACGCGCTCCAATAGAACGCCATCTTCTCGCGTGTCAGCACGTGACCGGTGGCAAACTCCTGATAGCTGGGCGTGTCGAAGCGGCTGTCGCATACCGGATACCCGAGAACGATCCCGCTCAGTTTCGGGCCAGCGGTGTCGCGCAGTAACAGCGCGGTTGCCAGCGCGAGGTTGCCGCCAGCCGAATCGCCACCGAGCAGAATGCGTGTCGCGTCGAGGCCCCACGCTGCACCCTCGCGCGCGACGTGGCGTACCACCGCCGCGCACTCTTCCAGGGCTTGTGGGAACCTGGCTTCCGGCGACAGCGCGTAATCGACGCTGACGGTGGCGACCTCGCCAGCGGCCGCCAACGACCGCGCGGCGGAGTCATGCGTATCGACCGAGCCCCACACCCAACCGCCGCCATGGAAATACACCAATACGGGCAGCGGTCGATCAGTGCGTGGGCGATGCACACGGCAATAGATGCGCCGTCCGCGCGCCGCGACCCACCGCTCTGTCGTCTCGGCCATTTCCGGCCCGCGGGCGCCACGCGCCAGGCTGATCGCATCATTGACGATGCGGTGCGGCTCCAGCGGCAATTCCAGCTTCACCGGCGGGAATTTGGCCGCGATTGCCTCGGCTTCCGCTTGGTAGGCCCGCATCTCAGCGTCCCAACGCGACCTGTCGCTCATCTCCTCCCTCCTGTCGTCACGCCTGCCATGCAACCGCGCTGGCAACCGCTTGGCAATGCGTGGTTGATACTCTCCGCGCCACCGCCCTTATTGCGCCCATGCACCTGCT
Source organism: uncultured Acetobacteraceae bacterium (assembly GCA_964427005.1). GTDB lineage: Bacteria > Pseudomonadota > Alphaproteobacteria > Acetobacterales > Acetobacteraceae > JAMXLO01. Next base: position 15,994 of record CAYRTL010000087.1, read on the forward strand.
GCGCACCAAACCTGTCGGGCGTTTCAGTCCCGCGTGCCTGTTCCATCCGGACTCACTCGTCGTGATTGGTGCAGATTCGGATGTCGGGCGGCAGGTGATGGCCAACTTGCGGGCCGGCCAATTCAAGGGCGACGTGCAGAACGCTGAGACGGCGCAGGACATCGCCGACCTACCCTCAGCGGCCGAGCTGGCTGTCATCGCAATGCAGCCGGCGCCGGACCTGCTGCGTGCTCTGGCGACAAAAGGAACCATGGCCGCGGTCGTGGTCTGCGATGCGGAGGGCCTGGACGATCGGGCAAACCGGTCGGGGGTCCGCATCCTCGGACCAGGCTCGTTTGGCATCGCCGTGCCATCGATTGGTCTGAACGCGTCGCGAGCGCATGTGCCGCTGCCGCCGGGCCGCATCGGTCTGGTGTCGCAGTCGGCTTCGCTCTGCCGCACCATCATCGACTGGGCACAGCCGAACGGGGTGGGGTTCAGCCACGTGGTGGGCATGGGTCGCCGAGTGGATATCGGGTTCGGCCTGGTGCTGGACTGGCTGTCCCGCGATCCCGGCACCGGCGCAATTCTCCTGGACATAAGGCGATTGCGTAACCGGCGCGCGTTTCTGTCAGCGGCTCGTGCGGCATCGCGCTTGCGGCCGGTCGTTGCGATCCATGCCGGCATGGCCATCGGAGATCCGGCTGGTGAGGCGCAACGGGCGTTCGAAGCGGCTCTCCGAAGGGCGGGCGTGTTGTGCGTTACCAACCTCGAGGACCTGCTGGTAGCAGCCGAGATCCTGTCACGCGCCCGTCCGGTGCGCGGCGAGGCATTGGCCATCGTCACAAATGCCACTACGCCGGGCCGGATGGCCGCCGACGCTGCACTGCGCGACGGATTGCGGCTGGCCTCGGACATCGTCCATGCGGAACTCGGTGCATCTGACAAGCTGGCTGCGCTGGCCACTTCGGCTGCTGCCCAGCCTGATGCCGGCGGCGTGCTCATAGTGGACGCGCCAGTGGGTGACACGGAGCGTGCGTCATTGGCGTCGCTGGCAGCATGTCGCGATGCCATCAAAGTGCCTCTGCTGGTCTGCACGATGGGCGAGTCCACGGGTGCCGCCGCGCGACGCAGCCTCGCCGAAGCCGGCCTGCCGGTGTTCGCGACGCCCGAGCAAGGCGTGCGGGCTTTCCTCCACCTGGTGCAGGATCGCCGGAACCGCATCGCGGCGCGTGAGCTGCCACCCAGGACGGTGCTGACCATGGCACCTGATCGGCAGGCGGTGCGCAACACGCTTGCTGGCATACGCCGCGAAGGCCGCTTGGCAGCGACTCAGGATGAGGCGCTGGCGGTGCTGTCCGCGTACGGCATCCCGGCGGTGCCAACGCGCGCTGTTGCGGCGCCCGGCGATGCGGCTGCTGCGGCTCGACTGTTGGGTTTCCCCGCCGTGGTGAAGCTGCGGCAAAGCGTGCGTCCCGACGAACGCGCATCGGGTGGCTTGGCGCTGGACCTGCACGACTCCGCGGAAGTGGCGACGGCTGCCGAAAGCCTGATGGCGCGCAACCCGGGTCCGCTGCTGGTGCAGCGGCAGGCGGTTCGCTGGCGGGAACTGCGTATCCGCGTCGCCGATGATGCGACGTTTGGGCCGATCATCAGCTTCGGCCAGGGCGGCACGACAGCGGACATTCTGCGCGACATCGCCGCTGACCTGCCGCCACTCAACCTGCCACTGGCGCACGCGTTGATCGGACGCACGCGCGCGGCCGCTACTTTGGGCCGGTTCAGGGACAATCCGCCAGCCAATGAACCTGCCGTGGCAGAAGCGCTGGTTCGCATCAGCCAACTCATCGTCGATTTCCCCGAAATCGCCGAGTTGGACCTGAACCCGCTGATCGCCGATGCGGATGGCGTCATCGCGGCGGATGCGTGGCTGCGCCTGCGCGAGCCAGGCGAGACCGGCGGCGGCCTGGCAATCACGCCGTATCCCGCGGAGTTGGCGGAGCACTGGACCACGCCGGACGGCGAGCGGCTTGTCATCCGGCCCATCCGGCCCGAGGACGCCGATGAACACGCCGCGTTCTTCAGCCGGTTATCCCCGCAGGACGTTCGCTACCGCTTCTTCACGGCGATGCGCGAGTTGTCGCCGGAGCAGATGGCCCGGCTCACCCAGATCGACTACGACCGAGAGATGGCATTCATCGCCGCGCGCGAGACTGATGGTTCGACTGTCGGAGTCGCGCGGCTGGTGTGCGAGAACGAGAGCGAAGGCGAATTCGCCGTCATCGTGCAAGCCGACATGAAGGGCAGGGGAGTTGCCACGCACCTCGTGCGGCGGCTGATCGAATGGGCGCGGAACCGTGGTCTGACAACGGTGATTGGGCAGGTGCTGGCGGACAACGCACCCATGCTGGCTTTCGTACGTCACCTCGGCTTTTCCCTCAAACGCCTGCCGCAGGAACCGGACGTTGTGGAGGCGCGGCTCGCGCTGGAGTAGTCTGGCGCGAATGGAAACGTCCGCCCTGCGCCTTCCCGTTGCTGACATACGAGCGGCGCGACGGCACGCAATCCTATATGTCCTGAGTGCCTCGGCGACCTTCACAATCGGCTCCGCGCTGGTGAAGGCATTGGCAGCCGAGTTCCCCGTGCTGGAAATCGTGATGTTCCGCAGCATCATCGGCTTCATCGCGATGCTGCCAATGATCGTCCGTGCGGGCGGCCTGCGCGCGTTGGCGACACGCCGCCCATCGGGCCACATCATGCGTACCGTATATGGCTTCATCGGCACGGTGACCTCGGTGTTTGGCTTTGGCGTTCTGCCGTTGGTCACCGTAACGGCACTCGGCTTCGCCATGCCGCTGTTCCTGACCATCCTGTCGGTCCCGCTGCTGGGCGAACGCGTAGGGCCGCGTCGCGCGACCGCCGTGCTGATTGGTCTCTGCGGCGTGCTTGTGATGCTGCGGCCTTGGCATGTGGATGCCGACTCTTTGCCTCTCGGCGCCGTGGCGGTTGTGCTGAGCGGCGTCGTCACCTGGGCGCTGTCGATGATCAACATCCGCAAGATGGGCGACGCAGGCGAGCGCAACGTGACCATCGTCGCGTGGTACAGCCTGGGCACGGCCTCGCTCGCGGCATTCGGCTGCATCAGCAATTGGGTCACGCCCAGCCCATGGCAACTGGCGGCGCTGGTCGGTGCAGGCCTTATGTCGGGCTTCGCGCAACTGCTGATGACCGAAGGGTATCGTGCGGCGGAAACCACGCTGGTGGCGCCGTTCGAGTACGGCGCCATCATCTATGCCACCATCCTGGGCGTCGCCATCTGGGGCGAGTGGCCCGACATCTGGAGCCTGATCGGCGTCGCTGTGCTGATCGCATCAGGCCTGTACATCTGGCGTCGCGAGGTGACCCTGGGCCTGCGGCGATAGCGCCTCACCGTATCGGCGAATACGGCGCAGGCACCACAAAAGCGTTTTCCTGCTTCACCACGACGCCAGGCGGATTGCGTGCCGGCCACTGGCCCGTTGCGGCGGCAGCCGCGCGCACCGACGCGCGTTCGTTCGCGTCCTTGTACGCCCAGATGTGCACCCATTTGTTCAGCGCGCCGAACTCCGAGTACATGCCGGCGATCAGTGGCGAGAACTTCTGGCGTCCCTCGATCTTCTCCGACCACCGCTCGATCAGACCTGGAATCGATCCCGGCGTCAGCGTGTACTGGCGGATCTCGAACAGCGGCCCAACCTGACGCGGTTCCAGTGGCGGTGAGAACGGCGCCGGATGGAACACCTCGTTCTGCATATCGACGATGAACTCGCCGATCTTCGGTGGCCAGCCACCATCCTTCATCGCGGCGCCGCGCACGGCGGTGCGTTGCTCGAAGCTGTCGTAGGCCCACATGTGGATGAACTGGTTCAGCGGTCCGACTTCGCTGGTCCACACCGCCGCGAGTTGCTTGCCGTGCTTCTCGCGGTTCGGCAGCGCGTCGCCGAAGCGCTTGACGACCTCAGGCGTCGTGCCAGGCCGCAACGTGTAGGTGCGCATCTCGATGATCATCGGCGTTCCTCCATTCGGTTGGTCAGCACGATACGGCAGATCGCGTCATTGCGGAAAGAGCCGCCAACTCACACAGTGGCGCCAAGCGGATCGCCATGGATGAATGCTCCGATAAAGCCCAGCACGAAGTCGGCGAGCGCGATACGCGATGGCAGATTATGCAGCAGCGTATCCGCATCATAACACGACTGCAGATTGATCACCGGCGGTGCGAGCCCTTCGGTTGCGGCAATGGTATCGCATACCGCTTGTGCGATGAGGCCGTAACCGACAATTGTTGGGTGCAGGTTGTCCAGGCCGAACAGCCCACCATCACGGCGTCCGCCGATTATTGGCAAGACCTCAAGCGGCAGATTGTCGAGCATGACCTGCGTCGGCCCGTTACGTACGATGACTGACTTCGTCGCAATGCCGTTCTTGCGGTCATAAGCGGCGTTCATCGGGTAGAGATCAACGAAATGCGCCCGCTCTCCCAACGCGGCGAACGCGGCGCGAATGGCTGGATTCAGTGTATTGGCAACCCAGTCGTCGATCTCGCGCATTGTCGTGCCGGAAATGCCGCCGGCCTGGATCAGTCGCCCGAGGTAGTTCTGGAAATAGCCATCTCTCGGGTTCTCATCATCAGTGCGCGGCATCAGGTTGGCGATGGCACTCGGTTTGGGGAACAGGTTGATGTAGAAGTGCTGGATGTCGCTGCAGCTTGCCTTGAGCTGCGCGGCCAACGTGAGCATCGCGGCAGTGGGGTCGACGCGATGCTGGAAATCGGTCGCGTCTCCCAGCAGCAGAAGCGCCCACAGGCCATCGTTGATACCGATATTGATCAGCAGCCGTTTCGGTTTGGCCTCGGCCAGGATGTCGATTGCGGTACGCTTATCGCCGTCCTTGCGCTGCGGGTTCAGCACGAAGCAAGTGTTGAGCGCCTGATACAGCACGGGCAGCTTCTCAAGCGGCAACGACGCTCCAAGCGCGGCGAGTTGTTCTGCCCGGTCCAGCGCTTCGCTGTAGTTGGCGGTGGTCACGTTGTTGACGACTTGCTGCGCGATGCTGAGGTTATGGAACATCGCGTGCTGTGACCATGAAGCGCTGGCGAGCCAGGCGTGCGCGTTGGCTGCGGCATTCCTGATCAGGTCCAGCGTGCCGGCAAGCGTGTCGCTGAAGACGTGCTCGAAATCCGCCAGTATCGGGCGCGGATAGTCGGGCGAGAAGAACTCCCAGCGAAAGGCGCGCGCGACCTGCGCCGGCACGGACTGTGCGGCCAGGTCCGCATTGATGGTGAGCGAGCGCACGCCGTTGTACAGTGAATCGCCAATCGCCATCAGTTCAATAGTCATGCGCGGCCTCCGCCTGCTTCAACGCAGCAGCGCCACCACAACGGTGACGATGCCCAGCACGAGGTTCAGGCCGATGAGCTTACGGATGCGCTCGATTTGCGCAACGGCAACGGCGCGATCGGTGGTGCGGCGAAAGCGCGCATAAGGACCAAAGAAGATCAGGACAAACACCACGCTCATGATCAGTCCGAGCAGCATCATGAGATTGATGTTCCACGGCACAAAAGCCGGTCCGCCATAGAAGCCGAACAGCACGGCGAAGCCTGACAGCAGGATCAGCGGCATCGCGTGCCATATGACCAGGAAGAAGCGGCGAAACACCTGCGTGTGGAGTGCGATGCGCTGCATCGGTTCGAGTACCGACAAACTCGGCCGCAGCACCACGTAGGCGAAGAACATGCCGCCGACCCATATCACCGCGCACAACACGTGCACGGCAAGCACCCATCCCCAGACGTTCATCCCGTCAGCTCCTGCAATTCGGCGAGCAATGCGCGCAGCTCCGCGGCAGCGGTGGAGCGCGGCGCGGCCTCGGTGACGCCGAGACCGGCGGCGAAGGCATGCGCGAACCCGGCACGGTTGCCAAGAGCCGACCGCAGCACCGGCAATTCGCGGCTCGCCAGGTCGGCGGCGATTGCGTCGCGCAATCGGGACGTCGGTGGCGTGCGATTGAACATCAGGTGCGCCGGGCGGCGTTCCTCCGATGCCAGGCGCAGTGTCCCTTCGGCTGCCCATACGTCGGGCATGCTGGGCTGTATCGGCACGAGCACGATGTCGGCGGCACGCACGGCGACGCGCGCGTCGGTGTCGAGCTGTGGCGGGCTATCGATCAGCACCACGTCGTGGTCGCGCTTCAGGCGATCGAGTTCTGTCGGCAGGCGCCAACCGGAGATGTCGGAGAAGGCGAGGGCGGCGGCCTGCTGCAGCCGCGCCTGCCGCAGGCCGTGCCAGCGGCCGAGGCTGCGCTGTGGGTCGATGTCGAGTAGGGCGACGCGGCGGGATGGCGCGAGGGCGGCGGCGATGTTGGCGGCGAGCGTGGTCTTGCCGGTGCCGCCCTTCTGCTGCGCGACCGTGATCACCACCGCCATGGCTGCGACTCCCCTGTTGCGGTGCAGTATAGCGGAGGTCGGAGTCTCATGCGTGTCTCATTGCCCTTTGCCTGAGACGAAGGGTCCACACAGAGAAGGGCGAGGGGGACGGAGGGCCACAGAGTCTCACTCGCTCGTCATGGCGGGAGTTGGTGCAGGCAGAAGAAAGAGGAAACGCAAATGAACGCAAATGGGCGCAGATGAACGCGAATGGTCCAGGACCCAGGGCGCGTCAGCGCCAATAATCAATTGAATGGCCCGCTAACGCGGGCTGCGCACAGGCCATTCGCGTTCATCTGCGCGCATTTGCGTTCATTTGCGTTGTTACTTTCTTCCGTCCGGCACGCCCGGCGCGGGCTGAACGAATCAGGCAGTAGCGAGATCCGGCTGCCTGTCGAGCTCTCGCAATATCGGGCTGGTGCTGGTGACGATGGCGTGCACCAGGTCGGGCGGGGGCGGGCCGAATTTGCACGGCTCGGGCAGGCCGCCCAGCGAGCGGATCAGCGCCGCCCGGCGCGGGTAGTTGACGGCATACTGCTCGGCCTCGGTGAGCTGGCGGAACTTGTCCGCGGGCTCGGGTTCTGGCTCGGGAGCGGGCGGCGGGGGCGGTGGTTCCGGCGCGGTGGTGATGCCCATGGCGTCGGCCATCAGGCCGGCGACGGCGAACTCGGTCCAGGTGTCCTGGTTGAGCGAGGCAGAGTCGGCCTCGCGCTTGCGCCGGACGGCCTGGACGCGGATGAGCAGCGAGCGCGCGGCGTTGGCCTGGCGCATCATGGAGGCGGCCTGCGCGTTGCACTGCAGGACCTTGGCGAAGTCGTCCGCGTGCTTGTTCGCTTCGCGCATGGCCTCCATGGCGCGGGCGTCGGCGATGACGCAGCGGGCGGCGATGCGGATTTCGTCGCCATTGGCGGGGAGCATGGAGGCGACGGC
>CAYRTL010000088.1:0-2203 GCA_964427005.1 uncultured Acetobacteraceae bacterium
ATCGGCATCGAACGGCAGTTCAGCAGGATTCACTTGGTTGGTTCCTTACTGTCATTGCGAGGAGCGAAGCGACGAAGCAGTCCCCGCGTGTTGGAGATTGCTTCGTCGCTTCCCTCCTCGCAATGACATGATGTTCAGAGCGAAAAGATCTTGCCAACGGCGAGCGGCGCGACAACCTCCTCGCCGCACGTCTGGACCAGCTTGTTCAGCGCACGCCAGCCAGTGCAATGGCCTGGCGCAATCAAGCTGAGACCAAAGCCAGCCATGTCGCGGATGGTTTCGGGGATACAGCGTTCGGTTTCCCCTGAAAGGTGAAATCCGCCCATCACGGCATACAGCTTCTGTTGGGGAAAGCACGTGCGCGCATGCGTCAGCACGTTCACGACGCCGGCGTGAGAGCAAGCAGTGAACACCACAACTCCCTTCCCCTTCACCGCAACCGCAAAGAAGCGTTCGTCCATGATCAAGGGGTCGGCTTCCCACTCGCCAGAAGGATTGCGGCGAAGATGATTCTGCAATCCCGTTTCATAGCTCGTCACCCGCGGTATCTCGCCGCTCAGATAGAACATGTTATCGAGCATGAGCTGCGGTGCATCAGTCACCACAGGCCGCACGCCGGCTTTGGCGAAATCCTCGGGCGTGGGCAGCAGTCCCATCGGCAATACTCCGCCGTCCGGCTGACGCTGTCCTCTCTCCGCGAACATGCCCGGATGTAGATACACCGGCGCATTGCGCTCCGGCGCCGCAGCCCGCATCAGTTCGATCGCCTTCAGCAGCCCGCCGCCATGATCCCAATGTCCGTGCGACAGCACCACCGCCTCGATCGCGCCGAAGTCGATACCAAGCCGCGTCCCATTATGCTGTACGGCGTAATCGACGGGCCCGGCATCGAACAGCACTGCGTGTTCGCGCGTGCCGGTCGAAGCGCGGATGACCAGCGACAGGCCGTGATTGGCGCAGCACAGTGCGGCACCGGCAACGCGGCGCATCCCTTTGCGGACCAAGGCCGGCCACTCCCGCGTTACGAAGGGTGGCGTGCTGGACAGCGAATCCGTCACGTTGTCCACCAGCACCTGCACTTCCAGTCGATCGGCTTCGGTCAGCACGGGCATGTCTGTCCCTCCTCGCGATCACTATGGCAGGCGCGCGAGACGTTCGCCGAGAAGCGCAAAGAACTCGTCGCTGTTGATCGTCTCGAGCACGGTGGCATTAGTCGGTGCCTTCGTCTTCCCCCAGCGATCGATCACCGTGCGCCCGCGGCTCGGGCCGGGGCCGAGATCGACGGTGACAGCACACTCGCGTGACGTGAACAGGTCCGGGCGGATCAGCCAGGCGATGGCGCAGGGATCGTGCAGCGCCGCTCCCATGCCGGCCAAACGTGGACCCAGCGGAACCGTGGCCTGGATGTCGCACAAGGCTCGCACGCAGCGCCGATCGCAGCTGTCGCGCAGCTTCGCGATATGGGCCGGTGTGCATAGCGCCTGTGCGGTGAGCTCCAGCGTCACCAGCACCACGGGCCGGCCGCAGGCAAGCAGTACCGCCAGCGCTTCGGGGTCGTTGAACGCATTGAACTCGGCAGCCGGCGTCGCATTGCCTTCGCCCCAGGCGCCGGTCATCAACACGATGCGCTCGACCTTGTCGGCGAGTGCTGGCTCCGTCATCAGCGCGAGGGCGAGATTGGTGACTGGTGCAATCCCGACGAGCGTCACCGGCCGACGCGAATTGCGCAGGAGGTCACGGATGGCATCCGACGCAATGCCTGATGCCGCCGTCGCGCCGGGTGGCAATGCCACACCGCCCAGGCCATCGATTCCGTGCACGCGCGTTTCGTTGACGAAGGCGCCGAGTAGCGGCCTGTCCGCGCCGGCATAGACCGGCACGCTCGCACCAGCCAAGGCGACCAGTGACAAGGCATTTGGCAATGTGCACTCCAGCCCGACATTGCCCCCGGCCACGGAGACAGCGAGGACCTCGAGTTCCGGCGAGGCCAGTGCCAGCAGCAGCGCGAACGCATCGTCGGTGCCGGGATCGCAGTCGAGGACGATGGGAATCGCCACTGTGGTGTCCTTGCCTTGCAGCGGAGCAGGATGCCACCCTGGCACACCGGACGGAACCTCGCATGTCCACGCAGTATTTCACCATAGCCGCGGGCGATGGCGCGCAGGCGGGCGACAGCCAGGCGGTGATGGTGCCGCTGAATACC
>CAYRTL010000088.1:2303-7057 GCA_964427005.1 uncultured Acetobacteraceae bacterium
GCCGGAACTCGACGCGCGTGCGGTGCTGCGGCTGTATATCGAGCGACTACCACGAACGAGCTACGCTGGTTCCTGTATATTCCACGCGGAATCAGGCTGCACGTTGGATCGCTCCCTGCGCTCGGATGTGTGCAACAGCTATTTCTGCACCGGCCTCGGCAATTTCGTGAAGAGCGGTGAAACGCCATCCAACGCCATGGTCATCGCTACGCAGGATGGCGAAACACGCAGCTCAGGAGTGCTGAGGGCCTAACGGGGCGCGTCCGCTCACGCCACCGGTTCTCCGGCCACTTGCAGCGCCTTCAGCAACACCGCGGCGCCAACTTGGCGGGACACGAGGTCGGGGTCGAACTGGCTGTCCTGCCCGAACTTCCCCTTGGAGTAATGGTTGGAAAAGCTCCAGAGATACGGCGAGGCTAGGCCAAACTGGCGGTAGCCCATCCCGTTGAAGTGCTCGAACAGATACAGGATCCGCGGCAGCGTAAAGTCTGCCTCGCGATCGAATTTTTCGAATGTGAGCGCGTCCTGCGCACTTGCCTCCCAGACGAACGGCGGGGAGCCAGTTGGCGGCCGGCCGGCAGGCACATGCACCGTACGCGCCGTAAGCGGGTCACCGTTGTGCAGATGCGTCTTGAAGTTGAAGCTGCCCTCCATTCCATGAAGGATCCCGAGGAAGTACCAGGGCATCCGGTTGAAATGCGCTGCCACGGTAGCATAGCGCGCCTGATTGTTGCGCAGCACCGCGAGGCTCTGCTGAACCAGCGCCGCCTTGTCAGGTCGCGTCACGCAAGCGTTGAACATGCTGGTATATTCGGCAGCCAGTTCGGGAAACTTCACGCTATGGCTGACCGGCGTTGCGTCCGCCGACACCACTGGCGCCGGCGCAGGTGCAGGGGCAGGCGCGACTTCGGCATGCACGGCTGCATGCGTCACCCCCAGTCGATCGAGGTGCCGATTGATCAAATCGACGAACTGCTGCACCGGATCGGTGTGTGCCGTGGCGATCGTGTCCTGCAGTGCCGCGCTGGCGGCAGCGACCGCGCCGGCCGCCGCCAGCAGGCCCTGCTGATTCACTAGGTCTATCTGCTGCTGGAGCTTGTCCCTCGCGATGGTCAGCGAATTGATCTCATCGGCGTCCTGGGCAACGTTCAGTCGGTTCACCACGTCGGCAAGCGCCGCGTCGAGGTTATTCTGCAGCGTCGTAATAGCGTCAGCCATGATGTTGTCCTCCTGGGAAGTTCATGGAGTGGGGGATGCCACTCCCGTCCTCAGCACGGCGTAGAGCCGCAGAATCGCACCGGCGTCCGCCTGAAGCTGGCCGACCTGATTGGCAACATCGGCCAGGGTGGGCGCCGATGGCGCCTTGGTCGCTGCGACAGTCTGCGTCCACGCGGTCCGGAGTTTCTGCAGCAGCACGACGTAGTTCGAGACGATCTGCCGGTAAGTGTCATAACGGACCTTGTCGGCGGCAAAAGTCGGCGAGTTCCTGATCGTCAGGCGTAGCTGAATCGACCGGGTCAGCGTTCTGAACACCTGCGGCGCACTGCTGACCAATGCGTCGATCAGCGCGCTAACCTGCGGCTCACCATTCAGGATGACGCGCCGGACTTCCTGCACCGAAAGCTGTTGAGCCGCTTGGACCAGGACGGGTTGCAGCGCGGTCAACGCCGCGGGGACTGCGGCCGCCGCGCCCGGGGCTCCCACTGTGCCCACCAGGCCAGCGATCTTCTGTCCGAGCACATTGACCTGTGCGACAGCATCCGCTGCAGACTTGCCGTCCGTCAGCGAGATCAGCAGATCGATATAACCATGCAGCACCGCCAGGCCTCCGCGAAACTGCTGCGTCGCCGGTGGATCGCCGATGTCGGAGAAGTACGGTGCTTCATCGTTGCAGAAACCGAGCATGACACTGTCGCTGCCGGACTTGATCGAGGAATGCGGGCAGGAAGCGCCGGCGGCCGCGTTGCTCTGTCCTTGTTGCCGCTCGGCGACGGCCAAATCGTCCAGCAGCGGCTGTCCGACTGTGTTCACCGAATCGAATGCGCTGGCGAAGTAGTGAATCTGTTCCGTCGGTGGGCTCGCGCAGCTGGCCAGGCAACACCCTAGCAGTCCGATGATCATCACCGTCCCGCATGCTTGCGCTGATGCGCGGCTCTTGATCTGCTGTCTGCGCGATACAAGCGTAGTCATGGCAGGCAATCCGTCCTTTGGCTTCGGTCTCCGAATTTCAGCATTACACAAACGAAAACGTTCGAGTGTGAATGGAATCACACTCGAGCGTGCGCGAACGGCGGAGAGGAACAATCGCTACGGTTGGTCGGGCACCAACGGCGCGTCCGGATTGCCGCCCACCTCGTCCCATATGCGGATTTCGTGCGTCGGTTCACGCACCGATGCCGACCCCACGATGACGCCGAGTGCTGCCACCGCCATCGGGTAAGCCAACCCGATCAGCGGTATGCCGGGGACCACCGAGGCAAGCCAGGTGGCGATGAATGGCACGCCGCCGCCGAAGACGCCGTTGCCGACATGATAGGGCAGCGACATCGACGTGTAGCGGATTCGCGCTGGGAACAGTTCCACCAGGAACGCGGCGATCGGCCCGTACACCATGGTGACCAGGATCACCATGTAGAACACGAGGATGCACAGGATGACCGGATTGTCCTTCCAGGTGCCCAGCCAGGTGAACACCGGCCAGTAAGTGATCACTGCCAATGCGAAGCCAGTGATCATTATGCCTTTGCGGCCGATGCGATCGGACAGCCAGCCGAACACGATGAAGAACGGCGCGCCGAGTAGCAGAGCGAAGGTCAGGATCAGGTACACCGTCAGGAACGGGATCTTCAGGACCGCGATCATGTAGGTCAGGGCGTAGAACTGACCCGTGTACCACACGACTCCTTCCGGGGCGGTGAAGCCGAACAGCGCAATCAGGATCATGCCCCAGTTGCGGCCGCTGGAGAAGCTTTCCAGTGCTGGATTATCCGAAGCCTTGCCCTGGGCCTTCAGCCGGTGGAACAGCGGCGATTCCTCCAGCCGCAGCCGGATATAGCCGGACAGGATCACCAGGACGGCCGAAAGCAGGAAGGGGAAACGCCAGCCATAGGACTGGAATGCTTCCTCGCCCATGCCGACGCGGAACGCGATGATCACCAGCAAGGCAGTCACAATCCCCATCGTGGCCGTCGTCTGAATCCAGCTTGTGTAGAGACCGCGCTTGCCGTCGGGCGCGTGCTCCGCGACGTAGGTCGCTGCACCGCCATATTCGCCGCCGAGTGCCAGACCCTGGATCACGCGGCACATCACCAGAAGGAACGGTGCGGTCCAGCCGATGGACTCATAAATCGGCAGGCAACCCACCACGAACGTTGCGAGACCCATCAGGCCAAGTGTCAGCATGAAGGTGAATTTGCGGCCGATCAGGTCGCCGAGATGGCCGAACAGGATGGCGCCGAATGGGCGCACCACAAAACCTGTCCAGAAGATGCCCAGGCTGAACAGGAAGCTGTTGCGCATGTCGCCCGGAAAGAAGTGGACAGCAAAGAAGGGCGCCAGCACACCATAGAGGTAGAAGTCGTACCACTCGATCAGCGTACCGCAGGATGAGGCGGCGATGATGAACGGCAGGCTGGGCGCGGTAGCAGCGCTACCTCGGCCCACAGCATATGTCGTCGTCGACATGGTGGTTTCCTCCCGCACTGTGACCCGATTCGCCCTGGCGAATCGGTCACCTTGCAGTAATATGCTTGGTTTTATCGCGTCATGCACTACGACTCGGCAAATCCGCGCCCACTATGTGGCATTTTCGCAACGACTTTAGCGGCCACCGTCCACCTGCAAGATCTGTCCGTTGACGAAGCCAGCCAGGTCGGAGGCAAAGAACACCACGGCATTGGCTATATCCTGCGCGGTTCCTAGCCGCTTCATGGCTATGCGTTCCACCAGCGACTTCTGCCCGTCCGGGCCATAGCTCTCCCACTGTCTCTCCGTGGCCGGATTGGTACGGATGAAACCAGGTGCGACCGAGTTCACCGTGATATTGTAGGGCCCGAACTCGTGAGCGAGCTGGCGGGTCAGTCCGACCACGGCATGCTTCGCAGCGCAGTATGCCTGGATGCCGGTAAGCGAAGGCTGCAGCCCTGCACCGGAACTCGTGTTGACGATGCGTCCACCGCCGGCGCGCTTCATCGCCGGCGCGGCGGCCCGGCAAAGCGTGAAGGCGGCATTGACGTTGATGTCGAACAGGAGGTTCCAGTCCTCGTCTGATACATCCTCCAGCGGCTTGGGTCCTTGTCCTGCGACGCCGCCGGCATTGTTGACCAGCACGTGAATCGGTCCGCCGGTCTGAGTCTCGATCTGCCTGATCCAAGCCGCGCCCGCGGCGCGGTCACGGAGGTCCACCACTTTGGTGGCGATGCCGCCATCCGACGCGGTCTCCGCCAGTTCCTCAGCCGAGATGTCGGTGGCGAACACGCGCGCTCCGAGGTGAGCGAATGTCTGCGCAATGCAGTGGCCAAATCCGTGGCCCGCGCCCGTGACCGCGACGGTCTTTCCGTCGAAGCGGATATTCATGGCTGCACCTCCTGATCTCATGATCAGCATCACCGCTGCCGGTCTGGCGGCGTGCTCCTGGTGCCCATCCTAACGCTGGCACTCGGGCTTGACGTCAAGCACGCGATCGCCGCGGCCCGTCTGAGGGATCTTTCGGGTTGCGCGATCGCGATAGCGTTGTATGGGCCGCACGCGTCGAT
>CAYRTL010000088.1:7157-22588 GCA_964427005.1 uncultured Acetobacteraceae bacterium
TCGCATGCGCTCAGCCACTCTGGTTCATGGCTCGGGCGGTGCTTCGATTACCGTGCCGGTGTAGGCCTCCACGAATACCAGATGATCGATCACCTTCTTCACGCCTGGTGTGTTCTCGGCGATGACGCAGATCGCGCGGCGTTCCTGGTCGTTGCTGATCGTTCCCCACAGATCGACCACACCGTTCACCACCGTCACATTCAATGTGGTCCGTGGCGTCCAAGACTCGCGCGCCAGCGTATCCAGAATGTGATCGCGGATGGTGGGATCATCGGCTGCCGCCGCCCCACGCTCCCGCGCCGCTACCGACAGCGCGCGCAGCAGGTCGGCGCGGCTGACCACACCGACTACGCGATCGCCCTCCAGTACCGGCACGCGCTTGACGCGATGCTCCTCCATCAGTGCGACGATTTCCTCCAGCGGTGCGTTCATATTCACGCTGAGCACGTCACGCGTCATCACATCGGCCACCTTGCGGCCATGCGTACGCGTGAAGTCCGCGGCTTGGCGTCCGGGCGAAGCGATGAGTCGCAGCCACCAGGAGCGGCGTCGCTCTGTACCGAGTTCGTCGCGCCGCAGCAGATCGCCCTCGGTGACAATGCCTGCGAGCATTCCCTTGGCATCCACCACCAGCAGCCCGGAAATGCCACGCTGCAGCATCAACTCCACCGCTTCCGCAATCGTGGCGTCGGGCGCAACCGAGATCACGTTGCGGGTCATGACGTCGCTGGCAATCATGCGCGGTATCCTCTCGCCTTGGCGGTCAGCCGGTCGATGCGCAGGCGCTGGCGATCATCGGTCAGCCGCATTGCTGCAAGGTAAACCACAGCGACGGCGGCAAGGCCACTGCCGCCTGATAGCAAGAACATCAGCAGGATCTGATATTTTGCTGCTTCCAGCGGGTCCAGACCGGCCAGGATCTGCCCGGTCATGATGCCAGGTAGCGTGACCACTCCGGCCGCCGACATCTGATTGATCGCGGGCAGCAGTGCACGCCGCACCGACGCTCGGATCAATCCCCGCATTGCCCGGCTGAAACTGGCGCCGAGGGCAAGCTGCGCCTCGACAGTGGCGCGCTCCCGCACCACGCCGCCAAGCAGCGAATCGAGCGCCAGCGAAGCGCTGTTCAGCACATTCCCAAGCACGATCCCGGCGAGCGGGATCGCGTAACGCGCGTCGTACCAGGGCTGAGGGCGGATTGCCGTGGTGAGCGCCAGGATCGCGGTGAGGAAAGTCGCGATGGCGACCGCCGATGCACCTACGGCATAGTTGCCGAACCGGCCCAGACGCTGCTCGGGCCGTGCCGCGACCTCACGGCCTGCGATCGCCACCATTGCCAGAACCACAGCCAGCGTGGCGAGCGGGGACGCAATGGCGAACACCATGCGCAGAATGAAGCCGATCAGGATGAGTTGCACGACCATACGTGCGGCAGACCAGGCAAGCTGGCGGTGCAAACCAAGCCGCAGCACCACCGATAGGACGCCGTCGAGCACAATCAGCACGGCGGCGATGGCGAGATCGAATGGTGTCAGCAGGATCGGGTTCACGCCGGCACCAGATGGCGCTTTTCCATCCGGAGATGCACGTGGCCGAGCCGCGAAGCCTGTGCGGCACTGTGCGTGACCATGATGACGATGACGCCAGCCGCGAGGCGTTCGCGCAGCACGTCTTCTACGAGCCTGGTGTTGTCCTCGTCCAGCGCACCAGTCGGTTCATCCAGCAGCAGTGCCGGCGAATGCAAGGCCAGAACGCGGAGCAACGCCATGCGCTGCCGCTCGCCGGTCGAAAGCTGCACGACCTGTGCGTCCAGCAAGGTGGGAGGCAGTCCGAGGCGCGGCATCATCGTGCGGGCGAACTCGATTGCCTCACCGTGGAAGTGTTCGGCAACCCGTTCGTGCCACCAGCCTGGTTCGGCGGCGCTGTATGTCACTTTATGGCGCCAGGCCGGTGCCGGCATGGTTCGTCGCTCGACGCCGTCCAGGTACACCTGGCCCTGATTGGGGTCCAAATCGGCAACCATGCGCAGGAACAGGCTCTTGCCCGAGCCGGAGGGCCCGGTGATGGCCAGGCATTCGCCCGCTGCAAGCTCAAAATCGAATGGGCCGGCAAGCCGGCTGTGCAGGTTGACGATGCGCAGGCGAGATGGCGGCCGGGACTCTCCTTCCCGTTGTGGCATTCGCGTTTGGCTATCCGCCCGCGAACTTCGCGAGCAGCCTTGCGTGCGAACGGATGCCGTGATGGAAGCAGCGCTGCTCGAACTTTTCGTTCGGGCTGTGCACCTGGTCATCGTCGAGACCGAAACCCATCAACAGGCTGTCGATGCCAAGTATGCTGCGCAGTGATGTGACCACCGGGATCGATCCGCCGCTGCCCATCAGCACCGCCGGCTTCCCGTACTCCTCGGTCAGCACTGTTTGCGCAGCGTGCACCCAGGGGCTTTCCAGGTTCACCTCGATACCGGGCGTGCGCGTGCCGCTCTCATAGATGACTGTCGCACCCGGCGGCAGGCGTTCGCTGACAAAACGTTTGAACTGTTCGAACACCTCGTCTGGATCCTGGTTCGGTACCAGACGGAACGAGATCTTCGCCGATGCTTCCGATGCGATGACAGTCTTTCCGCCGACACCTGTATAGCCGCCCCACATGCCGTTGATGTCGGCAGTCGGCCGCGCCCACAGACGCTCCAGAGCCGAAAAGCCACGCTCGCCGGCAGGCGTGTCCAGACCGATCTTGCCGAGGAAGACGCGTTCGTCGAAGCCGAGTGCGTCCCATTGCGCGCGCTGCGCATTGGAGACCGGTTTCACCTTGTCATAGAAGCCGGGAAGTTGAATGCGCCCGTTGGCGTCCTGCAGATCGCCCAGGATGCGGGACAGTGCATTGATCGGATTGAGCGCCGAACCGCCGTACAAGCCGGAATGCAGATCGCGGTTGGCCGCCTTGAGCGTCATTTGCACGTAGGTCATGCCGCGCAGCGCTGTGGTCAGCGCCGGCGTATCGACATCCCACATCCCGGTGTCACTGATCAGCGCAAGGTCGGATGCGAGTTCCGCCTTGTTGGCTGCCAGGAATGGCTCCAGGTTGGGACTGCCGACTTCCTCCTCGCCTTCGATCAGAACGGTGATGTGTGCCGGAATGCCACCGCCTTTCTCCTTCCATGCACGCAGCGCCTCGATGAACATCATCGTCTGGCCTTTATCGTCCACCGCGCCGCGCGCAACGAACCGCTTGCCGTGCGGGCCATCGACGAGTTGCGGATCGAACGGTGGGCTGTGCCAGAGGTCCAGCGGATCAACCGGCTGCACGTCGTAGTGGCCGTAGAACAGGATGTGTGGACCCTGGTAACCCGCGGGTGCCGCGTGATGTGCGACGACGACAGGATGACCTTTCGTCGGCCGCACCTCCGCAGAGAAACCAAGTCCCGCAAGCTGATCGCGCACCCATTCCGCGGCGCGCTGACAGTCCTGTTTGTGGTCCGGCTGCGTGCTGATCGATGGAATGCGCAGCAGTTCGAACAGGCGCCCGGTTGATGCATCGAGCGATGCATCGACGTGGTTCAGGACGGCGGCGACGATTTCGGTGGTAGGGGTAGGCATGCTGCGACTCCTCGGAAACTGAAGTACACCTCGCCCGCGCTTCGCGGGAGAGGTCGATACGCATCGTGTGGCGGGAGAGGGTGCGGCGGGCAGGACCCTCTCCCGCCGAGCTAACGCTCGGCGACCTCTCCCGCAGGGCGGGCGAGGTTTACCGGCTCGGGCACCCCGCCCTCGCGCGGGTCGATGGGCAGCCTTTTGTCCAGGCCGGTCAGCTGTTCGAACAGCCACGCAGCCCCCATCGCGCGCGCTTCCTGCCGTATCGGCGCCGTCACCTGCAACCCGACCGGGCGCCCGTACTGATCGAAGCCGCACGGCACAGCCACGGCGGGGCAGCTTGTCATTGTTACGGCGGCGTTCAATGTCGAAGCGCCCATGTAATCGGTCAGCTTCTTGCCACCGACATATTCGGGATGGCGCAGGTTCACATCGAACGCGGGCGTCGCGGCACTCGGCGACACGAACACGTCGTAGGTCTCGAACATTTCAGCGAAGCGGCGGAAGAACGCGGCGCGCTCGCGTTCGGCCCAGGCGATCCTGCTCGGCGTCTGCGCCAGACCCTTTTCCGTGTTCCAGATGATGTCCGACTTGATCAGGTCACGATGCGTCTGCAACTGCAGCTCGCGATCCACGACGAAATGCTGCGAACGCAACACCATGAACGCTTCATCGATCGCGCCGAGGTCGGGCGCATACTCCTCCACCACGCAGCCAAGCTCCTCGAACCGGCGCACCGCGCGTTCGCAGATCTCGCGCGTCTCGGCGTCTATCGTCAGCCGGCCGCCATAGTCTGATGTGTAGGCGATGCGGCGCGGCGGCTTCGCTGTGGCAACCGCCGTTGTAAAGGAAACCGCCGGTGCGTCGAAGGTGAGAGGATCGCGTGGACACAGGCCGGCCATCGCGTCGAGGAACAACGCGAGGTCGGGGACATTGCGCGCCATTGGTCCGTGCACCGACAGAGGTGACCAAAGATTGTTCGATGTGCCACGGGTCACGCGCCCCGGCGAAGGACGCAGTCCTACCACGGAGCAGTACGTGCCCGGCCGCCGCAGCGAGCCGCCATGATCGGTGCCGTGCGCCAGCCATACTTCGCCGGTGGCCAGCGCCACCGCGCCGCCGCCGGTCGAGCCACCACAGGTCAGCGACGTGTTCCAGGGGTTGCGAGTGCGGCCGAACACTTCGTTGAACGTGCTGCCTCCCGCGCCGAACTCCGGCGTATTCGACTTGGCAATGACGATGCCGCCCTTGCGCTCGATCCGCTCCACCACGGGATGCGACCTCGCCGGCACGTGATCGCGGAATATCGGCGAGCCGTATGTCGTGCGGACACCGGCAACGTCCGTGAGGTCCTTGATTGCCACAGGCAGACCGGCAAGCCAGCCCGGCTCGCCTTCGGCCTCGCAATCGCCCCCATCCATCAGTCGCTTCGCGTGATCGCGCGCGCGGTCGAGGCAGAGCGTGGGCAGCGCGTTCACCGCCGGTTCCACTTCGGCGATCCGCGCCGCCGCGGCGTCGATCAGGTCCAGCGGCGAAATCTCGCGCCGCCTCAGGCGGGTGACGGCTTCGGTGGCGGTAAGGCGGATCAGGTCTTCGCTCATGTGTTGCTCCACGATGTGATTGGAACCGTCGCGCTGTCCGCCCTGGTTGGCAATCGTGCGTTGTTTGGACATCCTCTTTGGGTGTGCACGAGGGAGGGAGATGCAGCATGGCGTTAAAGGACCGGATCCCATTCGGCATGTCTTTGCCGCATCGTTCGCCCGACGCCATCGACGTGAATGCGGTGGGTTCTGTCGCGCGCCGCGCCGAGGTGCTGGGGTTCTGTGATCTGTGGGTGACGGAGAACACACTGGATCACGTGATGTGCTTCGATCCGGTGGTCGTGCTGACCTACGCGGCCGCGGTAACCAGCCGCATTCGTCTGGGTGCGTCGGTTGTAGTCCTGCCGATCCACAGCCCTCTGCTGGTGGCGCACCAATGGGCGACGCTCGACTACATCAGCAACGGGCGAGCGATCCTTGGTGTCGGCATCGGCCGCGAACATCATTACCGCGAATTCGAGATCCCGGAGGAAGGCCGGGTGCGCCGCTTCCGCGAAGAGGTGGAGCTGATCCGCGCCTTATGGACGCAGGACAAGGTGGACTACCAAGGCCGCTTTTATCACCTGCAGGGCGGCACGATGTCGCCCAAGCCGGTGCAAAAGCCGCTGCCGATATGGATGGGCGTTGGCCACCCCAACGCCGTGCGTCGTGCGGCATCGCTCGCGGATGGCTGGATGGGTTCGGGCGGATCGAGCATCGAAGAGTTCGGCCGTTCCGTGCCATTGTTGCGGGAGGCGCTCGTGGAGGCCGGGCGCGATCCCGACCGCTTTCCGATCTCCAAGCGCATATTCATGGCGGTGGACGAACGGCCTGAGCGAGCGCGCGCTGAGCTGCATCGCTGGTTCACCGAGGTGTACCACAACCCCGCCGGCACGGATGCGTCCGGCATCCACGGCACGCCCGAGCAGGTGCGAGAGAGGCTTGAGGAAGTGATCGCGATGGGTGCCAATCACCTACTGCTCAACCCGGTGTCGCGCTATACCGAGCAGGTGGAAGTGCTCGCGGAGGTCGTCGGCTTGTCATAGGGGGACGCGATGGACGCAATCGTCGGCAGTGGGAAATACACCTACAAGGTTCACGAAGATTGGGCCCGGGCGCCTGCCCATGTGGACATGAAGCCGGCGGCGGTGGCCGTCGATCCAAACGACCGCGTCTACTGCTTCAACCGCAACAGCGAACATCCTGTGGTCGTGTTCGATCGCGATGGCAACTTTTTGCTCTCCTGGGGCGCAGGCATGTTCCGCTTCCCGCACGCCATCCGCTTCGACAAGAAGGGCTTCGCCTGGCTTACGGACGAGCACCACATGCAGTTCATGAAGTTCACCCAAGAGGGTGAGTTGCTGCAGACGATAGGCGTGCGAGGGTATCGATCGGACACGGGCGTCCCTGAAGACGACTTCAGTTCGGCAGCGTGGAAGAAGGTGACGCATGCTGGTGGGCCATTCAATCTGCCGACAGATATCGCCTTCGCGCCGGACGGTTCGATGTTCATGAGCGACGGCTACGGCAACGCTTGTGTGCACAAGTTCTCATCCGATGCCGAGTACTTGTTCTCCTGGGGCGAGCCGGGAAATGCACCCGGTCAGTTCAATCTGCCGCACGGAGTGTGGGTCGATCGGCGCGGCCGGCTGCTGGTAGCAGATCGGGAGAATGATCGCGTGCAGATATTCGACCAGGAAGGCAAGCTGCTGGAGATCTGGCCCACTGAACTGATTGGGCCGGCGTTCTTCTACGTCGATAAGGACGACGTTGTTTACATTGCGGAGCACAACGGCGGCATGGTGAGCATCCTGACTTTGGATGGCGAGCGGCTGGCGCGATGGGGCGATCCGATCCATCGGTCCTGTCACGGCATCTGGGGTGATTCTCGCGGTGACTT
The DNA here is from genome assembly GCA_964427005.1 of uncultured Acetobacteraceae bacterium. GTDB lineage: Bacteria > Pseudomonadota > Alphaproteobacteria > Acetobacterales > Acetobacteraceae > JAMXLO01. Next base: position 14,228 of record CAYRTL010000088.1, read on the forward strand.
CTATGTTGTGCAGCCCGGCGAATGGGGACGCGTGCGGCGGGTGGTCAAGTTCGAGCGCGCGTGACTCACGCGGAGTGAATGCACTCAGTGCAATCCGTGCTGAATCTGTGGCATCCGTGTTATTCTTTTTTGGGCACCTACTCGGCTGCTCGCGTCTCCCGCCGCTCAAGCGCCGCTCGGTCGAGTTTGTGCACGTCGCCACCTTTGACAATGGCCACCAGCCGCTCCCTGTGCTGTAGCAGCGTCACATCGGCAACCGGATCACCATCGACCAACAACAGATCCGCCAGAAAGCCCTCGTGCACCTGGCCAGCTTCGATCCCCATGAGTTCCGCGCCATAGCGCGTGGCGCATACCAATGCTTCGCTAGGGCTATAGCCGAGATGCCGTACGAAATGCTCGATGTCGCGCGCATTCTCGCCTTGTGGCGTTCGCGCGAAGCCGTAGTCGCCACCGATGACCACGCGGATGCCCCGCTTTTTCATCTCCGGATAGGCGCGTGACGCCGCCGCAAGTCCCAGATCGTAGCCGCGCCGCACGCCGGCATGCAGCGTACCCTCTGGCGCCTCATGCACCGCCGCATGCAACAGCCCGATGGCGGGGCCGACGAAGACCCGGTCCTTCACCGACTCCAGCATATCCAGCGCTTCCTCATCAGCGTGTTCGCAGTGATAGATCACATCCACACCGCAACGCACCGCTCGCTTCACGCTCTCCGCCGCGCGGCAATGCGCGTTCACCATGCGATGGAAATCGCGTGCCACCGTGACGCCCGCACGAATCTCCTCCTCGCTCATCACCGTCCGCGGCAGCGCACCGCTGCGCGTGTGGTCATCGCCGGAGATGTTGAGCTTGATGCTGTCCACCCCCTCGCGCACGCAAAGCCGCGCGAGTTTCGTTACCTCCACTGGCCCGTCGGCGAAGATGGCGAAGCTGTCGCGGAACTGATGCGCCCGCCTGTCGTCGCCAAGGCCACCCGTCACGGTGATCTCCGGACCGCACGCGCGCAGACGCGGGCCTGGCAATTCGCCAGCTTCGATCGCGTTGCGGATCACCACATCGATGCGCAGCTTCGCGCTCGCCGCGCTGTAGGCGCCGGTGAAGCCATGATCCAGCAGCAGCCGTGCATTGCGTGCCGCGATTAGCGTGTGCTCCTCCGGCGGCGTATCGCCCAGATCGGTGGGACGGGCGCCGTTGATGAAGGTGATGTGGGCGTGGCCCTCGACCATACCCGGCATCAGCGTCATGCCCTTGGCCTCGATCACCTCGGCGCCGGCAACTTCGATCTGGCCAAGCTGCGTGGCGACGGCACGAATGCGTTCGCCATCCACCAGCACATCGGCCGGATAGGCGGCCGCGCCTGATCCGTCCCACACACGGCAGTTCCTGAACAGAATCCGGGCCATGGCGTTTCTCCCTTCATTTGGCACCGAGAATAGCCTGCTCTGGTGTCGCACACGATTCCCGCGTTACAACGCGTTGACAGGCGGCGCCAGGGCGCGGCCGGGACGAGGATTGATGCTGAGACGAATTCCCGCTGCTGCCCTGTTGCTGGGGCTCGGCGCCTGCACGGTGGGGCCGAATTTCGAACCACCCGAGTGGCTGTCCCCCGCGTCCTGGTTCGCCAAGAAGGTGGAGCCGATCACGCCGGCGCCCAGCGTTGCCGTGGCGGAACCAGTCGACCCGAACTGGTGGAAACTGTTCAACGACCCGTTGCTCACCGAACTGGAACGCCGTGTCGCCGGCGAGAACCTCGATGTGCAGGTCGCGACGGTGCGGATCGCGCAATCACGCGCCCAACTCGGCATTGCCGGCGCCGCGCAGTTTCCGGTGCTGAACGCGAACGGCTCATACACGCGGCAGAAGGCGAGCGATGTCGGCGTGTTCGCCAATGCACCCAATCCTCTGGGAGCGAACGGCGCGTCGGGCAACAATGTCGGTGGCATCAGAAGCACGCATCTTAACGCGTTTGACGTCTATCAGGTCGGTTTCGATGCTTCCTGGGAGGTCGACCTGTGGGGCAGGGTACGGCGGTCGGTCGAGTCCGCCACGGCGTCGGTGCAAGCGTCGGCCGAGGCGCGGCGCGCGACGCTGCTCAGCAATCTGGCGGAACTCGCACGCGACTACATCCAGTTGCGCGGCACGCAATCGCTCCTGCAGATCGCCCGCGACAACGTCAAGATCTCGCAACAGAGCCTTGACCTGACGCAGCAGCGAGCGGTCGGTGGCGTGACCACCGATCTGGACGTCGCCAACGCGGCCGCGCAGTTGCGGACTGTTGCCGCGGAAATTCCCCGGCTGACGCAGCAGGAGTCGGAGCTGATCAATGCGATCGGTCTGCTGCTCGGGCAGCCACCCAACACACTGCAGGCCGAACTCGCGCAGGAGAAGCCGGTGCCGCCGGTGCCGCCGCGTGTGCCCATAGGCTTGCCTTCGGAACTGGCCCGGCGGCGGCCCGACGTTCGTCAGGCAGAGGCACAACTGCATGCGGCAACCGCCAATATCGGCGTGGCCGTCGCGAATTTCTATCCTTCCGTGAAGCTGTCGGGCAGTCTGGGACTGCAAGCGATCCAGCCGTGGAAGATGTTCAACATCGATGCGCGCGACTACGCCGCGGGTCCGGGCATCACCATTCCGATCTTTCAGGGTGGCCAGCTCAAGGCAACGCTCGAGTTGAACAAAGCCCAGCAGCAGGAAGCCGCGATCAACTACCAGAAGACCGTGCTGACCGCGTGGCACGAGGTGGACAACGCGCTGACGGCTTACCAGACCGAGCAGGCGCGGCGCGATCAGTTGATCCAGGCGGTGGCGCAGAATCAGCGTGCATTGGGGCTGGCGCAGAGCCGATATCAGGAGGGCGTCTCAGACTTCCTTCAGGTGCTGACAGCGCAGCAGAATTTGCTCTCAACTCAACAGGCACTTGCGCAGGCCACGACCAATGTCTCGGCCAACCTTGTGGCCCTGTACAAGGCGTTGGGGGGCGGATGGGAAACGCAGATGCCGGCGGCGAATGACGACTTGAGCCCGCTGGGTGCACCGCATCTATAAGGACCTGCCTCGTTAATATGATCGTAGGCCGGCGTCAGCATGGTGCCGTGCCATGGTACGTCGGCTGGTTACGGCCACATGCATTCTCTTCACCGTCGCATACGGCAGTGTGCGCGGGGAGCTGCTTTCGACATATTTCCCCACCGGCGTGCCTGGCTATGGTTCGGCGCCCGGCGTTACCGTCGCCTCTCGCGCGCGGCCGGAGTTCGACCCTGGCGTGCGCATCGACAGCTTCGTGCTGCATCCCCAACTCAATGAGGGGCTGGGTTACGACGACAACGTGTTCGGCGGGGCAAGCAAGCGCGGAAGCTGGATTGTCGGCACTCATCCCTCCTTGCTGGTCAACTCCGACTGGTCGCGCGACAGCCTAGGCGGTTTTCTCGATGTCGACGACAGGCGCTATCTGGATCAGCCGCGGCAGAGCCGGACGGACTGGACAGCGTCGCTGGGCGGATCGATGTGGATTGGGCGCGATCAGCTTACCATCGCGGTGGCACATTTCGGTCTGCATCAGCCCCGAACGGATCTGGACGCACTACCAACCGATGCTCCTGTTGCGTATCGCGTGGACGATGTTCGTGCGGGCTACACGATCGCGCTGAACCGGATATCGATCACGCCGAGTGTGGCGTTCTCGGCTTATCGCTATGACAATACGAGCATCCTGGGTGTGCCCACGTCGCAGGCCTATCGCGATCGCAACGTGATGCAGGGAGCGATCATCACCCGCTTCGAGTTGACGTCACAGCGCAATCTGCTGCTGGTCACACGTGCCTTCGGTGTGAATTACGTTGCGCCGCAGTCCGGCACACCGACGCGCAATTCGAATGGCTATCAGGTGCTGGTCGGGCTCGAGGATGATGCCGATGCGGTATGGCGCTACCGCGTGCTGGTGGGCTGGGAGGCGCGCGTCTTTCATGCGGCGCAGTATCAGGCGCATCAGGCGCCGATCGCGGAGGCCGCGATTATCTGGAGTCCCAGCGGAATGACTACGATGACCGCGACGCTGGCACGCAGCATCGAGGATGCCGCGCAGGAAGGCATCGCCGGATATACCCACACCAGTGCGAAACTGGTCGTAGACCACGAGTATCTGCGCAACGTACTGCTTCAGGCATCGGCTGGCGTGCAGCATGCCGATTTCCTGCAAGGCGGCGGACAGGCGAACGCGATGTCACTCGGTCTGGGTGCAACCTGGCTGATGAACCGGAACATGAGGCTATCAGCGACATACGATTTCACCGACCAAAGGGGCAGCCATCCCACGACGCTCAGCACGGGGAACTATACGCGGTCAGTCGGGCTGCTGACGTTGCGCATTGGGCTGTAGCAGTGCGGGGTATCGCTGCCGCGCCCGCCGCGACATACTTGGTGCGGCAAGGGAGGTCGCCATGCTCCAGTTCAAGCAACTCGACCACGTAGTGCTGCGGGTCACCAACCTGCAGGCGATGATGCACTTCTACATCGACGTACTCGGCTGCAAGCTGGAGAAGGTGCAGGAGAAAATCGGCCTCTGGCAGCTTCGCGCCGGTTCGTCGCTGATCGACCTGGTACCGATTGACGGACCAGCGGGACAGAGGGGCGGCGCCGCACCTGGCCGGGAGGGCAGGAACATGGACCACTTCTGCCTCCAGGTGGAACCGTTCGATGGCGAGGCAATCATCGCCCATCTGAAGCGCAACGGCTGCGAGCCCGGGCCGGTTGAATCGCGCTACGGTGCGGAGGGGCAGGGGCCGTCGATCTACGTCCCCGACCCGGAAGGGAACATGGTGGAGCTGAAGGGGCCGCCCTGGGAGAGTTGAGCCCTCAGGGCGCAGGTTCCGCGGCTGGCTGCTCTGGCGCTGGCAGGGGTGTTGCAGCGACGGGTGGTGGTGGAGGCGCGGTCGTCGTCGGCGCATCCTGCGGCGCCGCGGCGGTCTGCTTAGGCGGTTCCGGCAGCGATACAGTGTAATCCGGCACTACGCGCGCCTGATTGCCGGCGATCACCAGCACCTTCTGGCCGAGGTTCAGCGGCGTGGTATCCTTCTGCGTGACGCTAAGCAGATCGCCGTTGGCTTTGCGGATGATGTACTCGAACGCCTGGGTGTCCCCGACGACATGCTCGGCCGCGCTGCCGGCAATACCGCCGACAAGCGAACCGCCCAGCGCACCAAAGGCGCTCGCCGCGTTGCTGCCAACTTGTGAGCCGGCGAGCCCGCCTGCCGCGCCGCCGACTATGGCGCCCGTGGCACCGGACGTGCTGACGTCGACTTCCCGGACGCCGACAATGACGCCCTGATCCACCTTGTTCGCCTGCTGCACGGCATTGGTGGCGTAGGTGTTCGGCGAATAGTCCGGGCTGCAGGCGGCGAGCGCGACGCCGAGGACAAGAGGTAGACTGACGCGAGGAAGCAAGTCGGGCGATCCTTCGATGGGGTTCGCTTATTAACCGAAGCTTGAGCGCCATGTCTTCTGCCATTGCTCGGGGGCTGCTGCGTCGCAATTGCGCGTCACTGTTTTGGATGCGAGACGCATGTCCCGCGCCACGCATGTCAACCCTTGATGAAGGCAAGCAGGTCCGGATTGATGATCTCCGGATGCGTGGTGCACATCCCGTGCGGCAGGCCCTTGTAGACCTTCAGGGTGCCATTCTTCACGAGCTTGGCTGAAAGCAGGGCCGAATCCGCTATCGGCACGATCTGGTCATCGTCGCCATGCATGATCAGAACTGGCACGTCGATCTGCTGCAGATCCTCGGTGAAGTCGGTCTCCGAGAAGGCTTTGATGCAGTCGTGCTGTGCCTTGATCCCGCCCATCATGCCCTGGCGCCACCAGTTCTCCTTGTTTCCTTCGGAAATCTTCGCGCCCGCCCGATTGTAGCCATAGAACGGCGTTGGAACCTCCTTGTAGAATTGTGCCCGGTTGGCTGCCAACTGCGCCCGAAAAGTGTCGAACACCTCTATCGGCAGGCCGCCCGGGTTCTTGTCAGACTTCACCATGATCGGCGGCACCGCGCCGATGAGCACGGCTTTTGCCACACGCCCTTTGCCATGGCGGGCGACGTAGCGCGCTACCTCGCCACCACCGGTCGAATGCCCGACATGAACAGCGTCTTTCAGGTCAAGCTTCGCGGCGAGTGCTGCAACATCGGCAGCATAGGTGTCCATGTCGTTACCGGTTGCTGTCTGCGTTGAGCGACCATGGCCACGCCGATCATGCGCAATCACGCGATAGCCCTTCTCGAGAAAGAAGAGCATCTGATTGTCCCAGTCATCGGCGCTGAGCGGCCAACCGTGATGAAACACGAGAGGCTGTCCCTTGCCCCAGTCCTTGTAGAAAATCGTGGTGCCATCTTCGGTGGTGATTGTGTCCATGGGTCTTGTCCCCGCTGGTGTGACATGAGTTACATTTTCGCGGTGCCAATCCAGGCCTGGCATCATATTGCCACCGCTGGCACCGGTCATCCATTTAATGAGCCACTATGCGTCTGCGACTTGCGCCAGCCGGGCGACAGAGCCACGCTGGCCGGGAACGCACTGGAGCTTCGCACATGTCCGACACGTCCGAGTACACCCCGCCGAATGTTTGGACCAGCAAGCCGGCCCTCGGCCGGTTTGCCAACATCAACCGCCCGGTGTCTGGGCCGACGCACGAGAAGGAGCTGCCGGTCGGCAAGCATCCTTTGCAGCTCTATTCACTGGGCACGCCGAATGGCGTGAAGGTCACCGTAATGCTGGAGGAGTTGCTGGCCCTGGGGCATAGAGGTGCGGAATACGACGCCTGGCTGATCCGCATTGGCGAGGGAGATCAGTTCGGCAGTGGCTTCGTCGCGATCAATCCCAACTCCAAGATTCCCGCATTGGTGGACCGCAGCGGTCCGAAGCCCATCCGGGTGTTCGAGACCGGTGCGATCCTGGTGTATCTCGCGGAAAAATTCGGGGCATTCCTGCCGACTGAGCCCAGCGCCCGCGCTGAATGCCTGTCGTGGCTGTTCTGGCAGATGGGCAGCACACCGTATGTCGGTGGCGGGTTCGGCCATTTCTACGCTTACGCGCCGGAGAAGATCGAATATGCCATCGACCGGTTCACGATGGAGACGAAGCGTCTGCTCGATGTGCTCGACAAGCGTCTGGCGGAAAGCGAGTACGTGGCGGGCGGTGAATATACGATTGCCGATATGGCCTGCTGGCCCTGGTATGGCGGCCTGGTGAAATTCAATCAGTACGGCGCGTCAGAGTTCCTGGCGGTACACGAATACAAGAACGTCGTGCGCTGGGCGGATCAGATCTATGCCCGGCCCGCGGTGAAGCGCGGGCGCATGGTGAACCGGATGCAGGGCGAGCCGTCGGAGCAGTTGCGCGAACGGCATGATGCCAGCGATTTCGAGACCAAGACGCAGGACAAGGTAGGATAAAGAATAACACGGATTCCGCGGATTAGAGCACGGATTGCGCGGAGATGTCGTAAACGCACTCGGTGCAATCCGTGTTATTCTTCTTTGGGGACGGAGATATCACCATGCCATTCTACCAAAGGGACGACGTTCGCATCCGCTATGAGGAGACCGGCACCGGCTTTCCACTGTTGGTGATCCCCGGCGGCGGATTGAATTCCCGCGTGGGCATGTGGCCGACGGCGGTATTCAACGCGATGGAGGAGTTCAAGAACGACTTCCGCTGCATCACGATGGATCAGCGCAACGCGAACGGCGGCGAGTCCACAGGACCGATTGCCATCAATGATCCGTGGGGCGCCTTCGCCGATGATCAACTCGGGCTGATGGACCACCTCGGCATCGATAAGTTCCTCTTCATGGGCTACTGCATCGGCGGCTGCTTTGCGCTGAAGCTGATGGAGCGGGCACCGGATCGCGTGGTCGCTGGCGTGCTGGTGCAGACGGTCGGGCATCGCGACGACGATCCAGACGTGATGTACCGCTCGGGCCGCGATGTCTGGGCGCCGGAGTTGATGAAGCGGCGACCGGAACTGACAATGGCGACCATTGAGGCATATCTGCACAATCTGTATCGCGCGAGGCCCGACTTCGTTTACAGCGTGTCGCGCGAGTTTGCGCGCTCGTGCCAGACGCCGATGCTGGTGCTGCCGGATGAAACACCGGCGCATCCGCACCAATCCTCCGTTGATGTTGCGTCGCTGTGCCCGAACGCCGAGATCACGGTGTTTCCCTGGAAGGAGCCGCCGGAGTTAAAGGCTCGGACGATCGATCGGGTGCGCAACTTCTTGAAGGCGCATTTGCCGATGAGAGAAGCGGCCGAGTGAACGCCGTCGCCTCCTGAGAGCCGAACTCAATCAGGGGTCCCAGGCCTGTACCGC
>CAYRTL010000089.1:0-15273 GCA_964427005.1 uncultured Acetobacteraceae bacterium
CCATCGGGCAGTGTTCGCCAGCGAGTGCTTCCCGGTAGTTTAAGGAATGGGTGGCCGCGGACGTCGTTTGTCGGCCGCCCGCGGAGCCAGGCATCCCCGCCGTTGGAGCCCGGCTTAACGCCAGGAGGCCTCTGCGGCCACTGCTTCAGGCGTTCTCTGACCAGCGAATCCAACGTCTGAGACGGGCGCATTTTGTTCCCCGAGTGAATTGTGGGGATCACTATGATACAACCTTAAGATGTAAATCAACGGTTTGCGAGTGGAATATGCAACCAGAAATAGGTCCCGCCCGTATAGCCCTGATGGCCCTGGGGCGAAAAACCTGTCGCAATCCGGGACTGCGAGATTAATGCTGTTAACAGCCTGTGGATAAAACTATCCACAGAGTCATCGTGAGACCCGAAGGGCCTCGCAGTGACGGCTGTACGATTCAGCCTCGCCGTTCGATCGGTACGTAATCCCGCTTGGGAGCGCCAGTATAGACTTGGCGCGGCCGGCCGATACGGTTCGCCGGATCCTCCATCATTTCCTTCCACTGGCTCACCCAGCCGACTGTGCGAGACACCGCGAATAGCGCAGTGAACATGCTCGTCGGGAAGCCCATCGCTTTCAGGATGATGCCGGAATAGAAGTCCACGTTCGGGTAGAGCTTGCGATCGATGAAGTAGCGATCGTTCAGCGCGATCTTCTCTAGCTCCATCGCGAGGTCGAGCAGCGGATCGCCTTTGATGCCAAGTTCGGCCAGCACGTCGTGGCAGGCCTTCTGGATGATGCGGGCGCGGGGGTCGTAGTTCTTGTAAACGCGGTGCCCGAAGCCCCAGAGCATCTCGTGGTTGTTGCGGTCCTTCACCTCTTCGAGGAAGGACGGAATATTCTTCACATGGCCGATGTGGTTCAGCATCTTGAGCACCGCCTCGTTGGCGCCGCCATGGGCTGGGCCCCACAGCGACGCGATGCCGGCGGCGATACAGGCGAATGGATTGGCGCCCGACGAGCCCGCGAGCCTTACGGTTGAGGTCGAGGCGTTTTGCTCATGGTCGGCGTGGAGGATCATGATCCGGTCCATGGCTTTCGCCAGGACCGGGCTGATCTTGTACTCCTCGCCCGGCACGGCGTGGAACATGTAAAGGAAGTTCTCCGCGTATGAGAGATCGTTACGCGGATACATGAAGGGCTGGCCGATCGAGTACTTGTGCGCCCAGGCCGCAATCGTCGGTACTTTGGCGATCAGCCGGAATGCGCTGATACGCCGGCTCTCCGAGTCATGAATGTCCAGGCTGTCGTGATAGAATGCTGAGAGTGCGCCGACGACGCCGCACATCACGGCCATCGGATGGGCGTCGCGGCGGAACCCATTGTAGAATTGTCTGATCTGCTCATGCAGCATGGTGTGCCGCAGGACGCCCAGCTCGAACTCCTGGCGCTGCTTCGCATTCGGCAGTTCGCCATTCAGGAGGAGATAGCAGATCTCCAGGAAATTGGATTTCTCGGCGAGCTGCTCAATCGGGTAGCCGCGGTAAAGCAGGATGCCTTCATCACCGTCGATGTAGGTGATCTTGCTCTCGCAAGAGGCGGTGGCGCCGTAGCCGGGGTCGTAGGTGAAGATGCCGAGATCGCCATACAACTTGCGGATGTCCGCGACCGGCGGACCCAGCGTGCCTTCGATCAAGGGCAGGCTGCTCGACTTGTTGCTTCCGTCAAGCGAGACGGTAATAGACCGTTTTGTCGAGCCGCTCATGCGTGTGTCCCCGTGAATTGCGAAGCTGCCGCCCCGCCGTTAAGCCCCTGCCAGGCGGTGTCGGCGCGAAATTATGGCGGACCGGACTGCGACGCAACCTTCGCGCCCGCAGCATTCTCCGAACTGTCCGGCTCTGACCTGAGATAGTAGTCACGATAGCGGGCGCGCAGCTCGGTTTTCAGCAGTTTGCCGGTCGCCGTGTGAGGTAGCTCCTTCACCACCACAACCGAGTCCGGCAGCCACCATTTCGCGACCTTGCCACGATAGATCTGGATGACGGACTCCGGATCGACCGTATGACCGGCTCGAGGAACCACCAGCAACAGCGGCCTCTCGTCCCATTTCGGATGGGTTGCCGCCACGACTGCCGCTTCGGCGACATCAGGATGGGAGACGGCAATGTTCTCCAGCGTGATGGAGCTGATCCACTCGCCACCCGATTTGATGACGTCCTTTGAGCGATCGGTGATCTCCATGTACCCGTCCGGATCGATGGTGGCGACATCGCCGGTGGCAAACCAGCCTTCAGCATCGCAGGCGCTGCCCGGTTCGTCACCGTAATAGCCGCTGCACACCCAAGGTCCGCGAACCATCAGGTCGCCGAACTGTTTGCCGTCCCACGGCAGTTCTCGCCCGTCGCCATCGACGATTTTCATGTCGATGCCGGGCAGCACCCGCCCTTGCTTCAGCATGTGGCGTACGGCGGTGTCACCCGAGAGGCCAACCTGGGCGAGTTTGGGCGCATTATAAGTGCCGACCGGGCTGAGTTCGGTCATTCCCCAGCCATGCTCCACCACCACGCCGAATTCGTCACGGAATGCCTCTATCAGCAGCGGGGGTGCAGCGGAGCCTCCGGTCATGATGCGCTTCACCGTCGCAAGCTTCTCACCGCTCGTGCGCAGATGTTGCAGCAGCCCAAGCCATACAGTCGGCACCCCGCAGGTCATCGTCACGCGTTCCTGATTGAGCAGCCGCGCCAGGCTGGCGCCGTCCAGGTGCCGGCTAGGCAGGACCAGCGCGGCACCCGTCAGGGCAGTGGCATAAGGAATGCCCCAGGCGTTGACGTGGAACATCGGCACAACAGGAAGAATCCTGCTGGTCGCGCGCAGATCGAGCACGTCAGGCAGCGCAATCGCATACGCATGGATTACCGTGGAACGATGGCTGTACAGCACGCCTTTCGGCCGCCCCGTCGTGCCCGACGTGTAGCACAGAGCGCTCGCGGTGTTCTCGTCAAAGCTGGGCCACTGGTAATCGTCGTCAGACGAGTTCATCAACTCGTCATAGCAATGGAGCTGAATACCACTGGGCAGATCGAGCTTCGGCATCGAAGCGGCATCTGTCATGAACACCAAAGTCTGAACGCTTTCCTTGATCTTATTGGCGATCCCGCTGATCAGCGGAGCGAAACCCGGATCGACGAACAGGGCTTTGTCACCGGCGTGATTGATGATGTAGGCGATGTCGTCTGGTGCCAGACGCGGGTTGATCGTGTGGCAGATCGCCTGCATACCGGAAGTGGCGTAGTAGACTTCGAGGTGCCGGTAGTCATTCCAGGCCAGTGTGCCGACGCGATCTCCAGCCGCTATGCCGAGCCGCTGCAGCACGCGTACGAGCTGCCGCGCGCGACCCTCGGTCTCCGCCCATGTGGAGTGGTGCGTCTCGCCTGATCCGGTGGCCGACACCACATCGGCTTTGCCATGATGGCGCGCCGCATGGGTCAGCACCGACGAGATCAGGAGCGGCTGTTGTTGCATCAGACCAAGCATGACGTACCTCCGGTATCCGGCCCGGCTTTCCCTGCCGTGATTTCCGGGGATGATAGGCAAACCGGATCATCAGGGACAGAGAGCAGAGGTGTGAGATGGACATGCAGTCGGCCCTTATCGTCGGCGTGGGCAGCGGCCTCAGCGCCTCACTGGCGCGGTTGTTTTCGCGCAACGGCTTGCAGGTGGCGCTGGCCTCGCGCAATCCGGAGAAGCTTGCCGGACTGGCGCATGAGACGGCCGCCACCACCTTCGCGTGTGAGGCCACGGAGCCCGAGGAGGTCGCGGGCCTGTTTGATGCGGTGATCGCCACCCAGGGCGTGCCCGACATTGTCGTCTATAATGCCAGTGCCCGCGCCCGCGGGCCGATCGCTGAGCTCGACCCCGATTCCGTGGCGCGAGCAATCGCCGTCAGTGGCTATGGCGGCTTCCTGGTAAGCCAGCAGGCCGCACGCTACATGCTGCCGCGCGGCTCCGGCGCGATCCTGCTGACCGGCGCATCCGCCTCGGTGAAGGGGTACCCGCAGTCGGCGCCGTTCGCGATGGGGAAGTTCGCGCTCCGCGGATTGGCGCAGAGCATGGCGCGTGAACTGGCGCCGCAGGGCATCCATGTCGCGCACTTCGTCATCGACGGCGCGATCCGCAATCCGGGTCGGACCGAGCCGCCGGACAAGCCGGACAGCATGCTCGACCCTGACGCGATTGCGGCCACCTACTGGCACGTCGTGCAGCAGCCGCGCAGTGCATGGACCTGGGAGGTGGAGTTGCGGCCCTGGGTCGAGCGGTTCTGAAGCGCATGTTGGATCGTCGAATCATCCTTCTGGTCTGGCTTGGTGGCATCATTCTGATGCTCGCGGTGTATGCCATCGGGCCGCAGAACTTCCTCGCGACATGCGAGGCATTCCTGTCGGCTGCTGCGCGTTTCATCGACGACTTGATGGCGACGTTGATGTGGCGCGCCTTCGATGTGATGCGTGCTGCGGCGATTGCGCTTTATGCGGTGTTTGTCGTTCTTGCCGTTCTGGCATTGCATCGCGGTCTGCGTACAGGGGGCCTGCTGATCGTCGTCTCGATCGTGTTTCTGCTGCTGGTTCGCACGGACTGGTACGACCCTGGTACCAAATGGCTGGCGGCGGCCCTGTTGGCCGCAGTCGCGGCCGTTGTAACCACGAGGCGACTATTGCATGGCCCGTCGCGGCGTGGTCCTGGCAATCCATGGGGCGCGGCGTATCGGAGCGACGAGGGAAGGGGGTCTTCACCTTAGTTGACCATTGCTCGGACGCCGACGCATGCTTCGGCGCGTTTGGAGGGACCCGCGATGTTGTATGAGCTGCGTATCTATGAGTGCGTGCCTGGTCGGCTGCCGGACCTGTTGAAGCGCTTCGACACCATCACGCTGAAGCTGTGGGAGAAGCACGGCATCAAGCAGGCTGGGTTCTGGACCACAGTGATCGGTGAGTCGAACCAGACACTGTATTATTTTGTGGTGTGGGAGTCCCTGGCGGAGAGGGAGAAGAAGTGGAACGCTTTCGGCGCTGATCCGGAGTGGTTGGCTGCGAGGGCGAAGACTGAAGAGAATGGCGCGATTGTCGCCAACGTGAAGAACTTCATCCTCACGCCAACACAGTTCTCGGCGATGAAGTAGGCTGCGGCGAGGCGGCGCCTTACTAGCGCCGCCGCCCAACCAGGTCGGATCGGCCGACCAGATCGGAGCGTCCCACGAGATCGGAACGCCCGACAACGTCCGAGCGCCCCACTACATCGGAACGTCCCACCAGATCGGAGCGTGCAGTCAGCGAGCCGCCTGTGATGTTGTTGTCTGCGCCCATCTCCGGATCGAGCAGCAGACTGCTGATCGATCCGATGCTCACATCGATCCGAATGCCGATGTCGGCCTGATCGCAGACCCACATCATTACGTCACTGGCAAAAGTCTCGCCTTTGAAATCTACCCCAAGATTGGAAAGGCTGATGGCCGCGTCGCCGCCAGGGACCAGTGGTGTACCTGGTCCCCACACCAGCATCACGGTGGGGATGGACAGCTTGAAGTAGTTCCCGAGATAGCTGAACCCATAGATACGGGCCAGCATGTAGTCGCCTTCGTTGGCCGCTCTGAGTTGGGTGACGAGAGGATCATTCGACGTGTCATTGATCCCAAGATCAGCAATCTCAAGGCCGGTATAGGGACGACCGAACAGACGGACCCCGGTCGGAGCCAGGAGTCCTTCGCGGAGCAATCCGGACATCACAATCCCCCTTATCGAAAGGTCCCTGGTTGGGGTAGCACAAGGTTCGTTCCGCTAGAAGCCCAAATCCCCCGGTAAAATGATCAGCCTGGCATCGATCGGTGCGAATGTGGCATGAGCCGCCGTGCCTGCCAGAAGCCCCGGATGTCGCAGCCAGGACAATAGGGGCTCGGGTTGGGTGCCTCGCAGACGGTCAACCGGCCTCGTTCTTTGCCATGGTGACGACGCTTGCCGGCAACGATTGTGATCGCGAGGAAAGGCCGTGGATCGATGCCTCGCCACAGAAAGTGGTCAAGCAGTTCCGGCAGGATGGGGGCCTGGCCGAGTGCGGCGGCCGCCTCCAGGAACCGCGCTGCAACCCGTCCGAACGTGAGCGTCTCGGGATGCAGGGTCAGCATGACGTGTGCCATGCACTGTCCAACGATGTGCCGTGCATCGGTGAGTGCCGCGTAGAAACCGCGCGTGAAGCGCGCAAACGCGCGGGCGGACTCGCCGTGAATGCGGTCCATCGCCGTATTTACCTCATCGCGTGACCAGCCGCGCGGATCCCAGTTCGGTGCAATCAGCCGGCGTCTCACCAAACCGTCCTGATAAATCTCCACCAGGATATCGAAGATCGCGCCAGTCAGCGGTTCGGCAATGGCGTGCTGATTGCGGTGGCGGCCCGTGGGATCGATCCACGTTCCGTCAGGCGCCAACGAAATCTCCGCCACGTCATCCATGGTGGCGACGTTATCTGCTCGCCGGATCTGTTCGGTATCCGACGTTTCGCCAATACGGCTGACCAGATTCAATACATACAGATTCCCGTCTGTCTGCTCCAGGAGCCTCGTGCACACCGAGTGGAAATGCAGCACGCCAATGAGTGCGACGAGATCGGCGAATGATTCATGGAACGCCAGGAACGGCACGCTGACCTGATCTGGACGTGGCACACCGATCTGAGAGAACAGAATGGCGTGGCCCGTCTCATGGGCTATCACATCGTAATTGAGACAGTACGGCGCTGTGCGCCCAAAGCGGTTAACCTGGCGGCCCGTCTCCAAAAAGCCTGGTCCGGACTGGGCGTTCGCCCACTGGACCATCGTGATCAGCTCCAGTTGCGGATGGATTTCGGCGTCCCACCAGACGACACGCCGGCCCAGATAGTGTTCCCAGATGTCGAGCGTCCACCGCGCCGTGCCGTAGAGATGCGCCGCAAGAAACTGCTCGGTCTCAACCGGGATGTGGTCAAAGTTGCCATCCGGTCCAGGCATTGCAGGTTGGTGAACCGCGCCCTGATATGGCGGGCTGTATCGGGGAGGGTCGTAGGGCCCAGCCTTCTCCACCGGGATGACGGTGTACATCCACGGATCGGATGGTCCGGCGCGAACCATCCCGACCGGGAGCGAAAGCTCCACCACCTCCGGCTCGGCGAAGCCTTCGGCATAGTTCGGGAATAGACGGAAGCGCGCGCCAGTGCGGAGCGGTGTCATTGCAAGGTCTTATGGAACAGATACTCGCGCCAGACTGCCAGCAGAAAATCGCGTTCGCTGTCCCAGCCCATTTCGGCCGCAAACGCAGGGATGGAATTTGGGCGCGTAACGCCAAGCCGCTGTTCGAAATACCAGTCCACGATAGCCGACAGATGCGGATCCGCGGGAGTTGGCGGGACGTTCGCCAGTGCGGTTTGCTTGTTCTTCGCGTTACGGAGGAGTTCAGCGAACCGCCCGGTCAGGCGGAGATGCTCGATCATATCCAGGTAGAGAGCCGGTCCTGCTTGCGTCGCTGCCTGGTTCAAGGCGGCTTCCTTGCGCAGCAGCCGCTCAAGCCGGGTAAGGTCGAGTGCGTTCGCCCGCAACCACTCATCCAACTGGGCACGGCGCCACAGTCCGCGTTGCCTGCGGAACTGCTCTGCCTGTCTCCGCTCTGCGGTTGGATCGGCAGCTTGCAACGGACCAAGCCGCCCGAGGACCACACGTCGAACCTGCTGCCATTCTTCAGGGTCCAGTCGCAATTCCTCGAGTACTAGCGCCTCAGTGTCGTCCAGAGCATCGGCCTCCGCCACGAATTGCTCCCACACCAGCGCGCGCTCGAAACGGAACGTCGCCTGGAAGGGCGCAGGATTGGCACCAAGCATCTCCCGCATCGTTGCGAGCATCTCCACCGCGTCCAACCGCTTGCGCCTTATGATGTTGTGCGGCAGCCACTCGGCCAATGCTGTTCCGGCAGCACACTCGGCAAGCCGTGCAAAGCTGCGTTCCCGGAAGTGCAAGGACTTCATTGTTGCCGTCAGAGCATCCCGGCACGAACGGTCAACGACATTCGCGGCTTCTGCGGCAAGCAGCGTATCACGCAGATCAACCATGGCGTCCGACAATGCGGCGCCGCCCGCCTCCATCGGTGCATGAATGACCGCTACCTCATCATCGTCTTCGAACGGTTCATCGTAGCCCGGCCATCGTCCCTCGTTGTACGCGGTGTAGATACGGCCAACCCCGCGCATACCGAAGGGAGCCAGCTCCGCTGCACGCAGCGCGCCCATGCTGGAGGCGCCGAATACATGCACACCTTGTGACAGCGACCACAGGATTTCGCGATGCCACACTGCCGCGACATGAAGAAACAGGCCATCGATGATGCCGATGGCGGGCGGTGCGTACTGCATCACCGCGCGATAGATGTCACCCTGCCGGGCTGGCGGCAGATAGATGGCTGGTAAAATCGTATCCGCCTCAGACCATGATAGCGTCGGCCCGAGAAACACCACGGGAGGATGCACCTGACTCAATGCGCGTACGCTCCGGCGCGTGCGCCTGGCGTGTATTCCCCATGAGGTGGCGTCCACGGACCTTCCAGCCCAGGGATGATCACCCGCGCGACCGGAATGCCGAACTCCGGTTTCGTCAGATCGACGTAGGCGACCTGCCGGATTCCGGCTGATGCGAGCAGCGCCAATGCGGTGTCCAGGTCCGCACGCAGGTTAACGCCTGCCCGCGATGGCGCCGAGTGAAAGTCCCGCCGCGCCGGTGTACGCATCCAACGCCGCGCAGCTTCGTGCCGCTCCATTTGCACGGAAGGCCGATAGCTTGCCGCGGCGAAATCGTCCCGCGCGCCCGATATGCGCGTCAGGCGCGCTTGCGCGGCCTCGGTCAAGGCACGCGAGAGCGCAACATCGACATCGGCATGACAACCAGATCCAAGTTCCGGCTCAACGCCATCATCCGCCGAAGCCGCGAGACAAAGGAAGACCGGCAGACCGATATCAGATGTGAGCTCCCAGACGCGGAGTATCACTCCCGCATCCTCGAAAGCCGCCATGAGGGAACGGCTTGTCGGCGTATCTATCGTTGTCAGATCGATGGCGCGTGCATCCTGCGCCGCGTCGGAACAGTTGCGCCACAGTGCAATCGCATCACGCTCCACGGCCTCATAAGCACCGTGCAGTACTGCTTCCAGCCAGTGATTGCCCGAGGCAAGACCATTCGTCGTCGCCTGGAACGCACCGCTGCCCTGTGGCATTGGGTAAGTGTAGTCCGCACTGACCAGCTCGTACGGTACCCACACTTTGCCACTGGCCATCAGTTCACGAGCCTGCACCCACAGCAGGCGCTGATCGCCAACCACATTGCCCGAGCTCCGTGGCAGCATCGCTGGATCGATCGCGCCGGGCAATTCGGTATGGGAGGCCAGGCGCAGCGGCAGCGCCATATTCTCGGCATGGAAAGTCTCAACGGCCTCCATCACCGCAGACGCCTTCGCTGCCGCGAGCGTCACGCCCTTGCCCTGATGCACGGCGATCGATCGGGAGTTCGGCCGAACCGCGGCGACCACCGGAATGCCGATGACGTCAAGGCCGGTCAGCACGCCAACGCGCGTAATGCCCATGCGCGACGCGAGCGGCAGCACACGGGCTAACGTAGCTGACGGATCGGTCGTGCGATGCGTGCCGGCGCGGAACCGCTTCGGTCCGTCGCTCTCGGTTTCACTCATCCGTTACGCGGCCGAGTGCAGGCCGCGGTGTCCGGTGCGCAGCATACCAAGCACGTCCCGTGCTTCGGTGATGTCCGGCCCATTGTCGTCTTCAGCAACATCAGCAAGCGCGTCAGCCAGATCGCGTGCGGCATTATCAACGTCGCCCAATTGCCGCGCGATCCTTGCCCGGCTGACAGCAATCCGCAGCGCAAGCATGGCCGCGTGCTGCTGTCTTGCCATCGCCGAAGCCTGGTTCATCATTGCGACAACAGCATCGGTTCCCGCAGGGTCGGCGCGCAACATTGCGCAAGCCAGCATACGCAGCAGCTCGGGCACGAAGACCCGAAAGCCGAGCCGATCGAATTCGCTGCGTTCTCTGGTCAGAGTCTCGATCGCGCGCTCCGGCTGACCGCAGGCGACCAATACCTCGGCAAGCAGTGATAGGTAGACTGGAAAATCTTCAGTCGTGCCGATCGCTCTCTGCGCATTCAGTCCCTCCTGCAATGTCCTTAGTCCGGCGGCAGGGTCACCACGCATCGCAACCGCCCAGCCATGGAAGATCAACCCCTTGGCGCGATGGTCGGTCAGGTTGTGGTCCGAAGCGAACGTGACCAGTTCTTCCGCCAACTCGAGCACGTTGGTGGTATCGCGGCGGTAGGCACGATGCAGCAGCCGCATGTCCATCGCATGCACCCGGCTGCCCAGATGATCGAGCGAATTGGCCCACGCGACCGAGCGGCTCTCCTGCTTCAGCGCACTCAGCGGCCGGCCTTGGATCCAATCCAGTTGTGCCTGCTCCCCATGAGCGCACACCTTCGCGTCGTGGTTGCCATACAGCCTGGCGTGATCGCGGTAGTCGCCGCGGTCATACAGCGAGAGTCCAGCATTGATGTGCTCCGAGCACTTGTCGAAGTCCGCCGAGGCATAGTGCGTGGCCCAATTGCAGTGGTGCGCTTGCAGCAGCAGCCCAGGATCGTTGCGGACGGATGCCTGCGACAGCAGCGCCGTCGCACGCTGGCGTTTGACCTGGAAGTCGCGCGACAGCCGCCACCATCCCCAGTAGATCGGGAAGTGCGACGGTTCCTCTGGAACCTCGTGGCACATGTCGTAAGCGGTCGCATACAGTTCCTGTGCTTCGGCCGAACCCGGTCCCTTCAGGCCGATCAACGCGGGTCCTAACAAACCGCTGAGTTGCAGGCGCAGATTTAGGTTGGTACGAACCGGCGGAAGGCCTTCCAGAGCGACCAGGCCGCGCCGCAGTATTCGCGTTGCCTCAGTGAGCGCAGAGCGGGCAAGGCTCCGCCGTGCCGCCTCGAGCCAATATGGCGCTGCCTCCTCGGCCAAGCCCGCTTCAGTGAGGTGCAGCGCAAGCAGTTCCGGTTGCTGCTGCACCGTGTGCGGATCGAGAAGCTGTAGTGCCCGCGCGACGCGCAGATGCAGCACCTTGCGATCGTCCCGCAACAGGCTGTCATAAGCGGCATCACGCAGCATCGCGTGCGTGAACGTGTAAGTCCCATTCCCATCCGCATCGTCGGGAAACAGCAAGTCTGCTTCCGCCAGGCTCGCCAAGGCCTGGTCCAACTCGGGATCGGGTAGGCGTGACGCTTCCGCCAGAACATCGCGCCGCACCGTGCGACCGACCACAGCGGCGACCTGCGCGATTTCTTTCGCCGGTCCAGACCGATCCAGCCTCGCCATCAGCGATTCATGCAGCGAGGCCGGGATAGCCGGGTCGGTCATGCCAAAGGGACCATCGTCCAGTTCCGGCATCGAGGGCAGTTCCAGCAGCGATTGCGCGACCGCCTCGATGAACAGTGGGACGCCGTCAGTGCGACGCGCAATGATAGCCGGCAATTGCGGTGGCATTGGCCGTGTGCCGAACAGGCTCTGGACCATTTCGGTTATAGCGCTCGTTGGTAGACGACCCAATGTGATGCGTGTCGCATGTTCAGCGATCCACGGCGCGTCGAAATCTATGCGGCTGGTCAGCAGCAGCATGACCTTGCGGTCTGCCACCGCATGAACCATGCGCTCGAGCAGTTCGCGCGAGGTGGGATCAAGCCATTGCAGATCTTCCACCACCAGGCACAGCGGACCGGTATCTGCCCGCAGCAGCAACTGCGCCATTAGCGCTGAAAGCAACCGCTCGCGCAGCACGTCCGGTGGCAGGGCGCGGATTGCCGGGTCGTCTGCCGTAATGCCGACAAGTTCCCCAATAAGCGGCAGAATCTCGCGTTTCTGCTGCTCGTCGCCGGCCAGCACGCTCTCCAGTCGCGTCAGCCGTTCTTCGCGCGGTGCATCGGGATCGAGGCGTGCGGCGTCGCGCAGGAAGGCAATCACGGGGCGCAGCGGACTGTCTTCATCGAACGCGGAGGCGGCCAGATGCACCACGCGCGATTTCGCATCCCCCAGTGTGGCGAGGAACTGCTGGACGAGCCGTGACTTGCCGATGCCGGCCTCACCCATCACCACAACCGTATTGCCGTGCCCTTCGTTCGCATTGCGCCAGCACTGCGCCAGCAACCGGAATTCGTCGTCGCGATCATGGAATTCGGTAAGCCGGCGGCGGCGGCGCTCGAACCCGGCGCGCGGGGCAGGGGACTCGCCCAACACGCGCCAGACGTGGTGGCGCTGCTCAAAGCCGCGGACCACCATTGCCCCGAGATCTTCGCACGAAAACAGCGCGGCGACGCGCTCGTGCGTCTCGTTCGCAATGGCGATGCCGCCCGATGGGGCGAAACCTTGCAGGCGCGCCGCCAGATTGGCCGTAGAGCCGATGATGGAGCGGCGATCCTCGCCGCCGGCAAACAGGTCGCTGACAATCACTCGTCCGGTGGCGATCCCGATGCGTACGTTGAGTGCTTCACCAGCCGGAGTGATCAGGCCGTCGATGCGGCGAGTGATATCCAGCGCTGCACGAACCGCCCGCTCCGGGTCATTCTCATTGGCCATCGGGTAGCAGAAGTAAGCGAGGATACCGTCACCGACGAGACGCGCGATATGGCCGCCGTACCGGGTGATTGCTACCGCGCAGAACTCGCGATAGCGCCGGATCACCTCCAACAGGTCCTCAGGCTCAAGCCGCTCGCCCAGGTGCGACGAGTTGACCATATCCACGAACATGATGGTCAGCGGCCGCCTTTCGGCCCTCGTCGTCTCAAGGACCGGCAATGCTGAGGGTGGCGGGTCATCCGGCGTGGGAGTGCGCAATTGCGCAACGGCCCGGCGGAAGCGCTTGCGTTCGCCTATCGTCAGGCCGAGTTCCCGCAAGTCGTCGTCGTTCAGCTCGACAAGCTGATCCGCAGTGATCCCCTGGGCGCGAAACGCATCAACACGCGCCGCCAGCCCAATCGAGCTGAGCCAGTCCTCCACCCGTACCCCCGACATCGGCCACGCTCAGGCGTGCCACAACATAGCAGCACAACGTGGGGGTATAGGAGAAGAGGGAACCTACCACCCCCAAGTTGCCGAACGGCGACTGTCACTCAGCCGTTCCGCTGCGCGGCAACGAACATCTGCTTGGTCACGAAGGACAGCCAGACGCGGCGCGACCGCAACCAGTCCGCCCCGAGCAGCATGTCTACAATGGGCACGACGCGCACGGATCCGACCCATACTGCCGGGTCTCGCGTCGAATCGGGTCCAACCTGCAGCTCGCCGAAACGGTGAAAGTGCATCAGCACGGGTGCCGGTCCCACTCCAGCGCCATTGCCGCTTGGGTCCCGCGCCAGCACCTCCGGCGCAAGCTTCAGCCGGACCATCCCCGGTGCCGTGATCAGGCTGCTGCTGGCGCCGGTATCGATCAGCGCACGAAGTGGTTGGCCGTCGATCACCACCTGCACCACCAAAGCGGCACCGATGGGCGTGGTGGCCGGGATGGCTGCGTAAGGAGTGGTCCAGGGGAGGAACCCGCTGCTGCAGTCGCGTACGGAGTAGAGTGTGAGTCGCCGCCCGGGCAAGTCGAGATCAAGATCAAATGGCGACAGGAAATCCCGCCCGAGCAGGCCCGCGATCGGAACACCCGCAATCTGTCGCACCGGCAGCGGTCCAACAGTGACACTGTTGTCCCCGAACAGCGTTTTCCGCCGCAGTGTGATCCCAGCCAAACGCAGCGAGCGTGGCAGCGCATTCGGCCGCTGCTCGTAACCGCCGATGCCGAGTACGGTCGATGTGACCCACGAGTCGCGCTCGAGACCCAGACGTTGCACGACGTCATCACCCATCAGCGTCCGTTCGGCCCCTGTGTCGAGAATGAAGGTGGATGGAACGTCGTTCACCTGCACCGTCACCAGGATGTGGCCGCCTGCAATATCGAGCGGGGCCGTACCCAACGGCTCCACGCGACATGCTGCGTGCGCCGTGATCGAGGCCGCCAGGAGGAACAAAAGACAGAGCCGGAGCATGCGCGCGGATAGAATTGTGTCGATGTGGTCCGCGAAGTATCCAGCGCCAATGTCCGATCCGCCAGCCCCGCCGTCGTTAGCTGCCTTGTTTCTTGGCTTCCTTTCAGTCGGATTGTACGGCTTTGGTGGCGTTCTTCCCTGGGCGCGACGCATGGTGGTGGAGCAGAGGCGCTGGATGACAGCGTCCGAGTTCACCGACATGCTCGGGCTCTGCCAATTCCTGCCGGGCGGCAACATCATGAATGTCACAATAGCACTCGGTGCGCGTTTTCATGGCGCCCCCGGTGCAGTCGTGGCCTTCACCGGGCTGATGGCTGCGCCGGTCGCAACTGTGATCGCACTCGGTGTGGTGTACAACCGCTATGGTGAGTTGCCGGTCGTGCAGAATGGCTTTCGCGGTCTGGCGGCAACCGCTTCGGCATTGGTCCTGGCCAATGCACTGAAAATCGCTGCGCCGCTAAAAACTCGCCCCATTGGGATTGCGGTTGCGTTGGTGACCTTCGTCGCCATCGCCGTACTCCGCCTGCCCTTGCCGCCCGTGCTTCCCGTGATGGTCGCGATCTCAACATTCCTGATATGGCGGTTCCGGGCGTGAGTGACGGATCGACGCTGCTCAGTTTGGCCGTTGTGTGCATGCAGCTTTCATTGCTGGCGTTCGGTGGCACCAATTCCGTTTTGCCGGAAATGCAGCGTCAGGTCGTGCAGGTTCATCCGTGGCTAACCCCCCACGAATTCGCTGCCCTGTTCGCCTTGGCGCAGGCCGCGCCGGGGCCGAACATGCTTGTGGTGACGCTGATCGGCTGGCGGGTTGCCGCGCTCCCCGGCGCGCTGATTGCCACGCTGGGCGTGGCCGGACCTTCATCAGTGCTGACGTTTCTTGCCTACGGGCTATGGCACCGGTTTCGCGATGCTCAGTGGCGCAGAATGCTGCAAGCCGGACTGATGCCGGTCACCGCCGGCCTGATCATGGCAAGCGCCGCGCTGCTGATCCGTACCACATCCGATCATTGGGCGACAGCCGCGATCACTGTTGTTGCCACGGCGCTGTTCCTCTTCACGCGGCTGCACCCACTCCTGGTTTTGGCGGCGGGTGCGGCGCTCGGTGTCGCGGGTGCGCCGGGCTGATCCGTATCGCTTATTGTCTGCGATCGGCCAGGGCCACCTGG
>CAYRTL010000089.1:15373-22084 GCA_964427005.1 uncultured Acetobacteraceae bacterium
GTGCGCCGGGCTGATCCGTATCGCTTATTGTCTGCGATCGGCCAGGGCCACCTGGTGTGCGCGTCGTGAGGTCAGATGCACCGCGCCCCGCCGGTGATGCTTCAGCGGAACGGGCATCTCGGCCACTTCCTCGTAGGTCTGCCAGCCGCGTTCGGCTGCCGGGCGCAGATCGCTCGGGGCCGGGTTCAGCTCTGGTTGAGGCGCTGGCACGCCCTTGGCCGCCATCATGACCCCGGTATCAGGACGATCATAGATGAAGCCGTAGGTCGGATAGACGCTGCCATACTCGCCACTCTGGCCGAGACCGACCCGAACGGCGGTCCAGTCATTTGCCTCTGAGACGTCCACCACCGGGATGTTGCGGGCGACGCCGCCGTATGCTCCCGGTCCCCACCAGTTGGCGTGCTCGATCTCGATCTGGCGCGGGTTGATCACCCGGCTGACCACAGCCACGTGGCCGAGCCGCATGCGACCGTTCGAACGGAAGGTGAGGACGCTACCCGGCTCTGGCACGCTGCCGCGGGCGTAGACGCCGGCCGCGTTGTCCCACCACTGCCAAGCGTTACCGGCTACTGCGATGCCGGAGTCATTACGAGCGAACGGCACGCAGGAAATGCCACCGTGAGCCGCGAAGCGGGCGTGGGTCGCACGTTTTGCGTGTAAAACTCCGTGAGCGACCTGGTATCCGTTGGTGCGGCCGGTGGCGGTCCCAGCCGTGTCATTTCGGTGAGATTGTGGTTCGATCGCCTGGGCCGAGTTCACAACCAGTTGAGTGCTCAAAGAAAGAAATGTTCCGAAAATCAAAGCTTTAGCGCTGGTTTCCCAACACGGCATCTCGACTAGCTCCCCGCTTCATTTTGCAAAGCTGTGTGACGGGGTAGCCACAGGGTTGCAAACCTGACAACCCTCGGGGCAGATCGTTCCGCCTGCGTGGTTGCATTTCCTTGGCTCGCCCCTGTGGACAAGCACGGAAATCGGGACAATTGTCCTAAATCAACCGTCTGTTCTTGTTTCGGTCGGAAATATTTGGTGAGGCCGATCCGAGTCAGGACGCAAGACTCCAACCCTAGAACAACTGGTGGGGGAGTTACGACAATATTTCGTCTATATGTGGCGGATTAGTCGCGGGTGTGGCTTCGCTGCCACTTCGATCTTCCCGGCCAGCCATAGGACAGGGCCCATTTTGGCCTTGGACTCGGCGCCGGGTTCCGGCGCCGTTCCACTCGTCACTTACACGCCGTGACCATGATTTCGACCAGGATGGACGGGTTCGCCAGTTCTGCCTGCACACATGCGCGCGTCGGTGCGCCGCCCTTCGGCAGCCAAGGGGTCCACACCTCGTTCATCGCGTCGCGGTCGCGAATGTTCCTGACCCAGATCAGCGCCTGCAACAGCCGGGTCTTGTCGGTACCGTGCTCCTCCAACAAAGCGTCGATCTGCGCCAGGACATCCGCCGTCTGGCCCTTGATGTCCTTGCTGGTGTCTTTCGCCGTAACTCCCTGAAGATACACGAAACCGTGGTACTCAACGGCCTTGGACAGGATTGCGCCCGGGTCAGTGCGCTTGATGGTCGCCATCGACTTTCTCTCCCCATGTTGCGACGTCTCCGGCCTTCTAGGCGATGGAGCGGGATCAGGCCAGCGTCTCGCTGCCTTCCAGCACGGGTGCCATCCGAGGCAGTCGTGCGCGAGCGCGCAGCCATGCCAAGCCACAAAGGGCACAGCCGGCCAGCACGGGTATTTGCAGACCGACGAGTTCGGAAGCCGCGCCGTAGATCAGCGCGCCCATCGCGGGAGCGGCGCGGGTGATCATGCCCCACAGGCTCAGGACGCGGCCAACCATGGAGGCTGAAGCCGAATTCTGCAGCAGCGTCTGGATCGAGATGCCGTGCATCGTGGTAGCAGCCCCCATGATGCCGATGCACACGACGCCCACAGTGAACTCGTGTGTCGCCACGAAGCCGCAGGTGGCGAGTGCCAGCGCCAGTCCGGCGAACACGGCAATGCGCGTCAGGCCGCCGAGTTGCCCTCGGATTGCCACCAACGAGCCGCCCACGAGGGCCGCGAGGCCCATCGTGCTGGCGAGTGTCGCCAAGCCTCTGGCATCGCGGCCGAACAAGTCGGCTACATACGGTGGCAGCATTTCCGGAACCGAACGCAGCGTCATTCCCACTGCCGCGGCGAACAACAGGATGGGCCCGATGCCACGGTGGCGAGCCACGTAGCGGATGCCCTCGATCGCGTCGTGGAAAACGCTGTGGCTGGAGCGATGCCCAAGCCGGATCGCCGGATCGAGCCGCAGCAGATACATGGTCAGGCTGGCGAACAGGAACGCGAAGCAGTTGCAGGCAATCGGCGGCACCACGCCCCACGCCACGATCATCGGACCGGAGATGGCTGGCCCAATGAAGCGCGCGATGTTGTAGGTCAGCGAGTTGAGCGCGACCGCGCCCGGAAGATAAGCGCGCGGGACGAGGCCCGGGATAAGGCATTGGCGGGCCGGCTGGGCAAACGTTTCCGCTGTGCCATTGATCGCCGACAGCGCGGCGATGAATTCCACACGGATCAGGCCGGTGAGTATCAACACAACCAGCGCGGCTGCCTGGCCAGCGGCCACGAACTGCGACGCCATCGTCAGACGAACCCGGTCGATCCGGTCGGCCACCGCCCCTGCCAGGGGTGAAACAACCACCGATGGGGCCAGATTGCAGAACGCTATGACACTCACCCACAGTACCGAGTGGGTCAGTTCCCAGGCCAACCAGTCCGTCGCGACACGCTGGATCCATGATCCGGTCCAGCACGTGACACTGCCAGCATAAAAGATGCGCGCATTGCGCTGGGCGAAGACGCCGGCGACTGCTGAGAGGCTGGCCACCTCCGGCGGTTCAGGGCGTCGCTTCTGCCGGTCCTGGGGCTGAGCGGTCGGTCTCGGTGCCGGTGTTGCGGATGCAGTCGCGAATCATGTTCTCATGGCCGAATTGCTGCGCCAGCCCGCGATCCACGACGCCTGGTGTGTAATTGGCCGAGAACGGCGTGTCCCGGCCGGTGATCGAGTATATCGAATCCCGGTGGGTTCGGTTGTACGCCGCTTCGGCGCGCTCGCGGCATGCCGTTCGTGTCGCCGCATCGGCCCGCGCCTGGCCTGAAGGCGGCGGTGGTGGCGCGCATTGGATGAGAGCGAGCAGGGGCAGGAGCAAGACGAACGGGCGGCTCATGGGGGTGCTCCTGTCAGGCGTGGGGCCGCCTGGTTTTCCAGTTTGTATCCGTGCACGAACCGGGCGAGCCGGCCGCGGAAGCCTGCTTCGTCGAACCGCGCTTCAGAGGTGAGCGGCGTGCTCGCCGCCGCGCGCAGCAAGGATGGATGCAGTTCCGCGCCATCGCGCTCGAGCAGGCAGAGCGAATCCGCCCAACGTACCCGAGCCAACAGGTCCACCAGTGCGAGGAGGCGAAGGCAGACCGACAGGCCGTAGCTGTTGCGCATGCCCACTGTCAGATCGACCGCGCCGGCCCAGCAGCAGGCATCCCGATCGGCCAAGGCCAGATTGGCGTAGGACCCATCGCCGCGGCGGAAGCGGAACCCGCGCACCACGCCCCATTGCTGCATCAGCGCGGCCTCGCGCGCGGCGTACCATGCGCGCTCCAGGTCGCGACGCTGCACCGGCGGCAACTCTTCGGGCGGCAGGTCGACGAAATACGTAAGCGACCCGTCCGGGCCGGCGCCGACATGCACAAAGTTGGAATGCTCGGATGAAGCCATCGCTATCAGGATGGACCCGCGGCCCCGGTTACGCCAGCCTGTGCCCGCTGCTTCGTGGAGAATTCAGGCATGCAGGATCCGGCAAGACTGACCGCGACGGAGGCCTTGCGGTCGATTCGCGACAACAAGCTGCGGCCGGAGGATCTGATGGAGGCGTGTCTCGCCCGGATCACGGCGCGGGAAGGGACTGTGCGCGCCTTCACCTGGTTGGATGCGGAGGCAGCGCGGCAGGGAGCGAAGCGCTCTCGGCCAGGGCCGCTCCACGGACTGCCTATCGGCGTAAAGGACGTGCTGGATACCGCAGACATGCCAAGCGAATATGGCTCGCCGATCTGGCGGGGCTGGCGTCCCAAGGCGGATGCTGCCGCCGTAGCCTGGGCCCGCGAAGCTGGTGCAGTGGTCATAGGCAAGACCGTCACGACGGAGTTCGCCACACGCAAGCCGGGCCCGACAGGCAACCCTCATAATCCGCTGCATACGCCGGGCGGCTCGAGCAGTGGTTCCGCAGCGGGCGTGGCGGACGGCTTCTTTCCGCTCGCCTACGGCACTCAGACGGCGGGAAGCGTGATCCGGCCGGCCGCGTTCTGCGGCGTGGTCGGTTACAAGCCGACATTCGGCATGATCAACCGCTTCGGCATGAAGTTGATGTCGGAAAGCCTTGATACGGTAGGAGTGATGGCCCGCAGTGTTGCCGATTGCGCGCTGTTCGCCGGCGTCGTGGCGGGCCGCGATCTGGGCGACCCCGACGTCAGACCGCAGCGCGCACCTCGCATCGGCATCTGTCGTTCGCCGGCCTGGAACCTCGCCGCGCCTGCAACACAGTCCTTACTGCCTGATGTCGCATCGGCTTTGTCACGCGCTGGCGCCGCCGTTGTGCGTCGCGAGCTGTCGCCAGAGGTCGAAGCCCTCGTCGATGCGCATCCCATCGTCATGAATAACGAGAGTGCCCGCGCACTGGGCTGGGAACTCGCCAACGCACGCGAGCAGATCAGCGAGGGACTGCGCGAGCGGCTGGAGTTCGGCTTGTCACGCCCGGAAGCCGACGTTGCCGAGGCGCACGTTGTGTTCGATCGCGCACAGCGCGCCTTTCCTCAATGCCTGGATGGGCTGGATCTGCTGGTGACTCCATCGGCTCCGGGCGAGGCGCCTGCTGGGCTCGACTGGACTGGTGATCCGGCATTCAACCTGATCTGGACCAGCCTTCACGTCCCCTGCGTGACGGTTCCTGCTGGAGCCGGTCCGAACGGTCTGCCTCTGGGAATCCAGATCGTGACGCGCATCGGCGAGGACCGGCAGGCCCTCGCCTGGGCCCAATGGGTCGCAGCCGCAATCACCTAGTCTGGAATAGTGATCCTCTTACAGAGCGATTCTCACGGACAAATTACGGTCTCAATCAGAAGCGATCGGTGCCATCAGTGGGCCGGGAGCATGCCTGTTGGTAAATACGAGAGAGTAGCCGGAGAGCCATGTGTCCCTCCCCCTAAAGCTCATGACGTCGGTCCAGACGCCGCTCCTGGAAGCTTTCCTCGAGCTGGACCAGGCGATCCTCGACGCGCTGCCGATCGGCATCTATGCCTGCGACTCCGATGGCCAGATCCTTCGGGTCAACCGGCGGGCTGTCGAGCTTTGGGGGCAGGCCCCTCGGCTCCACGACCCGGCGCAGCGGTTCTGCGGCTCTTTTCGCGTCGAAAGCCTGGAAGGTGACTTCATCCCTCCAGGACAGACGCCCATGGCCCGTGCGGTGCTGGCGGGTGAAAGCTCCGAAGGTGCGGAGGCAGTGGTTCAAAACCCGGACGGGAGGCGCTGGGTCGCTCGCGTCGATGTAGCACCGCTACGCGATGGGGACGGGGCGGTGGTCGGAGCCATCAACTGCTTCCAGGATGTCACTCGCGAGCACGAGATGCGGCTCGCCTTTGAGCGCCAGCAGCGCACCTTCGATCTTGCCATGATCGCCTCAAAAATGGGCACCTGGCGTTATACATTGGCCGATAACATTTGTATCTACGATGATAACGCCCAGCAGCTCTACGGGCTAACGGAGGCGCGCTTTCTCCATGACGAGGAGGGAGTGAAAGCCAAGTTCCATCCGGACGACATGGACCTCATGTGGGCCCGCGTAGCCAAGGCGGTCGATCCCGAGGGTGACGGCCGGTATGACGTGGAGTACCGGGTCAAGCAGGTCGATGGCAGCTGGCGCTGGCTCAGTGCCTGGGGCCTGGTGGAGTTCGAAGGGCAGGGCGTCGAGCGCAAGCCTGTCGCCATCGCCGGTGCAAGTCGCGACCTCACGGAGCTCAAGCGCGCTGAGGAATTGGAGCGACTGCTCCTCAACGAGCTGAATCATCGCGTTAAGAACACCTTGGCCACCGTGCAGTCGATTATCGTCCAGACCCTGCGCGGCGCCACCGATCTTGAGTCGGCGCGTACGGCTCTCATTGCGCGTATCGTCTCTCTTGCCGGGGCGCATGATCTGCTCACCGACCGCAGTTGGGCAGGCGCCGATCTCGCCGAGGTAGTCGCGCGTGCCATGGCGCCGTTCGCGGCCGCCCAGATCACTCTCGAAGGGAACTCCGTGGAGATCTCACCGAAGCACGTGCTGGCTCTCTCTTTGGCGCTGCACGAGTTGGCCACTAACGCGGCGAAGTACGGCGCGCTCTCACGACCGGAAGGGCGGGTCGAGCTACTCTGGGAAGTGCGGAACGGGCAGCTAAACCTGACCTGGCGCGAAACCGGCGGGCCGCAGGTCGTTTCGCCTTCGCGCCGAGGCTTCGGCAGCCGCTTGATTGAGGAAGGTTTGGTTCACGACTTGCACGGGCAGACCCGACTGGAATTCGCCACGCATGGCGTTCGCTGCTCGATCACGGCTGCCCTTACCTGACCTGAAGTCTTACGTGGCGTCCGGCTTGGCTATGGGAACCGGTATCGCGAAGCGACCGCAATCCGTCATGCCGGGGC
>CAYRTL010000090.1:0-21801 GCA_964427005.1 uncultured Acetobacteraceae bacterium
TAGGCAAACCCCTCATCAACTATCACGCGGGACCAAATGGAGCCATTCCATTTGCTCGCGAAATTCGACCGCCAGTGTATGCCAATAACGGCGCACGGAACGATGTAGGTGGGTCGGGCAAGAACAGACCGTGTCTTGCTTGATAATCTCGGAACGGTGGGTAGCAGCGAAGCGATCCTTCAGCCTCTCAGTGACTCCTGGTACGAACATCTCATGCAATTCCACGAGCATCTCCGAATGAGGAATGTTGGAAATATCAGGCTGGAGTAACTCGTCCTCAATCCCTTCGACGTCCACGAGAACGAAAGCGCCTGGCGCGTGGCGAAGGTCTTCGCTCAGCAAGGCTGAGGTGCACTGGCCGCGTATGTCGAGGCGATCATCGAGCGCGTTCACGCGTCGATACTTCCGTATCAGGTCGGCGCGCGTAGCATCCATTTCATAGGCGATGACATGAGATCCAGGGCAACGATATGCCAACCCAAGGGCGTAATAGCCGTAAGCGGCGCCCACATCGATGATGAGGCGAGGCGCGTTGCGAATGACCCTCTCGATGACTGGATGCAGACACTGCTCATACGTGCCGAGTGTCTCGGGAAAATTCCCTTTGCCGCTTCGGGCATAACGCATACCCTGAAAAGGGCCGTTGACGACCGTTCCGTTCCAGTCGAGCAGCGTGGCCGCAACTGGATATCTGACCTGATTGGCCATCAGTCTTCCAAGCCGCGCCAAATGGACAAGCTGCGGCATCGCCCGCTTCAAGCTCTCCTTCCATTCCGGCTGCTCGCCAAATCCAAGGTAACGATCGGATCGCCTCATTCAGGGAACCTCGATAATTTTGCCAGGAACAAATGGATCGAGATGGAATGTGATCGGGCGGCGTTGACGTCTCCTGGCCTTGAGCAGTCCTGATGCCCGGACTGAGCCGTACAGGGCTGCCTTTGACAGATAACCCAGTCCAGACCTGTAAGGCTTGGGTTGGATGCGCAGATATTCCCGCAGCAGACAATTGGCGCTGTTGACTATAAGTTTGCGCCGGATGCTTGGTGTGCCGTACTCCACGGTCATCGATATGCTGAATCCCATGTTTTCTATCCGGTGTGGCGCGTTCAGCGGCCAGCTCAGCATTTCCCCGGGCCCGATCTCGAAGACCTTGGCGTGTTCATCATACCAGTCTTCGTACTGGATGTTCACCTCATCATGATAGCAACATACCGACTCGAGCTCCCGGCTCTTTAGAAACGGCGACTCAGCCGGATAGACGTAAACGCGCTTGCGCCCTGCTATCTGCCAGAGACTCTGCCCGGATGTATCGAAGTGATAATAGACCTGCGCATCGGGCGAGGATATCAGAATGCCGTTTATGCGGTTGAAGGTGCGATATCCGGGAATGTGGCCTTCGATCTCTTGGAATATCTGATCAAGCAGATCGCCATATCTGTGATCAATCTCATGCACATGCAGCAAGTTGAGCCACATCCGGCCATGTGCGACTGACTCGATGACGTCCCGGCCGGAAAGCCCACCAAAATCCCCCTCACGCCATAGCTTCCGTTCGCCACGCTTTCCCACATGCACGAGCATGTACTTTCCGGCGGGATATCGCTCGATCAGATCGGCCAGACTATCAAGGGAAAATAGCTCGTGCTCGTGCAAGCTATGCCGCAAACAAATGGGCTGGCTACCCCATAGCAGTGCATGCTTCGGCTCCCATGACGTGACGATTGTCTGGGGTTGAGCGGTGGCGATTTCTGCCGGCTTCGATGGCGCGAGCGCAACGTCAGACGGCATGGCGGATGTTTCCTTCTGAAGGATGCTGGGTGGCCAATCCCAATCGGCCAAACGGACGCAGTCGCCGGCGTAGCCGCTGCGCAAGAATTCGCGGATCCAGCACGAAGCGCTTTCCGTCTATCCACGCTCCATTAGCACCGATCGAGAGGGTATGCAGTCCTCCGCTGAACCGCCCACTCCTGGCCGGCGAAAGCGTCGCGATAGGCTGTTCGTGATAGCCGTCCGGAGAACACGCTATCACTTCATTGATGGTAAGAGCACAGCCATAGCTGCGCGAGCAGTCCTGCGCGGGGCGGAACAACCTGTTCCCTATTCTGAATGGCGTTCCGCCTGGCCGGGACGAGCGAATATCGATTTTGACCGGGTTGTGTGCGTGTGGAGTCCATGGTCCTTCGAGCCGATCTGCATAGCACAGGCATAGATTTTCGTGCATTCCAAGATCCGTGTCGTTGTACGCGATCCAGTAGCGCCCTTCGTGCTGAAACAACGTCGGATCTGCCATCGCTACCTGGTCAGCGACGACGCACAACGGCTCCGGGAGGCGATTGCGAAGCAGTGAGTAGATGGTCTGGCGGCGCTGGGCGGCCATTTCCGGCAAGCACACGACGCGTTCGCCATCAACGTAGGTGAACGGGTATGAGAGATGAGTGGTGGTCGCGAAATTCAATGGCGACAGTGAGTTCGCGCCGTCTGGCAACCGCAAGATCGCGATCGAGCCGCGTCCGGTCGCATGGGAAAATTGCTCGCACAGGACCTCATCCTCATGTCCCGGCCAGCAAAACGGGTCGGCAATGAACCCTTGCCATGCGGGAACCTCGATCCAGGTCTCCGGCGCCAGCGTCCGTGTGCGGGTAAATTCTTCCAGCGGCATTGTGACGCGGCCTATAGCCCAGATTTCTGAGCATATGAGATCCCGGAGCCGCGCACCCGCACGAGCAAGCGAGTTTAAGTGGCCGCGGACGAGCGAAGGCGGATTTGATGGGCACCAGACGCCTCGCAGCGGATGCGAGGCGAGCACGGCGGACTTCACCAGCCACGGAATGGCGCGGTGGACAGCGTCCAGAACGGATTCGCGGCTCCGGCGGGAAGCAAGATGCGCCTCCGCCAGCGTAACCCATGCCCCTCGGGAGTTGGTGGACTCGATGAGATAAAGCGAGAGCACATCAGCCGGGAGACGTGCCAGTCTGCTTCTTGGGTCCCGCACGCACACGCCCGTCTCATCGACCACGCGCCAGATCTTTCCGGCGCCACTTTGTCCGTATAGGTCGAGCACAAGCGTTGGGGCTGGATCGGTGTGCTGATGTTGGGGCGCGGCGCCCACCACAGGTCCCCTGACGACAATATTCGCCAGTCCGCTCAAGCTCTCCTTCAATGCGGCGCAGAACGTGGAGCGGAGGTCAACGCCCGGCACATCGATGACCACTCCCGCAGCCCTGGGCACGTCTGTCCTGCATTCCTCGGCGTCAGAAGCTGAAGAAGCAGAGGAAGTGTTCAACATGCTCATGGAGTCAGCCCCTGCTCAAGAAAGCGCGAGCCTGTCTTGAGCTTGGTCATGAAGGCTTCGCCATTTCCGATCGGCGCGAAAGCGGAAGTAACTGCTGCTGAGACCCGCGACGCCCTGTCACCAAGGCACGTGCAAGACATGCGGCGAAAAGCGCATAATCGACCAGATAACGACGTGCCAGGCGACGCGGCTCACGAACAAGACGGTAAGCCCATCGCAGATTGGCTGCATCGATCCAGGCGGGATAATAATGGAGACTCTCAGCGAGCTGATCGAGGTAACCCCCGCAGGTAAACCCGAAACCAGACCACCCGGCGGCAGCCAGCGACAGCAGGAACCGTTCCTGCTCTCCGGCTCCCATACCGCAGATCACAACGTTTGGTCTGCGTTGCCTTATCTCCACAATCTTGTTCGCCCGGTCGCCGAATCCATCGAGCACGAGTGCGATCCTGAGTTCCGGATAGGCTTTCACCAGTTGCTCTGCAGCCGTTTGCGCGACCCCAGGCCGCCCACCGACAAGCGCGACCGAAAGACGATTCGCGACTGCCCACTCCATTACTGCGGGCGCGAGCGAAGTCGTGTCGAAGCTCACCCGAGCGGCACGCAAACCGTGCAGCAGGCGCATCGCCCAGCACATGCCGATTCCGTCCGGCAACACCGCGTCGAACGCGGCCAGAAGCTCATGGTAATCGCCGACCCGCCTGGTCACTGCGATTGCTCCCGGATTGACGAAGGTGAACAACCTGATGACACCCTGCTCGCGGAATCCTTCGAGCAAGTCCGTCAATCGTGGCGTACCCACGATGGCATCCACCGACAAGCTCAAAGTGGTGGTGCGAATGAGGTGCATTGAGTGCTCCGCGAACGGCAGATAAGTGTCCTCAGAAGGCCTCTCGATCCCAGAGCACGACAGTAAGTGTCTTCATTATGATCCAGAGATCGAAGAACACCGACCAGTTCTCGATGTAATAAAGATCGTGCTCAACGCGCTGGATCACCTTCTCGACGGAATCCAGATTGCCGCGCCAGCCCGACACCTGCGCCCAGCCGGTAATGCCTGGCTTGAATTGATGCCGTGCGTAGTAATTGCCGACAACCGATTCCAGACCATGACCGCCCACTGTCGTGCCCAGGGCATGCGGCCGCGGGCCTATCAGTGACATGCTGCCGCCGAGCACGTTCAGCAGCTGAGGCAGTTCGTCCAGGCTGTGGCGGCGAAGGAACGCGCCAACCCGTGTCACGCGCGGGTCCCTTCGCGAGGTTTGGCGCGATGCGTCCCGGTCTTCCAGGTGGTGATACATGGTCCTGAATTTCAGAACCTTGATCACCGTGTTGTTGTGTCCGTAGCGATGCTGACGGAACAGGACGGGGCCCCGCGAATCGAGCTTTATGCTGATTGCCGCGATCGCCATCAACGGCGAGAGAAGCGCGAGAAGCAGAGCGCCGAGAACGATGTCTTCCAGCCGCTTGATTGCGTGCGCCGAATCAGTGAGCGGCGGATCGGAGATAGAAAATACCGACAGGCCAGAGCGTGCGGTGAGGTCTCTGGAAAGGACCGCGCCGTAGCCGGTGTCAAAGATCAGCTTCACTGGGACAGGCAGACTGGAGAGGCAGGCCAGAGTACGGCCGAGCGTCTGCGCGTTGTCCTGCGACACGATGACGCAGGCCATATCAATGCTGCCACGCCGCGCCATCATCATCGTCGCATGGAAGTCATTTTCGTCCGTCCCTGCGGCGACCACACTGCCCAGACCGAACTCTCTTCTGAGACGCCGGATCAGCTCAGGACGTGCGGCCCCTATGATCACCGCGGCCTTGTCCGGGAGCAGCGTGAGCACATGCGGACGGGCCCATGTCCAGATCGTGCTGCGTGTAAACAGAAGGCCGGCGGTTGTTGCCACAAAGACCAGCACCATCGTGCCGCTCGACGCGCTGACGTCGATGGGAGGCTCACCCGGACCAAAAGCCAATACCACGCAAACGGCGAGAGAGAGCAGACCCAGGGCGTTGATCAGCGCTATCACGACAGCTCGCCATGAGGGCCGGTCCACCATTGTGTAGCAGCCCTGCTGAGCCAGTGAGCAGACCACAACGATCGGCACAGCCAGCAGTGCAATCTGCTTCAGCGAATGCACCGGGCCGATCAATCCGATTGCTCTCTCAGCGATAAGGAGCAGCAGTAAATCTGTTCCGATCAGAATGGCGACACAGGTGGGACGATTGAGGCAAAAGGAGAATTGCGCGGAGGAGTGACCGCTTGCCAGGCTCCCGACGGAAGTCCTTTCGGCCAAACTCATGCGACGCTCACGGCGCGACGGGGATTACGTACGTAAAGGCACTTTACTAGTATAAACCGAGAAAAACGGTACTCAGCGCGAGTAGTCACCCGCATGCCCCGTAGTCCTTGTGCTCTGGTTTTGTTGGCGGGCATGCACATCGATAATCTGCGGAACGACAAATGGAAATACACGTAATGTTGCCGATGTGTGTAAGAAATAAGAACAGGGACGCTGTTGGCTTGAGAAAGTTAGGTCAAGTCCGAAAGCTAAGCGCTGGAAGTGCTGGGGAAAATCCGGGAAAAACGTACAAAATAATCAACGGCCACAGCGGCCCACAAAACCCACTTACAAAAACTGTTGAAGGCTCAGTAGCTTTCCGCGTTCGATGTAATTCGCTATGGAAATCACGTTAAGACCCTAAAGGGGGGAGCCCTGCTGGTGTCCTTCTGCAGAACCCCTTACCCACGATTGGCCGCTTAAATCGTGGTTAAGCTGTTGTGCAGAAGCAGGCATTCGCGGCAGGCGGCTTCGGTCACGCCTCGGTAACGCAAAACGAACGGCATACAAATGTTGCTCTTCGAAGTGATCGGCTCCAGGGGCTTAGTCTCTGAGCTCCGGCCTCAGTGGAGTGAGCTGTGGCTGCGCAGTGCGGCAAATGTATTCCAGCATCATGATTGGATAGAGGCGTGGTGGAACAGCGCTGCCGGGTCGACCTGTGAGCCAAGCATCGGCATGTGCTGGCGCGATGGCGATCTCGTAGCCGTGCTGCCATTGGTCGTGAACCGCCTGAAGGGGATTCGGGTCCTCGAATGGGCCGCCCAGGCTTTCAGCGACTATTGCGATGGGTTTGGTGAGCCGGACCTGATGCCGGACCTGCTCGATGCGGTGATAGCTGAAGCCAGATTCGACCTTCTCAGGCTGAAGAACGTTCGTCCTGACGCAATGATCTTCGACACCCTTCAGCGCCGGTACCCCGGCGAGCATGCATTCGACCGCTGCTTAGGCGTTCGCTCTGGAGGGATGGACGGGGAGAGTTGGTTTGCCACATTGAACAAGAAGAAGAAGAACAACCATCGCCGAGGGCTGCGGATCCTTGCTCAGTGTGGGCAGGTGAACTTTCGTGAACTGGTCGGTACTGCTGAGTGGGCCGACTCGCTGCAGAGTATGATTGCGCTGAAGAGACAATGGGTCGCGGCAAACAAGCTCGAATCCGAGCTGCTTCAGAGCGATGTGCTTTGCGCACTGGTCAATGCACTGCAGGACATGGGACGTCTGCGCATCTTTGTTCTCGAATGCGCTGGAGCACTCGCCGCTGGCCTCGTGAGTGCTGTCCAGGGCAACCGGCTGCTGGCCTTCTTCGCCGCATACGACCCCACGTATGAAAGGAGTTCACCCGGAATTCTGCTGATGAATGAGGTCACCAAATGGGCATTCGATCACGGGTTGGAGTGCGTGGATTATTTGCGGGGTGACGAGGTCTACAAGTTCGAATTTGCAGACCACGAAACCAGAATAACGCATTTCACGTCAGGCAGAACTCTGATCGGACGCTCGGCCAACCTCGCACGTCAACTGCTGGCCTTTCGCAGGCACATGGCTATCGCCGACTCAGAGGTCGGGGGCGCCTATTACACAGTCAACGGCACGCCGCGCCGTGCGCAATGAGGTTTGAAGGGAGGAAAGGACAAACGTGACGCAGATTGCAGTCATTGGTGCTGGTCCGTATGGACTATCGATAGCTGCGCATCTCCGAGACCGGCGCGTGGAAACGCGGATATTCGGTGTGCCCATGCTGATGTGGCGTGAGCACATGCCGCGCGGAATGCTTCTCAAATCCGACGGTTTCGCCAGCAATCTCTCAGCACCGGGCAATGCCTTTCCGCTCGAGAGCTTCTGCGAGTCTAAAGCGATCCCCTACGCGCCCATCGGAATGCGCACGAAGCTGGAGACCATCATCGACTACGGATTGGAGTTTCAGCGGCGCTACGTCGGGCAGGTGGAGGCCGCGCAAGTGCAGACGGTCAGTCAGCACGGCAGCAGGTTCGAATTGGTGACTGATACAGGGGAACGGGTGCTGGCCGACAAAGTCGTCGTGGCATCAGGTTTGATGGCCTTCCGCAACATACCCCAGAGTCTGTCCGGGCTGCCCACCGAGTACTGCTCGCACGTTTCGGCCCACGCGGATCCGGGGTGCTTTCGCGGCAAACGTGTCGCCATCATTGGCGCCGGACAATCCGCCCTGGAAACCTCGGCTCTGCTCCGGGAGAGTGGCGCCAACGTGACCATCGTGTCGCGTCGCCCACTATTCTGGTACGATCCCGCGAACGAGGAGTTACCTGTCGGACTCTGGAACCGGATCAGGCGTCCGAATTTCGGCCTGGGACCAGGTTGGAGAACGTGGTTTCTCTCAGAGGCACCAGGCGCATTCCGATACCTTCCCGCTCGCTACCGAGTCGACAAGGCGTACACCAGTTTCGGGCCCGCCGGGTCCGGATGGCTTAAGCATCGCGTGGACGGCTTGATCCCCGTGCAGGTCGGGCAAATTGCCAGCGCCCGCCTGGGACAGGACGAGGTGCATCTGAGCATAGAGGGGCACCAGGGGACCGACATCATCACGGCGGATCATGTCATCACCGCAACTGGC
This sequence comes from uncultured Acetobacteraceae bacterium, assembly GCA_964427005.1. Classification (GTDB taxonomy): domain Bacteria; phylum Pseudomonadota; class Alphaproteobacteria; order Acetobacterales; family Acetobacteraceae; genus JAMXLO01. Next base: position 8,216 of record CAYRTL010000090.1, read on the forward strand.
TATGTTCCAGATGTTCGCCGACTGAGCTTTCTCGAGCCGCTCCTACCGCGGATCGCCACGCTCACGAGCGCGACGCGCGGGGGTGCTGCGCTGCCGGTGCTTGATCGCGGGTTCGGCTCATCTCTGCCCGGCCTCCATTTCGTCGGAGCTCTCGCGGGAGCGACTTTCGGGCCGTCGATGCGGTTCATCTACGGCACAAGATTCACCTGCCAACGCCTCATTCCGGCAATTTCGCCGCAACGAGCGGCTTCCGTTACAGGGAAACTGGTTCGGCAACCTGCATGAGTTACGCCAGCCTCAGGGTCGTCGTTCTGTGTCACTACGGGAGAACCGGGTATAATGTCCTGCGCGCCCTTCGCAGCATCGGTGCCAGGACTTTTGTGGTGATCGATCGCCGATCGGCGTCGCTGCGGCATTCCAGGCAATGTGTGGTGATTCACCAGGCCGAATGCATTGATTCGGCGGACCCGCAGTTTGTGGCAAACCGGATCAACGCACTGCACAAGACGCAGTTCATCGACTGTGTCATGGCGTGCGATGTGGAGAGCCTGAGGCTGCTCTCGCGTATGCAGCCCATTCTGGAGCCGCACACTTTTCCAATGGCGCCCATGCCGGTGATCGAACTGCTCAATGATAAGTGGGAATTCTACAAGCTGTGCGTCCAGGCGGACGTACTTGTCCCGAAATCCATTTTCTTGCCCGAAGCGAGCGCCATAGATCCATCCACAATCGCGACCGAGATCGGGTTCCCGGCCGTCTTGAAGCCGTCACGCGGCTACGGCCAGCGCGGGATTCACTTCCTTTCCAACATGGCGGACGTCGATCGGGCGATACGGCATGTCAGCGATTCTGGCGCCCTCATTGTTCAGCAATTTGTCAAAGGAAACGACTGGGCGATCAGCATCTTCGCCACCGAAGGGCGTATCACTCATTGGACCGCCTGGGAGTGCCCAGGCCAGATGGAGAAGTCCCTCGGCGTCAGCCGGTTTCTTATCACCCGGTTCGTGCCTCGGCAGGACCTGTTCGAGCAAGCTGCGGCCATCGTCACGGCTACCGGCTTTTCGGGCGTTGCGAATTTCGATGCGCGGCTCGACGTCTCCGACAGCACGATGAAGATGTTTGAATGCAATCCTCGCTTCTTTGGCCGGCTGTGCGCGGCCCGGCTATGCGGTCTGGATTTCGTCAAGGCTGGGCTTCCGATGGAGGACCGGCAGGCATTCTCCATCCGTGACGGATTCTATTACCCTTGGCAGCACCTCGCGACAGCTCGCGGCTGGAAGAACATGGTCACCGGGCAATGGAAGGTAGGCCATTTGCTGCAGGACATGCGGGAAATGCTTGCTGATCCGATACCCCCCGTCCTTCGTAAGTTGAGGCATGAAGATGCCCTTCGTTAGGTGGCGCCAATGATACCCAAGATCATCCACTACGTCTGGGTTGGAAGCAGCATGTCAGGCCGGCAGCGCGCCTACCTGGATACCTGGCGAGCCACAAACCCAGACTGCGAATTGCGGGAATGGAATGAAAGCAACATCAATTTCCAGATCCCGCTCATTGCCGATGCCTATCGCAAGAAGCGTTGGGCCACGGTCGCGGACGCCGTGCGGTTGATGGCTGTTTACGAGCACGGCGGCATTTACTTGGACGTAGACTTCAGACTCTTCCGGCCGCTGGGGCATCTGTTTGACATGGATTGCTTCTTTGCTTTCCAGACGGAGGCGCGTTCAGCCGACTGGGTGGCGAATGGAGTTTTCGGCGCAACGCCAAAGCATTGGTTCATTGCAAAGGCGCTAACACGCCTGCTGACCATCCGGCCCAATCCGCTGGGTTTAGAGCGCCCTACCAAATACGGCCCTAAGCTGATCACCAAGCTGCTGGTCAGCCATGGGCTGGATTACTACAGCCCAAAGGGCGTGTCTGTTCAGGGGATCTATGTCTGCCCTACCACCACATTCTTTCCGTTTCACTGGGATGAGCAATTTACAGAAGAGTGTGTCAGCCAGACTACAATAGGTGCGCATTTCTGGGAAAAGTCGTGGGAACAGGACCTCCCGGAATGGCTTCGTGTGCTGTGTTCCGTCCGTTCGCTGATACGGAGGAAAAAACCTTACCCGCGAGCAATCGAATATCCCATCGAACCGGAAACCGCGACGCTCTCTGAAGCAAGCAAGGTGAAGACCGGGATAGTGACGTGAGAGGGAAGTAACCCGACAAGAAACCCGGAGCAAACGCGCGCAACTGTGGAGCGTAGAGATGACATCCGCCATGACGATGGACGAGGCAAATGCCGAGCAGACGTTTGTGTCAGATCTCTTTGCAAAGATCGGTCGCCGCAAGGGCCTTATCGTCTCTTCCACCGTCGCCATATTCGCGGTGACCGCCGTCGCGATTCAGTTCCTGCCTCAGAAGTATGAGGCGACCGCTGCCGTCTCAGTTGAGCAGACGCCGAAGGCGGTGGCGACCGGCAACGTCGTCCAGGACCTGCCGTTCGATGACGAGACGATTGGCACCGAATTGGCGCTGCTGAAGTCTCGGGAGCTTCTGACCGAAACTATGCGTCGGTCGAATCTGTTCCGCAATCCTGAGTTCAACCCACGGCTGGCTCCTTCCTGGTTTGCCGACCTTGATGCAATGACTGGCGGTCGGCTGGGAATAGCACTGGCCTTCGTAAGCGGTTGGCTGCCTCCGGACCAGGCTGTGGACGCGACCGAGGCAGAACGGGAGGTTTCGGAGACCCTGCGGACGCTGCGAAAGCACATAAAGTTTGCGCCTGAGCCGCGCTCGCGGGTGATTGATGTCACCGTTTCGGCGCGCTCCGGTGAGGTCGCTGCGAGTATCGCAAACACGATTGCCGACCTGTACATCCGTGATCATCTCACCTATCGCGAGGACATGAACAAGGCGGCTCATGATTTCGTCGATCAACGAATTCAGGAGTTGAAGACGTCAGCCGCCGATGCGGCGAACGCTGTCGTTAAATTCCGCGTAGCGCATGGGCTGACCGTTACGTCGAGTCGTGAGAACTCGACGATCATCCAGGAGCAGGCAAGTGCGGTAAACACCCAATTGCAGGATGCGAAGAACCGGCTCGCACTGCTGCAGGCGCAGTACAATGGTGACAAGAGTGCCAATCCCGAGCTGCTTGCTGGGGCCCTTGGATCCCAGACGATTGGAAGGCTGCGCGAACAGGAGGCGCAGGCTCAGGCCGACCGGGCCAAGTTCGCTGCGACCTACGGTCCCAATTCGCCCGTGCTGGCGCCGTACAATATCCGCGTGGAGACCATCGAGCGACAGATCCGTGCCGAGGCAAGTCGACTGGTGCAGACTGTCCCAAATCAGATAAAGGCTACGCAGGGCACGGTTGATGCTCTTTCAGCACGGCTTGAGCAGCTGCGAGGACAGCTTGCCCAGCTTGACAAGGCGCGCGCCGAACTTGCGTTGCTGGAGGTCGAGTCGACCGCCCAGAACAATATCTATCGCGAGTTCCTTGAGCGCTCGAAGCAGACTGACACGTCGGTGCTGTTTCCGGCGACCCCCGTCCGGATTATCTCGCGCGCCGCGGCACCGATTGAGCCGGCTTTCCCCGACAACAAACTTATGCTGCCGGCAGCGGCATTCGTCTCGCTGCTGCTCTCGGCAGGCATCGCTCTACGTCTGGAGCGTAATCGCGGGCTGGTATCCACCGGACAGGTCGAAACCATGTTTGGCATTCCGGCGATCGCGATGCTGCCGATGCGCACGCCAAAGACGGAAGAGATGTACCAGGACGGCATAGAGGAGATCCTGAACCGGCTCTTGTACGACCATATGGCCGGCGTTGTCCTGGTCACGTCCGCGTTGCCGAATGAGGGCAAGAGCACCATATCGCGCGCTTTGGTCGAGGCTGCGATGGCGCGAGGCCTGCGTGGTTTGCTGATCGAGGCCGACATCCGCTCCAACATCAGGCGCAGATTGCCAACCACCGCAACGCTGGGACTTGGCGACGTGTTGCGCGGAGAAATCGGCGTCATCGAGGCGGTCAGGCGCCCGTCGAACGAACTGACCGTATTGCCTGCCGGCCAACCGCGCGGAAACGCGAGCCGCTTGCTGGCTAATCCAAGAATGGGAAAAGCCATTGCGACACTCAGGCCGGAGTACGACTTCATCGTTATCGATGCGCCCCCCGCACTGATCGGCAGTGATGCCTGGTCACTGTCCCGCCTGGCCGATCGCACCTTGATGATAGCGCGTTGGGAACACACAGAACCGGCCCAAGTGGAACTCGCGATCAAGCAGTTGGTCATGCCACGAAGCGGCCGCGGGCAAGAGGGCATTCAGGCTGGCTCCAATCTCGCCGGTGTTGTGTTGAACATGGTCGATCCATCACGGTGCGTGAAACTCGGCAACGCCGACTCTATCCGGTTCTCCTCGGCGATGTTCAAATACTACGGTCGATGAGGCCAACGACGCCTGCGGCCTGCGCCGATCTTTCCAGGCGCGAGCTTGTTCGCCAGACCTTGCAATGGCAGGCGATCGGGCTCGCGCTTCTGGTCTGCCATGTGGCCCTGAGCAAGATCAGCATCGTCCTGTTCTTCCCGTTGGGGCTGCTGGGACTGACCTGGCTTTATTACAAGGCGCCGCTCGCCGGCCTGCTGGTGTTCTTCCAGTGGCTCATATACCAGAACTGGATCGTGTCGCTGCTCTCAGTCGGCATGGAGTACAGCACTTACAGCGCCCTTCAGGGCAGCAGTTTTGCGGCGCTGGTGTTGCTGGCCGCAGTGGCGTTCTTTCGTCTGCCTTTGCAGCCACGTTGGCGAACGAAGGAGCGAGCAATCCTTTGGACGGTCATGGCGGCACTGCTGGCCGCATCCATCTACGCCTTCTATGGAATGACGAAAGCTGGGCTGGGACCCGCTGCGGTTTACTTCCGTGAAGCCACATCGCTTGTCTTCGCAGTGCTGATCGGCCTGGATGTAGGTCGCGTCTGGGGCTACCGCACCATCGGCCACGCGTTCGTCATCAGCGCCATTCTCGGGCTCGCAATTGCGGGCATCGAAATCGCAAGCCCTGAAGAGTACTACGACGTCATCAACGCCCCGAACTACGTCAACCTGAAGTACACGAATTTGGATCCTTCCTCTGGTAATGCGACATCCTTCTTTAACGGCGCAGATCTGGTCAATGGCAACACGACGGTGTTTCTCAATATCAGCGGGGACGAAGGCGTCCGATCGTCCTTTCGGTTCATGGGTACAGTCCTGCATTCGGTTTCCTTCGGCTATGTTCTCGCCGGCATCTGCTTGATTGCTGTGAGCCTGGGGGAATGGTTTTGGCTCTGCTGTGCCTGGCCGCTGCTGCTGCTCAGCGGTATCAAAGGCCCCAACCTGCTGTTTCTCGTCAGTGTCTGCCTGTGGGTCACCTGGTACACGACAAGGAGCCGCTTCGTCCTCCTGTCTTGCGGTATTCTGCTGATGATCTGTTATGTCGGGTTTGGTCTGGCATTCGGCGAGGCTGCCGGTGACCTGCACGTGCTCGGGTTCCTGGGTGGAGTGAAAGGATTCCTGAGCGATCCGATCGGTCATGGGCTGGGAGTGGGTGGCAATTTTTCGCCGCAAGGTGCACGGGCCCTGCATTGGGGACAGGTTCAGCGCTTCGGGGCCGACTTTGCGTTGGAGAGCGCCGTCGGCGTGCTGATCTACCAAATGGGTGTAGCCGCAGCCGCTGTTTTCTCGGTCATCGTGTGCCTGCTCTGGGCGGCCCCACTCAATGAGAACAAGCCCACGCTACGCGATATCGCGTTCATTGCCCTGGCTGCGGCAGCAGTGAACGGCGTGTTCCAGGAGGAGGCCTACACGCCGTACGCCTGCGGCTTGTTCACGTTGTTCGCCGGGGTGCTCATCGCGAATGGGTTCCGTTCGACCGCAGTCGTGGCCCCGACCTTCACCGGACTTCGCGGCCGGGTTGCCGCTCGCGGAGCGGCATGAAGCTGCTTCCACTCGTGGTTGCCGGCTGGCTTGCGATGTTCTCACCTTGCCTGGCGGACGTTTCGCGGGACCGGCTGATCACCCTGGCCCGCGGGGTCAATCTGATTTCTGTCTTCACCATGCGCCCCCTGCCTCTTATCGAGCATGATCTGGATGAGATCGCAGCGGCCGGTTTGCGCCACGTCCGGATCTTCGTCGACCCGGACTGGGTCCTGCAGCAGCATGACTACCCACAGGCGCGGCTCGACAGTGTCGTAAGTGCAGCCCTGACGCGACGGCTCGGGGTGATCCTGTGCATGTTCTCATCGGCTCACCCGCTTGCGGGAGCCTTGCCGCAGAGCACGGTCGAGATATGGCTTGAGGCTTGGCGGCGGCTGGCGAGCCAATATGCAAAGTCCTCCCCCGGAAAGATCTTCTTTGAGATTGACAACGAGCCTGACCTTCCACCCGACCGATGGAACGCCTTGCAGCACACTTTGCTGCAAGCTGTCCGACAGGTCGCGCCGCAAAATACGGTCTTGTTGACCGGGACTCCGACATCTACCGTCTGGTCCTTGTCAGCCCTGACACCGGTAGCAGATGAGAATGTCATCTATGCATTTCATCTCTATCAGCCGATGGCGTTCACGCATCAGGGTGCCGATTGGGACGATACCTTTCGGCCGCTGCATGGCATTGTCTATCCGCCGCAGCTAGGACGACCGAGTGGTCTGGATCTGCCCGCCTCTTCTGCCGCTGCACCGGAACTGGCGAGGTACGCTCAGCACGGCGCCGTCGTCCTCGGCGACGAGGTTGCCGCAGCCAAACAATGGGCGACGTCGCTGCAGAGACATGTCACAGTCACCGAGTTCGGCGTCTATAGGACAGCGGATCCGAAATCCCGCGCTGCATGGCTGTCCGAAGCGCGGACTCGCCTGGAGAAAGCCGACATTGGCTGGACCGTGTGGGAATACGACGGGGGGTTCGGCATCAAACCTGACCTGTCGCGCTGCACACAAGTCGTTGCGTCGCTTGGACTTCACTGTCCTGGCCATCGCCCGAATGGCTGAATGCAACCATCCTACTACCGTTCAATTCCGCGAAGAGCAAAAAAACCCGTAGAGCTGAACATGCAATTCACCCTTGAGCAATCCCCCGTCAGGTCCTTCCGAGAATCATGCAAGCAGGCCATGCCGCATTTGGTGCATGTCTTTCGGCTCGGGCGCTTGCTGAAGAACCAGCTGAAATTTCCAGTTGCTGCTGCGATTCTGGACTGGGAAGGCAGAGTGCACGATGGCCCTTTTGCGGGTCTGCGCTTTCCGCGTAGCGGCACCGGCAACTTCGCTGAGATGCTTGGAACCTATGAATTATCGCTTACGCCGGTCATCGAACGGGTGATCAGCCGCAACCCTGAACTTATCATCGATGTCGGCGCTGCGTGGGGCTACTACGCAATGGGTTTTGCCATGCGGTGTCCAACCGCGAAGGTGATTGCCTACGAGATGGATCAGACGCGCGCCGACCTGATGCAGAAGTACATCGGGATCAACCGGCTGCGGCCCCACATCGAGGTACGTGGACTGTGCACGGTGGAAACGCTGAAAGCTGATCTGGTTAGGCAGGAACGACCGTTCCTCCTGATGGATGTCGAAGGAGCAGAGGAGTTCCTGCTGCGGCCAGATATCCCAGGAATTGAGCGGACCGAGATGGTGGTGGAACTGCACGAGATTTTCGTGCCTGGCATTACACAGCAGCTTGCGGAGAGATTTTCCAGCACTCACGCCATTCACCTGATCGAGCAAGCCGATCTCTCTTGCCATCGGCCGTCGCCCGAGCTGCTGGAGACGATAAGTCCCTTCGTGTTGCGGTTTTGGGGGCGGCTGATCAAGGAGGACCGCAAGCAGCCGATGACGTGGATGCATCTCGTGCCCAGAGAGGCTGGGGAATAGCTTCTCGTCCCGATTGACTATCACTGCACTGAGGTTGCCGAGCTTTCCCCGAGCTGCGGGCTCAACCGGTCCGGCGCACCAATATCCTGCAGAAGATTGTCGCCGGCGGAACCACAACTCACCGCTCGACGCGCTCCTGCCGCAGGACTGGCGCCTGCCTTCCACCATCACCGCCGCATAGTACCCGACGTTCGGTCTGTAACCAGAATGTGCAGCGCAGAAAGTGCGTTCTGGTGAGGCGCTCACGGCGGAATACCATTCCGATATCGTTTGGTTATTTTGTTTCGCTGTACGCCCTATTGGTTTTAGGTGGGTTACTATTCCTGTTTACGCTTGTTATCCCCAAGCCTATTCCGATGATCTGCGCTGTGATGTGGCTTCCGCAATCCACTGCTCTTGCGGCGTTCTATGACGGTTTGATATCCGCGTTCCGTGAACGAATGGAGGGCCAATAAAAGCCGCATAGGAAAGCACCGAACCGGGGGATTGCGCCCCGTCTTATCATGGTCATGGAACTATAGGCGCGTATTTAGGACTAAGGTCCCAAGAGAGCGTATGGTTCCTCTCGGCACACCAACAACCGCCATGCGGCGCGTGCCACTCCAAATGTGGCTCGTGCGTCTCGCATGCAGGAACAGCCGGTATGGCCACCTTGTAGTCTGCTTTGCCGTAAGAGGGCCGATTTGTGACGCAGCCAGAACGTCAGAAGGATGTCCGATCAGTAGCTGTTGCCGTGCCAATAGCGAGTCAGTCGCCAACAACGGGCCAAGAACGCCGCCTGCCGACTGAGCTTTCCTCTTAACCGGGAAGCATCCCTCAACCGTCCCGCAGATGCGCTGACCAGCACTGCACAGCCGCGCCTGTTATCGGTTCGTGCATGCAACCAATGGCGCACAGGGCAGTCCATGGAGCCTGTCGATACATGTAGGTAACGATACGTATACAGCACTGGTTCGCAGCCGCGCCCGACAGCAGCGGCCGTTCACCCGGAAGGTCACCACAGCAAGGATTTCAATCACCAATGGCTAATTTCACCACGTCCGCCAAGGGCGGCTTCGTTGCGCCGAACGGGCAATCATGGTCGATGCGCGGTCTCGACATGGACGTCAAGGACGCGCTCCCGGCCATCCAGGGTAGCCTCCTGCAAGACTACCCCGGCCTCACCGCCATTCGGCTCGTCTGCAATGCCGGCGCGGACACGGCACAGTCGCTTGCCCCAATCATTGATGCCTACACGAGCAAGGGCATCGTCGTAGAACTCGAGGATCATTGGGACACCAATAACGGCGGCAATACCGGCTGGTACTCCTCGATTGCTTCCGCCTACAAAGACAATCCATACGTCTTCCTGGAGACCCCGAACGAGCCCGCGGCCGGCATGACCGGTCAGCCGCAGATCGACATCATCAACGCCATTCGCGCGACCGGCTTCGCAAACCCTATCGGGATCCAGCCGATCGGCGGCTATGACCAGTCGAACATTCCCACAGTCCTCAACGCCGTTGGCACCTCCAATCTCTACGTCACGCCGCACATCTACTACAACGGCACTGACCCCAACGCCGCTGCTCAGTACGTGCAGAGCGAAGTCCAACAAGCGGCATCGAACGGTCTGTTCGCCGTTATCGACGAGTTCGGCAATGCGCTGGACGGCTACACGATGGATCCGCAGGGCAACACCGTGATTCAGGCCGTGGTCGCCGCCAACCAGGCTGGCCAGGCCGGCGCCATCTTCTGGGCTGCTGACAATGGCAATCATCCCGACGGTGCAGACTCAGCTTTCCTCACGCCTGACGGCTCCCAGCTCACCTCCACTGGAAAGATGATCCAGCCCTGGTTGTCGCAGGCCACGACGCCGACAGGTGGCACCCCAACTCCCACACCAACGCCGGCGCCTACTCCAACACCAACTCCCTCTCCAACCCCGGCACCTTCCTCGGTCAACTACGTCACGCCAGGTTCCGGCTCATTCAAGGACGGTGCAGGCAACGTCTACACGATCGACAGCAGCGGCAACGCAGATGAGAACGGCAATCCGATCCCAGGCGGCGCCGGGACCAGCGCCATGGAGCTGAGCAACGGCACTGTCTATGGTCAGGATGCCACGACCAAGAGCTGGTACACCTGGAATCAAAGCGCTTGGAATGGACCGGTGAGCGCGCCGCCAGCGCCCACTACAACTCCTACTCCGAACCCAACGCCAACACCCACGCCAAGCCCGACTCCCGCACCCGCACCGGCACCCACGCCAAGCCCGACTCCCGCACCCACACCGGCACCCACGCCAAGCCCGACTCCCGCACCCACACCGGCACCCACGTCGGCCAGCTACATCACGCCGGGTTCGGGCTCGTTCAAGGACACTGCCGGGAACGTCTATACGGTCGACGGCAGCGGCAATGCTGATGAGAACGGCAATCCGATCCCTGGTGGTGCCGGCACCGGCGCGATGGAGCTGAGCAACAATACAGTCTACGGCCAGGATGCCGCGACCAAGAGCTGGTACACCTGGGATCAAACCACATGGACGGGACCGGTAAGCGCGCCGCCGACACCCACTTCAAGTCCAAGTGCAAGTCCAAGTCCAACTCCCACCCCAACGCCGACAACCCCGAGTCCGATACCAACGCCGACAACGATCACCATCCCTGCCACCACGGCACAGGTCACGGAAAACGTCAGCAACGCGGTGATCCAGGCAAGTGCCGGTTCGCATATGGTGTTCATCAACGGGACCGGCGACACAGTGAAACTGACCGGTGGCGCGGAGACGGTGCAGGCGCTCCAGGGCAAGAACACGATCACCACCGGCGCCAGCAACGACACCATCCAGATCGGCGGCAGCGACAACACCGTGGATGCCGGAGCGGGCAAAAACGTCATTCGGGATGGTGGAACCAACAACACTATCGTTATCCCCGCCGCCAGCAAAGGCTATGACGATATTTATGGGTCTGTGCTGACGAACGGTGACAAGCTGAATCTACACGCTGCCCTGCAAGCAACAGGCTGGAACGGTTCGTCTTCCACTATCGCGAACTTCCTGCATGTGAAACAGTCCGGCAGCGATGCGATCATCTCGATAAGTGCAACCGCTGGAGGCGCCGCAACCAATGTGGCCGACCTGCATGGTGCCGGGACGGTGAGCCTGCAAACCCTGCTGGCACACTCAACGACATAAGTCCTGACGAGAGCAGCCCCTGAGAACTCACCTCAGGGGCTGCTGCCTTTCAGCTCTGCCGTGCTATCCTGATGTATTCGTTTGCTATCACTAACGTCTTTCGACGGATCGCCGGACTGCGGGCTGGATGATCATGCACATGCAAACAGTAGATCTGGTCGATCCAGCGAGCGTTCTTCAGCAGGCGCTGCTGGCGAAGCATATTGAACGGCGCGATCTTGCGGAGCTGGTTCTCGGCATTGAACTCGTTGATCGCGAGAAGCTCTCCCGCCCACGGATTGTTGGTGTCATCGGCGATGTCGTCCATATAGAGGATGGTCAGCGGCAGGTATTGCTCGGGCTCCCCCTTGCATAAATCCAGTGCGGCCTTGGTGGACGAATAATAATCGAGATCAAACGAGACGAAGCCGAGTGGAGCCTCCGGAAGGAGCGAATCCAGAAAGCTCCGGATGGTCTCCGCCACGTCACCAATGACCAGTTTTGCATTGGCGGGCAAAGCAGCCTGCAGACGGGCGACATCCATCGGGAAGTCCCCTTCCTGATACAGCTCCGGATGGTCGCGATAATCGAGCGGCGGTGGCATCCCCTTTGCTGTATCAAACCCATAGATGTCGAACTGAATGCCGGTTTCCTTCGTCACCTGCCGGGCGATCATGCACATGTTCAGCAGACCCGCGCCATTCGCCACGCCGAATTCGGCAACGGTAAGCCGAGGCAGACCAGCCTTCCTTGCCTGATCGGCGGCATACAGCATGGAGAAGGCAAACTGGCGCCGGTTCACGACATCGAAAGCGACCTTCGCACGGAAGGTCCCGCACAGCTTGACCAAGACCGACGCGAAGTTGAGGTGCAGAGGCTCGGTCAAGCGCTCGGTGGCGATCCTCTTGCGCTGCCACGGATGGATTGCGCGCTGAAAGGCATATCTTGCGTTAGCGAACATCATCAGGCACCTCGCCGCGAGGTGATGGGTTTTGCCAGGGGCTCCTGGCTGACAAACAACAACAACGACCCAATCGCCAGGCCGACCGCGTTGCCGATGAAGTTCGCATATAATGCGCCCGGTTGGCCGAACATTCTGATCAATTGAACGCTGAACGTAAGCGTGGCAACTCCGGCGAGGATCTGCGGCAGGTTGCCTCGCAGCAATGATCCTCGCGCCTTGAACGAATTGGCGGCAATCTGCATGAGTCCGGCCATTCCGACCGACCCGCAAAAGATCGGCAACTCCCACGCAACCGAGACGTATCTCCCGCGATACAGGAAGTCGATGACGGGGTGGCCGGCAATCCATAGCAGCGATGCGGCCAAGGCACAGATCACGAGATACGGAAATACGTCGCCGATAATGCTGTGGCGTTCGCGTCGGGCATGTTTGGCGCTGAAACCGATCAGGGAGAACGCATTCATTGCCAAGGTTATTTGTATCAGCGGGTTTCCGATGTTGAATATGACGCGCGTTTCTGCGACAGCCTCCAGCCCGCCGACGTTCGCCAGAATGATGAAAATGCTTTCAGAGGTTGCCCAGACGCCCAAACCGGCCATCAGAGGCAAAGGTGCGTAGCGCGTCTGGAATTTAAGCAACTCCATCAACATGAAGGGACGGTTCCCTTCCAAACGCCTATACAACAAGCCGAAAATGATACCCGAGCAGATCAGGGACCATCCTCCCATGATCTCCCAGGTTTCAAACCAGGAGATCTCCCTTAGGCGCACCCAGACATATCCAGTCGTAATCACTCCAAAGAAATACAGGATTCCGACGAGCACCGAGGTGCGCATGCTGAGGAACACCAGGCATATCCGCCGGGCCGTGAGCAGGCCCAGGCTTGCCATTCCACCGACCCCGGCCCCAACGACGAGCCAGCCCATGTCGATATGCCCAAGCGACCGCGCCACCAGGAATGCCAGACCGCAGACGCACCCAGCCGCCCCAAGCAGCAGCAAGTGCAGGCGCACCAATGCCATGACATACGCCCGACGACGATCTGCCTCCGTGCGGGGGGAGAAGACCAGGAGGGGCTCCAGCAGGCACGCGTAATGCACGACCGACAGCAACAGGAATCCACTGAAGCTGATCGCGAACATTCCGTAGTCGTGCGGCGACAGCCAGCGAGCAAACTGGACATTCAATACGAAGTTGCTCAGAGCGAAGATCGCCTGGTCAGCAATGACCCAAGCCAGGCGAACAGCCTTATCCATCATCGACGCAGCCCGCCTGCCGTGGCCGGTTCCACTGTATGCATCACAGCATGCCACAGCCGGCGGGCGTTTCCGGACCACTCGCAAGAACGTGACTCTCGACCGCACCCAACACCGATCGGCTCCAGGTAGAATAACGCTGATCAATACATCGACGGCAGCTCTGCACGGCACTGGCTTTGAACCACGGTGGGCTGTGGCGGAAAATCGCAGATCATAGTGATCCACAGTCTCTGTCATCACGTATGCGCCAGAGGCGCATTCGGCATGTCGCGGCCTTGATTGAGCAGGTGTCTGCCATCAAGGGGGATATTT
>CAYRTL010000091.1:0-6958 GCA_964427005.1 uncultured Acetobacteraceae bacterium
GAATGCTGCATCGTCCAGCACAGCGAGGTATTCGCGCACGGCGTGATTGGCCGTCCTTGGCGACAGGCCTTCGCTGCACGCCTCGCTGGCGGTTGCGTCGGCCTTGACCATGCTCGCATCGACGGCGAAGCCGTCACCACCCACCAGTCCCTCTGCCATACAACGTCGAACCGTCGTCTCGAACACTTGGCAGCAGATCACTATCACGAAACCGACCGTGCCGGTTTTTGGAAAAAGTGGAATGGTCGGGCACGGCGCCATCCAACGCCAATCGACAGAACCAGCGATAGGCGAGGTTGAGGTGGATCTCCTCGCATAGGCGGCGCTCCGATCGGATGCCGAAGCAGTATCCGACGAGCAGCATCCGGATCATCAATTCGGGATCGATCGAGGGGCGCCCTATCTCGCTGTAGTAGCGCCGCAGCTGCTCGCGAATGCCGGACAGATCGACGAACCGGTCGATCGAGCGCAGCAAGTGATCAGCTGGCACATGCTGCTCAAGGCTGAAGCCGTAGAACAACGCCTCTTGCATGACCGTCCGCTCACCCATCATCGGCTCGTCCCCAACCTCAGCGGGCACGTACTGAATCAGGCCCGTCGTGGTCGTCACAAGGAGACTTTTTCAATGGAATCGGCGCTGAGCCGACCCCGGATGCGTTTTGCCTTAGCGACGGCTAGCAGCCAATAGCGGCCGCTAGCCAGGGCTGATCGACTAGACCGGTGGCCGTCTCGCGACGGACCCTCGTGGTGTGTAGCTTCGTTACGGTCTGTTTGGGAACTGAAGGACCACTTGGTAGGTGGGCGGCAGAAAAAAGACCGATCGATGCCGATAGTCACTGGAACCGAGCAAGTCGCGAAGCGCCGAAATTCCCCTTTGAAATCAAGAGCCCGAATTTCTCACGGATCAGGGAGACGGTGCTTGGTAGTGCGGCGAAGGAATTTGAGTCGGTAGATCAACGCGTTACCATGGCTGAAAACAATCAAGTGGGAGTGAGGGGCAAACGACGGCGGTAGAGCAGGTTCGGCAGCGATTTGCACTGCCGTTTTGCTGCCGTTCCGTCTGGCCTGACTCCCGCTGGGTGACATCAGTCTCCTTCTCAAAATTCGCAAATCCGTCTGCGTCCAATCCCCCGACGATTTTCGAATCTTGGCTGCATCGACGGCCATTTCGGAAATGGACCTTCGCTCGTTTGGTGCGCATGTCGCCCCGAGTCCGAGCGAATCCGCTTGACCCAAGTCAATGCGAGGCGATGCACTGGCTGACAGATATGCAGCAGAAAGGCGTCTGCCAGCCCGACGCCTCCAACGCTCTGGAGAGTAGATGTCGAAGACCAAGGTACAAGCGAGCGGCGGGCCAAAGAAGGTCGGAAGAAGCCTGCTGCCCATTTGCGCAATTGCGTAGCGACTGAGTCTTGCGAACCTAACAGCCGGAGAACCAGGCATGTCCGATGCGATCCGCCCTGCGGAAGCCAAGACAGCAGAACAGTTGCGTCTTGATGAGGCGCGTGCAGCGGGCGTGCCCTGGAAGCAGTGGGGACCGTACCTCAGCGAGCGTCAGTGGGGCACGGTGCGCGAGGACTACAGCGACAATGGGGATGCGTGGAACTACTTTTCGCACGACCAGGCTCGGTCGCGCGCGTATCATTGGGGTGAGGACGGTCTGGCCGGACTGAGCGACGACAAACAGCTTCTGTGCTTTGCCATCGCCCTGTGGAATGGCAGGGACCCGATCCTCAAGGAGCGGCTGTTTGGGCTCACCAACAGCGAAGGCAACCACGGGGAAGATGTGAAGGAGTACTATTACTACCTCGATAATACGCCTACCCACTCGTACATGAAATATTTGTATAAGTACCCACAAGGCGCTTATCCGTACAGCGACTTGGTCGGGACAAGCCGACGGCGCAGTCGGAACGACTATGAATATGAGCTGCTCGATACGGGTATTTTCCACGAGGATCGGTACTTTGATGTCGTGGTTGAATATGCGAAGGCTGGACCGGCTGACATCCTGATCCAGATCACCGTTTGCAATCGTGGACCGGAAACCGCATCGCTGGCGTTGCTGCCGACGCTGTGGTTCCGCAACACCTGGGCGTGGTGGCCCGAGCCACCGAAGCCGTATCTGCGCGCCGTTGCCGGGAACAACGGCGCTGCTAGGATTGAAGCGGTGCACAGCAAACTGGGCAGCTTCTCCCTGCACTGCGAGGGAAGTCCGCGGTTGCTGTTCACCGAGAACGAAACCAATAACCAACGGCTGTTCGGAACGTCGAACCCGACCCCGCACGTCAAGGACGGTATCAACGACCACGTCGTGCTTGGCCAACAGGATTCGGTCAATCCGAATCAGACCGGAACCAAGGCGGCCGCATACTATCGGTTGGAGGTCGGGTCACTCCAGTCTGCCGTCGTCCGGCTCAGGCTCGCCGACCAATTATCCGCCGGCCCCTTTGGCAAGATGTTCGATCAGACCATTCAGGAGCGGCGGAACGAGGCAGACGCGTTCTATGCGGCGCTGACGCCGAGTGGTGTGAGCGCGGATACGGCGAATGTGATGCGGCAAGCGCTAGCCGGCATGCTGTGGAGCAAGCAGTTCTTCGGTCTCGATACCGACAAATGGCTTGAAGAACACGGCGTCGATGCTTTGCAGTCGTCTGGCCGCCAGGTTCGCAACCGAGAGTGGTTCCACCTGACCGCCGAACATATCATCTCAATGCCGGACAAGTGGGAATATCCCTGGTTCGCGGCCTGGGACCTTGCCTTTCATACGCTCGCGCTGTCGAGCGTCGATATCGATTTCGCGAAGCAACAGATCAACCTGCTGCTTGACCAAGTCTACCAGAACGCGATGGGACAGATTCCCGCCTATGAGTGGAATTTCAGCGACGTCAATCCACCGGTTCATGCCTGGGCGACGATCTTTGTCTACCGGATGGAGCAGGTCTTGCACGGCAGGACCGACATTGATTTCCTGAAGGTGGTCTTTGGCAAGCTGTCGTCAAACTTCGGCTGGTGGGTGAACCGCAAGGACAGGTTTGGCAAAAGCCTGTTTGAGGGCGGTTTTCTTGGGCTCGACAACATCGGCGTCTTCGACCGAAGCGCGCCCTTGCCGACCGGCGGCCATTTGGAACAGGCGGACGGAACGGCGTGGGTCGCCCTGTTTTGCCAGAACATGCTCGAGATAGCCTGCGAACTTGCGTTACACGATCCGACCTACGAGGACCTGGCCGTAAACTACGGCATCGAGTTTCTGCTGATTGCGCATGCCATGAACCGGATCGGCCCCGATGGCATGTGGGACGAAGAGGACGGCTTCTATTATGACGTGCTCCGCTTGCCCGACGGGAGCGCGACCAAACTCAAGGTTCGCTCGATGGTGGGTCTTCTGCCGCTTTGTGCCACCACCGTTTTTGAAAAGGCGCAGCGGCAGGTGGCGCCCAGGCTGATTCAGAAGCTTTGGGCGCTCGTCCAGCGGATGCCCGAACTCTTCGAATCAGTTCATGCGACCGGACCGGGGCATTTTGGTGTGGAGGAGCGCGGCATTTATGGCTTGGTGAATGAGACTCGATTGCGCCGGATCCTGACCCGCATGCTCGACGAGAACGAATTCCTCAGCCCTCACGGTATTCGCTCGTTGTCGCGCTATCACGCCGACCATCCGTATGTTTTCTCGGTTGGCGGCCAGGAGTACCGGGTGGGCTATCTGCCTGCCGAGTCGGATACCGGCATGTTCGGGGGTAATTCAAACTGGCGCGGGCCAGTCTGGATGCCGGTCAATGCGCTGATCATCCGCGCCCTGTTGCATTACTTTTCGTACTATGGGGACAACTTCAAGGTCGAGTGCCCGACGGGCTCCGGCAAGCTGATGAACCTGTTCGAGGTCGCGCGCGAAATTGCCAATCGATTGGCCGGCATCTTTCTGCGCGACGCATCCGGTCGGCGGCCGGTGTTCGGCGGCAGCGAAAAGTTCCAGACGGATCTCAACTGGCGGGATCACCTGCTGTTCTACGAGTATTTCCATGGCGACAATGGCGCCGGTCTCGGGGCAAGCCATCAGACAGGATGGACCGGGGTTGTCGCGATCCTCATAGAATTGTTCGGCAAGCTTGATGCCGAGGGCCTTCTTTATGGCGGTCGCGAGGCAGTGTTTGGCCGCGAAACGGTCAGTTCATAAAAGCCGGGAGCTTGTCGTTGGAGACACCATAACGATAGGTGACCTCGATTGTCTTCATGTTTGGGCCGCAACCGGTGAGGGCGTGGGTGCAGCCGCGGTGGGCGGCCGCTTGCGCGACAGACCCAGTCCCTGCCGATCTTCCTGAAGCGCCGCCACCTGGTCCTGGTCATCGAAATCGGAGCGCCGGATGCTCCGGTTCAGATGATCAAGATATTGCAGCACAGCGTCACGCCGATCCTGCACTGTGATGGTGTCGCTGAGGCCGACCAACGCGGCCCTGAGCCGCCGCACAACCTGTACCGACGTCGAGCCGAACTGCCTGATCTCATCGAACGACACGGCGAGATAGTCCTGCCATGTCGGCACGGGGAAGGTCAGCCTGATCTTACCGGCCGCATCGCAGGCATAGCCGGCATCCAGTTGCCGGCGACCGAGTCGGCGTAGCAGATCTTCGATCTGATCGAGTGCCTGAACGGCGGTGGTCGGATCATTGATCGCCGGCGACAGCGCACGGATGGCAATGTCCACCAGCAGGCGAATGGCGTATTTGGGATCCTGCTCGAAGGTACGGGACGTAGCCAAACGAATGTGCTGCCGCAGCGACGCTTCAGGCAGACTCTGTGTGTTCCCGTGCACGCGCATCAGCAGCGTGTCTTCAACCACCGTCTCGCCGACACCGCACTCGATGGCAATAACAGCGTCTGCGCGCTGGGCAAGTCTGACCAGCGCGGGCACGTCAAGCCTGGCGATGACGAGTGGCTCTCCAGAGTAAGCGAGTGTCTGAGTCGCCGGCCCCAGATCCAGCACCGTTTCATGTTCTTGCTGGGCCGCGAGATCCGCCATGCGCGGAAACATGGCGCGGATGACCGCACGGCCACGCTCGCCGATAACCCGCAGCACGTTGTGAATCTGGAGGTCGCTGAGGCTTTGGATCAGCTTGGCAAACGCCAGCATGCTGATGATGAGCAGGCATACGACAATGAGGGCGGAGACCAGGGGCACTGCTCCCGAACCCTGCCGATCAGTCCACATCAGTGCCGCCAGCGAGTAGGTAAATGTTGCGAAGAAGATGCCCAGTGTGTGGAACAGTGCCGGGCTGCTGGCGAACATGATGACGAGCCGCGGCGAATAGGCGAGTGCGCTGAACTGCACGACGACGAAAGCGATGGCGAAGACGATGCCGGTGAGCGCCATCATTCCGGAGCTGACAGCCGAAAAAAAGGCCAGAGCAGAACCAACCGACATGCTGTGGACATAACCTGGCAAATAGGCGTGCTCGAGCCGCGGTATAATATAGCCAGCGACCACGCTCCCAACCGTATAGACCATAGGGATCAGCCACAGTGGCATCGCAGATCTCCTACGCTGCCGGGCTCAGGAAGACGGCCAGGTCAACTCCGGCACATATTTGTACGGATAATCCGGCTCCTCGTAGCCATGGCGCTTCTGCCGATCGGGCAGCTTCACCTTCTCCCGCGGCACCTCCTTGTACGGAATGTGCTTGAGCAGATGCGTGATGGTATTGAGCCGCGCACGCTTCTTGTCGTCCGAGCGAATCACGTACCAAGGGGCCCATGACGTGTCAGTCGCGTGGAACATCTCGTCACGCGCGCGCGAGTAGTCGTACCAGCGACTATACGATTTCAGGTCCATCGGCGACAGCTTCCAGATCTTGCGTCCGTCATGGATGCGCGCCTCCAGCCGGCGTGTCTGCTCTTCAGGGCTGACTTCGAGCCAGTATTTCAGGAGGATGATCCCGGACTCGGTCATCGTCTTCTCGACCATTGGGGCCAGCTCGAGAAACCGTCTCGCCTGTTCCTCCGTGCAGAATCCCATCACGCGCTCTACGCCGGCCCGGTTGTACCAGCTCCGGTCGAAGATCATGATCTCTCCCCCTGCGGGAAGGTGCCGTACGTATCGCTGCATATACATTTGCGACTTTTCGCGCTCGGTCGGCGAGGGTAGTGCGACGACACGGAACACACGAGGGCTGACGCGTTCGGTGATCGCCTTGATGGTACCTCCCTTGCCCGCACCATCGCGCCCTTCGAACAGGACGCAAATCCTGACGCCTTCACGGACAACCCACTGCTGCAGCTTGACCAGCTCAACGTGCAGGCGGGCGAGTTCCCGTTCGTAATCCTTGTTCTTCAGTTTGCCGTTGGCGACCTCGGCTACTTCGGCGACTTCGCCGTTATTGACGTTCTTCTCCGCAGCCATCGTGATCTCCATTTGCCCAGACGCTATGGCGGGTTCCGCATCGTAAACGTCTCAAGGTCATGCTTCCACGGCGGACTTTGGCCAGGTGAAGAACAATCCGACATCGCCTGGCTTGCCGTCGGGGAAGTTGATGACGCGGGCGACGAACTGGAAGCCGCCGGGCTTCAGGTTCTCTTTCCAGTACTGGTAAACCTGCCGCACCCCCGCGGGCAGCGTCGCCAGCCATTCGGGTTCATCCGGCCTTGCGGCCAATTCTTCCTTCGTCGGCTTGTTGATCGGCGGTACGCCAGCGTTCATCACCGCGCGGCCGCCATCGGTGCAGAAGCTGCTGGGGAAGGACGAGAACATCAGTTCTGTCTCACCCCGCTCGAAGGCGCGCCGGATCCGGTCCAAGCCGGATTGGATGATCGTGTCGGTCAGTTGAAAGTTCTCGAGGCGCTGGCGGAAGTGCGCAAGTTCCTCCTCCTTCTTTCGTTGCAACTGCTCCATTGCTTCCTGGTCGCTGCGACGTCGCGCATCGCGCTCGGCGAAGAGTCCCATCACCGACAGGGCTGGTGCACTCAT
>CAYRTL010000091.1:7058-21090 GCA_964427005.1 uncultured Acetobacteraceae bacterium
GTCGGGGCTTGGCCCCGACATCCACGTCTTTGTTTGCAGCGAGCGATAAAGACGTGGATGCCGGGCCTGCGCCCGGCATGACGGTATGAGTCGCACTCTGTGCGGCTTGGTAAAATGGGGTGAAAGCCTCCGGTGAAGGGCTGGATTGCCACCGCAAGTCGGCGCTTGCACACACGAAGCTCTGGCGTGGCCCGTGCTACGACCTTAACGGACGCGCTCGCATAGGAGTTACGCTTGATTTCTTCCGCTGGCTTCCTGGAAGGCACGGACGCCGACAGCCGCAATCAGGCCTGTCAGCAGAATCCCGCAGAACCCTATGACGACGGCAATCAGCCGTGTGGAGAAGCGCGTCGGGACGAAATCGCCATATCCAATGGTCAGCCCTGTTACGAATGCGAAATACGCGCCACTCCCCATTGGCCAGCCCTCAAGCCGGGCGATCAGCATGCCAAGTACCAACTGGACACCGACGAGACCCGACAGGATCGGCCAGATGATGCGCAGCCCCTTCCAAAGGGACAAAAGAAAACGCGACCGCAGCTCAGTGGACCGAGGCATCGTGCCACAGCTAGCGTTTAACCTCGTGTCGATACAGGGGTTTCAGCCAACCTTCCAGCCGTCCTTCGTCTTGCACCAGGTCAGTGTGGAGGTGCGCTGTGACAACGGGCCGGGTACTGTGTTCTGGTAATTCACTATGCGGCAGGTGAGACCTTTGCGCTGCACGACCGCACCGGCGGTGATTGTTCCGCTTGCCCCCGACTTCGGATTGCTCCAGGTCTCGGTGCCGCCTGCGACGAGTTGCGGTCGATCCAGCAGACGGTTCGTCGCTTCAGTGAGCGCACTGATGTCCTCCGCACTCATCGGTGTTCTGCTGCTGTTCCGGAATGGATTGATCTGCGCGAGAGCCGGCTGCGACAGGCAGATGGAAACCAGTAATAGTGGTAGCAAGCGTCGGCACATCGTTGCCTCCTCCAGGATCGCCATTGCGCAGAGTGAGGAACCGTATGCGCGGCGGTTCGATTTGAACAGGGGGTCTTATACCAACCCAACCAACGATTGACTCATCGGCGGCGCCCAGCGTCATGGCGTGCGAAGGGACGCCATGACGCTGGAGCTGTGGTCGACAGGTCATTTGTTTGGGCCATTGGTATCAGCGTTGACCTAGGTCAACCTGTGCCCACGGCCGTTGTGCTATCGAGCCTGCTGCCGGGACCACTCGGCGGCGGAGTTTGTTGGAATGCTACCGATCAAGGTGTCGCATGCTGTGCGCTGGCTCGCCCTGAGCCTGGCACCTCTGATCGCAGGGTGTGCTTCGATCGGTCCGGGTACCGTGCCGCGTGATAGGGTCGACTATATCACGTCGGTTGCGGAATCCTGGAAGGAGCAGACGCTGCTGAATGTCGTCCGTATGCGTTATGGCGATGCGCCGAGTTTCCTCGACGTGTCGTCCGTCATCAGTGCATACGCCTTTCAGGGTCAACTCGCGGCGGCCGGCCAGATCAGCTCCAATCTGACCAATACGGTCCCCTCCAATCTGGTCACCTTGGGAGGGAACGCGACGTATCTCGATCGCCCGACGATTACCTACACACCACTGGCGGGAGAAAAGTTCGCCAAGAGTCTGCTCCGGCCAATTCCGCCGAGTGCGATTTTTGAGCTGATCCAGGCGGGTTATCCGTCGGACACCATCCTTCAGCTGACCGCGCGTGCCATCAATGGTATCTACAACAGGTCCAGCGGTGCTGGCCGAGGTCGCGAACCTGATCCCCAGTTCTATCCGTTGCTAGACGCACTGCGACGGCTTCAACTGTCCAGTGCAGTCAGCGTGCGGCTTGAGAACCGAGGCACCGACGAAATTGGAATACTGGTTCTTATCGGCCGGAGAACGCCGGCGGTGGACAAGGACCTGGAGTTCGTGCGGGACACACTCGGCGTCAGGCCAGGCAAGAACGGTGAACTTACCATCACATTCGGCGCGCTTCCGCGCAGCGACAAGGAGATCACTGTTCTTTCACGCTCGATGCTGGAGATCCTTCTGGAGGTTGCCTCTGGCATCGATGTGCCGGACCCGCATGTAGCGGAAGGACGCACGACCGCCGCCACACGGATGGATGAGGCCCAGAATCCACGTGATCGTCCACTGGCACGCATCCACGCGGCGTCGACCCAACCCGCAGGTTCATTCAGTGCCGTGCGCTACCGGGACACGTGGTATTGGATCGATGACGGCGACTATGCGTCAAAGCGCATTTTCACGTTCCTGATGATGTTCTTTTCGCTCGCGGAAACCGGTGTGACGTCACAGGCGCCGGTACTGACAATCCCTGCCAACTGAACCGCCATGGCAGCCGATGACGTGCGCGAGATCAGCTACTGATCAGCGACCATGGTTTGGTGTTTTTGCAAGTTATCAATCAGAATGTAGAGGCTGACGAGAAGCACCCAAGAAGGAAAAACAAACAGCGCCCAATCAAGATAGCCGCTGCCGACGAGGAGGAACATCGCCGCCGCAAACCCGAGCAACGCAATCCATCGCGCCGTGACGCAGGTGCGGATGGCGAGCGTGGATGTGGTCATCATGAACACCGCCGCCATCTTGAAGGCGTAGATGTGCATGACGTCGTAGATAAAGGTACGCGGAAACACCAGTGGGGAGGTATCGAGCGGCGACTTCGGTAGCGAGGCATAGGCAGCAACGAGCGCAGCGGCACCCGCAGCGGCGACAAAGATCATGCCCAGGAACATCAGACCGCTGCCGAGAAAGACGGTGGCGAAGAACTTGTCTTCCTGAGCTCCAAGCCGGTCACGCATGACCCCGAGGAACCACATGAACGCCACGCCGGCGAACGGTACCAGGTTCAGCGCAATCGACACTTTCTCCGAGCTCGTCCGCAGCCACTCGCCGACATTCGATGGACCGGTCGGGGTCGATTCGCGCAGTAGCCAAAGACTGACCATCAGCAGGATGGAGAATACAATGCCGGCAATCGCCGCGGCACGCGGTGTCCTGAGCGCTCCCCCGACCAGGCACTTCTGGTTATCGACAAGAACGCCAGATCGCTGGCCGTTCATGATCGCTCTATCACGATCCGTCCCGTTGTGAGACGACGACAGCCTTTGGCGTGCCCCGTACCCGTGGTGGTTCGGCCACTGGACGAGGCGGATAATCATCGAGGAACTGGCGCAGAGGCTGAGACGTGGTAACCGCCGCCTGACCCGCCGCGACCAGCAGGTCGACGTCATGCGGCTCTATAGTCAGTCCGGTTGGTATTGCCAGAAGCTGTGCCTTCTCCGGACCTTCGGGCATGCTGTTCAGCGAGATGTGGACCAGTTCGCCCTGCACATCGTCGCAGGCCGCTCCGTCGATGACCTTGGCCCGAGCACATCGAATCGTCTTGATCGCCTGCACAGTCCCCTGAAGCTGCGACACAACGGTGTTCAAGGTCTCAAAGTTGTAGCGATCGATCTGTGCACCGCTCACCAGACCGAAGAGCGAAAAGATGCCACCAACCGCCTTCCGTTGCGCGACTGTGGGATCCTGTGCGCCTTGGCCGTCGACGCTGATCATCAGAATGCGGCGCAACCGGTCAAAGCCGCGCTGCCTAATGGCGCCCGGAGATTGCGCCAGATTCTGCATCATGCTCCCGGCTGCACGGAGGGCAAGGTTGTCGGAGACGCCACCGTCAGCCAGGTGCAAATAGCGGGTGCGCTTCGGGTCGAGGTAGCGATCGAGCAGCTTTGCCTGCGCGCCCAATCGCGACAGCGGATCGCGCCGTTGCTCGTCGGTCACGCGTGTTTCCCAGCCGGGCTTACGGCCACCGCAATCCGCCACATTGTTTGTGAGGGTGACAGGCGAGAATAAGCCAGGAAATCCATTCGACGCGGCGACGGCGCGAGAGAGCGGGAACTGGGACAGGTCGGAGCAGATGACGTCGAAGAATTCCTGCGTGAACAGGATAGGGTTGCCGTAATTGATGTCCGTTGCTCCGATGGCGATGATCGGCCTGCCTCGTTCTTGCAGATCCTTGAACGTTGCGCCATGGAACATTGTCCTGTCGTACACGCGTTCCATGTAGTCGTTGGTGCCGACAGTCGGATCGGTTAGCCACAGCCAATTCCAGGGCAGCAGATAAATGCCGAATATGTAGGCCTCGGTATCGGAGTACAGAAAATCCTTTTCGTACTGACCGAACATCTTGTCGCGATAAAGGCCGTAGTACGCCGCGGTAAAGCTCCCGCCGGAAACGCCGGATATCCCGTCCAGGTGATCAAGCAATGGGCGAGGATCGCCGGGTATCGCTATCTCCTGCATCCCCTTGAGCACGCCATAGCCAAACGCGGCAGATCGCTTGCCTCCGCCTGACATCGCGACCAGCACCAGCATGTCGCGAAGGTCGCCAGGCGCCGACAATGCGTCCAGGCGATAACCATCAGCAGAAATCGTCTCGGCGCCAAGCGGTTCAAGTTTCGTCTGAGGCAGCGGCGTCGTATCGACCACTGTCAGCGATGCGCAGCCGGCCACGAGCGCCGCAGTGAGAACTGCGGCAACTCGTATATGCCAACGTTTGCAGGCCATAAGAGCAGCGTTCAATGAGATTTCTTCCCGGCCGAGTAGCCCTGCTGATAGGCGGATTGCTCGTTCTTCTTGACCGAGTCGTAGATCAACCCACCGGCCAGGCCGGCCGCGGCACCGGCCGCTGCGCCGAGTCCGGCGTTGCCGCCGATCGCGCCAAGCACGGCACCGCCGCCGGCGCCGATCAGCGTACCGGTGGTGGCGCGCTGCTGCGTCTCAGTCATGTTCGAGCAGCCAGCCAACGCCAGGCTGCCGACGAGGAGAGCGATTGCAGGTCTCATTGACTTTCTCCTTCCTTCAGCGCCCACGCGGGCACTTGTATTTCTCAGCGAGGTACTCGGCGATTTCGTCGGCCGGCGTGTGCGCCATATGGCGCGGATCCGATTTGACCCACTGTATGAAGTTCGCGAGCGCCTCATTGCGTGTCGGAGCGGGGTTGGGCAAGCAAAAGATGTGATTCCGGCTCGCAGCATCCTCCTCTTGCAGGACATGGTATACGCCGACAGCGAAACCTTGGCAGAAATTGGTAGCCGCCGTGTACATGGGATCCGACGGCGTTGCCGAACATAGCTCGACCAGATCATTGGTGTTGCGCAGCTGGAAGTTGTCCTCGGTGACCGCGGCTTGTGCAGTGCCGATTGGCACCGCAGCGCATAGTGCGAAGGCTGAAAGCCAGTACCTGATTCCCATGACTACCTCCTTATTCTGCGGGATGGTCCATTGTGACTGTCTCATTCGTCCGCACTTCGAGAGGCCGAGCTGACGAACGCAGCCGTTCCCGGATCGACTGGAAGATCACATAGAGCGCTGGGATGGCAAAGATACCGATGAATGATGCCGTTAACATACCACCAAATACCGGTGTTCCAACGTCACGCCGCGCCAGGCGCGACGGACCTTCGGCGATCACCAGCGGCAGCAAGCCCAGGATGAATGCGAATGATGTCATCATCACCGGGCGGAAGCGTAGCCTCGCACCCTCCGTCGCCGCGGCCAGCAGTGGCATGCCCTCGGCACGGCGTTCCTTGGCGAACTCCACGATCAGGATGCCGTTCTTCGCTGCCAATCCGATCAGCACCACCATGCCGATCTGCGCATAGAGATCGAGTGTCAGCCCGGCAGCGACGATCGCCCCATACGAACCAACAACGCCGATTGTGACCGACAGCAGAACCGGAACAGGTATGGTCCAACTCTCATACAGCGCAACCAGGAACAGATACGCGAACAGTACGGCAAAGCCGAGAATGATCTCGGTCTTTCCTTCGGCACGTTTCTCCTGGAAGGAAACGTCGGTCCAAAGGCCCTGATATCCCCGTGGCAAGGTGTTCGCCGCCACCTGTTCCATCGCTGCCAGTGCCTGTCCGGAGGAAATGCCGGGGGCCGGACTGCCCTGAATTGTCACCGCGGTGCGGTTGTTGTAGCGGATCAGTGCCTGTGGCCCGATGATCGGCCGCACTTCAACCAGACTGCGCAGTGGAATCATCTGACCATCGGCATTGCGGACGTTGATCCGGTAAATGTCGTCGATTGACGACCGATCCTGCGCCTCGCCTTGCACCTGCACCTGCCAGGTGCGGCCGAACAGGTTCATGTCGTTGACGTAGTATCCACCCAGCGTTGCTTGCAGGGTCTGGAAGATCGTGGACAAGTCTACCTTCAGCACCTGAGCCTTGTCGCGATCGATATCGAGGTAGACCGACGGTGTGGAAGGAGCGAACGTGCTGAACACGCGGTTGAGCTTGGGGTGCTGGTTCGCGGCAACCAGCAGACCACGCAGCACCTGGGACAATGCCTGTGGCGAGCCGCCACCAGTATCCTGCAGCACGTAACTGAACCCACCGCCGGTGCCGAGACCAATGATCGGCGGCGGTGCCAGCGGAACTGCCTGTCCGCCACGTATTTGCCGGAACTTTGTGCCGAGCCGCGCGATCATCGCCTGCGCCGACTGGGACGGATCGGAGCGTTCTTCGAACGGCTTCAGCGATACGATCAGGAACGCGGCATTTGACTGCGAGTAGTTGTCGATGAAGTTCAATCCTATGGTCGCTGAGTAGTCGGCGACCGCCGGCTCCTGCTTCAGTACGTTCTCGACCTGGCGGACGAAATCAGACGTACGCGCAATCGAAGCGCCGTCAGGCAACTGAACGACGACAAAGAACGCCCCCTGGTCGTCTTCCGGCAGGAAGCCGGTGGGCGTGACCTTGCCGAAAGCCCAGACGCCGGCCATTGCGGCGCCAACCATTACCAGGCCGATGATCGAGATGCGCACAAGTCGCGCGACAATGGCGCCGTAGCCATCGCGCACCCAGTCGATGCCACGCATCAGCGCGCCGATCGGTCCTCGCTTCGGTCCATGATGTGGTCGCAACAGCACGGCGCACAGGGCCGGCGACAGCGTCAGCGCATTGATGGCGGAAAGGAACATCGAGACGGCGACGGTGACCGCGAACTGTCGGAACAGTTCGCCGGAAATGCCGGGGATGAATGCGACCGGCACGAACACGGACAGCAGCACCAGGGTGATCGCGATGATCGGCGCGAAGATCTGCCCCATGGCCATCTTCGTGGCTTCGCCAGGCGACAGCTCGGGATGGTGCTCCATCACCTGCTCAACAGCCTCGACAACCACGATCGCGTCGTCCACCACGATGCCGATGGCCAGCACGACCGCGAGCAGGGATACCGTATTGGCGGAGTAGCCGATGGCATTCAGCACAATGAACGCGCCGACCAGACTGACCGGCACAGCAATGGTAGGAATGAGTGTCGCGCGCAGGTTGCCGAGAAACAGGTAGACGACAAGAACCACCAGGATGAAGGCCTCGATCAGAGTCTTCTGCACCTCATGGATGGTGGCGGTGACGAATGTCGTCGGGTCATAGGTGACCTTCCAGGCCAAGTCGTCTGGGAAATTCTTTGCGCCGTCGGCCATCACCTGTTTGACGCCGCCAAGCGCTGTGAGCGCATTGGCGCCGGGTGCCTGATAGACAGCTATCAGCGCGGCAGGAGATCCATTGAGCCGCGTTGAGCGGTCCAGATTGGCTGCGCCCAGTTCCAGTCGCGCGATGTCGCCAAGACGGAGGATGGACCCGTCCGGGTTCGTGCGGATCACGATCTGGGCGAACTCGGCTGCCGTCGTCAGGCGTCCCTTGGTCTGGACGTTGAGTTGCAGCTGCTGTTCGTTGGAGGCCGGTCGTGCACCCAGCCGCCCCACTGCTGCCTGCACGTTCTGCTTCTGAATGGCATTGATGACGTCGGCCGTCGTCAGGTTGAGCCCGGTCAACTGATCGGTGCGCACCCAGGCACGCATTGAGTAGTCCTGCGGGCCGAACAAAGAGGCGTCGCCGACGCCCGGCGAACTCTTGATCTGATCGAGCAGGTTGATCGTCGCATAATTGGAGATGAACAGTTCGTCGTGCGTCTGCTTCGGCGAATAGAGCGCAATCACCCCAAGGAGCGCAGACGACTGCTTCTTCACCGTCACGCCCTGCTTCTGCACATCCTGCGGCAGCTTGGACAAGGCGACCTGAACGCGGTTGTTGACGTTGACGGTATCGATGTCCGGGTCGGTACCGAGTTCGAACGACACTTTCAGCGAATAGCTGCCATCGTTGCCGCTGACACTCTTCATGTAGATCATCTTGTCGACGCCGATGACCTGGCTTTCGATCGGCTGAGCGATCGTCGCGTCGACGATGCCGGCAGAGGCACCTGGATAGGTTGTCGTGACCGACACCTGTGGGGGCACGATGTCGGGGTATTGTGCGATCGGGATTACCAGCAGCGATAGCAGCCCCGCTATTGTCGTCACGATCGCGATCACGGTCGCGAGCCGCGGCCGCTCGATGAAGATGGCGGAGAACATGGCTCAGCCCTGACTCTGCGACGCCGGTGCTGGGCTGGCGATGACTGGCGTCCCAGCGCGCAAGGTCTCCATTCCTTGCACCACCACCTGTTCGCCCCCCTTCAGGCCATCATCGACGATCGCGTTGGGGCCGGACTCGCCGCCAAGCTTCACTCGCCGGATCGCCGCCTTGCCATCAATCACCAGGAACACGTAGGGACCCTGCTGATCGACGATGAGGGCGGATTGCGGAATCAGCACCTTTTCCTCGGGCTTGTCGCCGGCGACCGAGACAGTGACGAGTTGCCCGGCGATCAGCGTGCCATTGGGATTGGGCACAGTCGCCCGTACCAGCACGGTGTCGGTGGCGCGATCCACCTGCACGTCAACGAAGTTGATCGTGCCTGTCTGATCGTATGTCGTGCCATTGGAGAAGCGGAGGCTGACCTTCAGCTCCTGTTCCTTGGCCTTGCGTGCCTGTTGATCTTGGAGATTCAGGAAGATGCGCTGGCTGACAGGGAACGTGACGTACATCGGGTCTCGGCTGACAATGACCGTGAGTGGGCCGCTGTCAGGACTGACGACATTGCCCTTCGTTACATTGGTGCGGCCGATTTCGCCGGTGATGGGCGCGGTGATCTCGGTATAGCCAAGATTAACGTTGGCAGTCTTCAGGTTGGCATCAGCGATGATCAACGCGCCCTGCGCACTCTTCTGGGCGGCTGTGCGCTGATCGAGCAGTGCGCGCGATTCGGTGTCCGTCTTCACCAGTTCCTGCGTGCGCGAAAGCTGGGCAGTGGCGTTGGCAAGGGTACCTTGCGCCTGCAAGAGGGCACCCTGTGCCTGCTGCACGGCTGCCTGGAACGTCTCCGGCTCGATCCGGTACAGCACGTCGCCCTCCTTGACGACATCGCCTTCCTTGAACAGCACCGCTTCAAGGAAGCCGGTGATGCGTGCGCGAACCTCCACGCGCCCGATCGCCTCGACGCGCCCGACGAACTCGGTCGCCTTGGTGATGGGCTGTAATGCCGCGGCAACTGTGCCGACGGGAATGGCGGTGGGTTGCTGCGCTGCAACGGGGGATGCTGTGGCCAGCAGGCCAAGCATAACAACAGCCTGTATCGAAGCGCGCATCAGTTTTCCCCGTTTGTTTCTTGTGGGCCGCCGGACCTGGTCAGTCTGGCAGCCTGTGAAGCGTGACAGACGGCGCCTCGCCGAAGATCGCCTGATAGGCGCCGGCAAATCTGCCAAAGTGCCAGAAGCCGAACATTGTCGCGACCTCTGTTACCGTGGTGTCGACGGCGGTGTTCAGAGTGAGGGCCCGGCGGGCCAGATGCAAGCGCCGCAATTGAAGGTACTGCTTGGGGCTTATCCCCAACTGCTCCTGGCAGCAAAGCCGCAGCGTTCGTTCTGGGACCCTGATCGCTTCGCAAATTTCGGGGACGTAAATGGGACGATAAGGATTGTCTTCGAGCAACTGGTGAAACCGGCGCATGATGGTTTCGTGACAGCGTTGCGCCCAACTGGCTTCGTTCATGTCTGAGTGGCTGAGACAGCCGATCAGTGACTCCATGAGTGACTGTTCCAGGGCCCGTGCAACTTCCGCCATAGCCAGCACATGGGGCGATTGTTCCGCCAGTCGGGTGGCTTCTGCGTGGAGTTGCCGCAGCCTCGTCATGGCACTTACTGGAGGAGTGACGATGATTGGGCTGCGCGGTGGCGTGAGATCGCAACCGCCAACCGAGCTGCCTGCGGCGACCAGTGCCTCCACGGGCAGCGACATGGCGGCCCAGTGCGCCTCGTCCGGAGTCCGCTCGTAGTAGCTGTGGCCTTGGCTGTGACGGATAATCCCGCGATACGGCAATAGTGCGCCTTGCGCGATGAGCTCTTGTCCGGGACGCGTAAGGAACTTGAAGAACGCCCGCGCTTGCGTCTGCGTTGCGTGCTTGATGCGTGGCGCAGTCTCGTGCACCTGTTGCAGCCAGAGGCTTTCCAACTCCACCCGAACCACGCGGGTCTTGAACGGCGTGCGCCCGGTCGGCGTGAGCTGGACACATATGGCAGCATAGGCTGCTTCCGCCTGGCCCGGCTCCAAATAGGTTCGCACAGCGCTCAGCGGCAACGGAGATGTCCCCTGATTGGGTCGCGTTGCTAACCGTCTGTAGAGAAATTCTTAACCGCGGCATTGATCTATCTCAATCGCTTTCTTTACGTATCAGTGGCCTTGCTCGTCGCCGGGTCACGAGCGCAGGGACGCGCCGATGCGGCCCCTGTCGCAGCGTCGCCGATGGCGATTCGCCGAACAGATCGCGATAGGCCACAACAAACCGAGCATGGTTGCGAAAGCCATGGCTTTGGGCGGTTCTCGAGACCTGCACGACATCAGGAGCCCCGTGGCCCAACACATCATGCACCGATTGCAGCCTGCGAAGCCTGAGGTAGTTCGTGGGGCTCATGCCAAGTTGCTCATGGCAGCATCGACGCAGAAATCGGTCGGAAACATCCAGTGCACGGCAGAGGGCAGGGACGCTCATCTCGGCTGGTGTTTCTATCGTTAGAAGCTCGTCAAGCCGCGCGATCAGTTGCTGCCGCCGGCGGCGCATTGCGATGTCATCTGTCACCGGCCCATCTGATAGGCATTCAATCAACGCGTGAATGAATTGCTGTTCGAGCCCATGTGTGGCCGCAGCAACCGTGAACGTCTGTGGGCAGCTGCGGGCGGTCGCCATGGTGTCACGGTGCATATCAGACAACAGGCGCATCGCCGCGCTTGCAGGTCGCCACCGGCACATGTTTTCAGGGACATACAACGATTTGCCAGTCAAAGCTCGGCTGTAGCGGGCCAGGTCCCTGGTTGGGAACCAGATGGCACCCCAATGGCAGGCGCCTTCGGTTCGGGCGTGGACACTCATGCCAGATCCGAGGGTTAGCAGCTCATTCGGCTGCGCACTGACCCCGCCCCAGATCGGGGCAGCGCTACCGAACGACAATGAGATCAAGACCCGGTCCTTCGGGATCTGAACGAAGGCAATGCGAGAGAGACTCTCATCGACGGCCGAAAGGCGAAGCCGATCGAGCGCGACCTGGATCAATTGCGCACGAAAACGACCGCGTCGCGTCACGATGAAGCGGACAGTCCCCTCGGGCCGCATGGCGAGCCGGAAGCTTTCTGGTTCGCTGAAGGCCGAGGTGACGCTGCTCTGCATCCTTCCGGCACCCATGTCCGGCGACCAAGGTGCAGGTGCCTGTGCGAACCGGCTATCCAGTTCCGGCAAGATGTCGCTGATTGATCATACGGCTTCATTTGCCGCTTTCGGATAGTCACCCCCGTAACTATCGGCGTACCCGGACCGACAAAGAGCGGCCTCGGTGACTATCGTGCCGCAAAATGTGACTGTGAGGGCAAGATGCGTAAGCTTCTGCTGGCGAGCGTGGCGTTGGCAACCGCTGGCGGCATCGGCCCAGCCCGGGCACAGGCGCCGGCTCCGCCTGTCGGTGCACCGACTCAAGGGCAAGTCGCGTATCCGCTGGTCAACCCAACCGCATACGTCAACAGCAACAATAACTACCAGGCGACGATGCTGAAGGGATCGCTTGCCAACCCGATGCCCGGCACAATCGTGGTCCACATTAATGGCCGAGTGGTCGTGCAATTCATGGGACTGTGGTCGAGCGCGGATCAGCGGTTCGCCACCGACCCTGCCGCCGGCTCTCTCGGCGCCACGCTCGGCAACAACGGCACTGGTGTGGTCAAGCTCCAGCCGCAGAACCTGTCCAGCTATGCCCGCCTGTACTTTGGCGCCGACGGCATGGCTACGAACGGTCTGCGTTACGGCGCAGCGATCGAGGTGAGGCAGAATTTCACTGGCCAGATCAGCAATAATGGCAGCTCCGGCGCGTCGGGTTACTCGTCATTGAACACATTGTACGTGCGTCGCGCGTTCACCTACGTCGCAGGCGAAAACTGGGGCATCCTGCGTGCCGGCCAGGCGGACGGCATCATCGGCATCTTCGACAATAACGTGACAACGTTCCAGTTTCTGCCGACCAGCAACCTCAATGGTGGCGATCTGCAGAACTGGCCGCAGAACGTCGTGCCACCGTTCTGGTTCGCATCTCAGGGTGGCAACGAGTATGGCAACACCAAGCTTGTATATTTGTCGCCGCAGTTCGCAGGTTTCGATTTCGGCATTCAATACGCGCCAAATACGTCCAACGGCTTCGGGATGACCGGGTCGAACAACGCGCTGAACGCCTCCATCACAGGTGCGGGGACAGGCACCGGTCTCGGCTGCACCGTGGCCAATTCCGGATGCCCGAGCCTGTCATCCGGGCCCGGATCGCTGGATGGCTCGCGCATCCTCAATCAGACCGCGGTCGGCGTCCGATATCAGGGCACATTAGGCGATGTCGGCGTGCTTGCCTACGTGGCCTACGAATTCAGCGGCCACGCAAACTATACTGGTGCTGCCGCCAGCACGCCTGCAGGTGCTTCGGCCCTTGGCATCTCTGCATTGCCCGGCAGTAAATATACCGGCCAGTACGATGGGCTGAGCTTTGGCAATGCCGGCCTTGCGGTGACTTACGGCGGCGTCACCGTCGGGGGGAACATCATCGGTGGACGCGTGAACGGGACGTTGGCGCTGGCGCCGAAGGGTGGCGTTGGTACATTGGCCTACCTGCTTGGTGCAAAATACGTGATTGGTCCGTGGACAGTGGGCGTTGCCGGTGAGATCGGCTGGTACCAGGGCAGTGCCCAGATGTCCGGCCTGAGCCAGAGGCGTGGCCGCGGCATCGACGTTGGCACCAGTTACTCCGTTGCACCAGGCTATCAGGTCTTCGCTGAATATATATGGAACGACATCCAGCAGGGCGGGGTTGACCTGAACTCAGGTTCAACCGGATCGGCAGTGAACAACAACATCAAAGGCCAGGGCTTCCTCATCGGCAACGTGGTGAACTTCTGAGCCGGCACCACATGCGTATGCCGAAAGTGGATAGTGTGGCGAAGCCACGGCATGGCACCAACCGAAGGCGGCAAGACGATGTCGTGAGGACGTCGTCTTTCCGTGTCGCAGCCGCAGCCTTTCGTATCCAACATGAAGGGACTGAACATGAATGTGCGGAAGTTGGTTGCCGCCAGTGCGCTTGCCATCACAGCCGTCACTGGCGTGGCATCAGCGCAAGGTCTCCCAGAGGGCCGCGTTTATACGTTCCATTCCAAGGCTCAGGCTGGATGCCCGGCCCTCGATTGGCACGTAGTCGTAGGGCCGAACAACACGCTCAACGGCATGATCGCCTGGGATGACATGAAGGCGATGGCGCAGGCCTCGGGCGCCGTCAATATGCAGGCCAGAACCTTCCAGATGACTGCGAAGGAGGTTGGTGGTCAGGGTCGGACCGCTACAATCACGGGAGCGGTGAGGCAGGATGGCTGGCTCGTCGCCAACATCAAGGGACCCAAAATCGACTGTCAGGGCATTAACGTACCGTGGTTTTCACCACCGCCTCCCTCCGGCGGCTGACGTCGATTGTATCGTCATGGCGGGTGAACTCCCGCTGTCCACATGTTTCCTTGCGGCACCAGAGATGTGGATGCCGGGGCCAAGCCC
>CAYRTL010000092.1:0-13458 GCA_964427005.1 uncultured Acetobacteraceae bacterium
CGCAGGGGATTGCTTCAGCCCTTGCGGGCCTCGCAATGACAGGGATTGTGATCTTTCTTGACAACAAAAGTCATTTCTCCTAACTTGCGGTTGTCAACGGGCGTACTCTGCCCGCTTTCCCAATCCCCGGAGCTTTCATGAGCATCGACCTGACACCACTGGTGCAGGCGCTGGCCGCGCTTGCGCTGGCGGCGTTGAGCGCGGCCATTCCTTATCTGGCACCGCTCGTGCGCCGCTATCTGCACGTCAGCCTTACCGCGAACCAGGCCGCCGCGATCCAGTCGGCGGCCGAGGCCGGCGCGAAGGCGGCATATGGCTACATCGCGACCAATGGCGCCAGCTATCGTGACGTGGCCACACGGGATACTGCGCTGGCCAGGGGCGTCCAGCATGTGATCGCTTCTGCCCCCGACGCGCTCGCAGCGCTTGGCATTACGCCCGACCATGTCAGGAAAATGGTCGAGGCGCGGTTCGGTGGACTGCTTGCCGCCGACCCGAATGTCTCCATCGCGACGCCACCGACCGGCTGACCGTCCATGCAACAGTCCACATTGACCGCACTGCTGCTGCTGGCCTGGCTGGCGGCTTGCAGCGACCCGGCAGCCCAGCAGCAGGCGTTGGCGATTGCCTGCAACATCGACGGCGTGCTGGTGCCGATTGCCCAGCCCATTGTTGCCGACCTCGGCTCGGGTGACGCCACTGTCGCCCAGGAGGACGCGCTCCTGGTCCATCCGGCGGTGATGTCGGCATGCGCGGCCCTCGGGGGTGTTCCGGCCAACGTCGCGCCTGCCGCTGAACCGGCGGCACGATGAAGTAACCGTCCTCTCCCTTGCGACCGATTTGACCCTCTGCTAGACGGCGCGGCTTGCATTGTTGACACTTTGTGACCGTCCCCTTCTCCCGTAGCCGGGCCGCAGGGCGTCACCCAGACCGGAGGGGCGCAGTCCCATGGCCGTTCCCAAGCGAAAGACGTCGCCTTCCCGCCGCGGAATGCGGCGCAGCCACGAGGCACTCAACCGCGAAGCGCATGCCGAGTGCCCAAACTGCGGCGAACTGAAGCGGCCGCACCACGTCTGTAGCCATTGCGGCTTCTACGACGGGCGGGAAGTTGTCCCCGCCGGGAGTGCGCTGAAGGGCGCGGTCCGCGCCTGACGCCGAGACCGGGCGTGGTCTGTTTCCATTGACCGCGACCTACACGCTGGCGATCGATGCCATGGGGGGCGATCACGCGCCCCGCATGGTGGTGGAAGGTCTGGAGATTGCCGCAGAACGACATCCCGGCGCGAAATTCCTCCTGGTCGGTGATGAGAACAAACTCAACCCACTGCTGCAAACCCAGCGCCGGGCCGCTGCCGCGTGCGCAATCCGGCATGCGCCGGACGTGATCGGCAACGATATCAAGCCAACTGCTGCACTACGCCTGCGTGGTTCCTCGATGCGTGTTGCGATAGACGCCGTCGCCGGAGGCGAAGCGTCAGGTGTGGTTACCGCTGGCAACACCGGCGCACTGCTGGCGCTCGCAAAGATCGTCATCAAGACCTTGCCCGGCATCGATCGGCCGGCGATGGCAGCCATTGGGCCTTCGGCGCGCGGCGACGTCGTGCTGCTCGATCTCGGCGCGAATGTTCAGTGCGACGCCCGCAACCTCGTCGAGTTTGCCGTCATGGGCGACGTGTTCGCGCGCACTGTGCTCGGTTTGACCGCCCCTTCAATCGGCTTGCTGAATGTCGGATCCGAGGAACTGAAAGGCGACGATACGCTGCGCCTGGCAGCCGAGACCCTGCGAGCCAGTCATATCGCCCCACAATTCGTCGGTTTCGTCGAAGGACATGACATTACCGCGGGTACAACGGATGTCGTGGTTACCGATGGCTTCACCGGCAACGTCGCGCTGAAGACCGGAGAGGGCGCGCTCAAGCTTATAGGCGATCTGCTGCGGCAGGTGTTTCGCAGCAGCCTCACCGCGAAGATCGCCTACCTGCTGCTTCGCCCATCGTTGGAGCGGCTGCGCGAGTGGCTTGATCCGCGTCGCTACAACGGCGCTGTGATGCTGGGTTTGAACGGCGTGGTAGTGAAGTCGCATGGCGGTACGGACGCCGAAGGATTTGCCCATGCGATGGACGTTGCGATGGACATGGTCGTGCATCGCTTCAACGACCACATTCGCGAGGACTTGACGCGAATCGCAGGATTGATGGCGCTGGCTCCCAGAAACGGGGTGCAGGACAAGGAAGGCGGCAACGGCACCCGCCTGGCCACTGCACCATAGGAAGACGATGACCACTCGCTCCATTCTCGCCGGTGTCGGCGCCTATTTGCCCGAGCGCGTGCTCAGCAACGATGAACTCGCGCGCACCGTCGATACGTCGGACGAGTGGATCCGCGAGCGCACTGGCATACGGCAGCGCTACATTGCGGGACCCCACGAGACGGCCGCGTTCATGGGAACGGCGGCGGCGCGAGCGGCACTCGCGGATGCAGGCGCCGAGCCCGGTGAGGTGGACGCGATCATTCTTGCCACGAGCACGCCCGATCAAGCCTTTCCTGCCACAGCCCTGCGTGTCCAGGCAGCATTGGGCGTGACGCGTGGCTTTGGCTTCGATCTCGCTGCCGCCTGTGCCGGCTTCGTCTATGCGCTGTCGGTCGCCGATGCGATGATCCGCGGCGGCCAGGCACGCGGCGCACTGGTGATCGGCAGCGAGGTCTATTCACGCATCCTGAACTGGCAGGACCGCGGCACGTGCGTGCTGTTTGGCGATGGCGCCGGCGCGGTGTTCCTGCGCGCGGGCGAAGGCAGCGGCCGGATGGATCGCGGCATCCTCTCTACTCATCTGCACGCGCAGGGGAGTTTGGGGGATATCCTGTACGTCGATGGAGCGGTGGGCCGCCACGACAAGCCCGGATATCTGGTGATGAATGGACGGGAGGTCTTCCGCCACGCGGTGGTTCGGCTGGCCGAGGCGGTGGATGAGGCCCTCGCCACCAACGGGCTGGAGCGCCGCGACATCGATTGGCTGGTCCCGCACCAAGCCAATTTGCGGATCATTGACGCGATGGGGCGGAAGCTTGGTCTGCCGCCAGAGCGGGTGGTGATCACGGTCGATCGGCACGCCAACACATCGGCAGCGTCCGTGCCACTCGCACTCGCAGAGGCCTGCCGCGACGGCCGGATCCGCAAGGGCGACCTCGTGCTGATGGAGGCATTGGGCGGCGGGCTGACCTGGGGCTCCGCGCTCGTCCGCATGTAACTCTTCAGGTCAATGCGGGCGGTTGCCCGCAACCTGCTGATCCTTCTCGATTTTGCCTCACAGATTGCTTGACTGCCGCGTCCCGCCTGCCTAGCGTTTGACGAATGCAGACCGTCACGCGCGCGCATCTGGCCGAGACGATCTATACGCAGGTTGGCCTGTCGCGCAACGAATCTGCCGATCTTCTGGAGACGGTGCTAGAGCGGCTGTCGGCGGCTTTGGAGTCCGGAGAATCAGTTAAGATCAGCGGGTTCGGAACCTTCTCTGTGCGTCAGAAGGGCCGCCGCGTGGGACGGAACCCGAAAACCGGGCAGGAAGTCCCGATCATGCCACGTCGAGTCCTGGTGTTCCGCCCGAGCCATGTGCTGAAGGCTCGGGTCAACGGGACCGCGCCCGGCGCGGACGACGAAGAATGAACGACCCGGTGGATGACACAACTGCGCCGCCCGTCGGTCGAGCGCGCCCCAAGAAGGCACCGAACGCCTTCCGCACTATCAGTGAGGTAGCGGATGAACTGCACATCCCGCAGCATGTTCTGAGGTTCTGGGAGACCAAGTTCCCACAGGTGAAGCCGCTGAAGCGCGGTGGCGGTCGGCGCTATTATCGGCCGGACGATATTGCTCTGCTGCGTCGGATTTCGGATCTTCTGTACATTCAGGGATATACCATCAAGGGCGTGCAGCGGCTGCTGCGCGAGGGTGGCGGCAAGTTGTCCGACGACATTCCACCGGCTCCCGCCGAGGAACAGGAAGAGGCGGAAGCGGAGCGCGCGGCGGGACCGGCGCTGGAACCCGAACTGCCGATGCCGGGCTTGGCCCCGCCGGCACCTGCTCAATCAGCCCGCGTCAATGTGCGGCCGAAGGCCGATCCGGAGGTTGAGCGCCTGCGGGCCTTGTTAGCCGAGACGTTGCGAGAGCTGGAGGAACTCCGGGCGCTGCTGCCCTGACGTTGCGAGGGCTGAGTGCGGCTGATAAACCGAGCTCCCCATGGTCGGAGCGTAGCGCAGCCTGGTAGCGCATCAGTCTGGGGGACTGGGGGTCGTGGGTTCAAATCCCGCCGCTCCGACCAAATTCGTGCCGCATCTCAGCGCCTTACCGGATAGCGCCGTAACCTAGAGCCGTCGAACCGCTCGCAGCCTTCGCCTTACGTCCTGGCCATGCTTGCCAAACTGACAGCGAAAAACCAACTCACCCTGCCTAAGCGCGTTCTGGAAATCTCTCGGCCTGAACTCTGCCAAGCTTACCGGCAGCGTGCCGAGACCGCGACGACGCAGTCTTCCTGCACCTCGCCGTCGCCAGCCATGCCGACTGGTTGGTAACTGGTGACGCGGACCTGACAGTATTGGCTGGCGCCTACCCAATAGCCTCGCCGGAGACCCTCAGACAGCTGCTTTGCCGAGAAGTCTAGGCACGCGGCCCGCCGCTCCGGCCAATCAGGCGGGCTATGGCGGATCAACTGCGGCCTCGTTCGCCTGCCGCAATGCGTGGGCCATCCGGTTCCTGGCGCGCACCGCACCGACAGCGCGAAAGCGGGCCTCGTCGGAGCCAGGCGCCGTACCGGCAAATTCCCGCAGCGGCCGCAGCGTTGGCCACGCAGGCAGCGGCAGAGCCGGATCGTGTGCAAACCGGTCGCCAGACGTGTAGTTCATCGGCACCAGCGCCCGCGACATCCGCATCAGCGCCCGGTTAACGCTGACCGCATCGCGTCCGCCTGCGACCAGCCGCGTAGCATTCGCCTGAAGTTCAGCCGCCGCACCCACCAAACTACCCAGCGACAAGCGGTCGCCCAGTTCCGCTTCTAGCTTCTCCAACTCGGCGAGCAGATCGCGTGCGTAGGTGGCATAATCAAACGGCAACAGCTTCTCGCTCAGCAACCGCCACACCGCATGCAC
Source organism: uncultured Acetobacteraceae bacterium (assembly GCA_964427005.1). GTDB lineage: Bacteria > Pseudomonadota > Alphaproteobacteria > Acetobacterales > Acetobacteraceae > JAMXLO01. Next base: position 5,140 of record CAYRTL010000092.1, read on the forward strand.
GTAAATCTTCGTGTCGCGCACAAGGTTCTTTTCGCTGATGTGCTCAGCCAGGTCGTGTGGGGTATGCCACCACCAGCAATGGGCCCCCACGGGCGTCGGCGCTGGCTCGCTCAGGTCGCCAAACAATGCCGGAAGCCCGACTCCGTTGAATGACTGGTCAGCGCCGCGGCTCATGCGCTTTCCAAGCAGACGCTGTCCTGCCTGTTGCGCGATCGCCTCGGCTGCCAAGGCGCGCAGTTCCGGCATGGATCCGACATTCTCCAGAATGTCCGCACCTTCAGCACCTGTAGAGTCGACGTTGATATGCACGGCGCAGCGACGATCCAGCTCGTCCCAGTGTTCATCGACATACCACGTGGAACCCGAATACCGGCCGTGCGAGTGGCCGGACCAGAAACAGAGTCGTAACCCTCGCTGCCACTGATCCCGCCGGGGTGCGCACAACCGGGCCACTTCCAGCATCGTGGCATTGGCGCTGCCATTGTCCATCACCCCGTAATACCAGGTGTCATGATGGCCGGAGAACAACACGAACGGTGTGTCGTTCTCTGTTCCCATTTCGGCAACCAGGATTGGCGTCTTGCGCCATCTGGTATCGACTTCCGCCTGCAGCATCACCGACGGCCGCTCGCCACGCGCCAGCCTTTCGCGCAATGGCACGCCGTCGGAAAGCAAGACACTGCAAACGACCGTAGTGGGCAGCTCGCCCACCGTCCGGTCATCCGGATTGCCCCAGACCGGGGAAATGCACATTTCGTGCAGGTGCTCGTGCGGGCTGATGTGCAACTGTCCTACCGCGCCAGCCAGCGACGCACGACGGGAAACCGGCGGTGTGGCAATGCCATCCACCAGCACGATGCAGCCACGCAGGTCACGACTGGCGAAGTCCGCGTCACTGCCCGAACCCACATGCACCAACTCGCCGCGCACGCCATCCGAGGAACGTGAGAAAGAGTGGGTGATGCTGCGCAGCGTCTGGTTGTCTACCTGCACCAGAGAGTGCCCCGGCAGACTGATATAGGCGTCGTGGGTCAGCACCTTCGTCCTGAAGCCAAGCGCATCCAGCTCACCGCGGATGTAGCGTAGGCTTTCCGCCTCGCCCGGCGAACCGGACAGCTTCTCCCAGCGCGCGAAGGCGCCGATATGGCGCATCAGCGACGCGCCATCCACCGCATCGCACAGCGCCTGCATCACTTCACCTCATGCGCCAGCGATGCCACCGTTGCTTCCTGCGGGAAGCCGCCGTAGCTGACGCTCTTGCGCATCGCCCAAGTGGTGATCGGGAACAGCATCGGTATCACGGCGACCTGCTCGCCTATCGCGTACTCATACGCTTGGGCCAGCAGCGCATTGCGCTTGGCGTCATCCAAGGTCTTCGAGGCCTGGTCGATGATCGCGTCGAACTTCGGGTCGGAGTAGCGGCCATAATTACCGGCGCCATAGCCCTTTACCGGATCATAGGTGCCAAGGAGATACTGCAACTGAGATAGCGGCTCGCCGGTATCGGTGGAGTTTCCGCTGAGCAGCACGCTGAACTCCAGCTTGACGACGCGTGGAAAGTACATAGCTTTTGGCAGCGTGTTCACCGTCGCCTTCAAGCCGAGTTTCGTCCACATCTGGGCTACCGCCTGATTGACCTGGCCGTCATTCGGATAGCGGTCATTGGTCGAGTTCACCACCACACCGAAGCCTTGTGCCCAGCCGGCCTCGGCCAGCAGCTTCTTGGCACCTTCCAGATCGTACGCCGTCGGTTGCAGCTTCGCACTGGTACCGGGCGTGCCTTGCGGATTGAACTGTGCTGCCTGCACGGCCTGACCTTGCATCACTTTGCTCACCAGCGCCGAACGATCGATGGCCATCGACAGAGCGCGGCGGACGCGCACGTCCTTCAACGGGTTCTTGTTCAGCGGCTTGCCATCCATGTCGGTGATCTGCGGAGAAGCATCACGATCGACGTCGATGGTCCAGAAGTAGCAGCGATTGCTCTCCATCTTGCCGAGGGTAACGTTCGGATTCTGTTTCAGCCGGTCGATATCGTTGCCGGGCACGTTGCTGATCAGATCGACATCACCGCTCAGCAGTGCCGCGACCCGCGACGCGTCATTGGTGATCGGTTTGTAAGTGACACGCTGCCAGTCCGGCTTGGCGCCGAAATAACCGTCGAAGCGCTGCAGCGTGATGTGGTCGCCGGGAACCCATTCGACTTCGCGGTACGGCCCGGTACCGATGGCCGCCTTGCCTGAATTGTAGTCGGCTGTCGTGGCCTTCTCGCCGTTCTTGCGTGACACGATCCAGACGTTGAGGATCTCGTTCAGCAGTATCGGATCCGGCTGATCGGTCTCGATCACCAGCGTGTGGTCATCCACAGCCGTGGTCTTCGCTACATGCTTGAGGAATTGCAGGAAGCTTGCCGGACTGTTCGGCACGTTGCGTGCGCGCTGATAGGTGAACACCACATCATCGGCGGTGAATGGCGATCCATCATGCCACTTCACACCCTCGCGCAGCTTGAACTCCCAGTGCGTGTCATCCAGTGTGCGCCAGCTCACCGCAAGGTCGGGAATGACCTTCAGGTTGGCGTCCTGGGTGATCAGGCCGCTGTAGATCAACTTGTCGATCTCAGTATTGGAAGTGAGGTGGAAGAAGTGTGGGTCAAGCGTCGTCACCTCAGACGAGACGCCGACTTTCAGATCGGTCGCCCATGCGCTCCATGACAATGCCATGCCGGCAAATCCGGCTAACCATGATAGCTTTTTCACTCCCGCCCCCGCTTCTCGTTATGCGCTTCATCTTCCAGTGTACCGGCCGATCCGGCAATGGTCCGGCCTCACCATGGCAAGGCGACCCATCAGCCAGGCGGCTGGGACACGCCGGGCGGAGGTAGTGCGCGACTTGGGTGTTGTGTAAGCTCGCCGTATTCGGCCCAACGAAATAAACCACAAATGGAGGGAACATCATGAACATCAGCCGGCGTCATCTGACCGGACACTGGCCGGTTCTCGGACTGGTCGCCGTTGGTCTGTTGGAAGCGGGGCAGGCAAAAGCGATATCCCCCGATGAAGAGGCTGTGGCGAAACGACTCGAAGCGTTTCGGGCTGCTCAGTTTGCTCATGACGCAAGAGCACTCGGCGGGCTTTGTGCGGAAGAACTGAGCTACAGCCACTCTGACGCGCATGTTGAAGACAAGCCGACGTTCATCAAGAACGCCACCTCTGACAAGTCGAAATTCCTGTCGCTGGAATACAAGGATCCTTGGATCCGGGTGGTGGGTGATACCGCGATCGTGCGGTTCCATTGGGTCGCGCAGAGCGAGACGATTCCAGAAGGCAAGCAAAGCTCCACCAACCTGCACATCCTCATGATCTGGCAAAAGCAAAACGGCGACTGGAATCTACTGGCTCGCGCGTCAACCAAACTCTGAAGATCGAACCGAGGAGGGCCACGGTGTGTGGCCCTCCTCATCTGCGGCTCCTCTGCACCGATCCTGACAAAGTTGGCAGCCGGTGCGAATTGACGACGGTCAACGCGAGGGATGATCAGGTTTGCTAGGCACGCGACTGGCGTCAGCCGGCTCCATTGAGAGTGGCCCCACGCTCGGGCCAGGACGTTGCAGGTGTACACCATGGGTTCATTCGGCCGTTGCCTGCTCCGGGCGCGCACCATCGCAATTGTGCTCTTGCTGATCATGCCGCACGCCGTAGCCGCACCGCCGCCATTGCTTGGTCTGACATGGCCGGGCCTGACTCGCGAGGATATCGAACGTATGGGCGCTGCGTCCGAGAAGGTCTTGCAGCAGGCATCGGACAATGCCGCCGCAGTATGGCAAAACCCCGAATCGCATCACGCTGGCGTGGTGCGGGTGGTTCGCACCTCTGAGGAGCATGGAATGCCTTGCCGCCTCCTTGACTACACGATCCGCTTTGAAGAACTCGTCAAGTCCCCGGATCATTATGTGGTAAATTGGTGCAGACTGCCCGACGGCGAATGGAAGATTGTCGAGTTGGCGCAATAGCCGTGGCACCTTCTCCGACGCGAACGTGAAACAGACCGAGATGATCACAGCGCATTTCAAGCACATGATCCTCGCTGTCGCATTCCTCCTCGCGGCATGTTCCGCCACAGTGAAACCCAATCCCACATATCCCGGTTACGTCGGCCGGTATGGGCCAGGCGGGGCTGGCTGGTTAGGCGGCGGGTAGCCATCATCCCGCGAGTACACCATCCGTGAATAGCGCCAAAAATCGGCTCCCGTTAGAGTCGGGCTGGTCCATACAGAAGCCCGGGGGCAAACGTGCCGGTCACTCTCACTGCCGCACAGCAAGACACAATTCGCAACCAGCCTGATGCCGCCCGAAACGGGAACGAGAAGGCTTCGTCCGCGCTGTACCGGATGGAACTGCGTGTCCAGAATGGCCAAGCGTATCATCCCGATACGGCGAGAGCAGCAGGCAGACAGGCTCTCCTGGACGCAGGAGTGCCCCGAAACAGGCTGACTGACGATAACATCAGGTGGGCGCTGGCTCTGGTTGGGGTCACCTTGGCTCCGCCGGTTGCGCCCGCGCAGGCTGAGGAAACCGCCACCGGCCAGGCTGCGACCGCGGGCCTTGCAGAAATAGTCGTCAACGATGCGGCCCTGGCCGGAGCACTTCGTATGGTGTTCAATGGAACTGCTGGCGGCAGAACGTCGCCTAACAATCGCGCCATCAATCACATCCACATTGGCGGCAACGCAAACTACAATCTGTTGTTCAACAACCAGACGAACGTCGCGCTTGGGACCGTCCAGTTTCACATGGATGCCAACATGACTGGCGGGCAGCGCAACACTGTCACCACAATCGAAGCACGCGACGGGGGCCCGACAACCGAGGTCTGGGTGAGAGCGAACAACAACATTATCCAGGTCTGAACGTCGACAGCGCCCTGCTCAGTTACCGCGCGGTCTGTCGGTTCGGCGGTGGCAGGCGTTGGCCGCCTGCCTGCTGCTTCGCTCGTGCCAGCAGATCGTCGCAGCGGTGGTCGTCACCAACCCCGAATTGAATCGTTGGCAGCAACGCCAGCGGCGGGAACGCGACGCCAAGACCGGCGGCAAGGCCGCCACGCACGGCCAGCTCCGCGCCAGGCATGATCGCCGGCCTCTTCAGCGTCCCGCCGACGTTGATCGGTGCCGGAAGCGAACCAATGCTGAAGTGCTTCGCCTCAGTTCGCAATTGCAGGTGCAATGTCTCGTCCCTGAGATCGACATATCCGCCGGCAAGGACGATGGCTTCGGTTGTGTCGAGGACAAAGGCCTGAACCTTCAGCACGCCTTGCTGAAGCGCAAAATCCGCAATGAAGCATTCAACCGGTGCGCGCTTCGGCATGCCGAGAGCAGATAGCAGCGCGTTGCCGAACTCGAGGCCCGACAGATTGACCAGCAGTGCACTCAGATCGCCGCCGACCATGCCAAGGCGCACACCGCCATTCCCATTACCGAGCATCTGCGCGATCGAGTTGCCGGTGGCGTCGATGTTTCCGGTACCGCTGACGGTCCCGGCGCCCTCAAACACGTGCGTTGCAGCCATGAGACGCGATACATCGACTTGCTGAAAATCCAGATCAGCCTTCGCGTGCGCTGCATTCTGCTCCGGGGTCAGCGCAATGTTGGCCTTGATGCGCCCGGTGCCGACGGCAAAGCTAATCGGATGGAGCGTGACCTGGCCATTGACGATGTCGAGCGCGACGGCGAGCTGATCCAGTGGCACCGACCTTCCTTGGATGTGTTGGCCGCGATACTGCAGATGAACATCGGCCCAGTGCAGCTTCGGAATACTCATCGGCGTGTCGGGCAGCAGCCTTAGACTGGCTTCGGCATTCGCGACCTGAGCACGTTCGGTAGATGACTGTCCTTGTGTCCCAACTCGCCCAGGCGTTGTGCCGATGAAGCCGCCCAGATCGGCCAGGTCCACGGCCCGCGACATCAGATTGGCGACGACCTCCGGCCGTTCCTTGCCTGGATCAACATCAATCGTGCCTGACAGATCGCTGTTGCCCATCCGGCCATTGAAGTTCTTGAACTGCACACGGCCATCGGCGAAGTCGAGCTGTCCCGTGAGCTGGTAATTTGGCGTCTGCGGTATCGGCAGGCCGACGAGCTTCTGCAATTGCGACATGTCGGGGCCGGCGAACTGCAGCTTCAAGTCGGCACCTTTCAGTGCCACCGGATCGGTGAGCGTGCCCACCAGCCTTACTTTGGTCGTACCGTTCTGCAGGCTCAGATCCACGGGCCATGGATTCGTAGGATCACGCAGCGACAATATCGCGCCGCCAACAAGGCGACCGGTGATCGGCTGCCCCGCATACGTGCCGTGCGCTTCGATTTCGAGCTGTGACTGATTGCCGTTCTGGCGGGTCGCGATGGCCAGATCGACATTGGCTTGCAGCTTGGCCAGCCGGACCTGAGCGCGACCGTCATTGATCTGCACGACACCGATCTTCGCGCCTGGACCAGCACTACTGGCAAGCTGCAAGTTATAGTTCGCCGCGCCAGTAGGGGTCTGCGTAGCCAGGACCAGAGGCTGATCCAGCGTGACCACGGGAACAACCAGTTGGCGGTGCCGGATGTACTCCCAGGCATCCGCCTCGACGACGAGGCGGGGGACTTTGGCAAATGGCTCGCCCTGCCAGTCCGGCGGATTTCCCACCACCACGTCGTCCGCCGTAATCCGCACGATCCGGCCGGGGACGATATGCAGGTGGGCTATGGTAACGGAACGGCCCAGGGCGGCACTCGCGCGCGACTCCACCAGCGGTATCAGCAGGTCAGCACCCCAGACGACGGCAACCACGATGATCGCCAGGAGCGGCACCCCCAACCCCAGCAACCAGATCAGAGCACGGCGCCCTACCATGCCGCCTCCTGCGAGCAAGTGAGCACCGGGAACGTTACTGGCCCGAGGGGGTTGCCAGCCGGGTCTTCACAGGCTGGCGCCTGGTTGCCGCCGCCGCCTGACGGGATTAGCAATCAGACGGTCCGGCCCTGCATGGAGGTTTCAGGCGATGAAAGCAGTCCTCGATGGCCATCAGATCGCCGCCAGCGACGACATCGTTGAAGTCGGCGGCTACCACTACTTCCCGCCCTCCGCGGTGCGGCTGAATTGGCTGGAGAAGGCGCCCAAGACCGACCACGACCTGGAATGCCCGCACGGCGTGCAGTTCTACGATGTGGTGATCGACGGCGTGCGCCATGTCCGCAACGCCTGGGTGTATGAATCACCGCAGCCGAAGATGGCGCACGTGAAGGATCGCGTCGGCTTCTGGGAAGACGTCCAGGTCGCCTAGCCCTTCACGGTATCCAGCGTCGGCAGCCGATAGCGGTCCTGCGGATCATCCCAGCCTTTGAACCGCGGCGGCCGCTTTTCGGCGAATGCCGCGCGCGACTCCATCAGGTCGCTCTTCGCCCCATGTTCATGCAGAGCGGCGGCCAGGTGCTGCTGCTCCGCTGAGGGTGCTGGACGCATCTGCCGCATCATGTGCACCGTATTCACGCGTGAGGCTGGCGGCAGCGTCAGCAGATGCTCGGCCATCGCCATTGCGCTTGGAATGAGTTCTTCGGCATCGACGAGGCGATTGACAAAGCCGACGTCGTAAAAGCGTTCGGCAGTGAAGCGGAAGCCCAGCGCCATCTCCATTGCAATCGGATACGGCAGGTTGGCGATGTGGCCGTGATTGTAGCCACCGAGCAGCCAGCGCTTCGCCTCCGATACTTCGAATACGGCCCCGCGCACGGCAACGCGTAGATCGGTACGCTCGACCAGCATGAAGCCGCCGCCCATGGCGAAGCCATTCACCGCGGCGATCACCGGCTTCTCCAGTGCACCGGACATGAACGGATCATCGATGACCGGCCGCCTGCCGCCAGGAGCACCATCGGCAAGCGATTCCTTCATGTCCTCGCCGGCGCAGAACGCACGGCCGGTGCCGGTAAAGATTGCCACTTCCAGCTCGTTGCTGTGGCGGAACTCCGTCCAGGTCTCCGCGAGCCGCGTGCGCATTTCGTGGTTTAGCGCGTTGAGCCGCTCCGGCCGGTTCATGCGAACAACAAGGATCTGTCCGTGGCGCTCGGTTTCGACAACTGACATGCGTGATCTCCTATGGCGCCAGGCTAGCAGGCACCGGCTGACCGATGAAGCTGAGCCGAACTTGCAGTCATCCTGCAACCCTTGCCAAGCTTGGCCCGATCAGCAGATCGGAGGGGACGATCCCATGGCAAACAACGGGACGAACGACCAGCGATCCTTCATCTATGCGGGTTTCGCCGGAGAAACCGGAAGAGGCCGC
>CAYRTL010000092.1:13558-20983 GCA_964427005.1 uncultured Acetobacteraceae bacterium
GATGCCGGTGAGCACTGGGCCCGCCTGCCGGTCAGCGTGCGGTTTCCCGAGATCACAACGGCGCCGGGTGCCAATCCCGCGAAGCGCGTGCTGATGCTGGATGCCAGCGTCAATAAGCCCGACCACCTCTATGCCGCGATTGAAGTTGGCGGCACGATCCGTTCCACGGATGGCGGCGAGCATTGGGAGAACCTCAGCCACGGCCAGTATCTGAACGACGACGCGGTTGATATGCACGGTGTGCTGGTCAGCCGCTGGCGGCCTGGCACAGTCATCGGCATTGGCCGTGCCGGCATGTTCCACAGCGCCGATGGCGGCGACCATTGGCGGCACGTGAAGCTGGATCCGCTGAATCCAAAAGGTCAGATTTACTGTCGCGACATCCATGAGGTGCCGGGCAATCCGCGCAAGCTGTTCGTCGCCGCGGGCGCCAATTTCCAGAGCGATACCGGCGTGCTGTTGTACAGCGGCGATGGCGGCGATAGCTGGTCGCGAGTCGATATGGGTCTGCAAGCGCCGCACACGATGTTCAAGCTGGCGTTCGATGAACGGCAGCCGGCGCTGATGTCCTGCGCAACGAATGGCGGTGAGGTGTACAGCAGCCAGGATGGCGGGGAGAGCTGGATCGCGCATCCCTCGCCGGCTGCTGGCAAGCAGCTCTACTCACTGGCCCGCGGCTGATGGACTTCGGGCTCAGCGAGTATCAACAGCGTCTGCAACAACGTTGTCTGGAACTGGCGGAGGATTTTGCTACTCGGTCTTCCGAGCATGATCGCGATGCGTCGCATCCGACCGAGAACTATGATCGCCTGCGTGCGGAAGGCTTCCTGGAACTCACCGTTAGCAAGGAATGGGGCGGCACTGGCGCCAGCTTCCTCGATCACACGATCGCCTATGAAGCGCTGGGCCAAGGCTGCCCCTCCACTGCCCTTTCATTCAACATGCACGCCTCCGTCGTGATGCCGGTGCTGCAAAGCCCAGAAGTCGGCGGCGCCGCGAAGGAGCTGGTCGCCGATCTGGTGGTACGGCAACACAAGCTCATCGGTGGCAACTTCTCGGAACCCGGTACAACGTCCTTGATCGGCGAACGCCCGCTCAGCGCGCGAGCGCGGCGCGTTGACGGCGGCTACAGTATCACTGGGCGGAAGATGTTCGCTTCGATGCTGGAAGCAGCGGACTACGTCATGGTCATGGCGTATCCCGATGATGCCATCGGCCCCTTTGCAGGCATGCTCCTGCTGATCCCGCACGACGCGCCAGGGCGGCGCGTGAATGCCAACTGGGATACGCTTGGGATGCGCGCCACCCGCAGTGATTCGCTGATCCTGGAGGACTGCCGCGTTCCTGACACCGCCGTTCTCTTGCATTCCGAAGACACGAGGCAGTTCCGTCACGACTACCTCAACTGGTTCTGGGGCTCCTACACGGCCGTGTACCTTGGCATTGCGGTCGCGGCGTATGACGAGTTGCGGCGCGTCATGCACGCACGCCAGCCATACGGATACGCGCAGCCACTCGCCTATCATCCGGATGTGCGCCGGCACATCGCGGAGCTCAGCACCGTTCTCGAGTCGGCACGACTGATCACGTATCGCTCAGCCTGGCTCAGCGATACGCAGGGCCCGACTGCGGAAACCACCGCGGCGCTGTATCGTGCGAAATACATGGTTGGCGAGGCGGCCAGCCGGATCACGCGCGTCGCCCTGACACTGGGCGGCGCACATGGCATCTTCAAAGGCACAAGGCTGGAGCAGTTATTCCGCGACGGCGCCATCGCGCCGATTCAGCCGCCACCGGCGGACTTCTGCCTGTGGAGCATGGGTCTGCACGAGCTAGGGCTCGATCCGGCGAAGGTGTTGCCGCCGATGAAGCCGGGCTAGAGAGCGCGCTTATACAAGGCCCGCTAATTCTGACCTACGAGCCCTCGGCCAGCCGTTGCGGAAAAGTTACTTATTGCCTCATCGAGATGACTATTTCCATGCGCGCCCGTGCATATTGCAAACCCGTCAGTCCGAATACGTCACAAGATCATCACCAATAATGGGAAATTCTCGCCTATTTCAACAAAATTATTTCGTAATGCGGTGAAATGCTTTTTCGGGCATTCAGCACTCCGTAACTGTTGATCGGGGGTGACAATTGGACTAGCTTCCCTCACATCCTTGCTACTTGACTTTTTCGGACAGGCAGCTCGGGGGAAACAAGTTGTCTCGACTCAGTAATTCGGTTCGGGATCGCGTCATCTGCTCCAAGCCTGCGTTCGGCTTGCCAATATCTATGATGTTGCTACTGGGTAGTGTGACGGCCGCTTATTCCGACGGAGATTCGTCGCGCGCGGATCAGGCGATACATCAGTTCACGCCTGCGCAGATCGCCAAGCTGGTAGCCACCGCTTCCGGCCGTCTCAATCCCAGCCCCGAGCACGCAACTTCGCTGAAGAGACTGCAAAGCTCGCTGGAGATGGACCAGTCCGCGCTGATTGAGCTGCTGCGCATCATTGACCAACCTGGCATCACGCCGAAGCAACAACTGGATGATCTGGGCCAATCGGCTGCCAAGTATCACGAGGTGACTGCCACGCTTGCCGAAATGAAATACGAGAATGCCGACGAACAGCGGACGGTTGAACAAGTCCGGGCCGCAATGGTTGCCGGCCGATTTGCCGATGCAGAAAACGGAATCCGGCTGATCGAGGATACCGAAATTGCTGCAATTCAGAGACAGACCAACGAAGGCGCCCAATCCGCCCCCATCGTCGATCAGCATCGGCTAGAAGCGGCGCAGGCACGCATCCTGTTGGGAAAGATCGCGCTCCTGTCGTTGCGCTACGCCGACGCGGTTCATGACTATGACGTCGCGCGGCTGATGCTCGGGCTCGCGTCAACTGCACAGTCCAACGACGTTGATGCCAAGCCGGCCGCAGTGAAGGCGTTCCAACCACAGCAGCCGGACGTCACTGCCGTTTCAGCAGCAGCTTCGGTTGTTCGCGGCCAGCCGGAGAGCGAACCGCTGAAGGCACAATCAGAGTCGCCAGTGACCGAGATTGCGGTCACGCAATCGGCGACCAATTCGCTTCCGCCACAGATCGTTGACACGTTGGTTCGTCGTGGCGACGCGCTGCTTGCAATCGGCGATCTGACTTCGGCGCGGCTGCTTTACCAGCGTGCAGCGGCTGCCGGCGATCCACGCGGCGCGATGGGTGTCGCCAAGACTTACGATCCGCAGGTCCTTTCGAAGCTAAATGTGCGTGGAGTTCAAGCAGATCCGGCCGCCGCAGCGGAGTGGTACAGAAAAGCCTTGCAGGGCACTTATGCCACGGCCACCGCACATCTGAACAATCCTGGCCAATAAGCTTACCGAAATTCGAGCACGCTACATGGAGGAGTCACCGTGAAGCATTTACTCGCACTTGTCCTGTCATTCGTCTTGGGTGGAGTCGCCCTTGGTCAACCATCGGATTCCTCGACCAAGGCCAATCAAGGCACGGTAGGCGTCATTACTGGCATGGAAGGCGGAACCTATGCGCAAACCGGTGCGGACCTGACAATACTGGATGACGGCACGCTTCGCGTGCTGACCATCCTCGGCAAGGGCTCTCTGCAAAACCTGTCCGATATTCTCTACCTCCGTGGTGTCGATATCGGTTTTGTCCAGGCGGATGCGCTGACTTACGCCAAGCAGCATAACCTATTTCACAATCTGATTCAGAGCATACGGTACATCGCAAAGCTCTACGACGAGGAGGTACATGTCCTCGCTCGTCAGGATATCAACCGGCTTGAGGACCTGAACGGCCAACGAGTGAACGTCGATGTCGTCGGCAGCGGTTCGGCGATGACTGCCGAAATCCTGCTCGATGCGCTTGGCATCAAGGTGAAGGCCGAGCACGAAAAGCAGGTGAACGGCATCGAGGCACTGAAACGCGGCGAGATCGCAGCAGTCATCCACGTTGGAGGTGCACCGATTCCCCTGTTTGCGAATGTGCCTGCCAACCTAGGCCTGCATTTCCTTCCGGTGGGACTCAACCAGGCACTCGCCGAGACGTATCTGCCAGACAGCTTCAAGCACGATACCTATCCATCACTCGTCCCGGGCGACGCACCGGTGCCAACACTTGCGGTCGGCGACGTGATGGCCGTGTTCGCATGGACGCCCGGCTCTGAGCGCTACAACAAGGTGACACGGTTCGTGGATGCGTTCTTCAGCAAGTTCGACCAATTCGGTCGGCCACCGCGGCATCCCAAGTGGCGTGAGGTTAATCTCGCCGCGGAGGTACCTGGCTGGACTCGCTTCCAACCCGCGCAGGACTGGCTACTGCAGCATCAGCCGAAGGACAATTTGACCGCCGCGACACAGGCGCGGTTCAACACCTTCCTCACGCAAAGCGCACCGGCAATGAATGCGAACCTCACCGATTCGGCGAAGCAGGTGCTGTTCGAGCAATTCCTCAGTTGGGATAAGGGTCGGACCGCGACAGGGCGTTAATGGTGGGCACCGCCCGTCACTGTGCGTGCGACAGTGCAGTTTCGATGACCTGGACGGCGCGTCCACGGTCGCCCGCGCCGAGTGCATGCAATGCCTGCTCGATCTCGTCTACCAGCGGGTCCCTGATGGCTGTACTGGTCTGAAACAGCGGCACAGAGCGATCGAGAGCGCGCGTTTCCGCCATCTCCAATGACTGCTGCGCCTCGCCGGTACGCCCCGTCAGCAGCGCCGTTCGCGCCGCCGCAAGGTAATCGCGGACCGCGGCGTTCTCGCCGATGGCTGGCGAGGGCAGGTTCGGCGCAATCACCGAAATCGTATTCTCCAGTGAAATGTTGCTCGCCTTGTCTGAGGTCGGCGGCGAGGAACCGGTGCCGATCTCGTTGCCGGGACGAGCACCGGTCTCCGGATTGATGCCTGGCGGCAGGGTTTGTGCCAGAGCCTGCGAGGCCATTGCCCCTAACAGCAACGCAATTCCCAGCGCCCGTATGGCCGACAGGTTCATTCGATCCACTTCCTTATTGCTCCACAACCAACACCGGAACACTGCGCAAGGCCGCGAGGTGCGACGATATGGCCGCATCGTCCGCCCCGCACGCACCGCGCCCCAGCACGACCAGACGCTCATTACTGGCGCCCAGCGTCCGAACAACATTGTCAGGCGTCATGCCAGGAAGGCTGCGGGTGACTACTTGTTGGCGCTGCAGACCCGCTATGGCACACGCTTGTTCCGCGACGGCCGTCGCAAGCTCCGGTTCGCCATGCACCAGCAGAAGCAGCGACTCGCCTGCCGCCGCCGCGATGCGGGCCGCGATGTCGAGGGTGGGATCCGTGTCGGCGCAGACGACAGCAGCTACGGGACCGGACCGCCGCGCAAGTGTTTGCGGGACGAACATCACCGAGGCGCCGCAGTTATGCGCCGCCTCCAGCCAGCCTGCTGTCGCATGGACCAGGCGTTCAGCCGGCAATCGCGGCTGCGCAATCACTATGATGTCGCCCGCCTGGGACGTGGCAGCAAAGAACAGGGCCGGATCACCGCTGACCATCTCGAATAGCTGTGTGATCCCAAGTGCTGTCGCCGCCTCGTCCAGCAGCCTGCGTGCCTCTTCTGCCGCGGCGCGCTGCTCCTCAACGAGCTGTTCGCGGTCCAGCTTCTGCCACGCACCGGTGCTCAGGCGGAACTCGCGAATGAACGGCAGCTTCGCCAGCTCTGAGAGTGACGCGTCCTCAAGGAAGAAGCCGTGCAGCGCGACTCCGAGCATCTGGGCCAGTTCTGCCGCTGCATGGATCAGCGCGCGTTCGGCCGCTCCATGATGCAGATGCAGGACGACGCGCCGTTGCTGCGGTTCGACGGCCATGTTCAGGTCCCGCCGGATGTGTCACTGCCATTGCGTGCGAAAGCCTGCCGCGCCTTGGCGAACGCGGCAAGCCTGTCTTCGACCAGCCAGTTGACGCTTCCGTCCGGATACTTGCCGTCGCCGCCGCGCTCGCCGGCCTCGCGTCCCGTCAGCAGCCGGATTCCTTCGTCTATGGTCTGTACCGGATAGACGGCGAAGCGGCCGGCGGCGCACGCCTCGACGACATCGGCGCGCAGCATCAGATGCTGGGCGTTGGAATGCGGTATGAGCACGCCCTGAGTGCCCGTCAGGCCGCGGGCCGCGCACACATCGAAGAACCCTTCGATCTTCTCGTTCACCCCGCCGATGGCCTGGACCCTGCCGTGTTGATCAACCGATCCGGTCACCGCCAGCTCCTGGCGCAGCGGCACTTCGGCGAGCGCCGACAGCAGTGAATAGAGTTCGGCAGAAGAGGCGCTGTCGCCTTCGACACCGCTATAGGACTGCTCGAATACCAGGCTGGCATAGAGCGACATCGGCACATCGAGCGCATAGCGGCCGGCGATGAAGCCGCTCAGGATCAACACGCCTTTGGAATGTATTGGACCACCCAGTTCCACTTCACGCTCGATATCAACGATGCGCCCTGTGCCGGGCCGCACGCGCGCCGTGATCCGCGTCGGCCGGCCGAACGCATGGCCCGCGAGCGCCAGCACGCTCAGCCCGTTCACCTGTCCGACGCTGCTGCCGGTTGTCGCGATCAGCGCAATGTCGCGCAGGATCATCTCACGCGCTCGTTCCTCGACACGAGATGCGCGGCGGCGCTGTTGCGCGATTGCCTGTTCAACGTCGGCACGCGTCACAACGGCGTTGCCCGCCTGCTGCGCACGGTGCGATGCCTCCGCCACCAGATCATGAATGCTCTCGACCAGCAGCGTGAGCTTGCTGGCATCATCGGCGAGCCGGGCCGCATGCTCGATCACCCGCGCCGTTCCCCCGCGATCGAGCGGCTTCAGTCCGGCATTCGCCGCGATCGACCCGATCAGACGAGCGATCATCAATTCGCTCGCTGGCGAACGGTCGATGTCGTCGTCGAAATCCGCGAGGACCTTGAAGTGCTGGCCCGTATCGGGGTCCAGGCCGGCGAGCAGATAGTAGAGCATGCGGTCGCCAAACAAGACGACTTTGACGTCAAGCGGGATCGGATCCGGTTCGAGCGTGATGGTGGTGGTCATGCCCATGAACCGCGCGACATCCTCGATGACGATCTCTTGACGCAGCAAGGCGCGCTTCAGTGCTGCCCAGCTCAGTGATTCGCTCAGCAGGTTGCGCAGATCGATCATGATCGCGCCGCCATTGGCGCGATGCAGGCTGCCGGGCTTGATCAGGCGGAAATTGGTGACCAGCGCGCCCTGCACCGCAAGATGCTCGATGCGCCCGACTAGATTACTGAGTGTTGGATGCACTTCCTCGATGACCGGCGCGCCAACTTCATCGTTGGTCCTGGTGACGAATACGTTGACCTCGTAGCGGTCGAAGACACTGCCGGGACGCATGCCGGCCTGTACCGCTTCCTCACTCGTCCCCTGTGGATTAATGAACAGCG
>CAYRTL010000093.1:0-18277 GCA_964427005.1 uncultured Acetobacteraceae bacterium
AAGACCGTGATCATCCAGGAACTGATCAACAACATCGCCAAGGCGCATGGCGGCGTGTCGGTGTTCGCCGGCGTGGGCAAGCGCACGCGCGAGGGCAACGACCTTTACCATGAGATGATCGATGCCGGCGTCATCAAGATGGATGAGAACCACCGGGTCGTCGAAGGCTCGAAGGTGGCGCTGATGTATGGCCAGATGAACGAGCCGCCGGGCGCGCGGGCCCGCGTCGGCCTGTCAGGCCTGTCGCTGGCCGAATACTTCCGCGACGAGGAAGGCCAGGACGTGCTGTTCTTCGTGGACAACATCTTCCGCTTCACCCAGGCGGGCGCGGAAGTTTCGGCGCTGCTGGGCCGCATTCCTTCGGCGGTGGGGTATCAGCCGACGCTGTCCACCGACATGGGCGCGTTGCAGGAGCGCATCACCTCGACCAAGAAGGGCTCGATCACCTCGGTGCAGGCGATCTACGTGCCGGCGGACGACCTGACCGACCCGGCACCAGCCACATCGTTCGCACACCTCGACGCAACCACGGTGCTGTCGCGGCAGATCGCTGAGCTCGGCATCTATCCGGCGGTGGACCCGCTGGACTCCACCTCGCGCTCGCTCGACCCGCGCATCGTCGGCGAGGACCATTACCAGGTGGCGCGTGAGACGCAGCGCATCCTGCAGACCTACAAGTCGCTGCAGGACATCATCGCCATCCTTGGCATGGACGAGTTGTCGGAAGAGGACAAGCTGGTGGTCGCGCGGGCGCGCAAGATCCAGCGCTTCCTGTCGCAGCCGTTCCATGTAGCCGAAGTGTTCACCGGCTTCCCCGGCATCTTCGTTCCGGTCGCCGACACGATCCGCAGCTTCAAGGCGATCTGCGCCGGCGAGTACGATCACCTGCCCGAGGCCGCATTCTACATGGTCGGGACGATCGAGGACGCGGTGAAAAAGGCGGAAACGCTGACGGCAACAGCCTGACGTTCGGGGGCAATCGTCATGGCCGGGCTTGGCCCGGCCATCCACGTCTCGAGGGACAAGAGTAGCATGGCCGTGAACCTGGAAATCGTCAGTCCCGACAGGCTGCTGTTGTCGCGGCCGGTGGACATGGTGGTGATCCCAGCCAGCGAAGGCGACATGGGCGTGCTGGAGGGCCACGCGCCTGCCATTGTCATGCTGCGTGGCGGCGTGATCGCGCTGTATGAAGGCGAGCAGGTCACCGACCAGATGTACGTCGCCGGCGGCTTCGCCGAAGTCACGCCGGAGCGCTGTACGGTCCTGGCGAACGAAGTGCTGGCGCCCACCGACCTGTCGCGCGAGGAAGGCGAACGTCGCCTGGCCGCCGCCGAGGAGGCGCTGACGCAAGTAGATGCCAACGATGTCGTCGCCGAGGAACTGGCGCTGGAGCGCGTGCAATCTGCGCGGGCGTTGATCGAGGCGGTGGATGCGCTGCTGACGGGACGATAGCAGTTCAGGCGCTACGCGCGAAATAGGTTCCCGCGTAAAGCTCGGCGACCGGGCAGTTCAGGCCGATGCCGTCAACCCCGAGGAAGACGACGAGGTCGAACAGCGCGAGGACCGGCCGCCCCAATCGTCGAACGCGCCGCTGCATACCCAGTCCGGCTTGACAACGAATATCTCGTGCATATGACAGACATGTTCGGCGGCGTCGCGCTGCCGGCGATACGCAACCCCGATCGAAGCTACCAGTGGCAAGCGTGTTGTCGGCGCAACCTGGCGGGCGACTATATGGCCTAGTCGGAGTCGGGTGGATCAGGTTTCCTAGTATCGTTGAGAAAGAAATTTGCATCCAGCGGAGCCATGATTGACTTAAAATGACGGGGCTCTCGGTTGAATCTAAAGAAGCCTTTTAAGTCCCCGCTGGCACGTGCGTCGGCAAACCCCAGCGAGCCCTCCCCAAGATCGAAAACACCCTGGATGAACCTCAGGATGCTGCCGAAGTCATGGGGCTTCACGTTGTCAATGTAGTGCCTGGGCGTGAAAGCCGAGACAACGATGAGGGGGACGCGAAAACCGTACTGATAATCCCCTTGAACGCCATCCGGGATGGGAGGGGCTTCGTGGTCGTACCAACCACCCCAATCGTCCCAGGTAATCAGGATGGCAGTGTCGGACCAATAACCCCGCCCACCCTCGCACGTTCTATCGGTCCCGATCGCATCAACAATGGAGGCTACCCAGGAGGGCCCGCCAACCGTATTCGGGCTCCCCGGGTGATCGGAATTTTGCCCGATCGGGATCACCCAGCTCACCTGAGCAAGGTCGCAGCCTCTGATGTCCTTTAACACATTTGCTGGCTTGAGATCGACCTTATCCATCCAATCCGGGCCTGTGCACTTCCCGCCCGTGGGAGCATCTGGTTGGCAAATGTGCTCAATTGCATCCGGCGCTGTCCAGATGGAACCTGCGCTGGGAGCGTAATATTTCCAACTGACGCCGGCGCTATTAAGCAAGTCTGCCATGGTTTGATGTTCGAAGCATGGATAGATCGTCTCGTTTTCGCCTTCAGGCGTAACCAGTCGGACGAATGTCCCTGCCAGAGCAATACATCCCGCTGGCCCGCGCGTTCCACCCATGTTTTCCGCGGCGAAGACACCAGCCGCATCGTCGTCGGCACTAGGTGCCGAAGTCCCGCCGAAGAGGAATTGATGGGCGGGGAAGCTGGGTCCCTGATTGGTTTGAAACATGTAGTTTGCCCAGCCGTACTGCGTCGCGAGCTCGAGATAGGGATCGAGAGTGCCATCAGAATTGTCTACGAACTTGAATTGCGGAGTGGTTGGACAGGTGCCGGAGCAGTGAATATCGCCTGCGCCATCCATCCGGCCGCCGTCATACATACTGAGAAATGCAGCATGTGCGTGACTGAGATCGTAGGTATTTCCCAACGGGACCGGCTCAGGATCAGTTGCCCCGGTGGGTGAGTTTTTGTCGAGCCACCCCGCGGTGGCAATGTCGTACTGTCGCGCCGTCGGAGTCGTGCTGCATGATCGACGGTGACCAAAAGGACGGTGGCATAGACCCTGAAAGAGATTGTCGGGCGTACGGTTCTCCTGGAATATGACCACCACGTGCTTAAAGGGGGTTGGGAACCGGATGTTGCGGGTATCCTGGTCTTGGGCGAGCGCTGCTCCGAGGCAGGCGAGCACGAGGAGGGGAGATAAGCCCTGAGGATTGAGCTTCATTTTTTTCCTTCGTGGAACGCTACTGTCGAGATTTCTCCGCGGAAAGCTGGATTGGCCGTCAGGAGGCCAATGCAGCACCTGATCCTGTCTTGTTGCAACGCTGAGATCGGCTGAAAGCCTCGCCGGAGCCGTTTCGATGGTCGGCGCCGATTGAGACCCGCGCCTGCAGGTTGTCAACGGCGCAAGAGGATTAACCCGGCGGTCGCACAAGCCACTACAAGGGCGCACCCTTCCGAATCCCGCGAATCAGTGGCAGCTTAGCCCCACTGCCTCGAACAGTGCGGAATGAACGATGAAGCATTGGCGCATCGAGGACGTGGCCTGGGACCGATTCGACCCCGCCAAGGCGGACCCCGAGCTGATCCCCCTGGTAAAGGCCGCGGCCATGGTGGAGCGGAACGGCACTGACTACGCCATCTATCTCAACCGTGTGTTCGGCGACGACCCGGACTTCCGCCAGGCCGCCGACTATTGGGCCGAGGAGGAGGTCCAGCACGGCGACGCTCTCGGCAAGTGGGCGATGCTGGCCGACCCCTCGTGGGATTATCAGGCCGCCTTCGCCCGCTATAAGGCGGGCTTCAAGCTGCCACTCGACGCGACTGCCTCGATACGCGGTTCGCGCACCGGCGAACTGATCGCCCGCTGCATGGTTGAGACCGGCACCTCCAGCTACTATTCCGCCCTGGCGGACGCCACCAAGGAACCGGTGCTGCAGCAGATCTGCCGCCACATCGCGGCAGACGAGTTCCGCCACTACAAGCTGTTCTACGACCATATGCGCCGCTACCTGGCGCGCGAGAATATCGGCCTGCTGCGTCGCCTGCGTATCGCAGCCGGCCGTATCGGCGAGAGCGAGGATGATGAGTTGGCTTACGCCTGGCACTGCGGCAACGAGCCGGACGGGCTGGGGTTCGAGCGGGCCCGCTGCACGGCCGCCTACATGACCCGCGCCATGGCGTTCTACCGCTTCCGCCATGTCGAGCGGGGCATGGGCATGATCTTCAAGGCTGTCGGCCTGAAGCCGCGCGGACGGCTGTCGGACCTTTCCGCCAAGGCCGCTTGGCGCCTGATGCAGTGGCGGCGGCGGCGTTTCGCCACCAAACTCGCCGCATAGGCTGCTAAAGCACGTTCACCAGCACGCCGACTGCTCCGACAGCGATGGCGAACAGCACGAGCGCGAGCACCGGGCTGGCAACCCGGGGCGGCGCGATACCTTGAGGCAACCGCTTCCAGCCGGTGATCATCGGCCGCGTTAGGTCCTGCCGCTTCAGGACGGCATAAGCAAGGATCGCCAGGACGTGCAGTACCACGGCGATCTGGATCAGCGTGAAGTTCACCGAGTGGATGTGCGACAGCCAGTCGCTCCAGTTCTTGCCGACATAGCGGGCCAGTGGCCCCTCATTGATCGCGTCATCATTGGCGCACAGCCCGGTGCCGACTTGCACGGCCAGCAGCACCAGCATGAGCAATACCATCCAGCCGCCCGCGGCATTGTGGCCGATCTCGGTGTCTGGCTCGCGCCGGGAGATGCGGGCAAGGTGGCGCACCGCTGCGACCGGGCTCTTCAGGAAACGCGAGAACCGCGACGTCTCGCTGCCGACAAACCCCCAGGCCAGGCGGAACAGCAGCAGGGCCAGCATGCTGTAGCCAGACAGGAAGTGCAGCTCCATCCAGCCCCGGCTTTCGCTCAGCCAACTGAAGCCCAGCAGAAGCACGACAGCCCAGTGGAACAGGCGAGTGGGCGCATCCCACACACGTATTGGGAGGATCGGTGCACTCACGTGGGGAGCCTCAATCATAATTGGAGGGAATCCCAGCTTGGCCCAGGACGGCCCTCGCGTCACCGGCCAGCAGTGAAATCCGACAGCGTCAAGCCATCCTCATCCAGCAGGTCCAGATAGGGCGTCAACTCCAGCGCAAACCGGGTTGTTTCGGTGATCAGGGCCGCGGCCGTTATCGGCAGGCTGATCCCGGTAACCGCCTCCAGCCACACACGATGGTCGGCCAGCAGCCCGACGCGCCATGTCGAAGGCACCGACTTCATCAACCAGCGGAGGAGGGTGAAATTACGCGGCCGCAGCGTCTCATCTGGCGTGCTCGCGGTGCTGCGGACCCGCCCCAGTGTGACCTGAAGAACCAGCCGGCCAGTGCCGGCCTCAGCCTGAGCAACGCGCGCTCTTACCGGCCGGCCTCGCCAGCGAAAAAGGAAGGCCGGAGCCGACTCCGGCTCGCAGGGAGAGAGTCGACCCTCGGCATCCACGGCAAATGGCCCGAGCTTGAACGGCGCGTCGAACGGCATGGGGCGTGCTCCGGACATCGCCCCAATCTTGCCCGGCCAAGGTGAAGCATCCATAAACCGCGGCATTCATGGCACTTATTGACGACATCGGCCACGTCCTTGCCCCGCCGCACCCCGCTGGGCGGCCATTCATCCTGGGCGGGCTGATCGCAGTGATGCTGGGCCTGGCGCTCGGGCCCTGGCTGGCTTGGCTAGGCCTGCTGTTCACCCTGTTCTGCCTGTTCTTTTTCCGCGACCCGGAGCGCGTTCCGCCCGGCCGGCCGGGCGCTGTGGTGGCACCCGCCGATGGCCGCGTTGTCTCGGTGGCGGCAGCCGTGCCGCCTGCGGAACTCGGCCTCGGCGCCATGCCCCGCTGGCGGGTCAGCACCTTCCTGTCGATCGTGAACGTGCACGTGAACCGCGTTCCGGCGGATGGGCTCATTACCCGGATCGCCTACCGCCACGGCAGCTTCATCAATGCTAGCCTGGACAAGGCCAGCGACGAAAACGAGCGCAACGCCATCGCGCTGCGTCTGGCTGACGGCCGCGAGATCGCCGTCGTGCAGATCGCCGGCCTGATTGCCCGACGCATCGTGTGTAGCCTGCGGGAGGGTGATGCCGTGCGGGCGGGCGAGCGTTTTGGTATCATCCGCTTTGGCAGCCGCACCGACCTGTACCTGCCGGAGGGCGTCCGTCCGCTGGTGGCGGTCGGCCAGACCATGGTCGGCGGCGAAACAGTCATCGCGGAGCTTAGCCCATGAGTGGTCTGCCGCGCCCCGAGTGGAACAACGGCCCTGGCCGCATCTCACCGATGAACCGGCTGCGCCGCCTGCGGCCTCGCGCTCGGCCACGGTTCAAGGGACAGTCGTTCAACCGCATCATTCCCAACCTGCTGACCCTTATCGGCCTGTGCGCCGGCCTGACCGCCATGCGGTTTGCCTACGAGGGCCGGTTTGGCGCGGCGGCGGTGGCCATCGTGGTTGCCGGCGCGATCGACGGATTGGATGGCAGGCTGGCCCGGCTGCTGAAGGCCACCTCGCGCTTCGGCGCCGAGCTGGACAGCCTGGCCGATTTCCTGTGCTTCGGCGTAGCGCCCGCCTTCATGCTGTTCCTCTGGTCGCTGCAGCGGGCGGGCGGCATCGGCTATACGCCGTGCCTGCTGTTCGCGGTCTGCATGGCGCTGCGACTGGCGCGGTTCAATGCCGCGTTGGACAGTGGGCCTGGGCCGGCCTACGCCTACAACTTCTTCACTGGCGTTCCGGCACCGGCCGGCGCTGGCGTGGTGCTGTTTCCGCTGTTTCTCGGCCTCGAGGCCAGGGCCCTGGGCTGGGATTGGCTGCTGGCCGTCGCGCAGTTCCCGCTGTTCTGCGCTGTGGTGCTGGTGGGGACGGCGTTCCTGCTGGTTTCCACCCTGCCGGTCTGGAGCTTCAAGAACTTCAAAGTGCCGCATGAGTACGTGCTGCCGATGCTCTTGGGTGCGGTCACGTTTGCGGCGGTGCTGGTCGCGGAACCCTGGGCGGCGCTGGCGGCGGCGGGGCTGATCTATCTCGGCATGCTGCCGTTCAGCGTGCGCAGCTTCCGCCGCCTGAAGCGCGAGGCTGAGGAGATGCGGGAGGCGGAAGCCTAGCCTAGGTCACCGCTTCCTCGTCTGCATTCGCAAGAGCCTCTGCGCGCCGCGCCATCGCTTCATACGCCGCCGCTATGGAGAGCATCTGAAGTCGCAGTTGCCGGTCATCCAGGCTTTCTGCCGCCCGCCGCGCCGTCTCGGCCATGCCTAACCAGACCTGAGCCTGATACGATCTATTCATACAGCAGGTAGATTAAGGCGCCTGCTTCCGCTGGCAGAATAGCCCCTTGGCTGAATAGTCCGTGATGCCCTGCTCTCGGCTCGTGAGAGAAAGAGCGAGGCGCACATCGGGGAGGTGTGCGCCTCGAGGGGTTGGGATTCTAACGCAGAATCGATAAGCCGCCACTGAGCTATAGGGCGAGGTAATAGACCGTGAATCGCCAGGGCTCACGTGTTTGTTATGGAACCGGCCCGGCGTGGCTTGGCGGCGGCTTCCGCGCTCGCCGGCTCAGGAGGTGAGTTATGCAGGAAGCCATGTGCGTACGCTCCGAAGCTTCACTGTGCGACCTGGACCTCTGTCGTTCGCGAGAACCACGCCGCCGAGCCAAAATCCGTCAGTGGTACCAATCCGATCAGCATCGCAGTCGGCGTCAACCAACACGGCGAGGTCACTTAGTATCGCGTTATGGCTGCCAGAATCGCCGCGTTCGATGCGGCGGGCCAGCGCATGTAACGATATCGCTGCCAGCGGGTGCCAGTGCTGTCGCAACGCGCGGTCGTGCACTGCCAATGTGACAGTCGAGAGCATGACGCCTTGCTCCTTGTCGGCGTTGGCCCACTGGTTGTCATAGAGTAAGGAAGCGGTTACCCGTGTTTCGCTGATCTCGAACTCCGTTCGACCGCGGTTTATCCGCACGGCTCCGATTCGGAACGCCACCGGTATCAGCCGACGCCAGGCACGTTCCGCACCCATCACCTGTTCGTGCCGCAGAGAGGGAAACCGGCGCAGCCGAGTGCGCAGCGGCGTCGTGATCTCGGCAAGCGCGGCGGACACCTGCTTGTCGACGGCGACAATCGTATCTCGGAACACCCGTGCGCGGCCGACATATTCGGTACCCACGCGGGCAGACACGGCTACCTCACCGCTGCTGCCGCTGGCAGATCAACCGACCGAGCGTTGGCCGGGCGCATGGCGTGCCGCGCGCACCATACGCCCTCGCCGAGCGCTAAAGGTTCGCCTGGAAATCCAAGTAATCGCGTACCTTGCGATAGATCTGCAGGCGGTTGCGCTGGCTGTCGGCCACGATGATCTCGTCGGTGGCAGGGTTGAAGTCCACTGCCGTCGGGAAGCAGAAGCGCCACAGCGGCTCCAGGTTCCTCACCCGACGATAGGCCTTCATCATGTCCGGGTTCGCATCAACGCTCTGCTGCCCCCACTTGGACATCACCTGTGCATCGCCATACAGGTTGGTCAGCGGTGCGCCATCCGACTCGAAGATGCAGACGCGATGATTGCCCCAATCGGTGATGTAGATGTCGCCATCCGGATCCACGGCCACGTCAGTTGGATGATTGAGCAGCCCGGCCTTGGGGTAATTTGAAGTCGGCAGGCTGGAGACGAACGGCCCAAGGTAGGTGACGGCATAGGCATCGTCAGGATGTGGCAGCACGCCGTACTGGCCGATGCTCATCAGGAAGTGGCCCTGCGGCGACAGCTTCTGCACGCGATGGTTCTTCCAGTCGGCGACGTAGATGTTGCCTTGCTGATCGAGTGTGATGCCCCAGGGCTGGTTGAATTCGCCAGGGCCTGAACCGGCTTTGCCGCACGTGGCAACCAGCTTGCCTTCCGGCGTGAACACCTGCAGGCGGTTGTTGCCGCTGTCGACGACGATGACGTTGCCGTTCTTCTCGCATGCGAGGCCTGCCGGCCGCATCAGTTCGCCATCCTCGCTGCCGGTCTTGCCCCATTTGTAGAGGAATTTCCCGTTGGCATCGAACACCGAGATGCTGTTGGTCCACTCGTCCGAGCAGAACACGTTGCCATTTTGCCCGACGGCAACACCGAACGGCCAACTGGCCTTTCCGTCGCCTTCGCCATGCTGGAAGAATTCGGCCAGCAGTTCCTCGTCGCCGGGGCCGCCGAGGCGAATGCGGTTCACCCGCATGCCGAAGTTGTTCTCGTTGCCACGGTTGGCCGTGTAGATGTCGTTGTCATTACCCAGGCACATCGTCTGGACGTAGTTGAAGCCGGTACCAGTTGCCGCGCCGCGCCCGATCGCATGGGTCCAGTCATAGGCCCTGCCACGGACGACTGTTGTAAGTGCCATAACTCTCTCCCGTTCCCTATGTCATCGCCGCCTCCGCGCCGGCCATCCACGCCTTTGTCCTGCTTGCGTCCAACGAAGACGTGGATGGTCGGGCGGAGCCCGACCATGACGTTGAGCCCCTAGTGCAGGAAGGCCGGCTTCTCGTAAGTGCCGTTCACGATCGGCGCGGGGTTCAGACCCAGCCACTTGTCGAGAATGGTCGAGTAGATGCTGCGGAAGTCCATGCTCGGGTTGAGATCGCCCTGAACGAGCTTGCTCGCTTCCAGTGACGGGTATTCGCCGTAATGGCCACCCTTCACCTTGTCGCCGAGTATGAAAGTCGCGCCGGCCGCACCGTGGTCGGTGCCGGAACCGTTGTCGCGCACACGACGACCGAACTCTGAGAACATCAGCACGATGACATTGTCAGCCGCGTTGTGTTCGCGCAGATCGGTCATGAAGGCATCCAGCCCTTCCGTGACCGCAGTCCACAGCCCGGCATGCAGCGGCGCCTGACCCGCGTGCGAGTCGAAGCTGCCATGGTCGCAGTAGAAGACCCGCGTGCCGAGACCGGCGAGATGCACCTGGGCGATGCCCCGTAGCTTCTGTGCGATCGTGGTGTTCGGATACTGCACGCTCGATTGGTATTGACCCGGCGCGACTTTGAGGATGTCAGCGCCTTTCAGTGCATCGAGGCCCGTGGTGCCGAGATACTCCATCACGCCGCTGCCTTCGATCGGCTGGTACATGTGTGAGAACGTCTCCAGCACCTTCAGCCGCTGCGTCTGATCGCGTATCGTCGGCAGGAAGCCGTACTGCTCCAGCGGTCCAGCCACGCACGCAACGGGCACGCCCGGCATCGACAACGCGCGGAACAGGCACGGTCCGAAGCTCACCGCGGTTACGACGTTCTCCTTGTTGGGGTCGAACTCGCGAACGACGCGGCCCAACCAACCCTCAGTGCCGACTTTCTCAGCCTCGCATGTGTGCCAGATATCCATGGAGCGGAAGTGCGACCGCGGCGAGTCGAGATAGCCAACGCCATGCATGATGGCGAGCTTGTCGTCATCCCAGAACTTCTTCAGCGGCGCCAAGTAGGACGGAATGGCATGTGCCTGATCAAGCATCAGCATGTCGCTTTCGGCAATGCCAACGGCCTTGCGATTGTCGCGATACAGCCCGTTGTTGTACGGGATCACCGTGTTGAGATAGTCGTTGCCGCCCGTGAGCTGAAGCACGACCAGCACGGGGTCCTTCTGTGTTGCTTGTGTTGCGGACATTTCCACTTCCTCCGGATCTCAACCGAATTGATATTCGCGCGTCGCCGCGATGAGCTGCAGCATCTCGGCGGCTCGCCGTGCGGCATTCTGAGCGGCCGCGGCGTCGTCCCAGCGGATCTCACCCCATTGCTTCGCCTGGGTTGTGAGCTCGCGCTTGGTGTCGTCGCTGACTTCCACCGGGCCGAGAAGGTCGAGGCAGTTGTCCACGAGCTGCTCCGGCGTATTGGTTCCTTCCGCTTTCAGGCGATTGATGATCGCCTGCACGCCTGGCAGGTCTGGATTGCCGATCTGCGCGGCGACGAAGTTGATGCGCGACATCAGCGAGCCGCTGTTGATCCACTCCTTGCCGGTGTGCCAGCCCTCCACCGATGGCGGATTGAGCAGGTCCTGGCCCATGTAGGCGGGCTGCATCGACAGCTCGCCGTAGCCTGGCTTCGGCAGCTCGTGGCCACCCACCAGGCGCAGCGTGCCGACGACGACTTCCGCCGGTGACTTCAGGTGCTGGAAGCGGGCGTTCTTGAAGAAGTCAGAGTTGAACAGTGCACGCAGCACCGGCTTCATGTGGCACTTCGATTCGACGAAGACCTTGCACAGCGCATCGATCGCCGCCGGATCGCGCGGCGGCTCGATCGGCCAGGCGGGTACCTGCGGCTCATCCGCGACAAAGAAATTGTACAGGTGGCGGCAGATGAACTTCGCGCAGGCCGGCTCCTGCACGATGATGTCGATGATGTCCTCGCCGTTGAAGTTGCCCTTGTGGCCGAGGAACGTCTTCTCGCCATCGTCGTGGTCTTCCGGGCGATACTCGAACTTCCAGGGGAAGCGGCCGTAGGGCAGGCGCGGCAGCTTGGTCTCGAAAGTCCAGCCGGTGAACGCGCGCGACGCTTCGCGGACATCCACTTCGGTGTAGTTGCTGGCGCCGAGACTGAACAGTTCCAGCAGTTCACGGCCCCAGTTCTCGTTCACCGCGGTGCCGTGATTCTGGTTGTTGTCCAGCCAGAAGATCATCGTCGGGTTCTTCGCAACCTTCAGCAGCAGGTCGCGGTAGTTGCCCATGGCGTTTTGCCGGAACAGCTCGATCTGCTCCAGCAACTGGTCGTAGTTGTCGACCTTCGAGTTGCCGGTGGCGAACACATGGTGCCAGAACAGCGCCATCTTCTCCTCAAGCGGGCGCTTCGTGTTCACCAGATAGTACATGTAATTGACATTGCCCATCGGCGGCTGCCCGCCTGGCAGCAATGCCGCGGGTTGATGCCGGAGCAGTACGTACGGATCCACCGGGGGCTGCGTTTCCGGGTGCAACAGTTCCTCGACGGTCGCTTCGTAACCTTTGGCGACTCGCGCCTCGAGCTCGTCGCGGCTCGCGCCAAAGCCTGCGCGCCGCATCAGATGGGCCATCAGCGCGATGTCGTCTCGCTTTGCCATGTCGATCCTCCCGAAGTGTCAGCGATAAGAGCTATTCCCGATTGTCAGCGTCCTTGTTTGCTGTGAGATCGCTTTCGGCATCGTCAGCCAGTCTGCCGACGCACCGGGCGCGCTTGAGCATTTCTTCGCCGTGCGGGCCTTCGCTCATGCGACCCGTCAAGTCACGCCCGGCCCGTAGCCAGAAGTGATTCCCGGTCATCCACATGAACAGTCCGCTCACGTCGTAGACATGCCCCTTGTAGCCAATCAGGATGGGCCGACCTGGGACTTTCCCGTCGAAATCAGCGAGTTCCTTGCGAGTGTAGATACGGGCAGACGTTGCGCCGTCCGTATCGCCTTCATTGGCCGGCGTTGAGGAACTTGCTGACGTAGGGTGAGTTTGGTCGGCCTTCTCGGCTGTAGTGGCCGCTCGGCCCGTGCCCGAGGAATTCGGAGAACCACGCTTCGTGCTCGATCTCCTCGTGCAGAATGGCGAGCGACAGATCGTAGGTCCTGTGGTCCTTGCCACAGGTCATGTCGCAGATCTGCGTGTACCCACGCACGGCACACTGCTCTGCGGCCAGCAGTACCTCGAGCATCGCCTTCACGTTGGACGGATCCGCCGGCAAGTTGGCGGGCGGGCATGCCGAGATATTATGAAACTCCACCATGCTCGACGGCAGCTTGCCGCCCAGCTCATAGATGCGCGGTACCAGTGCCTCGAAGTGATTGCGATCCTCGATGCGCGCGTCCTCGGCTATCTGCTTGAGGCCCTCGCCCTCCAGACCGATCAGATTCACCCGCAGGATCGTGTAGTAGTAGAACGTCGTAAGCTCGGCTGCGGCATTGCGAACCAGCATGTCCAGCAGCCTGCCGACATCGACGCCAGCCTTCTCGACCAACTCAATGGCCACGCGCTTAGGCATTGGAACGTCCTCCTAATTATGAGGGAGAACCGCCAAGTGCACGTGAGCCTTGCCGGGCGCGGGTCATTTGTCCAATCTAAAGATGCGATTTCATTGATAGACATCTCCAATAGGAGAGCGTGTCGTGACCCTGGCTGAGCTACGCTATTTGGTCGCCATCGCTGACCTATCTCATTTTGGCCGCGCGGCCGAGCGCTGCCGCGTCACGCAGCCAACGCTGAGCAGCCAACTGAAGAAATTGGAGGAAACACTCGGGGTCCCTCTGGTCGAGCGCACCACACATCTGGTGGCCCTGACCCCCATCGGCGTCAGCGTCGTGGCTCATGCACGCCGCATCCTCGAGGAGGCGGATCAGATTTCCGAGCTGGTGCGCCATCGCCATGGGACGCTCACGAGCGTGCTTCGACTTGGCATCATCCCGACGCTAAGTCCGTATATCCTGCCGCTGATGCTCCAGCCTCTGCACCACAGCTTTCCCAAGCTGCGACTGGTTCTGCGGGAAGATCTGACCGCCAACCTGATGTCAGCGCTCGATACCTACGCTCTGGACGTCCTGCTGATCGCTTTGCCGGAGCGCGCTGGCGCGTATCGCACCATGCCACTTTTCCTGGAGCCGTTCTGCTTCGCCTGTCCGCCGGGGCACAAGTTGAGCAATCGGCCGGTTGTGACCGAACGTGAGCTGGCGCCGGAATGCCTGCTGCTGCTGGAGGAAGGCCATTGCCTGCGCGACCAGGCATTGGAGGTGTGTGGCAACCAGTTCAACGACGGTCCGAAATCCAGCGACGATTTCCGTGCAACGAGCCTGGAGACCATATCCGAGATGGTCGCAGCCGGACTGGGCTGCACGTTACTGCCGGCCATGGCTGTGCCGCATCTCACGGCCCGCCACAGGCAGCTTGAGGTGCGCCCGCTGGTGGCGGCAAAGGGCTACCGGCGAATTGGCCTGTTGTGGCGGACCAGTTTTCCGCAGAGCGAGGATCTGGAGGAATTCGGGCGGTTCATCCGTGACCTGCTGCCAGACAGCGTTGAACCCCTCGGCGATGGGCCGACGCGCGGCCGCGCCACCCAGGTCAAGCAGTCCCAGCGGCGTGGCAGCCCCGCACTAAGCGCCAAATCCCACCGTCCCTGACTGCGTCACTCCATCGAGCGCGCGCTGAAACCGCGCGGCGTGCGAGCGGCTGGCCTTCGCCAACATCTCAAACCAGTCGGCGATTTCATCAAACCCCTCGTTTCGAGCCGTGCGGGCCATCCCGGGATACAGATCAGCGTGCTCGTGCAGTTCACGGGTGATCGCCGCCCGCAGATTGGCAAGCGTGACAACCTCCGAATGACACGTCCTGCTATCCTCTAGCGCGTCAAGCGCCTTCAGATGCGCTTCGGCATGGCTGTGCCGGCGCCTGGCGATGTAACGGAATATGACTGCCACCTGATGCTCGTCTTCCTGTTCAGCGATGACCGCGAACGCGTGGTAGCGACGGCTGGCGAGTGTCTCGCTCGCAAACGCTTGAAGCAGGTTCGTTTCAGTCTGGGTGATGGTGCTTGCGGTCATTGGCCTCCCCCTCCCGCTCGCTAGGGCGGGATTGCTGGCAGGGCCAGTGGCTCGATCGGGGCATTCGGCAAGGCGCCATGGTCCCACGATCAGCGGATCATAGCCGAAACCCGCGACGGACTAAACAGATTCCCGGCAGGCGCTATGGTCGGAGCGCTGTCGCGAAACTTGCCCGGAGTCCCGTAGCGGAGAGCCCGCGCGTGATCAGCACGATGCGGCTCGCGCCTTGCGGCTGCACCGGGCGATCGAGATACATCGGCGGATGCACCACGTGATGCACTGCTTGCAGCACCACGGGCCGCGTCTCGCCTTCAAGCCAGACGATCCCTTTCAGCCGCAGCACGCTGTCGCCGCGCAGCGACAGTATTGATTCAAGCCACCGTTGCAACGCTGACCAGGTAATCGGCTTGTCGGAACGCAACACCACTGAGCCAATCTGCTCAGCATGGCGGAATGGCAGATGGTGGTGTCCTCGGTGAGGATCGCTCTCGAATGGCCGGAGCCACTGTTCCAACCTCACCTCATCCGGGCCCAGATCGAACACATCGCTCGTCTCCACAGCGCCGGCGACAACATGGCGTAACGGCGCGGTGCCGTTCAGCGCGGCAATGCGCGCCTCGGCTTCCGCGATCTGCGCCTGGCTGGCCAGATCGGTCTTGGTCAGCAGGATCCGGTCGGCCATGGCCACCTGCCGGCGCGCCTCGGGCTGGCGGTCGAGCTGCATCGGGCCATGCAACGCATCCACAGTGGTGACGATGCCGTCCAGCCGGCAGGCATAACGAGCGCCCGGCTCCGCCAGCAGTGCGTGCGCAACAGGCGCAGGATCGGCCAGTCCGGTCGTCTCGATCGCAATGCGGCGGAATGGCGGAACCTCGCCGGCGTCCCGTCGCTGCCACAACACGTCCAGCGTATCGGCGATGTCACCGCGCACTGTGCAGCATATGCAACCGTTCTTCAGCAGCACCGCATCCTCGATCGCCTGCTCGATCAGCAGATGATCCAGTCCAACCGCGCCGAACTCGTTGACGATGACGACAGTGTCGGCGAGCGAGGGCTGGCGCAGCAGGTGGTTCAGTACCGTGGTCTTGCCGCTGCCCAGGAACCCGGTGAGTATCGTCACCGGCACAGTGTTCGCCGCTTCGCCCATCAGGCGCAGCATCGGGGAGAAACGCGCATGGCACAACCGGAAGCCCATAATTTCCGCCTGATCTCGCACGACACGATGCGCGGCTTCGGCAATGTCGGCGAAGGCATGAGCCTGCAGCTCGCCAAAGGTGGACGACGCATCATGTGGATGGCGCATGAATGCGCGCCGAAGAACTTCACCGCCGTGGATGTCACCGACCCGAAGCAGCCGCGCGTCATCGCGCAGACCGATCTGCCGCATCGCAACGTACGCTCCAATTCGCTGGAGATCTGCGACAACATCATGGCCGTGGCGTACCAGACCGGCACGCACGGTGCCACGCCGGCGGGCATCGAGCTGTTTGACATTTCCACGCCAGAGCAGCCGCGCAGCATCAGCTTCATCGATCGATCAGGGCCGCGCTCGCGCGGCGTGCATCAGCTCTGGTTCGTCGATGGCAAAACCATCCACTGTTCCAGCGGCGCGCCGGACTTCATGCCGAGAAACCTGAAAGACGATCAGTGTTACACGGCGTTCGATGTGAGCGATCCGGCGAAGCCGAGAGAGCTGGGCCGCTGGTGGTATCCGGGCACCGAGGAACGCGACGAGGCGCCGCCGGTACCGCGGCATCCGAAGTTCGATACCGGCTGGCGAGCTCACAATACAAATGTATATCCGGAGCGGCCGGACCGCGCCTATGTAGGCTACATCGATGGCGGCGCCTGCGTGCTGGACATCTCCGACATCGGCAGGCCGAAGCTGGTGGGTCACTGGAACCCGCATCCGCCATTCCCTGGCTTCACCCATACGGTCATGCCGCTGTTCGACCGCGACCTGCTGGTGGTCAGCGACGAATGCGTGCGCACCGAAGGCGCCGACTGGCCGAAGCTGGTATGGCTGCTGGATGCGCGGAAGGAGGACAATCTGATCTCCGTTTCCACCCTGCCGCTACCGCCCATGGAGGACTATGCCATCGGTGGGCGCTACGGCGCGCATAACCTGCACGAGAACCGGCCAGGGCCTTCTTTCCAGTCCAGCACTCTGGTGTTCGGTACCTATTTCGGCGGCGGGCTGCGCGTGCACGACATCACCGATCCGCTGCAGCCGAAGGAAGTGGCGTCGTATATACCGGAGCCGCCGGAGGGCTCGCCGATGAAGGCGGCGATGATCAACGACGTTTACGTCGATGAGAACCGGCTGGTCTATGCGGTGGACCGGTTCGCCGGCGGGCTCTATGTCCTGGAGTTGACGATCTGAAATGATGTCGGACCCGGCATACCGGTAGCATCAAACGCGCGTCACACGCGGGTTTGTCATCTTGGCGGCCACTGGCAGGCACCCAGATCGGCCGCATGTCAAGCGCGCTTCCGCCGGCTGCCGGCACTGGTATCACCGAATTGAAAGCCACCGCGAAGGTGGCGGGTCTCCGCTATGTCAGCGATCGCAGTCCGGGGATTCGCCGCACGCGCACCTCGAATGGCTTTGCCTATCGCAATCCCGATGGCAGCAAGGTGACCGACGAAGAGACGCTCGCGCGTATCCGGAAGCTCGCCATCCCGCCGGCCTATGAGGATGTCTGGATCTGTCCCTTGCCGAATGGCCATCTTCAGGCGGTGGGCCGCGATGTGCGCGGCCGAAAACAATACCGCTACCACCCGCGCTGGCGCGAAGTGCGCGACGAGGGCAAGTACGGCAAACTGCTGGTGTTCGGCAAGGCTCTGCCAAGAATCCGCGCGCGCGTGGAGGAGGACCTGTCCCGCCGCGGTCTGCCGCGGGAGAGGGTGCTGGCCGCCATCGTCCGCCTGCTCGAGACCACGCTGATGCGCGTGGGCAACGAGGAGTATGCCAAGGCCAACCACAGCTACGGCCTCACCACTCTGCGAAATCGCCATGTGAAGGTGGAAGGCGCCAGCCGCATCCGGCTCGACTTCCGTGGCAAGCATGGGACCGAGTACCACATCGACCTGCGCAGCAAGCGTCTCGCCGCGATCGTGCGCCGCTGCCAGGAACTGCCTGGGCAGGAGCTGTTCCAGTATCTGGACGAGGATGGAACTCCGCGCACGATCGGGTCACACGATGTGAACGAGTATCTGCGCGAGATCACCGGCGAAGAGATCACCGCGAAGGACTTCCGCACCTGGGCTGCAACCAATCTCGCTGCCCTGGCGTTGCGCGAACTGGAGAGCTTCGACACCAAAGCCGCGGCCAAGAGGAACGTGGTGCATGCGGTGGAGGCGGTGGCCAGGATGCTCGGCAACACGCCGGCGATCTGTCGCAAATGCTATATTCACCCGGCCATTTTCGATGGCTACCTGGATGGATCACTACGCGAGGCGCTGAAGCGACGGGCGGATGCGAAGCTGGCGAATCCAGGCGCCGGACTGAAGGCGGAGGAGGCTGCCGTCATGGCATTCCTCAGCCGGACGCTGGCGCGGGGCGGGAAGAGAAAATTCACCGCAGAGACGCAGAGGGCGCCGAGGAGGCGAGATCGGATAGAGCAAATCGCCGTAGGCCATGCTTGAGCAGAACGGTATTGAAGTTGAGCAGCAAGGCCAGTGGGCAGCGCGTGAGACGAAGGTAGGTCAACACCTGGGCTTCGTGAATCGGCAGTAACTGTTCAACGCTCTTCAGTTCGAGGATTAGCCGATCTTCG
>CAYRTL010000093.1:18377-20530 GCA_964427005.1 uncultured Acetobacteraceae bacterium
GTGAATCGGCAGTAACTGTTCAACGCTCTTCAGTTCGAGGATTAGCCGATCTTCGACAATGAAGTCGATGCGATAGCCACAGTCCAGACGATGGCCTCGATATTCAAGTGGCAAGGACACTTGCCGCTCATAAGCAATGCCATTCCAGTCAAATTCGAACCCAAGACATTGCTCGTATGCGGACTCCAGTAACCCGGGCCCAAGTTGTCGATGAACGTTGATCGCAGCCCCGATGACCCGGCTGGTCAGTCTCGACAACTCGTCTTCTCGGCGCTCTCTGCGCCTCTGCGGTGAATTTTCCTGCTCCACAGCCAAACACTGACCCACAGGCGGTTAACATCTCCTTCAGCTAGTCTGGACGCTCCGCCCGCTTTGCCGCACGCTCGTGCTGCATCGGTCCAGGAGCCGTCATGAGCCATCGCCCCACCGTCTATGGCACGCGCCACGCCGTTTCCGCAGGCCACTACCTCGCTGCTTCGGCCGCCTTCTCGATCCTCGAAGGCGGTGGCAATGCCATTGACGCCGGCTGCGCCGCAGGTATCGCACTCGGCGTGCTGCAGCCGGACCTGGTGAACGTCGCGGGCGTGGCGCCGATCATGATCCGGCTGGCCAATGGACACGTGGAGAGCATCGCCGGGCTGGGATGGTGGCCGAAGAAATTGCCGGCCGACATTTTCATGCGGGAGCATGGCGGCAACATTCCCGACGGCGTGCTGCGCACAGTGGTTCCCGCCGCACCCGATGCATGGATCACCGCGCTGGAGCGCCACGGCACGATGCGCTTCGCCGATGTCGCATCCTATGCGATCCGCTACGCGGGCGAGGGCTTCGCGGTGTATCCGCTGCTCGCCACCTCAATCGCGTCGCATGAACACGAATACCGGCGGTGGCCGTCCAACACCGCGGTCTTCTTGCCGAACGGCCGCGTGCCGAAATCCGGCGAGAAGTTCGTGCAGTCAGATCTTGCGCGCACGCTGCAATACATGGCGGATCAGGACCGCGCGGCTGGCAGCGATCGCAGGGCGGGGCTGCGCGCCGCACGCGATGCGTTCTATCGCGGCGACATCGCGCGCGAAATCGTCCGCTTCCAGGAGAAGGAAGGCGGTTACCTCTCGATGGACGACCTGGCGGAATACCACTCGCCGATCGAACCGGTGGTGCGCCGGCCTTGGCGCGGACATGAGGTGATCACCTGTGGCCCGTGGTGCCAGGGGCCTGCATTGCTCGAGGCGCTGGCTCTGCTGGAACGCGTCGGCATCGCAGGCCTGGCGCACAATTCGGCCCCGTACCTGCACCGCATCGCCGAATGCGTGAACCTCGCGATGGCGGACCGTGAGCATTACTTCGGCGATCCCGCTTTCGTTGACGTGCCGCTGGACTACCTGCTCGATCCGGCGACGATTGCGCGCCGCGCCGCCGCGGTACGCGACGACAGGGCTTTCGGCGAGATGCCCGCGCCACTCGATCGGCCCGCCGGATCGCATGTCGCAAGCCCGGCCGAACTTCCCAAGGTGGAAGCCGACACTTCCTATTGCTGCGTGGTCGATCGCTGGGGCAACGCGTTCAGTGCCACGCCGTCCGATGGCTCGGGCAACGTGCCAGTGGTGCCTGGCCTTGGCATCACGCCTTCCGGACGCGGCTCGCAGAGCCGTCCCGATCCGCGCCATCCCGCCGGGGTCGCGCCTGGCAAACGCCCGCGGCTCACGCCGAACCCAGCGATTGTGGTGACCGAGCAGGGCGGGCTCATGCCATTTGGCACACCGGGCGGGGATGTGCAGACGCAGGCCATGCTGCAGGTGCTGCTCAACGTGTTCCAGCACGGGATGGAGTTGCAGGACGCGATCGAGGCACCGCGTGTCGCGTCCTATTCGTTCCCGTCTTCGTTTGCGCCGTTCGAGTATTTCCCGGGCCGGCTGGCGGCGGAGGGGCGGATCGATCCGGCGGTGCGGGCCGATCTGGCCTCGCGCGGGCATGAGGTGAAGGAATGGCCGGACTGGACGTGGCTGGCGGGCTCCGTCGAAGCGGTGCTGCGCAATCCGGTCACCGGGATGATTGCGTCGGGGGCCGATCCGCGGCGGCCGGCTTACGCGATTGCCATTTAAGGTTCCACACGGCGAACACTGAGATCAAAGTCATGGAGCGCCACCGAGGAA
>CAYRTL010000094.1:0-16924 GCA_964427005.1 uncultured Acetobacteraceae bacterium
CATCCGGCACGTAGCTCCAGTGCGGGGGATGCCTGAGCGAACCACGCTCTGAACGACCCAAAGTCTCGATCTCCTCGGCGATATTCGGCCAGTCGAGATCCGCGTCGTTCACTCGCTCGCCCGCCGCGAGGCGGCGCAGCAGCGCACCTTGCCGCTGTGTCCATGCATAGAAGTCGAGGTCATAGTCGCTCATGCGGTGCCACATCCCATCAGACCCCGTCAGCGTCGACGCGCTCACCTGCTCGCGCCGCGATGCCGCTGTTGCGCAATCCCGCCGGATGGAAGCGTGAGGCCGACCAGCCCGCCATTTCCTCATAACTGCGGTATTTCTCTTCCAGCGCCTTTTGCGCCGCATCCAACAAGGCTTGCGCCTCCTCCGGCCGGCTTTGCATCAGCGCGCGATAGCGTGTCTCGTTATAGGCGTAGTCGCGGAAACTCAGAGTCGGACGCGGGCTGTCGAGCTCGAACGGATTCTGGCCCACGTCGCGCATCGCCGGGTTGTAGCGGAACAGCGGCCAATAGCCGCACGCAACCGCAAGGTCCTGCTGCTTCATCCCATGCTGCATGTCGATGCCGTGCGCGATGCAATGGCAATACGCCAGGATCAGCGCCGGCCCCGGATACGCCTCCGCCTCACGAAAAGCCTGCAGCGTCTGCTGCGGATTGGCGCCCATAGCGACCTGCGCAACGTAGATGTTGCCATACGCGATCGCCTGAAGGGCAAGATCCTTTCGTGCCACCCGCTTCCCGGCTGAGGCAAACTTCGCGATCGCGCCAAGCGGCGTCGCCTTGGAGGCCTGGCCGCCGGTGTTGGAATAGACTTCGGTGTCCAGCACCAGGACGTTCACGTCGCGCGCACTGGCCAGCACGTGATCAAGGCCGCCATAGCCAATGTCGTACGCCCAGCCGTCGCCGCCAACGATCCAGATGCTGCGGCGAACAAGATGCTCGACGACTGACAGCAGATCCTTCGCGCGCGGGTCATTCAGCGTCTGTAAACGCCGCATCAGTTCCGACACGCGCTCGCGCTGTGCACGAATATCCGACTCGCGAACCTGAGGAGCGCTGAGTGCTGCCTGCACCAGTTCGCTACCGAGCGCGGGTGCCAACTCCCGAGCCAGGCACTGCGCCAGGTCCAGATGCTTGTCTGCCGCCAAACGATAACCCAGACCGAACTCCGCGTTGTCCTCGAACAATGAATTGGACCACGCTGGGCCGCGGCCTTCGCGGTTCTTCGACCATGGTGTGACCGGCAGATTCCCGCCATAAATGGAAGAGCAGCCGGTCGCGTTTGCGATCTGCAAGCGGTCGCCAAAAAGCTGGGACAGCAGCTTCAGATATGGCGTTTCGCCGCATCCGGCACACGCGCCGGAATAGACGAACAATGGTTCCAGGAACTGGACGCCGCGCACATTCGCGAAATCGACGCGTGCGCGGTCATTGACGGGTAGCGACGCAAAGAACGCGTTGGCGGCTTGTGCTCCCTCCAGAAGCGGCTCTTTGTCCGCCATGACAAGCGACTTGTCTGGCAGCACCGGACAGGCTTCCACACATAAGCCACATCCGGTGCAGTCCTCGATGGAAAAATCCAGTGCGAAACGGACATCGGGGAAGCCGCGCACATTGATCGGCGCGGAACGGAAGCCGGATGGCGCACCCTTCAGCCGCGCCTGATCGAAATACTTCGCCTGAATCACGCCATGGGGGCAGACAAAGCTGCACTGGCCGCACTGGATGCAGGTATCCTGATTCCACACCGGAACCGCATCGGCGATATTGCGCTTCTCCCAGACCGAGCTCCCTGACGGCCAGGTGCCGTCCACTGGCAGACTACTTACCGGAAGCTCGTCGCCATGACCCTCCAGCATCATCGCGGTTACCGCGCGCACGAATGCCGGTGCGTCACTCGGCACGGCGGGGGGACGTTCCCAGCGGCTGGTTGGTGTTTGGTCCACCGTCACCTCGAACAGCCGCTCGAGCGTTTCATCCACTGCGCGAAAGTTGGCCTGGACGACATCCTCGCCTTTGCTGCCGTAGGTCTTGCGAATTGCCTGCTTGATATGCGCGATCGCCTGTTCCCGCGGCAGCACACCGGAGATTGCAAAGAAGCAGGTCTGCAGCACGGTGTTCGTGCGGCCGCGCAGGCCCACCTCCTGCGCCACCCGTGACGCGTCGATCACAAACAGGCGCAGTCCTAGATCAATAATCCGCAACTGCATCGCCCGCGGCAGATGCTGCCACACCTCGTCCGGTCCATACTTCGTGTTCAGCAGCACCGTCGCCCCAGGCGCGGCCAGGCGCAGCACGTCATGACGGCTGACGAACTGGAACTGATGGCAGCCGATGAAGTTCGCCTGCTGGATAAGATAGGGGGCATGAATGGGCCGAGGGCCGAAGCGGAGATGCGAAACTGTCTGGGCCCCTGACTTGTGCGAGTCATACACGAAATAGCCCTGCGCATGCAGCCCGGCATCTTCGGCGATGATCTTCACACTGTTCTTGTTCGCTCCCACCGTGCCGTCGGCGCCCAGGCCGTAGAACACGGCCTGCACAAGGTCCCTTGGCTCGACACGGAATGTCGTGTCGGGGGTCAGGCTTGTATGGGAGACATCGTCCATGATGCCGATTGTGAAGCCGTTATGTGGGTCCGGCTTAAGCAGCTCATCGAACACCGCCTTTGCCATGGAGGGATTGAAGTCCTTGGACGACAATCCATACCGCCCGCCGATCACCAGTGGCATGCAGCGCCGCCGGCGCCGGGCAACTCCCTGGGCGAGGACATTGACCACATCGAGGTACAGTGGCTCGCCAGACGCACCAGATTCCTTCGTCTGCTCCAGCACCGCGATTGCACGCACACTGCGCGGCAATGCAGCCAGAAATGCCTCGGCGGCAAAGGGGCGATACAGGCGGACCTGCAGCACCCCGACCCTCTCGCCCAGTTCGTGCAACGCTGTCGCCGTGGCGCGCGCCGTCTCCACGCCTGAGCCCATCATGACCACGACACGGTCCGCATCAGGCGCACCGTGATACTCGAACAGGCGATACTGTCGGCCAGTGATCTCTGCAAAGCGGTCCATCTCTCGCTGCACGATCTCCGGCACGCGGTCATAGAACGGATTCGCCGTCTCGCGAGCCTGAAAGAAGGTGTCGGCGTTGTGGGCGGTCCCACGCACCACTGGCCGCTCCGGGCTCAGCGCGCGTCCCCGATGCGCGCGTACGAGTTCATCGTCAATCATGTCGCGGATCTGCGCATCGCTGAGCAGCGTGATCGTGTTGATCTCATGCGACGTTCGGAAGCCGTCGAAGAAGTGTAGAAAAGGAATCCGCGAGGCCAGCGTCGCTGCCTGGCAGATCAGCGCGGCATCATGCGCCTCCTGCACGGAGGCCGAGGAGAGCATGGCGAAGCCGGTCGTGCGGACAGCCATCACGTCGGAATGGTCGCCAAAAATGGAGAGCGCCTGTGTTGCAACTGCCCGAGCGGCGATGTGAAAGACGGTGGGTGTGAGCTCGCCCGCGATCTTGAACATGTTGGGCAGCATCAGCAGCAGGCCCTGCGACGCGGTGAACGTCGTGGTCAGTGCTCCCGATTGCAGTGCGCCGTGCACGGCGCCAGCCGCGCCGCCTTCACTCTGCATTTCCTGCACCACGGGGACATTGCCCCAGATGTTGGGAACGCCCTTGGCGGACCATTCGTCAGCCAACTCGGCCATCGTCGAGGATGGTGTGATCGGGAAGATCGCGCAGACCTCGTTCACGCGATAGGCGACGTGTGCCACGGCGGTGTTGCCATCCATCACCGCACGCGTCGTCTCTCGAGGATTATTCATGGCAACGATCCCTCCGCGATCATCTCGATCGCATGGCAGGGGCATTGCTCGAAGCATGTGCCGCAGCCGGTGCATTTCGCCTGATCGATCTGGTAGCCAAGTCCGGCGCCGAGTTTGATGATGGCCTGCTCCGGGCAGGCCGCGTAGCAGTTGTCACACTCGAAGCAGTTGCCGCACGACAGACAGCGCTGTGCCTCGTGCCTGGCCTCGGCTTCGCTCAGGCCCGCCAGCACCTCCTCGAAGCCGGACGTGCGGTCTGCGTCGGACAGGTGCCGCTGCACGGCCGGATCCACGTCGCTGAACACTGGCAGGTTCAGCATGTCGAATGTCACCAGAGGTTCTGACGCGGGTTTTTCATAGCTCGCGCCGCGCAGCCAGCCATCGATGCAGCGCGCCGCCTTTTTGCCGTGGCCTACTGCGACTGTGACGGTGCGTTCGGCGGGGACCATGTCGCCGCCGGCGAACAGGCCCGGATGGCCGGTCATCATCTGCTGATCGACCACCACTGTGTCGCCTTTGAATTCCACGCCTTCTATCGAGCGCAGGAAACCGCTGTCGCTGTCCTGGCCCAGCGCCAGCACGACAGCGTCCGCTTCAAGCGTTTCCAGTTCTCCAGTGGGCTGAGGCCGCCCTTTGTCGTCCAGCGCCATGCGTTCGACGGTCAATGTCGGTCCGACGATTTCCTTTATCGTTGTGAGCCACTTGATCTTCACGCCTTCGGCCAAGGCCTCGTCCGCTTCGAATTCGTGCGCCGGCATGTGCGCCCGGTCGCGGCGATAGACGATGAGCGCTTCGTCCGCGCCCAGCCGGCGCAGGCTGCGGGCGGCATCCATCGCGGTGTTGCCGCCGCCGTACACGACCACACGCCGGCCGAGTAACGGCGGACTCCCGGTACTCGTCTCCCGTAGCAGCGCCACCGCATCCAGCACGCGCACCGCATCGCGCGCCGGAATATCGGCGTGCTTGCCGACATGCGCGCCAATGGCGACGAACACGGCGTCGAACCGGCCTGCTTCGCGTTCGGCGAGCACGTCGGTGACCTTGTGATTGAGCACCAGCCGCACACCCATGTGCTCGATGCGCTCGATTTCGGCCATCAGGTCGGCGCGCGGCAGGCGATAGGCGGGGATGCCGAATTGAAGCATGCCACCAGGTACGGGGCCGGCTTCGTGGATCTCGACCTGATGCCCCAATCGAGTGAGGTGGTAGGCTGCTGAGAGGCCGCTCGGTCCGGCGCCGATGACCAGGATCCGTTTGCCGGTCGCGGGTGCAACCGGCATGGTCCAGCGTTCCTTCGTTGCCATGTCGCCAAGGAAGCGTTCGACCGCGTGGATCGAGACCGCGGCATCGAGTTCATTCCGGTTGCAAGCGGTCTCGCACGGATGGTAGCAGACCCGGCCGTGCGTGGCCGGCAGCGGATTGTCTGCCATCAGGGTCTCCCACGCCTGCCGGTAATTCCCTGCCTGGGCCAGCGCCAGCCACGCCTGGATATTCTCGCCCGCAGGGCATGCGTGGTTGCAGGGCGGCAGCAACGACAGGTAGCGCGGCTGGCGAATGCGAAATGGGCCCGGGCCGTGATGATCGGTCAGGCTGACGACAGGGGTGAGATCCTGGGCACGTGGCGGCGGCGCTTTTTGCGTGTGGTCCATTTGCGCGCTCCGGCATGTGGCGCGCGCATTTGCCCACCCTGGCGTTAGCAAATCATTGACGTGGATCAACCGATTGTATGCAGAACCCGGTAAGCTTTCAGGCCATGTCGCCCCGTCTGATCACGCTCACGCTGAACCCCGCGCTCGACCTTGCCGCTGATGCGGATGAGGTCGTGCCGACGCACAAGGTCCGCATGCATCATGAGCATGCGGACGCCGGCGGCGGCGGCGTGAATGTCGCGCGGGTGTTGCACGAACTCGGCGCCGACACGCTCGCCATCATCGCCGCGGGCGGTGCAACCGGACGCGTGCTGGAGGAAATGCTCGACGACGCGGGCGTTAAGCGGCGCAGTGTGCCGATTTCCGGCCACACCCGGGTCAGCCTGAATGTGCGCGACTGCAAGCACGATCTGGAGTATCGCTTCGTCCCGGAAGGCCCGACCCTGAACGAGGCGGAATTCCTGGCCTGTCTCGCGGCGATCGCGGCGGAACCCGGCGAGTGGCTGGTCGCCAGCGGCAGCCTGCCGCATGGCGTGCCGCACGACGCCTATGCACAAGTCGCGAAGATCGCAGCCCTTAAGGGACAGCGCTTCGTGCTGGATACGTCGGGTGATGCGTTGATGGCGGCAATCGAGCAGGGCGGGATCGAGCTGGTGAAGCCCAGCCTTGGCGAACTGGAGCACTTGGTGGGGCGCGAGTTGGACGATCCGGCGGAACAAGATCACCACGCGATGAACCTGGTGCGGCGGAAGGCGGCTCGGATGGTCGCGGTCACACTTGGCAGCGCCGGAGCCTTGCTGGCCACGGCGGATGGTGTGATCCGGATGCCTGCCATGGATGTTCCGATGCGCAGTTCCGTGGGTGCAGGTGATGCATTTCTCGCATCCACAACGCTGGCTCTGGCGCGCGGCGGCACACCGGCTGATGCGCTGGCCTGGGGAACCGCGGCGGGCGCGACTGCCATAGAGTGCGCGGGAACGGCGCGATTGCGCCGAGTAGATGTTGAGACACGCTTCCGAATGCTGAAGGTTGGGAAGCTGTGACCGAGGGGCGCGCCTAGTTCTCCTCAGCGCGCCGTTTCTTCGCCAGCTCAGCATAGCGGTCGGCAAGCGTCCGGAGCGCTCTTGCTACCTCCTCAGTGGTCGCGGTGGCGGCCATGGCGCGCAGTTCGGCTTCCTTTGCCAGAATTTCGTCCGATGTGCGCCTGGACAAAGGGACGTGATCCCAAGCCGTGTCTGCCGATCGAATCCGAGCACTCATCTCTTGCACTGCACTGATCCCAGCGATCGTA
Organism: uncultured Acetobacteraceae bacterium; assembly: GCA_964427005.1. Classification (GTDB taxonomy): domain Bacteria; phylum Pseudomonadota; class Alphaproteobacteria; order Acetobacterales; family Acetobacteraceae; genus JAMXLO01. The sequence goes on from CAYRTL010000094.1 coordinate 6,771, forward strand.
CGGTCGGGCACCGAGGTTGCAAGTCCGATGTACGACATACAAAACCTCAGCCGTTCGATCGGTCGACGTGTCTAAGCTGCGATGGATAATAAACCGTTCACGACGCCCGGTGCACAGGTGCGTGTGCTCAAACGGAAGCGGCCTGCTGTCCTGCTCCGTGGGCCGCCAATTGGCGTACCTCGATGGCAATCTCGCGGAGGCGCCGATTGATTGCCGGATCGGTGACGTCATCCGCCACCCTATCGGTCGCGTCAGCCAGGGCTAACAGCTCCTGGTCCAGATCTTCTCTCGGTTCCACGATCATCTCCATCGGCGACCGATGATCGGAAAACAGTAGCATGATGCGCATTGATCTGAATCAAAAGGAGAGCGCGATCAACTCATGCCTGCATTGGGAGAGTGAAGTTGAACGTGCTTCCACCGCCAGAATTGCGCTCAACCCACAGCCGTCCGCCATGTGCCTCCACGATCGTGCGGCAGACCGAAAGTCCGATTCCCATGCCTTCCGGCTTGGTTGTTATAAAGGGTTGGAATAGCTTCGCCTCGATTTCGGGCGATATGCCAGCTCCGGTATCACTGACGCTGATCAGCACCTGCTTGCCCCGTGTTTCCGTGCGCAGGGTCAGTTCACGAACCGATACCTCTGACATCGCATCGAGTGCATTGCGGATCAGGTTCAGCAACACCTGCTGGATCTGAATCCGATCGACCGTCGCCTGCGGCAGGTCTGGCGCCAGATTGATCATCACCTTGATGCGCCGTTCCTTGGCGCCGACGAGAGCGAGTGCGACCGCCTCCTCGATCAGGTTTGCCACGTTTTCCGGCTGCCGGGATACTTCGCCGCGGCTGACGAAGGCCCGCAAACGGCGGATGATTTCGCCGCTACGCAAGGTCTGGTCGGCCGCAAGGTTCATCGCCTGGCGGATCCGATCAAGATCGGGCGCGGGCGCCTCCAGCAAGCGCAAGGCGGCCTTCACGTAGTTGGCCGTGGCGGTCAGCGGCTGATTGAGCTCATGCGCCAGCGCAGCGGCCATCTGGCCCATCGAGCGCAAGCGGAACACCTGAAGCAGCCCATCCTGCAGCTCGTGCAGGCGCCGCTCGGTGCGCTGCCGCTCGGTCAGGTCACGTACGAACCCGGTGAACAGGCGCTGCCCGTTCTGGTTCGATTCGCCGACTGACAGTTCCATGGGAAATGTGCTGCCATCCTTTCGCCGGCCGACAACGACGCGCCCAATGCCGATGATGCGGCGTTCGCCAGTGGTGAGATAACGTTGCAAGTAGCTATCGTGCTGTTCACGATAGGGCGACGGCATCAGCATGTTGACGTTGCGCCCGAACATCTCCTCGGCTGTGTAGCCGAACAGCCGTTCCGCAGCAGAACTGAAAAACTGGACTGTGCCGTTCTGGTCGATGACGACCATGGCGTCCGGCACCGTCTCGAGAATCGTGCGGAATAATGCCGCCTCGTCGGTGTCACCCCGCCGTTTCCGCGAGTCGTTGGCCTGGCCCATGCTGGCAACCATTAACGCAGCCGAGGCGGCAGGGAAACCTCATCCAGCGAGGGGGCGCCATCCCGATTCAGGAATGGCGTGCTCGACGAAATCAAGCAGCGCGTCGTCGTCCAGCGGCTTTTCCATAACCGTCGAGACCCTGAGTTCGTCGGCCTGCCGAAACAGCTCAGGCGAGGGAGAGCCGGTGATCAATGCTATCGGCAGCACCGACCCCTGATCGCGCAGACGGGTAATCAGTTGCAGGCCGGTCACTTCCGGCATGTGCTGGTCTACGACCAGACATCGGAGTCTCCCCGGCTCGGGCTCCTCGAGGAACTGCGCCGCGGAGCCGTAGGTGGCAACGACAAACCCCGCCGTCTCCAGCAGAAAGCGGAGCGAATCGCGGACTGCGTCGTCATCGTCGACCACCGCGACTACCGGCTGCGAGCCATTATGCATACCGCCTGCTCCGTCGGCACCGCCCAAAGATGCGCGACGCCATGCCTGATGCACCCTTGCTGAACATCGCTGAGGACGCCTTGACCTAGGTCAACGTCGCGGCTTTTTGGCGGCAGGCATCGCGCGTTCCACGGCCATGGTCATGCGCACCAGTTCCGGCAGACTGCGCGCCGCCATCTTCTCCATCACGCGTGCCCGGTGCACTTCCACAGTGCGCGGGCTGGAGCCGAGGTCGTAGGCTATCGTCTTGTTCGGCAGTCCCTCGACCAGCAGGCCCAGCACCTCGCGTTCTCGCGGCGTCAATGTGGCGAGCCTCTCGGCAATGTCTGCGATGGCCACTTCCTCCTCATGCGTACGCTGGCTGGCAGCCACCGCGCTGCTGACCGCTGCCAGCAACTGCGAGTCATCGAACGGCTTTTCCAGAAAATCAGCAGCGCCAGCCTTCAAAGCCTCTACCGCAATCGGCACGTCGCCATGCCCGGTCATCACGATGACGGGTAGCCTGACGCCGAGTTCGGCGAGGCGTCGCTGCAGCTCCAATCCGTCGATTTCCGGCATACGGACGTCGGTCAAGACGCAACCCGGCGACTGCGTCGGGAGAGCCTGAAGGAAACCTGTCGCCGCGTGATAGGTGCGGACCCGAAAGCCAGCCGATTCCAGCAACAGTGCCAGAGAATCGCGCACCGCCTCGTCGTCGTCGATCACGTGAACCAGAGGTGCTTCAGCCATTCAGGACCTCCCAAGGCACTCCTACGTAGCATTCCGTACGTCCGATTCCGAATTTTGCGCCTCCCTGTATGTCGATACACCGCGACCACCGAAACAGATGAGTCTCACGGGGGTCAGGATGCAAGCGACAATGCAGAGGATGGAACACCGCTCCGCCAGCGCCAACATGCGGTCAGTGACCCGGGCATTGCCGCCGGGGGCACCCCGTGATGCGCTCGACCTGCTGGAACAGTTCGGCACCACCCTCACCGTACAGCGGGATCGGGAAATCCACGCCCAGGGCGACGACGCGAACTGCTGCTATCGCATCCTGAGCGGCTGTGTGCGGATGGTGAAGCTGATGGAGGACGGACGCCGGCAGATCGGCGAGTTCCTGATGGCCGGCGACGTGTTCGGCTTCGATGCCCTGGACACTTATGATTTCGCAGCCGAGGCAGTATCGGATGTGGTGCTGCGCCGCTATCCCCGCCGCATGGTGGACGCGCTGGCCGAGAGCAGCATGCCCTTGGCCCGCCGCCTGCGCGACATGACCTCGGTGAGCCTCCGCATGGCGCATACAAGGCTGGTGCTGCTGGGCCGCAAGACCGCGTCCGAGCGGATCGCCAGCTTCCTGCTGGAAATGGCCGACCGCCTGCCGCAAGGCAGGCCCGCCGTGCTGGACCTGCCGATGAGCCGAACCGACATGGCGGACCACCTTGGCCTCACCATCGAGACGGTGTGCCGTGTCCTGGCGCATCTGCGCCGCGACGGCACGATCGCCATCGACCGGGGCGCGATCACGGTGCGCGACGACCAGGCCCTGCAGGAGATGGCCTCCGAGCCGCGGCACTGATTAGACTCGACCCCTCCCGCCGCATGCGGCACGCTGGTGGCAGGGAGGGGCCGATGCAATTTGGCGTTTTCGATCATATGGACCGCGGGTCCGTCCCGCTGGACCGGTTTTATACTGACCGGCTGCGCCTGGTAGAGGCATACGATCGCGACGGCTTCTATGGCTATCACGTGGCAGAACACCATGCGACACCGCTAGGGGTCGCGCCGTCGCCAGGTGTGTGGCTCGCCGCTGTTGCCGAACGCACCAGGCAATTGCGCTTCGGTCCGCTGGTCTATCTCCTGCCCTTGTATCATCCGATCAAGCTGCTGGAAGAGATCTGCATGCTCGACCAGATGAGCGGCGGACGCTTTCTGTTGGGTGTGGGTCGCGGCATCTCACCGATCGAGCTGCGGTACTATGGCATAGATCCGGAAACGGCGCCCGCGATGTATGCCGAAGCGCTTGAAGTCATCCTGCGCGGCATGACCAGCAAGGAACTCAGCTTCGAGGGGAAATTCTACCGCTACGACAAGGTTCCGATGGAGCTGACACCGTTCCAGCAGCCGCATCCGCCCTTGTGGTACGGAATCGGTCGGCCCGAAGGCGTGCCCTGGGCGGCGGAGCGACGTGTCAACGTGGTCGCCAATCTTGGCGGCAAGGCAATGCGCGCCATCACGGACCGATATCGCGCGGAATGGGCGGCATTGGGCAATCCGCCGGCCGAATTGCCGCTGATGGGCGTCAGCCGGCATATCGTAATCGCGCAGACCCGAAAGGAGGCGCTGGAGATCGCCAAGCGCGGCTACCACAAATGGCGCGACAGCTTCCTGCTGCTCTGGCGCAAGCACAACATGCAGTTGCCGAATCCGAACGCGCTGTTCCCCGAGCAGTTCGAGGAGGCAGAGGCGCAGGGTCGCGCAGTGGCCGGAACGCCGGAGCACGTAAGAGAGTTCCTGCAGACGTCGATCGATGAAGGCGGGCTGAATTACCTGCTGTGCCGATTCGCGTTCGGCGACATCACCTGCGACGAGGCGTTGCAATCGGTGGAGTTGTTCGATCGGCATGTAAAGCCGGCGATCCGGGAGTACGCGCATGCAGCCTGAATACGAGGTGTTCGCCATCCGCTATGCAACGCGCGAGGCGCGGCGGCACGAGCACTTCATCGGCGGAGATCCCCATGACGGGCCGATGCCGATGGACTACTTCGTCTGGGTCGCGAAGAACGAAGACCGAGCTGTGGTGATCGATATCGGCTTCACCGCGGAGAGTGGCGGCAAGCGTGGCCGCAAGCTGACGCGCGATCCGATCGATGCGCTGGCGCTGGTCGGCGTTGATGCCGGCGAGATCGAGGACGTGATCCTGACGCATATGCATTACGACCACGTCGGCAACTTTCACCGCTTCCCGATCGCGCGATTCCATCTTCAAGAACCGGAGATGCACTACGCGGTCGGCCGCTACATGAAGCACCGGCAGCTCGCGAAGAGCTTCGAGCCGGACGATGTGTGCGGCGTGGTGCGGCTGAATTTCGACGGGCGAGTGGTGTACCGGACCGGCCCGGGCGAGGTGGTGCCAGGCATTTCCGTCGTGCCGACAGGCGGGCATTCAGTCGGGTTGCAGTTCGTCAAGGTGAATACGAAACGTGGGATCGTTGTACTCGCGTCGGACGTGACGCATTTCTACGAAAACATGGAGACGGGGCGTCCGTTCACCACGGCGTTCAATATCGGCGAGATGCTGGATGCGTACGACACTCTGCGCGCGCACGCGCCGACGCCGCAGCACATCGTGCCGGGCCACGATCCTGAGGTAATGCGCCGCTATCCTCCGCCCAAGCCGGAGTTGGAGGGGGTGATTGTGCGGCTGGACGTGGCACCGAAACAGTAAGGTTCACCACAAAGCGTCGCCTTTCTCGTCATGGCGGGGCTTGGCCCCGCCATGACGAGAAACCACCGCCATGACTCATGATCAACGGGGCTTCGTATTAGCGGTGAATTCTTAAGCCGACATTTTCACCGGCGGTTCCAGATCAGCCGGCAGCGGACAGACATACGGATTGCGGCCGACCCGCGCCTGGTGATCCGCCTTTGCCCTCGCCAGCAGCACCTCATCGCGGATTACATCGACAGCGGTGCCGGCCATCACCTTCGCCACATGCACCAGCCCCTTGTGCGCGGCCGGCATCTTGCCCTGCGCCGTGAGCTGCCATGAATGACCAGGCGTCCCGATCGCGTAGGTCGCGCCGCGTGCCTGCACAGTCGGCACCACCCAGCTTACGTCGCCCACATCAGTGGAGCCCATCATCGGCGCACTCTTCGCATCCAGTGGCACGATCTGGTCGCACAGCGACACGCCATGCTGCACCGGCAAACCGACCCGCTTATAGGCTGCTTCAATGTCCTCATCCGTCAGCGTCGCCTGAATCTTCGCTGCAAACGCGCGATCCGCATCGTCGAACGGCGGTGGGCCGAGGCGCTGGAGGTTTTCGTGCATCGCCTTCTCCAGCGGCGTATTGGCCAGCAGATTCGACACGGCGCTGACCACCTGCGACTCCGCACGCGTCTCAGTCATCAATGCCGCGCCATCGGCAATTTTGCGCACGCGCTCGATCAGCCGCGTCAGTTCCGGGAGTTCGCGCGCTCGGATCAGGTAGCGCACTTTGGCGCGGGCCTGCACCACGTTGGGTGCAATGCCGCCGGCATCCAGCAGTGCGTAATGGATGCGCGCATCGGACGGCATGTGCTCGCGCATGTAGTTCACGCCGACATTCATCAGCTCCACCGCATCGAGCGCGCTGCGTCCCAGATGCGGCGCCGCCGCGGCGTGCGATGCGCGGCCATGGAAGGTGAAGTCAATGCGGGTGTTGGCGAGCGACACCGCCTCATTCACGCCGGCAAACGCGGCCGGATGCCAGGAGATCGCCACGTCCACGTCGCTGAACGCGCCGGCGCGCGCCATGAATCCCTTGGCCGCACCGCCTTCTTCCGCCGGACAGCCGTAGTAACGCACGCGTCCCTTGATGCCGTGCGCTTCCAGGTACTCCTTCACCGCGGCCGCGGCCAACATCGACGCGGAACCGAGCAGGTTATGTCCGCAACCATGACCGTAACCGTCGCCCGGCAGCGGCTTTGGTTCCGCGACGCCGGCCTCCTGACTCAATCCGGGCAGCGCATCGTACTCGCCGAGAATGGCAATCACCGGACCGCCTTCGCCGGCTTCGCCCATCACCGCGGTCGGAATGCCGGCGACGCTCTTGGTCACACGGAAACCGTGCTTCTCCAGCATCGCCGTATGCTCCGCGCAGGAGCGAAATTCGCCGTAGCACAGCTCCGGCATGCCCCAGACGCGGTCGCTCAGCGCCTCGAAGTCATCTTTCTTGGCATCGACCAGACGCCAGATCTCTTCAGTGTTCTGCATGAGCGGACTCCTCGTATCTGAAGCAGGAAACCAGATGGTCGTTCACCATCCCGGTCGCCTGCATGAAAGCGTAGCAAATGGTCGAGCCGACGAAGCGAAATCCGCGCTTCGCCAGTGCCTTGCTCATCTGATCGGACAGCGCGGTTGTCGCGGGCACCTGTTTGCTTTCCGTCCAGCGATTCACCACCGGCTTGCCGCCGACGAATGACCACAGGTAGGCGTCCAGACTGCCGTGCTCGGCAATCACATCGAGTGCCACGCGGGCGTTGTCGCGGACCGAGAACACCTTCAGCCGGTTGCGGATAATGCCGGACGATGTCAGCAGCTTTTCCAGCGAGGCGTCGCGCATACCGCCAACGCGCTTGATATCGAAGCCATGATATGCCTCTCGATAGGCATCTCTCCGCGCCAAAATCGTCCGCCAGGACAGGCCCGCCTGCGCACCCTCCAGCGTCAGCAGCTCGAACAGCGCCGTGTCGTCGTGATGCGGTACGCCCCACTCGCGGTCATGGTAGGCAAGCATGGCCGCGTCACCGCCTTCAGCCCAGGAACAGCGCGTCGTCACTTCGCTGGCTTCACGTTCACCAGCTTCAGGTCCTCGCCGACTGTCGGCACATAGGTGAAGTCGGTGCGTGTCGCCCAGATGTTCTTCTGGATGTGCAGCGGGATGATGGCGACATCGTTGAATGCCACCTCCTGCGCCTTCTGCAGCAGCTTCTCCCGCGCATCGTCATCCGCGGTGGCGAGCGCTTCATCGATCAGCTTGTCGAGTTCCGGATTGGAATAGCGTCCGCGATTCGATGCCCCCCAACCCTTGGCCGGATTGAACGTCGCGTTCTGCGCAATCAGCGGATCGGATGCTTCAGCGGTGCCGGTACCCCAACCAAACAGAAAGGCCGAGAACGCCTGCTTGTTCGCCTGGCCGACATAGCTGGACCAGGGCAGCGGATCGACTTCGGTCTGCACCCCGATACGCGTCCACATCTGGCCGACTGCCTGAATAATCTTCGCGTCATTCACATAGCGGTCGTTTGAGCCGTGCAGCGCGATGCGAAGCCCCTTGGGAAAGCCGGCCTCCGCCAACAGCTTCTTTGCCTCCGCGGGATCATAGGGCGGCGGCTTGATCGCCGGGTCGTAGCTATAGACGCCCGGGGGCAGATACTGGCCGGATGGTTCCGCCGCGCCTTCCATGATGCGATCGACGATGGCCTTGCGGTTGATCGCGATGGACAGCGCCATTCTGACCCGCCGGTCCTTCAGCGGATTCTTGTCCAGCTTTTCGCCATTGGGTCCGGACACGAACGGGCTGGGGCCGTCGCGCGACTGGTCCAGGCCGAGGAAGATCAGCCGCAGGCCAAGCATCTCCCAGAGCTTGACCTTCGGGTCCTTGCGCAGCTTCTCCAGATCCTCGGTGGGAACGAAGTCGATGAAATCGACGTCGCCGGCGAGCAGCGCCGCGGTGCGCGCACCGTCGTTCGGGATGAAGCGATAATCCACCTGCTGCCACGCCGGCTTCGATCCCCAGTAACTGTCATTGCGCGCCAGCTCGACGCGGTCACCAGGCTTGTAGGACACGAAGCGGAATGGGCCGGTGCCGATGGCCGCCTTGCCGCTGTTGAAGTCCTCCGTCGCCATCCCCTCGTCGGACTTGCGATTGATGATGAAGAACTGCGCGAGGTATGTCGGCAGGAGCGGGAATACGCCCTTCGTGTGCAGCCTGATCGTGTGGTCGTCCACAACTTCGGTGCTGGCCACCGGCTTGGTGTAGGAAGCGAAGTTGCTCGGGCTGTTCGGCACCTTGGGTATGCGGTCCATCGTGAAGACCACGTCGTCCGCGACGAACGGATTGCCGTTCTGGAACTTCGCGTCACGCAGTTTCAGCTCCCACGTGTCAGGCGCGACCAGTTTCCAGGATACGGCCAGGCCCGGGACGAGCTTGGCGTGCTCGTCCATCTCGACGAGCCGGTTATAGATCTGGCTCGCCAGCGAATTGTTCGGCGCGAGGTTGTGGTAGTGCGGGTCGATGCTGGTGACCGGTGAACTGACCCCCACATGCAGCGTCTGGCCGAACGCCGGCGTCATGCAGGCGGCCAGGGCTGCCCAAAAGGCGATCCGTACACCGTGTCTCATGTCTTTCCTCCGGCAACCGTCGGGCCGGCGGGTTATACCGACGACGGCCGGACCGCGCTACATGACGCCGGCACACCAGCTAGTGCTCCGCATAGTGGTTTTGGCCGGTTGGCAGACCGGGTTCTTGGCTTGCCGGGCAGCATCACCGCCTGATTTCGGGAGCTTGATCAGGCCGCGGGAGGGACTGCTTCGGGTGGTTTTGTGCCCGCCGGCTTTCGTATCGGCTGTGGCGAAAACCAGACGTTCAGTTCAGCCAATGCGATGCTGCGGGCACGCGGCTTGCGGTACTGGCTGCTTGAAGATCTTGAAACGGACCCTCTGCAAGCAAAGGAGCAGCGCGATCGGCGATGTCCCAAGTACCAGCAAGGCGCCAGCGAGAAACACCGCGCTCAGTCCGTCCCAGCCGGCAAGCAACCCTAATGCCGGGCTGCCGAAACCAAGCGCCACATCGAGGAAGGCCGTGTAAGCGCCCATCGCGAGACCGCGGCTTTCAGGCGGGGCCCGCCGTACCGCTTCGACCCCGAGACCGGGATAAACGAGTGCATAGCCAAAGCCGGTGAGCAGTGCGCCCGCCGCCCCCACGAGCCGACCGGGTGCCAACCAGATGAGCACCAGACCGAGCGCCTCGATGGTAGCGGAGGCGAGCGCAATGCGAGCACCTCCGAGTCTATCCGGAAGATGAGCGAGGAAGAAACGCGCCATGACCAAGGCCGCTGCAAAGGAACTGAACAGAAGCCAGACCGGACTCCAGTTGCGTTCGGCAGAAAGCAAGGAGCTGAATGCGATCATCGCGCCAAAGCCAACGGTGCTGAGCGCCGAACCAACTCCCGGTATCCAAACGGCGCGCGCAACCGAGAGAAGGTTTGAATGCCTGGTTGCCCGCGGAGAGATCGCGGACAGAGGAACAACGAGCAGCATTGTTCCGAGAGGGATTACCACGGTCGCGACGGCGATAACGGCGAAACCTCCCAGGCTGTAGAGAGTTGTGCCGAGTGGTGCACCGGACGCAAGCGCTGCGAACATCGCCATGCCGACCCATGCAATGACCTTGCCGGCGTTTGCAGGGCCAGCAAGTGCCATTCCCCAGGTCACGCCGCCGGTGATAATGAAACTCT
>CAYRTL010000094.1:17024-19060 GCA_964427005.1 uncultured Acetobacteraceae bacterium
GCAGGGCCAGCAAGTGCCATTCCCCAGGTCACGCCGCCGGTGATAATGAAACTCTCGGCCGCGCCGAGGAGCGCCCGCCCAATGAGAAGTGTGGTGGCGGCAACGTCCGCCTCGCCGACAAAACGGAGCGAAACGAGGTAGAGCAGACCGCCGGCAACCGCTGCCGATAATCCGGCCATGACAGCACGCTTTGCGCCACGACTGTCGGCGTAATGGCCAGCCCAGACGCGCGAGATGAACGCTGCGACAAACTGACTGCCGGTGACAAGGCCGACCACAAAGGTGCTCAAGCCCAGCCTCTGATGCACATGCAGCGGCAGAACCGGGAGCGCCATGCCGATGATGAGAAAGGCAATGAACACGACAAGCATTATCGGCAGCAATGCTGACGAGACCGCCGGTCTGGCCATTGTGCGCCGATGCGACAGGACTACGGACATTCAATGAGTACTCTTCATTAGAGACGAAATACCCTCCCGGCCATCGGAACCTGGTTCAGACGGCATTCCCGTTCACACGTCGAGCGGTGGCTTTAGAGAGGGTTAGGGTTGAACCATCACCTTGATCGACTTGCGGGTGTCCATCGCACGGTAGCCCTCGGGAACACCGTCAAGGTCGACGGTGCGGTCGAAGACACGCCCGGGCTCGATGCGCCCTTCAAGGACATCTGGCAGCAATTCCTCGATATAGGCACGCACCGGCGCGGGACCGCCCCCGACGATGATGTTCCTGTAGAATAGCGGCTGCGCGGCGGGCACGGCTTCATAATGCGGAACGCCAACGCGGCCAATCGCGGCACCGGCGCGAGCAACGCCGACAGCCGTTTCCATCGCTTGGTCAGTACCGACGCATTCGAGCACAGCGTGAACCCCCAGGCCACTGGTAAGATCGCGAACGCGCTCGATGGCTTCTTGCCCGCGCTCACTGACAATATCGGTTGCACCAAAAGCACGTCCGAGCGCGATGCGATCGGAATGACGACCCATCAGAATGATCTGTTCCGCGCCAAGGCGCTTGGCCGCAATAATGCCGCAGAGGCCAACAGCACCGTCGCCGATGACAGCGGCCGCTTTCCCTGGTGCGACGCGTGCGACGCGGGCGGCATGGTGCCCGGTACCCATCACGTCCGAAAGCGTCAGGAGCGACGGCATAAGCGCGTCATCGCCGCGCACCGGCAGCACAAACAGTGTGCCATCGGCCTGTGGAATACGAAGCGCCTCTGCTTGAGCGCCCTCCATGCCTCCATTGCCGAAAAAGCCGCCATGCAGACACGCGGTTTGCAGATGTTCGCGACAGAAGACACAGGTCCCATCAGAGAACGCGAAGGGCATGATGACGAGGTCGCCCTTCTTCAAGGTTTGGACCTCGGCACCGATATCTTCGACAACCCCGATTGCCTCGTGGCCCATGCGTTGAGCCCCGTCCTCGGGCCGTCTCAGACGATAAGGCCAAAGGTCGCTTCCACAGATACAGGCGCGCGTGACCCGCACAATGGCATCGGTCGGTTGTTGAATTCGGGAGTCCGGTAGGTTCTCAAGTCGAACGTCGCCGGCTCCATACATGACGGTTGCGCGCATTCCGAAAATCTCCATTCAAACGATGTGCTGAAGCCGCGATGTTTCTTAACGGCGATACTGCGCGTCGGTTACGTGCTCCATCCAATCGACCGCTTTGCCGTCAAGCTTTTCCTGAATGGCGATGTGACTCATGGCAGTGGCTGCCGAAGCCCCATGCCAATGCTTTTCACCCGGCGCGAACCACACGACATCACCCGGCCGAATCTCCTCGACAGGTCCGCCGGTCCGCTGGACCCAGCCGAGACCGGTCATGACGATGAGCGTTTGGCCCAGTGGGTGAGTGTGCCAAGCGGTACGCGCGCCAGGCTCAAAGGTGACCAGAGCGCCGGCTACCCGTGCCGGATCGGGTGGGCTGAACAGCGGATCGATCCGCACTGCGCCGGTAAACCATTCTGCCGGACCTTTGCCCGATGCCTGTGCGCCGCTTCGCTTGATTTCCATTGCCAATCTCCCTGCTGG
>CAYRTL010000094.1:19160-20368 GCA_964427005.1 uncultured Acetobacteraceae bacterium
GAACGGTCTGGCCGCTTGGGTGCGAGTGCAATGTAGCACCTGGATTATGCTGGATTAGGGGCTATCTTGCGCATGCACCTATAAGGGAGGCTTATGAATGGCCGGAGACGCGTTCCACGATCTGGTCGCCTTTGTCGCGGTGGCCGAGGCGCGGAGTTTCACCCGCGCGGCGGCGAAACTCGGCGTGTCGCAATCGGCTCTGAGCCAGAAAGTCCGCGACCTGGAAGCGCAGCTCGGCATCCGGCTGCTGACCCGCACGACCCGCAACGTTGCACCGACCGAGGCCGGCGAACGTCTGCTCCGGACCGTGGCACCGCGGTTCGCGGAGATCAACGCAGAGATGGCCGCGTTGAGCGAGCTCAGAGACAAACCCGCGGGAACTGTCCGCATCACGGCCACCGAGAACGCTGCCGAAGCGGTGCTATGGCCTGCCCTGGTGGAGCTTTTGCCGGGATACCCGGACATCAAGGTTGAGATCATCATCGACTATGGCCTCACCAATATTGTGGCGGGCCAAGTCGATGCGGGTGTGCGCTTCGGTGAGCAGGTAGCGAAGGACATGATCGCGGTCCGTATCGGGCCGGATATACGAATGGCGGTCGTAGGATCACCCGCGTATTTCACGAAACGCCCGCCCCCGCGCACGCCGCAGCACCTGACCGCGCACGAATGCATCAATCTTCGCCTGCCGACGCACGGTCTTTACCTCTGGGAGTTCAAGAAGAACGGGCGCGAGCTGAGGGTTCGGGTCGATGGCCAGCTTGTGTTCAATACCTCAGCACTCATCCTCAATGCTGCCCTCGCCGGCAATGGCCTAGCATATCTCACCGAGCAGCAAGTGCAGAAGCACCTCGACAGCGGCGAGTTGGTCCGCGTGCTCGCTGGCTGGTGTCCACCGTATTCGGGTTATCACCTGTACTATCCGAGCCGTCGCCAGCACTCAGCGGCGTTCGCTCTGGTGGTGGATGCGCTACGCTACCCGGCGAGCCGGGGGCGCGTCCCACTTAAAGCCAAACCGGACCGGTCCACGGGACGGGACGAAGTGCGTGCGGCGGGAGCGTCCGCTTTGGGGATATCGGCCAAACCGACGGGATGACGGGCATGGATCGAAAGCAGCTCTCCCGCGCAGCAGCTCACCCGGCTTACAGACAGCCCTAAACGAGGGTCGCCACGTTCGACCGGTCAAAACCACTATGCGGAGGTACTAG
>CAYRTL010000095.1:0-20282 GCA_964427005.1 uncultured Acetobacteraceae bacterium
TGGATGACCGGGACAGGCCCGGTCAAGACGATAGAAGCAGCGTCTGTGCGCACTCTGGAGCCTACGTTATCTCGCCAGCTCGACCAAAGTCTGGGTCAGCACGCGCGTGCCAGCAGCCAACTGCGACGGCTCGGAATATTCCGCCGGATTATGGCTGATGCCTTTGCGGCAAGGAACGAAGATCATGCCGGTCGGACAGATCGGAACAACGAATTGCGCGTCATGAAACGCGCCGGAAGGCAGACGCATGTGTTTGCAGCCTTGCTCCGTCGCCGCGCGCTCAACCGCTTCGACCACCAGCGGTGAAAATTGCACCGGCAGTGCGTGGAACGTCTCTTGCACCACCACCCCCGCATCGCGTACTGCCGCCTGCACAACGCCAGCAATCGCGTCACCGCGCGCCAGCAACACGTCCTTGTCGGGGTGCCGGAAGTCGATCGTGAAGCTGGCGCGATTCGCCACCGAGTTCGACGTGTTCGGCTCCACCACAACACGGCCAACAGTGAAACGCAGCACGTCCTTCGGGTCGTGCATCAGCGCGTTCAGCGCAGTGACGGCGCGGACCATGTCCTGCACGGCGTCGCGCCTGAGCGCCAATGGTGTGGTACCAGCATGCGCCGTTTCGCCTGTCAGCGTCACGGTAAACCAGCGGCTGCCCTGGATGCCGGTGACGACGCCAATATCCAACCCCCCAGCTTCCAACCGAGGCCCTTGCTCGATATGTGCCTCGACATAGGCGTGCGGCTTACTGCCCAGCGGACGGTGCGGTAGATCGGCCTCGGCCTTCAAATGGGCAGCCAGCGCGTCCGCGAAGCGTGTGCCCTCAGGATCAGCCACATCGGCGAATTCATCGAGACCGCGGAATCCACTCCAGGACATGCTGCCCATGCAGCCAGGAGCGAAGCGCCCACCCTCTTCATTGGTCCACGCAACAACTTCGATAGGACGATGCAGGCTTGTTCCCGATTGATGCAGAGCGGTCAGTGCCTCAAGGCCCGCTATCACGCCGTATATACCGTCGAACCGGCCACCGTTCGGCTGCGTGTCCATATGGCTGCCGGTGACCACAGGCGAAGCCTCAGGATCGCTGCCTTCTCTTCGCAACCACAGGTTTGCCGCGGCATCGACCGATATCGTCGCCCCAATCTCTTTCGCCCACCCAATCAGCAGGTGGCGCGCGTTACGGTCCAACTCTGTGAGGCAGGCGCGATTCACCCCATCGCCGGTGATCGCGCCGATCTCCGCCATCGCCATGAGACGATTCCACTGCCGCTTTTCATCGACTGATGCCACCGCCGGGTTCATCTGCTCGCTCCTGATTCCGGCGGCAGATGACGTGCGGCAATCCGGCGCGTCAATCGGTCACGTGCGGATCAGGCCTGCCGAAGGTTGGACCGCGTTGCTGTCCGGGAAGACCGCGGCGAGTGAGTTGGCCCCAAGCCCGAGATGTTGCGCCAACAATCCCTTGGCCACCGCACGCAAATCCAGTGTCGGCTGCAGGTCGCGATCCTCGAGCAGTTTGCCCGGATCGAGGCCGGGCCAATCCGCCACCACGCGGCCACCTGCGACCGCGCCGCCCAGTGCGAACGCGACGCTGCCGGTGCCGTGGTCCGTCCCCTTGGTTCCGTTCATTCGAACCGTGCGGCCGAACTCCGTCATGACCAGCACGGCGGTTTGCCGCCAGGCTTGCCCCACACCCGCTTTCAATGCGGCGAGGCCTGCGTCGAGCTGGCGTAGTACCCCGGTAAGGCGCGGCGTCTGCGCGGTGTGGGTATCCCAACCGCCAATCTCGAGTGCGGCAATGCGAGGGCCGTCCGCGGCAGCCAGCATCTCACCGGCAGCCTTGGCCAGCGCCGGAAAGGCGTAGCGGTTTTGAATCTGCCCGTCCTGGCTGATCACCGAAGCGCTGAACCCGCGTTCGCGCAGACCTTCCGCAATTGCCGGACCAAGCAGGCTGTCATGCTGACTGAGTGCGGCAATGCGGGCGTACAGATCGGGATCGGGCGCTACGGCTCCGTGCGGCGCCCAGCTTCCCACCGCTGCGGAACCGCGGAGCAGCAACGGCATCGCCACCCCGATCGCGAGTGCTTCGCCGTTCGGCTTGGCAGGCATCGCCATCAGAGCGCGATTGAGCCAGCCACTCGTCATCGGGTGGTTGGCGCCGCTCTCCATGCAGTCCTGCGCTTCGAAATGGCTGCGCACGCGATAAGGACCGGCGATCGCGTGCAACGGCAGCAGTTCCCCCGCCTGATACATCGCGTGCAAATTCGTCAGCGCCGGATGCAGACCGTAAAACCCGCCGAGGTCGAGCATGCCGCCATCCGTGCCAGGCGAGGATGGGACAAGCTCGCCCCGCAGTTCAGTCAAGGCAGGATCGCCGTACGGGACCACCGCCGACATCCCATCCAGCGCGCCACGCAGGATCACCACAACAAAGCGCTTCTCCGTCGACGCATCCGCCAATGCCAAGGAAGCGCGGCCAAGCGAAACGGCCGAAGCGAGACCGAACAGAGCGGCGCGCCGGGTCAGGTGCAGCATCATCGCCTCTGGAATTCCGGTGAGGACAACAGCAAGGTCAAAGCATCGCGGCGGGACCCGGCGTGACGAATAGCGTCCAGCGTCGTCGCCTGTAGCAGCGGGCCCAGGCTCGCCTCTGCCAGTTCAGCCGCGTCGGTTCCTTGCATCCTGCCCGCGACTGCGTAGGCCCAGTCGACCCTGCGGATCATGGCCTCTGGAGCGGCCCAGTCGGGTGCGCGATCCGGCCAGCCGTTCGGCTGCGGCGCCGACCAGAATGGTTGGCCCAACCCGGCCAACGCACCGATGAGCCAGGGTTGGTCCGGCCACGGCGCGTCCAGCGCGCGCAGGCTCCCAATCGCGAAGTCCAGCGGAGAACGCAGCTTCGTCTGCGGCTGCCAAGCAGCGTCAAGCGTGATCAGCGCCTCTGCTGCGGCCGCAAGATTGCCATGTGTATCGCGCAGCACGCCTTCTATCCGCCGTACCGCCTCGGGCGGCGGGTCATCAGCGACGAAATGGCGCACCAGCTTCGTCGCCAGAAAGCGGTGCGTCGCAGGATGGGCCGCCAGGAATTCCAGCGCGCGGACGCCGCCTTCCTCGCCTTCCGGGAAGCGTCGCCCCATCACCACGTGCTCACCGGGCTCATGCGCGAACGGACGGAAGCGAAAGCCGGGCGGATCCGAGCGCATATCGATCGACCAGCCGGTCAGCACCTTGGCGAAGCTGGTCACGTCCGCCTGGGTATAACCTGCGGCTGGGCTCACCGTGTGCAGCTCCAGGCATTCGCGGGCGAGATTCTCGTTCAGCCCGCGCTTGCTGCGCTGACCGGCCGGGCTGTCTGGCCCTACCGACCCGACATTGTCCAGGTAGAGCAGCATGGCGGGATGGCGCATCACCGCGATCAGCATGTCGCCAAACTTTCCGGTGACGTGCGGCCGGATGGCCTCCTCGACAAACGGACCAGCCAATGCAGCGCAGGGCGGACGGCGCAGCGAAATCGTGAAGTGATTGGTCCAGAACCACACGAGCCGTTCGCGAAACGGTGCCGGCGTGGTCAGCGCGTTGCCGAGTTGCGCCATCGCGTCCTGTCGGAACAATGCTCGGCTTTGCGACTGTCCGGGTAACGGTCTGTTCTGCCGGTCGGCACGCAGGGCGGTCAGCCCGGCAGCGGTCGAAGGCGGCTGCGGCAATCGCGTGGGATCCGGATCGCGCAATTGCGCCCTGAGCCACGCAGCGGGATCGGAGGGGAGAGTCTCGGCCCCCCGACGGCCCAGGCCAAAGCGCACCAGAGCGTGGGCGACCGCTGTATCCATGCGGGCGAGGCTAGGCCGGAACCCTGTGTCCGACAGTGACAAATGGTAGCGCCCCTTGGGATCGCTCCACGCATGCGAGCCTTGCGCGAGACATTATCGATTATCCTTGCAAATCACATCGCGGTGCAGCATTTGAAGCGTCACATAGCCGGCTGACCGCAGCCGGATCAGCATGCGGGCGCGCGGAACGAGGGTTCCGGGGCGCCCGTCGTGGTATGGAGGTTTCACCGTGGCTGTCACGCCGCTCGAAAAGATCCGCAACATTGGCATAACCGCGCATATCGACGCGGGCAAGACGACCACCACCGAGCGGATTCTGTATTACACCGGAATGTCACACAAGATCGGCGAGGTGCACGACGGCAACACCACGACCGATTACATGGAGCAGGAGCGTGAGCGGGGGATCACCATCACCTCGGCCGCCGTGACCTGCGAATGGAACGACCACCGGATCAACATCATCGATACGCCGGGCCACATCGATTTCAACATCGAAGTGAACCGATCACTGCGCGTGCTTGATGGCGCGGTCTTCATCATCGAAGGCGTCGCGGGCGTTCAGCCGCAGTCCGAGACCAACTGGCGTCTCGCTGACCGCTACAACGTTCCGCGCATCATCTTCATCAACAAGCTGGACCGCACCGGCGCCGACTTCTTCCGCGCATTTGCAACGCTGAAGGAGAAGCTCGACATCGTCGCGCTGCCGCTACAGCTGCCGATCGGCATCGAGGACAAGTTCATCGGCGTGGTCGATCTGGTTGAGATGCGGGCCATCGTCTGGGAAGGCGGTGAGCTGGGTGCGAAGTATCATTACGAAGAGATTCCGGCCGATCTGGCCGACCAGGCCAAGGAATACCGCCAGCTTCTGCTGGATACCGCGCTGTCGGTCGATGACGCGGCGATGGAGGAGTATTTCGACAAGGGCGACGTCGAGGTCGCCACGCTGAAGCGCTGCATCAAAGCCGGCGCGATTTCCGGTGTCTTCCGTCCGGTGCTGTGCGGCACGGCCTTCAAGAACAAGGGCGTGCAGCCGCTGCTCGATGCCGTGATCGACTACCTGCCTTCGCCGGTGGACGTGCCGGGCATCGCAGTGGCCGCCGAGGAGGGTGAGGACGAACATACGGAGCGTCGGCGGATCAAGGCCGATCCGAGCGCGCCATTCGCTGGCCTGGCGTTCAAGATCATCAACGACAAGTACGGCACGCTCACCTTCGTGCGTGTCTATGCCGGCACGCTGAAATCGGGCGACACCGTGCTGAACACCACCAAGGACCATCGCGAACGCATCGGTCGGATGTTCCAGATGCACGCCGACAAGCGCGCCGAGATCAAGGAAGTGCACGCCGGCGATATCGCTGCGTTTGTCGGACTGAAGGACACAACGACCGGCGACACGTTGGCCTCGCAGCAGGATCCGGTGGTCCTGGAGCGTATGGCATTCCCGGTGCCGGTGATCGACATCTCGGTCGAGCCACGCACCAAGGACGCGGTCGAGAAGATGTCGCTCGCGTTGCAGAAACTGGCGGCGGAGGATCCGAGCCTGCGCCTGCGCACGGACCAGGAGACCGGGCAGACCATTCTGTCGGGCATGGGCGAGCTGCACCTGGAGATCATCATCGACCGGCTGCGCCGCGAATACGGCGTGGAGGCGAACATCGGTGCGCCGCAGGTGGCCTATCGCGAGACAATCACCCGGCCGCACACCGAGACCTATACGCACAAGAAGCAGACGGGTGGCTCCGGCCAGTTCGCCGAGGTGAAGATCGCCTTCGAGCCGGTTGGTCGCAACGAGGGCGTGCAGTTCGAGAACAAGGTGATCGGCGGCTCGGTGCCGAAGGAATACATCCCCGCAGTGGAGAAGGGGATCAAGCAGCAGGCCGAGACCGGCGTGCTGGCCGGCTTCCCAACGGTGGACTTCAAGTTCGCGCTGCTCGACGGCAAGTACCACGACGTCGACTCGTCCGCGCTGGCGTTCGAGATCGCTGCGAAGTCGTGCTTCCGCGACGGCATGAAGAAGGCGGCGCCGATCATTCTGGAGCCGGTGATGGACGTGGAGATCACCACGCCGGCGGACCACGTCGGCGATGTGGTAGGAGATCTTAACCGTCGCCGGGGCATGATCCAGAACCAGGAGGCGACCGGGTCCACGGTCATCGTCCGGGCCCATGTTCCCTTGAAGGAGATGTTCGGTTATATTTCCGATTTAAGAAGCATGACGAAGGGCAGGGCCTCGTTCACCATGCAGTTCCACCACTACGATCCGGTGCCGCGGAATATCGCGGACGAGATCATGGCCAAGAGCGCATGACGGAGGCAGCCTAGTGCACGCCCCCCGCCTCCACTGGATGCGGGGTCGGCAGGAGGAGGGGCCCGGGGTTCACCGGACCCTCGAATGGATCGGACGCAACGACGCGGGCGAGGCCATCGCCCGCGTTGTTCGCATTCTGGGACCTGTGTGGTCGGGCTGGCGCACCTACCGCGCCGTGGCACTGGATGATGAGGCGAAGGTGATCGAGCTGCGTCCGTCGCGGCCGGACGGCGCCGACTGGCTGGCCTGCGTGGGCGGACAGGTGGTGGGCCGAGCGGCTGTGCCGCTACAGGCGGTGCGGGCGGCGGAGGCGGCACTCGGCGGAAACTGAACCGCCACTATGGGCGCGGGTGAACTCTCTGCACTGTCTACAAGTGCAGGTTGCTTGCCCTTCGGCCAATACGCTCATATGGACGCAAACTGGCCAGTAACGGGGGAGCAACATGGCCCGGGCGAGCAGAAAGCGGCCGGCGCGCGCGAAAGCGAAGTCCGGCAGGAAGACGGCCGGCGCAAAGAAGCAGGCAGATTGGACCAATCTCAAGGTTGCTTGGCCGCAGCCAAAGCAGGCGATCTCGTTGCGTATCGATCGGGATATCCTGGAGTGGTTTCGCGACCGCGGTCCAGGCTATCAGACGCGCATGAACGCTGTGCTGCGCGCATTCGTGGACGCTCAACAGGGCAAACGCTGAACGCTCATCCCTCCGGGCGCACGATCAGAACAGTGCCATCGACGCCCTCAACGCGCATCCTTGTGCCAGCAGCGGGTTCGGGGACATCGGTCGGGACACGCGCTGCCCAATCGCTGTCGCCGACACGCACGCGCCCTTCGCGACCTTGGAAGGTCAGCGCTATCGCCGTGCGGCCGGCGAGACCGGCCTGCTGCGTGTTGAGCCGCACCGGGCGGTGGCGATAACGCAGACCGATCGCCAGTGAGATGGCCGACAACAGGGCCACCGTCACCACTTGCAGTTCGAAGCCAATGCCGGTCGCCAGCACAATGAGGCCGGTCCCGCATGCCGCGAGGCCGAGCCACATCATGAAGGCTCCCGGCGCGGCGATTTCGATCGCCAGCAGCACCAGTCCGGCGATCAACCAGATGATCCAGTCGCTCATCCTGTCGTGCCAATGCCCCAGGGCGAAGGGGTGGGAGCCGGCGCGATGGGTGGCATTTGCGGCGGCACTATCGGCGGCGGTGGTGGGGGCTCAGGAGGTGGTGGCGGCATGTCGGGTAGACCGGTTCCCGCGCCACCGCCACCGCCACCGTCACCGCGGAACAACTGCATCGCCTGCACGATGCCACCGGCCAGCGCCGAGGATTCCATCGGGACAACGACCAGACGCGTGTTGGGCGCGGAGGCCAGCGCCTGAAATGCCCGCACGTAGCGATCGGCAATGAAGTAGCGCAGACCTGACTGGCCGAAGCGCGTAGCGGCTTCAGAGACCATGCGCGTTGCCTCACCCTCCGCCTGCGCAAGCTGGATGCGCGCCTGTGCGTCGCGGATCGCCGCCTCCTGACGCCCCTCGGCTGCAAGGACGAGCGCCGCCTTCTCGCCTTCCGCACGTTTGATCGCTGCCTCGCGTTCGCCATCGGCGCGGGCCACCACGGCGCGCCGCTCGCGTTCCGCCGTCATTTGCAGGTTCATCGCCCGGATCAGGTTTTCCGGCGGCTCGATCTTGCGGATTTCGACGCGGCTTACCTTTACGCCCCACGGCATCGTCGCGCCGTCGAGGATTGTCAGCAGCGACGAGTTGATGCGCTCACGCGAGGAGAGTGTCGCGTCCAGCTCCATCTCGCCGATCACCGCGCGGATGTTGGTCATCGCCAGGGTTGTCAAAGCAAGCTGGAGATTGGCGACCTGGTACGCGGCCTTCTCCGGTTCCATCACCCGATAATAGATGATGCCATCCACCGACACCGACGCATTGTCACGCGTGATGACGCTCTGCTCCGGAATGTCGACGACCTGTTCTTGCACGTTGAGCTTGCGCCCGACGCGGTCGATGTAAGGCATGACGAAGTTGAGGCCGGGTTGCAGCAGACGCGTGTAGGCGCCGAAGCGCTCCACGGTCCAGACGAAGCCCTGTGGCACCGTCTTCACCCCGGCGAACAGGGTGACCACCACAAGGATCAGAATCAGCACCCAGACGATGACGACGGTCTCGAACATGCGCCTCTCCAGGAAAGGACGGTGCTTTGTAGACCGGCGTCAGTGTCCTTTCCATTGCAGAATGTACAGCCCGGCGTCGTAGTCCGTGATGTAGATGAGGCCGTCCTGGGAAACGAAGACGTCCGCGGTGTGACGCACCTTCGCGCGGCCTCGCAGCGGCTCCGCCCACTTCGTCGGCTGCGGCGGCACGAAATAGCCGATCTCCTTCGGCTGGAACTGGTTGGAGATATTGAATACGCGCAGCCCCGCGCTCTGCCATGTCGCGAAGATCGTGGTGGAACTCTGGAACGAGCCAGGCCGGTTCTCGTGCAGATTATGCGGTCCGAACTGGCCGCCCATCTTCACATAATCCTGGTCCGAAGGTGTCGGCATCGTCGCGATGCTGATCGGATTGCTCTTCTCGCGGATGTCGAACACCCAGACATGCTTCAACTGCTGTTGGTCGATGTTCAGAGTCGCCTCGTCCAGCACCACCAGCAGATCGCGGTCATGCAATGGCAGCGCATTGTGCGTGCCGCCGCCGAACGGTGGGCACCAGTTGCGGTGAGCGATCAGCTTCGGGGCGGACTTGTCCTTCACATCGAGTATGGTCAGCCCGCCGTCCCGCCATGAGCCGTACGCGATGTCGTCCTGCACCACCGCGTGGTGCAGCGCGTAACGGTTGTTCCATGTGCGCGTCTCGCCCGCAGCGGCGTTCTGGCCGGGAATCCACCAACGCCCCACCTCGCGCGGCTTCGTCGGATCCGCCATATCGATGATGATCAGAATATGGTCGATGAAACCGTCGAGCAGCGCTGATGCGTAGGCGTAGCGCCCGCCCGTCCACCAGATGCGATGCAGCCCGAGGCCTTCCACTTCCATGAAGCCGATGCGGCGCGGATTGGCCGGATCCTTGATGTCGTAAACGCTCATGCCGGCGGCATAATCTTCGCCTCGCTTGCCGAAGCGGCTGCTGTCCACCTTGTTTGACCCGCCGTAGTACTCCTGTGCTGACAGCAGCGCGCGCTGATCGGCTTCCTGGATGTGCAGCAGCAGGTCCTCGGCTGACTGGAGATGCATGCACACCGAATTCGGATGCGTCGCCATGAAGTTCACCGGTTTCGGATTACGCGGGTCACGCACGTCGGTGACCATGATCCCCCGACTCACCCGAGTACCCACGTAGGCGTGGCCCCTTGCCACCATGACCTGCACGCCGTCGCCACGGCCGCCCTGGTCGGTGTGGCCAACGAATTCGACGTTTCGTGCGCCCTCGGGGACAATCATGGCTTGCTTCCCTCCCAGATCAGTCGTCAGCTTAGGCCGGGTTCCAAGGACTGAGTAGGAGGGACGGACCATGCCGACCTACGTCATGCTCGCCAACTGGACCGAACAAGGTATGCGGGCCATCGGCGATAGCCCGAAACGTGTCGATGCAGCGAAGAAGACGCTGGAGGAAATGGGCGGGCAATTTCGCTCCATCTATATGACCATGGGCGTCTATGACCTCATCATGATCTATGACGCGCCCGATGATGCAGTGGCGGCGCGATTCACGCTGATGCTGGGGAAGCTTGGCAATGTGCGAACTGCATCGCTGAAGGCGTTTCCCGAGGAGGCGTTCCGCCAGATTGTCAATACGATACGCTGAGGCATGATCGCTGCGGTCAGCCTGATGCGGCAGCGCGATGACGTGACGCTGGCGGTGTTTCGCCGGCATTGGCTCGATGTGCATGGGCCGCTGGTATGCCGGTTTCCTCGGCTTCGTCACTACGTGCAGGATCACGTCATCGCCTCGCCTGCGATGAATGCGCGGGCGAGAGACATGCAGATCGATGGCTTTCCAATTCTGTGGTTCGACAACGACGAAGACCGCCTTGCCGCGCACACCTCGGCGGAGATGGCTGTCTGCAATGTCGACTCGCGGTTGTTCATCGGTGCGGTCTCGCGGGTTATCTGCGAGCCGCGCATTGTCGTTACGCCACTCGAAGCTGCCCGTATGAAGGTCATCGCGCTGCTACCGGGCGCGTCCGCTGACGGTGCTGCGCTTGCACGCTATGCCGATTGGGCGCGCATCTTGCCTCGGCTGGCTGGGCTGGTTCTCTACCGTGTGCTGCAGCAGGGACCTGCACCGAACAGCACCATCGCCCATCTGCCTGTCACTACCGCTGGCATAGCCGAGTTGTCCTTCAACAGCCTTGTCGATCTTGAATGCGCAATAACGGCGAACGACACACAAGCGGCACATTTTGTAGTCGAGGAACACCGTCTGGGAGATAACAGCGGCAAGCGTCTGTGTGATTTCGGTAGCTCGCCTTGAGCAGACGCGCCGCACGGACCAGACTTTGGCCGGTCATTCGGAGGGGGAACAGTGATGCAGATCGGATTCATCGGTCTCGGCATGATGGGTGCCGGCATGGCGAGCAACTTGCAGAAGGCAGGCCATCAACTCGTCGTGCATGATCTGTCGCGCCAGGCCGCGTCGCGACATCTGGCAAACGGTGCGACATGGGCCGAAAGCCCACGCGCTGTGGCCGAGGCGGTGGACATTGTGTTCACCTCGCTGCCGACGCCGGCCAACGTCGAGGCAGTGGGCACCGGGGAAAACGGTCTGCTGTCCGGCTTCCGCAAGGGCGCGGCCTGGTTCGATCTCTCCACCAACGCGGTCAGCGTCGTGCGCGCGCTGCATGCGCAACTGGCGGAACATGGTGTCGAGTTTCTCGACGCTCCGGTCAGCGGCGGCCCAAGTGGTGCCAATAGCGGGCGGCTGGCGATTTGGGTCGGTGGCGACAAGGCGGTGTTCGACAAATACAAGGCCGTGCTCGATGCGATGGGTGACGCAGCGCGATACATCGGTCCGATCGGTGCCGGCTCGATCGCCAAGCTGGTGCACAACGCCGCCGGTGCGGCGGTGAGCACTGTGCTGGCGGAAGTGTTCACCATGGGCGTGAAGGCCGGCGTTGAGCCGCTGCCGCTGTGGGAGGCAATCCGCCAGGGCGCCGGCGGCCGCGCCAGGTTGTTCGACCGCATGTCGAGGGGCTTTCTCACCGGCACCTACGATCCGCCGGACTTTGCGTTGCGTCTGTTGCACAAGGACGTGTCGCTCGCCTGTCAGTTGGCGCGTGATGTCAGTGTGCCAATGCGGTTGACCAACCTGGCACACCAGGAGCTGACCGAGGCGCTGAACCGCGGTTGGGGCCAACGCGACTCACGGGTCAGCATGCTGTTGCAGCAGGAGCGCGCAGGCATCGACAAGATCTCGGTTGCGCCTGACAAGCTGAAGGCCGTGCTGGATGCTGACCAATAAGGAACATCACATGGAACTTGGAGCACTCATTCCACTCGGTGACATCGGTGGCGATCCGGCTATAGTGCGTGACTACGCCCAGGCCATGGAAGCAATGGGCTATGATTTCATCGAAGCGCCTGATCACGTACTCGGTGTGAATGCGGCATCGCGTCCGGATTGGGACCTTAGTCGCAACACATCGAAGGACCTGTTCCACGACCCATTCGTGCTGTTCGGCTTTCTGGCCGGCTGCACCAGCAAGCTCGGCTTCTCCACTGGCGTGCTGATCGTGGCGCAGCGGCAGACGGTTCTGGTGGCGAAGCAGGCGGCGTCTCTGGACGTGCTGTGTGGCGGACGTTTTCGGCTCGGCATCGGCGTCGGCTGGAACGAGGTCGAGTTCGTCGGCTTGAACGAGAACTTCCACAATCGCGGGCGTCGGTCAGAGGAGCAGGTGCAGGTGATGCAGGCGCTATGGGCGCAGGATCACGTCACATTCAAGGGCAGGTATCACACGATCGACGATGCGGGCATCAACCCGCGGCCGAGTTCCGGACGAGTACCGGTCTGGTTCGGCGGACATCACGACGCGACCTTGCCACGTATTGCCAAATGGGGTGATGGCTGGATGCCGAACGCCTATCCCCCCGATCAGAGCGCGCTTGATGTATTCGAGAAGCTACGCGGGATGATCCGCGCCGAAGGGCGCGATCCGTCAGCAGTCGGCATCGAGGTGTGGACGTCGTGCGGCTCTGGTACGCCGGCCGATTGGCGCAAGGAGGTGGCGTTCTGGAAATCGGCCGGCGCGTCGCACATCTGCCTGACCACAACGTTCAACCGGCGGCACCACCATCGGATTGCAGGGACGAAGCCGGCTGATCACCTGGCGGCACTGCGGGCCTATCGGGACGCGGTGGACGAAGCGCTATAGAAAGCGTTCACCACGAAGGCACAAAGACATGAAGCTTCGCGACTTCGTGTCTTCGTGGTGAACCTTACTACGCGAAGATTTCGCCCAACCGCCGGATGCTGGCCAGCGTCTTCTCGAATTCCATCCCTGGCCAGTGGCAGCGCATCTGGAAATGGTCGACGCCAAGTGTTTCGCGATAGCGCGCGATCTCCTCCTTGACGGAGACCTTGTCGCCGATGATGAAGCGGTCGCGCACCAGGTCCTCGAACGCGGTCTTCTTGCGTCCCTCCAGCCCCCATGACGCATATGCATCATACTTGTATTGCAGCGCGGCGCGGCACTCGTCCATCGCCGTTTTGCGGCTCTCACCGACATAGCATTCACGTACCATCGGGAAGCAGTCCGGTGCCTTGTTGCCCAGCGCCTCGCGGTAGAGCCGCATCTGCCCGACAAGTTCCGGCAGCGTCGTGCTGGGGACGATCATCCATGCGTCGCCCAGCCGAGCCGCGCGTTTGATGGCGGCCTCCGCGGTGCCGGCGAACCAGATCGGCGGGCCGCCCGGGCGGACTGGCTTCAGGCCGATTGCTAGGTCGTTGATCTCGTAGAAGCGGCCTTTGTGCGTCACCTTCTCACCGGTCCAGAGGCGCCGTATCAGCGGGATGCTTTCTTCCATCCGCGGTGCGCGCTCTTTCAGCGACATGTTGAACGCGGTGAACTCGCCCTCACGATAACCAAGGCCAACACCGAGCACGTAATTGCCGCCGGTCAGCACGTCGAGCGTTGCCGATTCTTCCGCGACGTGTACCGGGTTTAGCAGCGGCAGGATCAGGATATTGGGCCCTATCTGCATGCCCTCGGCATGCGGTGCGAGATACGCCATCATCGGCACGATCTGCAGCATCTGCAGCGGACCGGTCAGGTAGTGATGCGGGAACCACAGCGACTTGAAACCGGCATCGCGCGCCGCGCGGGTCTGCGCGACCAGGTTGGGAAGATGCGCCGCCACGTTCTCGCCCGGCGGGAATTGCGTGTTGAGAAACAGTCCGACTTTCACGATGGTGCCTCCCTGCGCTGCTTCATCCCGCACCTTGAACCGTCCGCGCGGGCGCGCCAACTATTGTGATCATGAACAACCGCATGCCGCCGCCTGAGCTCGATCTACTGCCGGACGGGAGCTACCGCCCACGCCGGCCCCCGATCGCCGCGCGCGTCTTCGCCTGGGCCATGGTTATTGCCGTCGTTGCCGCGGCGCTGGCCGTGGCTGCATTCGCGCTGTGGTTCGCACTGGTTCTGATCCCGGTTGTCTTCGCCGCTGGCCTGATCGCGTGGCTGGCATTGCGCTATCAGATGTGGCGAGCAGGCCAGAATCGCTGGCGGTAGGGTCGCGGCCTGAATTAAGGCGTGATCTTGCCGTCACGCACCACCAGGCGCACCGGCTTCACCTCCACACGCTGCCAGACGTTTCCTTTGGTATAGGGATCGTTGGCGATCATCGCGTCCAGTTCGGCACGGTTCGCGCAATCGGCCAGCAGGAATGAGCCGACTGGCTCTTGCGCTTCGTCGAAAATCGGCCCGCCGAATACCAGCTTACCGTTGGCGATGTTACCCTTGAGTCCTTCGAGATGCGCAGGCCGCGTTGCCTGCCGTCGTGCGGGAGCCTCCGCATCGCTGCCATCATAGAGCAATACGAGGAACTGCGGCATTCGCTATCTCCTTCTACTCGGCTGCGAGCGGAACCTGCGCAACTAGACCAAATTCACGGGCGAGCAGCCTATAGGAATGTCGGCGGGCTTCCGGATCGTGCAGCGTCGTCAGGATCGCGATTTCCTCCACGCCGTGTTCCGCGGCGAGTGCACGCAACTTGTCGCCGACAATAGCCGGCGTTCCGTAGATTGCGCGCGACCGGAGCCGCTCGATGCGGAGCTTTTCACCCTCAGTGTACTGATACGCGGCCGCTTCCTCGGGCGAAGGCAGCGCGGTATATACGCCACGGTCGCGGCCCAACCGCCACATCTCCCGCGAGCTGAATAGCCGCGCCGCCTCGGCTTCGGTGTCTGCCGCCAGCGCCCAGACGCAGAGTGCGGCATACGGGGTTGGGTGACGTTCGCTGGGCCGATAGTTGTCGCGATAAATCGCCATCGCCTGCTCGACGCCACGCCCATCCGTGATGAAATGCGCGAAGCAGAACGGGATGCCGAAATACGCGGCCACCTGCGGTCCATAATCGGAACTGCCGAGCATCCAGACTTCCGGTATCGTCACCCCTTGTGGCTGAGCGATGATGTCGCGGAAGGGATGGCCTTCCACCAGCTTCTCTCCCTTGAGCCACGCCAGCAGATCGCGCACCTGCGCCGGAAAATGATCTGCTGCCGTCTCAGCCAGCGGATTGAGCGCGAACGCTGTGCGTCCATCGGATCCAGGCGCGCGACCCAGCCCAAGGTCGATGCGTCCCGGAGCGATTGCCTCCAGCACACGGAACTGTTCCGCTACCTTCAGGCTGGAGTAGTGCGGCAGCATCACGCCGGCCGAACCGACGCGAATGCGCGACGTGGTCGCGGCGATCGCACTGATCAGGATCTCCGGTGCCGTGCCGGCCTGGCTCGCCGAGTTATGGTGCTCGGCGCACCAGTACCGCGTATAGCCCAGCGCCTCGCAGTGCTTCGCGAGCGCCAGGCTTTCGCGGATCGAGGTGTCGGGCGAACGCCCGGTCACCACGGTCGATTGGTCGAGGACGGAGAGGCGCAGCCCAGGCATCAGGCTGGGGCAGGCATCTGATTGCTGGGCGTGGATTTCGAGATCGCCATCTCCTCCTCGGTCATGTCGGCCGGGATGTCGGCGAACAGCGGCGTGCTGAGATAGCGTTCGCCGGTGTCGGGCAACATAGCAAGGATGTTCGAGCCTTTCGGAGCTTCCGCGCACACCTGCAGCGCCCCGGCAAAGGTGCCGCCCGCGGTGATGCCGACGAAGATGCCCTCCTTCTGCGCCAGTTCCCGGCTGTATTTCAGAGCATCGGGGTTCTTGATGCGCAGGACCTTATGCAGTCCGCCTGCCTCCACCGCGTCGCCTAGCAACTTGGGAATGAAGTCGGGCGCCCAGCCTTGCATCGGATGCGGCTTGAAGGCGGGATGCGGCGCGGCGGGCGAACCATCCGGATTGCGCTGCTGGCCGACGCCGCTGCTCACCATCGCGGCATCGTCCGGCTCGCACACGACGATCTTGGTGTTGGGCGACTCCTGCCTCAGCACGCGCGCCACACCCTTCAGGGTGCCACCAGTGCCATATCCGGTGACCCAGTAATCGAGCTGCGTATCCTTGAAGTCCTCGATGATCTCGCGTGCGGTGGTGCGCGAATGGAAATCCGCGTTGGCTTCGTTCTCGAACTGGCGTGTCAGGAACCAGCCATGCTTGGCAGCCAGCTCGTTGGCCTTGTTCACCATGCCGAAGCCGCGTTCGGCAGCCGGCGTGATGATCACCTTGGCGCCGAGAAAGCGCATCAGCTTACGGCGCTCGACGCTGAATGGCTCGGCCATTGTGACGACAAGCGGATAGCCCTTCGCCGCGCACACCATGGCGAGGCCGATGCCAGTGTTGCCGCTGGTGGCCTCGACCACAGTCTGGCCCGGCTTCAGCACGCCGCGGCGCTCGGCATCCTCGATGACGCCGAGTGCGAGGCGATCTTTCACCGAGCCGAGTGGATTGAATGCCTCGATCTTGACGAAGAGATTCACGCCGGCCGGCGCCAGCTTGTTGATGCGCACCACCGGCGTATTGCCGACCGTCTCGAGAATGTTGGCGAACCTGCGTCCCATGCTCATCTCCCCTCAATCTCTATTCAAGTCGTCATGGTGCCTTCTCGGTCACCGCCTGCAGTACTGCATTCTCGTTGTTTCGGCCGGCCGGCAGGAACACCGGAACATCAAGCCCCGCATAGCGGAACGCAGCGATCCGCGCCTGTGTCGCAGGCAGCAGCAGATAGGTCTGCAACGCCTTGGCGCCGGCCAGATTGGTATCTGGCACCTTGGCCGGATTGCTTACAACACAGACCATCACGCGTTGCATCAATGATCCGCTCGGGATCACCAGGTCGAGCGGCAGATTGTTTGTCTTCTTGGCCTCGATGAACGCGGTCACGCCCCAGATCGAATACGCTTTCTCCGCCACGGCGCGCTGCGCGGCAGCCAGTCCCTCGATGCCGAGGTCCATGTACCAACCGTGCTTATCCGGCTTCCCCACGGCATTCCACAAGATCTCGAGCAGATAACGGGTGTTGGGATCGCCGTTGACGACAAACGGTGCCTTGGCCGCGGCAATACGGCGGAATATCTCGATACCGTCGGTGAGGCCTTTGACATGCGCGGGATCGTCAGGCGGCGTCAGGAACGCGGTGACGTTCGCCATCACCGGTTCCGGCCACAGCCCGTAACCTTGCATCACGAATTCGCCCAGCCCGTCATGGCGGTAGTGCGACAGCATGACATCGACTTTGCCGGCCTTGGCCATGGACTGATACGTGTTCTTGCCGCTGCTGTGCTCCACGTGATAGCCGGTTTTCGCCTCGAAATCGGCGAGCAATCCGTCGAGCAGGCCGGAATCGAATTCCGTCCGGACCGCGAACAGGTGGACGATCTTCGAAGCCGGCGAGGATGGAGCGGGTTCCGCCGATGCGGGCAACCACGCCATCACCATCGCTACGGCCAAGGCCGTCAGCAATTTTCCCATTCGTGGGTTCAGCTCAGACTGCTTCTACCGCGCCGCCACCGGCGACCCAATCCTTGAAGCCACCGAGGTTACGAACGTCGGTGTATCCCATCTCACGCAGTGTCTTGCCTGCAAGCGCCGCACGTCCGCCGCCCGCGCAGTACAGGATGACCGGCCGATCCTTGCGCAACGCCGGATTATGGTTCGGCGATTCCGGATCCGCGCGGGATTCGAGCGAGCCGCGTGGAATTGCCACGGCGCCCTTTGCCTTGCCGCTCGCCTTGACCTCGGTGCCGTCGCGGACATCGACAATGACCGCACCCGCCTGCTCCACCAGACGGGCCGCTTCCGCGGCGGTTACGGCGGGCACCACGGCGTTCGCCGCCGCGACCATGTCCTTGTAGGTGATGGCCATGCGCTTTCCCCTCCTCTGCGCCGCGCAGTCTATCAATCAGAAGCTCACGTGGCCAAAGGTCGCTCGCAGCGCCCAATAGAGCAACCCGCCGACGAAAAAGCCGACCAGCGTACCATTGACGCGGACGTATTGCAGGTCCTTGCCGACGCGCAGCTCCAGCCGTTCGACAATCGTCTCGGTGTCCCAGTTGGCGACCACCTGCGCGATAAATTCCGCAAGACGCGTCTGTGCCGATGGGAGCACGCTGGCAACCACCGCCTGAACCGCGAGATGCACCCGTTCGCGCGCTACCGGATCGGCTTCCAGCATGGCGCCGACATTGGCCAGCGCGCCTTCAACGAAGGTCACCGTGCGGCCGTTGGGGCGTGCGGCATCGGCTTCCAGGGCGAGGCGCAACCGGGCCCAGACGTCCCACAGCCAGGCCTGCACCGTCTCGTGTTCGAGAATGCGGCGGATTGCCACGCCAAGTTCCTTGGCACGTTCGGGATCCTGCTCCAGCCGGGTGATCTCGCGCCACACCCATTCGTCGAATGCGGCGCGCAGTTCGGAGCCGTCGGGGCTCATTTTATCCAGTTCGGCATTCACCGTCGCGAGGACACGCCGCGCAATCGATGCTCCAAGCGCCCAACCGACCAGCCGTCCGCCTTGCTCGCGCACGCGCTCCTCGATCGCGGTGCGGATTGCTTCCTCCTTGCTGGCGAGCAAATCGCGCAGCCGAGCAAGGATGAAGCCGAACATCTCCTGATGACGGCCGCCCTCGACGAGGCTGTGCAGTGCGCGTGCGACGATTTTCCCCGCGCCAGGCCCACCGAGAATGCGGGGCACGATGCGGGCCATCAGCCGGCGGGCGCGCCCGTCCTCAATGCTTGCAAGGATGCGCGGCAGCATGGATGCAAGGGCGACAGCGGCCGGTCGTGCCGAGGCGGGTTCGGCGAGGAACCGATGAAGGATGCCGGGCAGGTCCAACCGAGCCAGCACGCCGGCAACCTCATCCGCGGTGAAAACGTGCGTCGCGACGAAGCGGCCCAGGGCGGCACCTAATCGCTCCTTCTGCCGCGGGATAATGGCGGTGTGCGGGATGGGAATGCCGAGTGGATGGCGAAACAGGGCGGTGACCGCGAACCAGTCGGCGATGCCTCCGACAAAACCCGCCTTGGCGGCCGCCTGCAGCAGGTCAGTTGACCACGTCTCGGGCAGCGCATAGCTGACAAGGGTCAGCGCCGCCATCAGGATCAGCAGAAGAGTGGCGAAGGCGCGATGACGGCGCAGGGTGCGCCGGGCCTCGGCGTCGGGATCGTGCAATGTGCTCTCAGCCAGTATCGGGCGTGGCGCTGTTATCGGGGGCTCATAGCGTGATGGTGCGGTGCTTCATCGCCTCATCCCAAAGCTTCTCGCGGTTGAACTCGAAGACCAGCCTGAGGTTCTCCGGCATCGTGAACCAGGCGCCGGAATCGAGTTCACCTTCGAGCTGCCCGGGCCCCCATCCCGCATAGCCGAAGGCGATCAGGCTCTTACGAGGGCCTGCATGGTGACCGATATCCAGCAACACCTCCGGACTGGTGGTCACGGCGACCGTTCCGTCGATGTCAATTGTGCCCGGGGCGTGGTACTCGGCGGTGTGTACGATGAAGCCGGCGTCGGGCTGCACGGGACCGCCAACGAACAGTTGCACTTCGCCCACGCTCCCCTTGCTGTCGATGCCCAGCGCATCGAGCAGCTTGGTAACCCCGATTTTCTTGGCTGGCCGATTGATGGCGATCCCTGTTGCGCCTTTGAGGTCGTGCTGCACCATGAGAATGACTGTCTGGCGGAAGCGCGGATCCGCCATCTCTGGCGCGGCAACCAGAAGCTGGCCGGCGAGTGACACCCCTGGCCTGCCGTCCTCGGGCTTCGCCAACGCGTTCCAGGGCGGCGACACGAGCAGGATGCCGCAGCACAGCAAGGCTCGCCTCGACCGCAAGCGCCTCATCCGAGGCATCCTGCCGTGGCGGGCGGGCAGGTGCAAACCTGCTATCCTGGCGGTGCTCCAGGGGAAGGAACCGTTCAGGATGACCGACACACCAAGCTTCGGCCGCTACGCCGAAATCCCGTACGACCGCATGACGCCGGAACAGCAGGAGGGCTATCGCTTTCTCGTCGAGGGTCCGCGGGGGCGCCTGCCTGGTCCTTACAAGATCTGGGTGCACAATCCGAAGCTGGTGCATGCGGCGGCGCCGCTCGGGCAGCATTTCACGCCGGGGCAGTCCTCGCTGACCGAACGTGAGCGCGAGATCGCCGTCGTCATCATCACCAGCAAGTGGCACTCGGCTTATCCCAACAACGCGCATGAGAAGCGCGGGAAGGAGGTAGGACTGCCGGCGGCCGCGGTGGAGGCGATCATCGCCGGGCTGCCGACTTCATTTGAGGATGCGCGGGAGCAGGTGGTCTATGAGGTCGCGATGGCGCTAGCGCACGAGCGGCTGGTGCCGCAAGGGCTGTACGACCGGGCGGTGGAGATCCTAGGGCATGAGAGCATCACCGACATCGTCGTGCTGATGGGCTATTACACCTGCGTCTCGCTGACGATGAACTTCTACGCTGTTCCACCGGGCAGTCCGGGATTGTCGCGTTAGCGTATTTGGTCCTCTGCCAGCCTGATGGCATGGTGGCCCTCAGTAGAACGGAGGGCCGCCATGGCGGATGACATCC
>CAYRTL010000096.1:0-20219 GCA_964427005.1 uncultured Acetobacteraceae bacterium
CCAAGCTTCAGCGTGACGGGCTGCTGCGCACTGACCTGACATTGTTGCTGTCTCGCACATGAGTGCACTCGGGCTGCAACGCTTGCCGCCCTGTCGTGGGGGCGTCACACTGGCCGCAACACGTCACCAATCCGGGGAACGTCTGCATATGCCTAACGCCAGATTTGCCAGCCTGACGCCGCTTTTCGCGCCACGTTCCGTAGCCGTACTCGGCGCCTCCAGTGATCCCACCCGCATCAGCGGACGGCCGCTTGCCTACATGAAATCGCAGGGTTTCCGGGGCGCGTTGTATCCGATCAATCCAAACCGCACCGAAGTGCAAGAGCTGAAGGCGTATCCCTCTGTCGCCGCGCTGCCGGAAACACCGGATGTTGCCATCGTTGCGGTGGCCGCGGAAATCGCGGAAAACTCCATCACCGAACTTGCGGAACGCGGCGTGAAGGCCGTGGTCATGTTCACCGCCGGCTTCGCCGAAATGGATGAGGCCGGTGAGGCGGCGCAGAACCGCATGGTCGCGGTTGCGCGCAAACACAATATGCGCATTCTTGGCCCTAACTGTCTGGGCGTTTTCGACGCCCGCACCGCTTATTACGCGACGTTCTCCTCATCATTCGACAGCGGGTGGCCCGTGCCTGGCCGCATCGGCATTGCATCGCAGTCGGGCGCCTATGGCACGCACCTCTATACGCTCGCACGCAATCGCGGCATCGGTGCCTCGCTCTGCATCATGACCGGTAACGAAGCCGATGTGACTGTCGGCGAATGCATCGGCTGGCTGGCGGAAAATCCAGAAGTTGATGTGATCGCGGTATATGCCGAAGGCATCCGCGAGGCGCCCGGCCTCATCGCCGCGTTCGAGGCAGCGCGCGCGGCGAAGAAGCCGATCGTCATGCAGAAGGTCGGCCGCAGCGAACTCGGCAGCAAGGCAGCGAAATCGCACACGGCATCGATCGCAGGCGATGACGCCGTGACCGAAGCGGTGATGAGCGAATTCGGCGTGGTGCGCGCGCGCAACTCCGAGGAGATGCTGGACATCGCGCACACGGCCACGCGGCGGATCTATCCAGTGCGCAATACACTCGGCGTGATCACCGTGTCCGGCGGCGCCGGCGTGCTGATCAGCGATACTGCGGATGCGGTTGGCCTGCCGATGCCGGAGATGCCGGCTGACATACAGAAAACGCTGCGCGATCTGGTGCCATTTTGCGCGCCGCGCAATCCTGTGGATGCCACCGCTCAGGTCAGCAACAACGTCACGCTGATTCACACCTTTACCGAAGCGCTGGTGAAGGACGGCGGATACTCCTCCATCCTCGGCTTCTTCAGCATGACTGCTTCGTCGCGTCGCTGGCCCGGCATTCGCGAACAGCTCAATGCGGTGAAAGCGCAATATCCTGATCGGCTTTATGCCCTGTCGGTGATCACGCCACCCGAGCGCCGTGCGGAACTCGAGGAGGATGGCTGGGTGGTCCACGAGGATCCCACTCGAGCGGTGACCGCAATTGCTGCCATGGGCCGCTTCGGCGCGGCGTTCGCAACGCCTCAGGGCGCACCGCCACCGAACGTGCCATCGGTGACGCTGCCCGACGCCACCTCGAGTGAAGCCGATGCGAAGCGGCTGCTCGCGGCTGCTGGCATCCAATGCGCACCGGAACAGGCATGCGACAGCGTCGAAGCGGCGGTCGCCGCCGCTGACCTGTTCGGCTTCCCGGTCGTGATGAAAATCCTGTCGCCCGACATTCTGCACAAGTCGGAAATCGGCGGCGTGCTGCTGAACGTCGCCGACATCGCCGCGGTGCGCGATGGCTATGATCTGCTGATCGCGCGCGCCAAACGCGCCGCGCCGTCCGCGCGTATCGAAGGCGTGCTGGTGGCGAAGCAGTTGCAGGGGGGCGTCGAGTGCATTCTCGGCATTCACCGCGACCCGGTGTTCGGGCCGATTGCCATGTTCGGCCTTGGCGGCATCTTCGTCGAAGTGATGAAGGACGTGGTGTTCCGCCGCTGCCCGTTCGGCGATGATGTCGCGGAACAGATGATCCGTTCAATCAAGGGCGCGCCGTTGCTGTTGGGTGCACGCGGCCGGCCGAAGACCGACATCAAGGCGGTGGCGCATATGCTCGCGCGCCTCTCGGCGTTTGCGCACGCGGCCGGACCAAGGTTGGCCTCGATCGACCTCAATCCCGTGTTCGCGATGCCGGAAGATCACGGCGCCTTCGCGGCTGACGCGGTGATCGAGCTGCAGATGACGTGATGGTGCTGTCGTCCGATTCCCATGGCCGGCCTTGTGCCGGCCATGACATTGAGGACTATCGCTTCCGATAAACGCCTGTGAAGGACACGTTCATGCCGCCGCAGTTCGTGTTGTCGGCAGCGAGCAGCGTGGCTTTCCGCGATCTTATGACGCGACCTCTTCAACATCCGCCAGCGGTACTCGGCTGCCGCGGAATGCCAGCAGCGCGGTCGCTGTCGCCGCAATCAAGGCGAACACGCAGGCACTTAAGAAGATGTGCGTCGGCTTCAGACCGAGCGCCAACAGGTAGCCGCCCAGTACCGGCGCAGCGATGCCGCCGAGCCGGCCGATACCAAGCGCCCAACCCAGGCCGCTTGTACGCATGCGCGCGGGATAGAGTTTGCCGCAAGTACCATTGGCGCCTGTCTGACTGCCAATAATCGTCATGCCGGCCAGGAAGGTCATGACCAGCAGCAGCGCATAAGGCAATGCAGCCAATGCAATCACCGCGATGAACACGGCACCAGCGGCATAATGCAGTGCGAGCATGCGCTCCGGCCCGATCCGGTCGATTGCCAGACCGAGATACAGCACGGCGAACATCGCACCGAAGTCCCTCAGGCTGGAGGCGAACACCGCCTGTGGCGGAGCCATGCCGATCAGGTTCAGCACAGTCGGCATCCAGTAGGCGAACAGGAACAGGTTCATCAGGCTGCAGAAGTAGACAATCCACAGCAGGATGGTCTGCAAAGCATAGCCATCGCTGAACAGCATCTTCACGGGATTGCTCTCGGCGACATCGACGTGACCGGTCCCTGGAGTGATGTCGAGACGCTGCAGCAGCGCTGCATGCCGCGGCGACAGCTCTGCTCTCCTCGCGAGAATGCGTGGCGATTCCGGCAGCCAAACCGCCAGCGCCAGGACCACCAGGAGCGGGAAGATGCCGCCCAGGATGAAGATCATCGGCCAGCCGTATTGCGGCAGCAGGGCTGCGACGATTTGGCCGCCGATAAAGCCGCCTGCCGGCGCGCCGGTGAATGTTGCCATGATCATCGTTGCGCGCAGGCGATGTGGGGCGTAATCGCCGGTCAACGCGGCCGCACCCGAGAAACCTCCGCCGATGCCGATGCCGGTGAAGAAACGCCAGACGCTCAGCATGAAGACTGAATCAGCCGTCGCGCTGAGCAGCGAAGCGATTCCGAACAGCGTCAGGCTGCTGAGCAGAAGCGGTCGGCGGCCAAAGCGGTCGCCGATAGGTCCAGCCGAAAGTGCGCCGACAAGGATGCCAATGCTCGACCACAGGAATGCCGTCGCGAACATCGGCGCTGGCAAATGCCATTCGCGGATCAGCGATGGCACGGCCCAGGCGACGGAATTGAGGTCATAGCCATCGCAGAGCTGGACCAAGGTGCAGAGCGCCGCGACGCGAAGCTGCAATCGACCGATCCGTTGGTTTTCGAGTGCGGCCTCGGCCGCCGACAACGCCGCTTGTGCCATTCTTCGGCCTCTCGACGCGTTCTCCCTGGGAATCGTGTTGCATGGCCTAGGGTACAGCGCAAGCTCGCCGGATTTCGGTCAACCGCTCGCCCATGCTACGGTCGGCACCTGCCGCGAACGCCTGGAGGAAACGCAACGCATGATCAACAAGGTCGTCCAGTCCATGGCGGAAGCCATGGTGGGCATCAAGGATGGCTCCACCGTGCTTATCGGCGGCTTCGGCGCCGTCGGTCAGCCGAATGCGCTCATCGACGGGTTGATCGAGCAGGGTGCCACGGACCTTACGATTGCCTGCAACAATGCGGGAGTCGGACGCATCGGGCTGGCGCGGCTGATGGACCTCGGCCGCGTGCGCAAGATCATCTGCTCGTTTCCGCGTTCGTCCGATCCCGTGGTGTTCGAAGGCCTGTATCGCGCCGGAAAGATCGAGCTGGAGATCGTCCCACAAGGCACTCTGGCCGAACGCATGCGTGCGGCAGGTGCCGGTGTGCCGGCCTTCTTCACCGCGACCGGTGTCGGCACGAAAATGGGCATGGGCAAGGAGACGCGCGAGTTCGACGGCCGAACCTATGTGATGGAGCGTGCCCTGCCCGGCGATGTTGCGCTGGTGGAGGCGTGGGAAGCCGACCGCTGGGGCAACCTGACGTTCAAGGAGTCAGGCCGCAACTTCAATCCGGTGATGGCGATGGCGGCGAAGCTGACCATCGTGCAGACGCAGCACATCCGCGAGCTGGGTGAGATCAATCCCGACCACGTGGTTACGCCCGGTATCTTCGTCGATCGCGTGCTGCATGTGCCGTACGGGGACCCGACCGGGTTCTGACATCTCAGCGCGGTTCCGCAGACGATTGCCGGACCGCCGAATGCTGGCTGCTGGCAACGAGCATGGCGCCGGATGGTGCCGCGACGTCATCGTCACACAGTTGCACATCAAGCACGAACCAGCATTTGTGCGATACCTTCTGCACCGCTGCCTCAGCCACACGGCTGACGCCGAACCCGTTCGCTGACCACTCGCCCTGCACCGCTCCGAGCGACGCGAGATATAGCGTTTCCGCCGGGGATGCAGCATGGCCGTTCACCACGTAGTTCTGCGCCCTTGCCGAATGGCTTACGATGGCGAGACAGGCAACTGCGGCTGCCACTAATCTGACGATCTTCCCGAACCGGCTCACGGCGCTCTCCATCGCTCGATGGGATGGACCATGCCGACGAAGCCGCCCGAAATCGGTGAAGTAGTTCAGCGATTTCCCGCAAACTCCGCCCTGCCTGTGAGTCGGTTCACCGAGCGAGCCCGATTTCGGCTGCTGCCAAGCCCCCTTGAGGCAGCGGGACGGTTTCCGCATAGTTTCCGCCCCTGACAGGAGGCAGCGATGCCCGATACCGCCATGGCTGACTTCAAGCCGCTGAGCCGGACCGAGATGGCCGCGCGTGTGGCGCGCGACATCCCTGAAGGCTGGTACGTCAACCTCGGCATCGGCATCCCCACCGCGATCGCGGACCACGTCCCGATCGAGCGCGAGGTGATCTTCCATTCCGAGAACGGCGTACTCGGCATGGGGCCGGCGCCGCCCAAGGACCAGATCGACCCCTGGCTGATCAATGCCGGCAAGCAGTACGTCACGCTGCGCCAAGGCGGCAGCTTCTGCCATCACGCGGATAGCTTCTCGATGATCCGCGGCGGACATCTCGACCTGTGCGTGCTGGGCGCGTTCCAGGTCGCCGAAAACGGCGATATCGCCAACTGGGCGACATCCGAGAATGACACCGCACCCGCTGTCGGCGGCGCGATGGACCTCGCGGCTGGCGCCAAGCGCCTGTGGGTGCTGATGGAGCACACCACGAAGGACGGTTCGTCCAAGCTGGTACGCCGCTGCTCTTATCCGCTCACTGCCGTCGGCGCGGTGAAGCGCGTCTATACCAACCTCGCGGTGCTGGACGTGACCGAGCGCGGCTTCGTGGTCATCGACATGGCCCCGGGCCTGACCTTCGACGCGCTGCAGGCGAGGACCGACGCGCCGCTGCATCGGAGCGCCTAAACCAGCGAGGAAGCGGCCATGATGGATCCGCTCGAACACCTGCAGATGCTGAAGGACGGCGCTGCAGGGGTCGGGCGGCGCAAGGCGGATCTCAAACGCGTTCGCGCGCTGCGCTCGACCCTGCCTGGCTTCGACCGTAGCGTCTGGGGTGAGATGTGCGGAAAGGGCTGGCTGGGCCTGCACACGGCATCCGAATTCTGCAAAGTGGCGGAGGAACTCGGCGCAGGGCTTGCCCCCGAGCCGCTGATCGAGGCTTCCATGGCCGCGCGGCTGCTGCCGCGGCACAAGCTCAACCCAGTGCTGGCAGCCGAGCGGATCATCCTCGCGGCCTGGCAGGAACAGCCGAAGAGCATCGCTCTTGCTGGCGAGACCGTACTGCGGAACGGAAGGCTGAACGGCCGCAAGCTGCTTGTCCCGATGGCCGCCGGCGCCGATGCCTTCCTGGTCACGCTGCCCGACGGGCTCGCGCTGGTCGAGCGCGATGCGGATGGCGTGTCGCTGGATTTTCGCGAAACGGAGGATGGCGGCCACTTCGGGACCTTGCTGTTCGAAGACGCGCCGGCGGAACCGATCGACGGAGATGCGACCGAGGCTCTGGAACATGCGATCATGGCTCACTCAGCCTATCTGCTGGGGCTGATGGATCGCGCGTTCGCCATCACGCGCGACTACATGAAAACGCGGCTCAATAGACGCAGCGGCATTCACGCGTTGCAACACCGTGCAGAGGACATGCAAGTTCAGCTCTCGCTCACGCGTGCGACGATTGGCACCGCGGTGCAGGCACTGGATTCCGCGCCGACATTGGGCCAGCGCCAGGCTGCCGTGTCGCGCGCGAAACTGCGGGCATCGGACGCGGCCCTGGTCGTGACGCGAACCTGCCTGCATCTGCACGGCGGGCTTGGCTACACCGACGCCTTCGACATTGGCCTGTATGTGCGCAAGGCGAACGTCCTGTCGCCGCTGTACGGCGCGCCATCCGCGCATCGCCCGCGGTTTCGCACGATCGCGCCGGAACTGCCTGCTGAGGGGGATGAACAATGAAGCGACGCGCAATTCTGGCCGGTGCCGGCGCCGCTGTGCTGGCATCCAATCTGCCGCGGCCAGCCATCGCCCAGGCTGCCGCGAAAACCCTGAAATTCATCCCCGAGGGCAACCTGCAGAACCCGGACCCGATCTGGTCCACCACAACAGTCGCCCGCAATTTCGGCTACATGATCTGGGACACTTTGTACGGCTGGGACGGCAATCTCTCGCCGAAGCCGCAGATGTGCGAGGGACATGAGATCGCCGATAACGGCCTGACCTGGCGCTTTCGCTTGCGCGAGGGCTTGCAGTTCCACGACGGCTCGCCGGTCCGCGCTGCGGACTGCATCGCATCGATCCAGCGCTGGATGAAGCGCGACGGCTTCGCGCAGCGCATCGAAGCGGCGACGAACGAATTGGCAGCCGTCGATGACCGAAACTTCGTCTTTCGTCTGAAAAAGCCGTTCCCGCTGCTGGCGCACGGTCTTGGCAAGCCGACAGCGAATGTCTGCTTCATCATGCCGGAGCCAATTGCCAAGACCGACCCATACAAGCAGATCGATCAGTACATCGGCTCCGGTCCATACGTGTTCAATCGCAGTGAATGGTCGCCAGGCGCGCTCGCGTCATTCAAGCGTTTCGACGGCTACGTGCCGCGTCAGGAGCCGCCGAGTTTCGTCGCCGGCGGCAAGCAGGCGCACTTCGACCGTATCGAATGGAATATCATCACTGATCCCGCCACCTCATCCGCCGCCATCCAGTCAGGCGAGGAGGAGTGGTGGCAGA
Organism: uncultured Acetobacteraceae bacterium; assembly: GCA_964427005.1. Taxonomy (GTDB): domain Bacteria; phylum Pseudomonadota; class Alphaproteobacteria; order Acetobacterales; family Acetobacteraceae; genus JAMXLO01. The sequence continues at coordinate 7,579 of CAYRTL010000096.1, forward strand.
CGCCCAGCGTCGATCTGCTGCCATTGCTGCGCAAGGCATCGGGCGTTGTGGTCGAGCGGCTCGACGAGTTCGGCGTGGTCGGATGCATGCGCTTCAACATGCTGCATCCACCGTTCGACAACGTGAAGCTGCGCCGCGCGATCCTACCTGCTTTGAATCAGGCGGACTTCATGAACGCGGCGATGGGCGGTGACCCTGAGCTGACGCGCATCAATGTCGGCGTGTTCACGCCGGGTTCGCCACTGGCCAACAACGCCGGCATGGAAGTCCTGACCGGTCCGCGCGATCTGGCGCTTGCGAAGAAGCTGGTCGCCGAGAGCGGCTACAAGGGCGAGAAGATCGTCTTCATCGCTCCCAGCGACTATCCGGTGCTGAATGCGGAATGTCTGGTTGGCGCGGATCTGCTTGGCAAGCTTGGCATCAACGTCGATCTGCAAAGCATGGACTGGGGCACCATGATCCAGCGCCGCAACAACAAGGACACACCTGACAAGGGCGGTTGGAACGCATTCTGCACAGGTTGGGAAGGATTGAACCTGGTCGATCCTGGCGCGCACTATCCGATTGCTGGCACCGGGGAGAAGGGCTGGTTCGGCTGGTTCAGCAGCCCGAAGATGGAAGAGCTACGAACCGCATGGTTCGACGCGCCCGACTTTGCCACGCAGAAGAAGGTGGCCGAGGAGATCCAGCTCGATGTGTGGGAGGAGGCGCCGTACTATCCTCTCGGCCAGTGGCTGCAGCCGATAGCACATCGCACGACGATCGAGGGCATCGTCAAGTCACCCTTCCCACTGTTCTGGAACGTACGGAAGGCGTAACTGTCATTGCGAGGAGCGCAGCGACGAAGCAATCCCCTGCTAGATGGAGCACCGATACTTCGTCTACATTCTGACCAATGCACACCACTCGGTGCTCTACACCGGTGTGACGAATGACCTGCTACGGCGCGTTTCGGAGCACCGCGAGAAGATGTTCTCCGGCTTCACCAAGCGCTACAATGTCGAGAAGCTAGTGTTCTACGAAACCTTCAGCGACATTCACCAGGCAATCGCATGTGAGAAGCAGATAAAGGCCGGATCGCGCCAAAGAAAGCTGGACTTGATCAACGCTATGAATCCGGACTGGCGCGATCTGTTTGATCACCTCTTATGATGCAGGGGATTGCTTCGTCGCTTCGCTCCTCGCAATGACAGAGGGGTCAGGCGATCATCCCCGCCAGCTCCACCGGCGTGGTCAGCATCGGGTAGTGCCCGGTATCCAGCTCATGCCACGTCGCGCCAAGCTTGTCAGCGCAACGCTGCTGGTGCGCCTTGCCCGGATTGGGCGCCTGGCGACACCAGATCACATCGGCCTTCCATTTCTGCTGCCAGAAACTCGGCAGCTTAACGCGATCGTTCATCGCGGCCACCGGATGCGGTGTGTAGCGCTCCACCGCCCAGGCTTTAGTCGCATCGTCGAGGCTCGCGAACATGCGTCCCGCCGCGTCCTCACGCGACGGTCCGGTCGAAAGTTCGGTCGTCACGGCATTCCGCCGCTGGACGATGTCCGGAATGCATTCGCCGTCAAGCAACGCCAGTGCATCGACGAACACCAGCCGACCAATGCGATCGCGCGCCCTCTCGGCCGCACTGCACAGCACCATCCCGCCGCTGCTGGTGCCCACCAGAACCGCGTCGCGCACATCCTCGAAGAACAGCAGCTCCGCGATCTCCGCGCCATGCGTCTCCGTGGTGATGCCTGCCCGCAGTGCGTGACGCCTCTCGGCGCAGCCATCCAGCGTCGGGGCCAACACCCGGTGCCCGCGCGCCGTCAGGTGCGGCACCACGCGCTGCCAGATCCAGCCGCCCTGATACGCTCCGTGGATCAATACGATCGTCGCCATTGCCTCAACCTCATGCCAATACAGTTGCGCGGTGACGCTCCTGAACAAAGCTCACGGCAATGCCGCTCGCGAGGGCAGCCGCCATCACGTAGAAACTCGGCGCCAGCGGATTGGCCGTGACCTTCACCAGGAATGTCGAGATGTACGGCGCAAATCCACCGAAGATCGCCACCGCGAACCCATAGCTGACCGATAGCGCGGTGTAACGCACATTCGTCGGGAACATCTCCGACAGGATGGTGGAAATCACGCCCGTGTACAGCGTCAGTACAGCCTGTGCGACCGCCTGCACCACGAGCAGTCCGAAGAAGCTAGGATGGGTCTGCAGGAACAGAAACAGCGGATACGCCATGATGAACGCCAGCACGCAGCAGGCCAGCATCATCGGCTTGCGTCCGATTCGGTCCGACCAGTGCCCCACGACCGGCGTCAGCACGAGATAGATGATGCCGGCCAGAGTGGTGGACCAAAGCGCGTAGCTCAGGTCGATCTTCAGCGTCTGTGAGGCAAAACTCGGCAGGAACACCAGAAACACGTAGTTGATGACGCAGCCGATGATCGACAGACCGAATGCCGACAGAAACACCCAACCGTGCGTGGTGAACGCTTCGGCGAGCGGCATGCGCGTAATCACTTGCCTTTCCACCGCGCGCTGGAATGCCGGTGTTTCGGCCACGCGTGTGCGCAGATAATAGCCGACAGGCCCAAGCACAAAGCCGATCAGGAACGGAATACGCCAACCCCAGGCGAAGAAGCTCTCCTGGCTCAACACTGTCGTCAGAATTGCTGCGGAGAACGTCGCGCACATGGCGCCAATGGCTGTCGCCGCCTGCTGAAAGCTGCCGATCAGGCCACGTCGTCCTTCGGGAGCATGCTCGACCAGGAATGCCGCCGCGCCGCCCCATTCGCCTCCTGTCGAGAAGCCTTGCAGCATGCGACACGCCGCCAACAGGATCGGCCCTGCGAGCCCGATCGACGCGTATGGCGGTATGAGCCCCGTTATGCCGGTCGCGACAGCCATCAAGCCCACAGTCACAACCAATGCCTTGCGGCGGCCATAACGATCGCCGTACCAGCCAATCACCATCGCGCCCACTGGCCGCATCAGGAAACCGACAGCAAACGTCGCGAAACTCGCCAGCAAGGACGCGATGGGATCAGTCGAGGGGAAGAACGCTCGCCCGATGGCGACCGCGAAGAAGCCGTAGATGACGAAGTCGAAAATCTCGAACACCTGGCCTATCGCGCAGGCCAGAACGGCGCGCCGTGTCGCGCGGGTGTCCTCCGTCGTCCTGGAGTCCGCCACCGGCTGAGCGATGTCGGCCATGAACTTTCCCCCGTTTATTCGCACGAAACTATAGGAGCGGTGGCGCACGCTGGAAACCCTCTGCTAAAATCCTCGGATGATCGACAAGTTCGTGCATTCCATGGCCGATGCCATGGCAGGAGTCGCCGATGGTTCAACCATTCTACTCGGCGGATTCGGCGATGTGGGAATTCCCACGCCATTGCTGGACGGCCTGATTGAGCAAGGCGCGCGTGATCTCACCATCGTCGCTGTTGCCGGCGGGCGCGACGGCAGCGCCATCGAGCGCCTGCTGTCACTCGGCCGCGTGCGCCGGCTGATCTGCAGCTTTGTGCGACCAGCGAGTCTCGCCGGCCGATTGTTTCAGCGCGGCGACCTCGAAGTGGAGATCGTCCCGCAGGGGACGCTCGCCGAACGCATGCGCGCCGCCGGCGCGGGTATCACCGCTTTCTATACACCAACCGGCGCCGATACGCTGCTAGCGGAAGGGCGCGAGACCCGCGAAATCGGCGGCAAGCTCTGCCTCTTGGAATATCCGCTCCCTGGCGATGTCGCGCTGGTCGAAGCGTGGCAAGCCGATAGATGGGGCAACCTCACCTATCGCGACAGTGCGAGAAATCTGAATCCAGTGATGGCAATGGCCGCCACGCTCACCATCGCCATGACGCGCAACGTCGTCGCACTCGGCGACCTGGCACCGGAGACGATCGTTACACCCGGCATCTTCGTCAACCGCGTGCTGCACATCCCGTTCTGAGAGGCAAAATGGCGGATATTACCCCACTCGATCGCAACGGCATGGCGGCATGGTGTGCGCGCGACATTCCTGAAGGCTGGCTGGTCAATCTCGGCATCGGCATTCCAACATTGGTCGCCGACTTTGTGCCCGCTGACCGCGAAGTTATCTTCCACGCCGAAAACGGCGTCATCGGCGTCGGTCCTGCACCGTCACCCGACCTGGTCAATCCCTTCCTGATCAACGCCAGCACGACGCATGTCACGCTGCGCACCGGCGGCTCCTACGTGCATCACGCAGACAGTTTCGCCATTGCACGCGGCGGCCACCTGGACCTGTGCGTACTCGGCGCTTTTGAGGTGGCAGAGAATGGTGACATCGCGAACTGGGCCCGCTCGGCTGATGAGCCCGTGAAGCAAGTCGGTGGCGCGATGGACCTCGCCATCGGCGCCCAACGGCTTTGGGTGGTGATGGAGCACACCACCAAGGAAGGCGAGCCGCGGATCCGTCACCGCTGTTCCTATCCGCTGACCGCGAAGGGCGTGGTGAAGCGCGTCTATACCAATCTGGCGGTGCTCGATGTCACGCCGCGCGGCTTCGCCGTGCGTGACATGATTCCAGGCATGACGCTCGAGGCACTCCAGGCGCGCACGGAAGCCAGACTCCATATGGGAGATGCACGATGATCACCGCCCTGGAGATCACGTCACGAGGCTCTTTCGTTGGTGGCGCCACTTTCGGCAGCGTGGGTGCGTATGAGCGGCTCGACGGCATCGCCATCGGCGAGCTTGACCCAGCTCACCCCGCCAACCGCGGCATCGTCAACCTCGACAAGGCGCCGCGCAACGCGCGCGGCAAGGTCGAATACCGCAGCGACTTCTGCATCCTGCGTCCAGTCGATCCGAAGCGTGGCAACGGCCGCATCCTGTACGAAGTGAACAACCGCGGCCGCATCATGCTGTTCGCCAATCTGTGCGCCGGCAAACCCGGGAACCAGCCGGCGAGTGCGGCCGATCTCGGCAATGCGCTGCCGCTATATCGCGGATTCACGCTGGTCTGGTCAGGCTGGGACCCAGGCGCACCGCGTGCCAATGGCGGGCTTGGTCTGGATGCGCCAGTGGCGACCGACAACGGTGCGCCGATTGTGCGGCGCATTCGCGAGGAGTTCGTCTCCGGCACACGAGGCGGCGATCTGCAGCAGTTCCGCCTCTCTTATGAAGCAGCGACGCGCGATGATGCCATATTGACGGTGCGGCGTGTGCAAACTGCGCGGCGCGAGCCTGTTGCCTTTGAGTTTATCGATGCACGAACGGTCCGGCTGGTGAACGGCGCGTTGCCCGAACCAGGGTCGATCTACGAGCTCCGCTATAACGCGATGAACCCGCGCGTCCTTGGCATCGGCTTTGCCGCCACGCGCGACCTGATCAGCCATCTGCGCAACAGCGCCAACGGCCGCGATCTGCTTGGCCGCGAACCGACGCACGCACTGGGGTTCGGCATCTCACAGGCGGGACGCTATCTGCGCGATCACCTGGCACAAGGGTTCAACCGCGATGAAGCCGGCACGCGGGTGTTCGATGGCATCTTTACCCATGTCGCCGGCATCGGCCGCGTATTCTTCAACACCGAATTCGGCCAGCCCGCGCGCACTCGCACCTGGCATGAGGATCACGATTTCCCCGAAGTGCAGTTCCCGTTCGCGACCGGCGCGTTGATGCGAGGCGATGACAGTGATCCGAAGATGATCGAGACCAACACCTCGACCGAATACTGGCAGAAGGGCGCATCGCTGCTTCATACCGATGGGACACGCGACATCACACTGCCGTCCAACGTACGCGGCTATTATCTTCCCGGCACGCAGCATGGCGGCAAAGCCGGAATGCCGCGCGATGCCGGTCCGTGCACCAATCCTAGAAACTGGCATGATCCGATGCCAGCCGTCCGTGCATTGCTGGTCGCGCTCGATGAATGGGTCGCGACTGGGCGCGAGCCGCCGGATTCCCGTCTGCCAAGTATTGGCGACGGCACTCTGGTCCGTGCGGATTCAGTCGCATGGCCGAAACTGACGTCGCTGGTGCCGCCGCGGGCGTCGAACGATGTCGTGGCACTGGATGATTGGACCGATCCGCAGCCGCCGTCGCAAAGTTGGCAGGCGCTGGTCCCGCAGGTAGACGCCGATGGCAACGAGACCGCAGGCGTCCGGCTGCCGGACATCGCAGTGCCACGCGGCACATTCACCGGCTGGAACCTGTACAAGGCACCGCTGCCAGAGGGTGAGCTAGCCGATAGGGAGGGGACGTATCTCGCTTTTGCGGCGACGCGCAGTGAGCGAGAGGCGTCCGGCGATCCGCGACCTTCGATCGCCGAACGGTACCCGACGCACCAGGCCTATCTTGCCGGCGTCCAGCAAGTCGTCACGGCATTGCAGCGCGATCGTCTGTTGCTCGAAGACGATGCCGCTGGGTACCTTGAGGGAGCACACGCCTGCTAGGGCACGAATACACCTCGCCGTGCGCTAGTCGAGTGAAGAGGCGACGCGGTGCATCTTGCAGCCGCGGCAACGGCGGCCTCCCATTCGCAGAACGATCCCGGCAACGTGCCGGCTTAATTCGATTCGTCTGAGGATCTTTATTAGTCAGACGGCGGGCGCATGTCGCCAGAAACGAACTTGTCATCACGGAAAGACATCATAGTTTCTCTGCAATTATTGCAATAACCTCATGTAAATCCGTTAATAACCTCGCAATCACTTGAATATGACGCTGCACTAGCGTATCCAGTCCCCAGCAGGGGGAGCGATCTGAGGTGCTTCGATTCCTTGTCGTTGACGATGACCACCAGGTCTCCGCGGTTTTGCAGGCTGGCTTGGAAGAATTCTGCGGCGCGGCGGTCACCTGCGCCAATACCGGTTCGGCTGCAGTGCAAATCCTGCGAGCGAAGCGGTTCGATCTCGCAGTGATCGACGTGCTGCTGCCCGACATGTCCGGATTCGAATTGGCGGAATGGTCGGCTGCGAACTGCAACCTCCCCATACTGCTGATCAGCGGACATCTGGAGACGCAGGCTTCGTGCAAACTCTACGGCTATCCGCACCTGGCGAAGCCGTTCTCCCTGAACGAACTGGCCAAAGCCGCGATGGCCGCGATGAGCAATTCCCGCGAGAACATCGACCGCATTCACCGCTCACACGCGCAGCTCATGGCCACTGCCCAGCAGCCCGAACGCGCCGCCAGTGAGAGCAGAAGCCTGCTGATCAGGAGCATCTCAAGCCTGAGGTCGAAGCGGAAACAGCACTTGCCTTCACGCCTGGCGAACGAACCGGCGTAGCCGCCTACTGGCACTCGCCGGAAAGGCGCCGGCACTCCAGATCAGCAGCCGGCATTGCCGTCATGACGGCACCCGTTCCCGTGCTCGGGCGGAAAGTGGTGCAGCCCTTCAGCCCTTTGTCATAGGCCAGCCGATACAACGGCGCGAATTCCGCGAAACTTGTCTGCGCCGGCACATTGATCGTCTTGGAAATCGCATTATCGACGTACGCCTGCACCGCGGCTTGCATGGTGAGATGTGCCGCAATCGGCAGCTCCTCTGCCGTCACCAGCGCATCCGGCCTGCCGTCAGCCCGGCCTGATTTTCGGCGCCAACGCTGCACCGCATAGTCGGTCAGCACGAAGCGTTGCGGCTCGCCCTTCGAATCGAGCACCGAGCGCTGGTACTCGATCGCAAATACCGGCTCGATGCCACTCGACACGTTCCCGGCAAGCAGGCTGATCGTTCCAGTCGGCGCGATCGCGAGCAGATGGCTGTTGCGGATGCCGTGCCGGGATATGCCGTCGCGGATATCCGCGGGCAATTCGCGAATGAAGGGGCCGTCGAGATAGCGATCGCGATCGAACAGCGGAAAGCTGCCCTTTTCCTCGGCAATGGCGACCGATTGCCGGTATGCCGCATGGCAAATCGTCCGCATCGTGTCGCGGGCGAACGTGACTGCGGCGTCGCTGTCATAGCCCAGGCCAAGCATGATCAGCGCATCGGCGAGCCCCGTGATGCCAAGTCCGATTCGCCGCGCAGCACGCACAGCGTCTCGCTGTTGCGGCAGCGGAAACCGGGACGCGTCGATCACGTTGTCCAACAGCCGCACCGCCGCGGCCACGATATCGATCAGGCGATCGACGTCGAGCCGGCTCCGCGCAGTGAACGGATCGTGGATCAATCGGGTCAGATTGACCGATCCAAGATCGCAGGCGCCATAGGTTGGCAGCGGCACCTCACCGCACGGGTTTGTCGCGCTGATGCGCTCGCAGTACCAGAGGTTGTTGAGCCGGTTGATCCGATCGATGAAGAGCACGCCTGGCTCGCCGCTGTCATAGCTCGCGTGCAACAGCGTATCCCATAGCAGCCGAGCGGACATGCGGGTGCCGGTTTCGCCGAACACCAAGGGCCAGTCTGAATCCTGTTCCACGGCGCGCATAAACTCATCGGTGACCTGCACCGACAGATTGAAATGACGCAACCGGCCCGGCCGGCGCTTCGCTTCGATGAACGCGACAATGTCGGGGTGATCGCAGCGCAACGTTGCCATCATCGCACCACGGCGCGCGCCGGTGGACTGGATGGTGGCGCACATCGCGTCCCACACATCCATGAACGACACCGGGCCCGAGGCCACAGTGCCACTCGTCTGCGAACGCGCCCCCGCCGGCCTTATCGTCGAGAAGTCATAGCCCACACCGCCGCCGCGTTGCATCGTCACCGCGCCTTCCTCCAGCGCACGGAAGATGCCCGGGATCGAATCCTCAATCGTCCCCATCACGAAGCAGTTGAACAGAGTTAGGTCGCGCCCTGTGCCAGCACCGGCCTGGACGCGCCCGCCAGGCAGGAACTGGAAGTCGCGCAGAATGTCGAAGAAGAGCCGTTCCCATCCGTCGCGGTCGCGCGTCTCCACCGCCGCCAATGCGTGCGCCACGCGCCGCCAGCTCGCTTCGACCGACGCCTCATTCCCCGCGCGGTATCGGGTCTGCCATACGTGTCGGGCTATCGGCTCCTCAAGGAGATCATCAGCTCCCATCGTGACTCTCTGAGATCGCGTAGGCGATCGCATCGCTGGCGTCGAGGACAGTGAGTCGCTGCGCCGCCGTATCCGGAGGAACACGGAACGCCGGTACCGTGTTCGTCACGATGATGCGTTCGATCTCGGCACAGGCGAACAATTCCGCCGAACCGCCGACGAACAACCCGTGCGCCGCCGCGGCAAACACGCGCGTCGCCCCCGCCTTTCGGCAAGCCCTGGCCGCGCGCACCAATGTACCGCCTGTGCTGATCAGATCATCGACGATGACAGCGGTCTTGCCACTCACCTCTCCGGCAAGCAGTTCGCCGGTTACCACGCCGCTGCTGCGGAACTTCTCCATATAGGCACTGCCGACGGCCTTCTTGGTCAGATGCTCCAGCGCCTGGCGAAACTGCTCTGCCCGCTTGGCACCGCCCGCATCCGGCGAGACGGCAACCACGTCCTCATTGCGCAGCAGCGGTGCGACGTATTCGGCCAACAGCGGCGCAGACTCGATATTCCATGTCAGGCAGCGGAAGGCATTTTCGAACGCCGCCAGGTTGTGGACCTCCACGGTGATCAGTCGCTTGACACCGATTGCCTCGAACATCGATGCGACATAGCGGGTGATGATCGGGTCATTCGGCTTGGTGCGACGGTCCTTCCGCGCATAGCAGAGATACGGGGCAACGGCGGTGACGCGCGCCGCGCCGGCATCCTTCAGCGCACCGCAGAAGAACAGCAGCCGGCAAAGCTTGTCGTTGCCGGTCTGCATGTCATCGCCATGCATGGAATGCAGCACGAACACGTCGCAGCCCTGCACGTTCTGCAGCGGCCGGCTCTTGTGCTCGCCATCCTCGAATTCGCGCTCCTCATGCGGTGCCAGCGACACGGCCAGTCGGCCGGCGACCTTTTCGGCCAGTTCGCGGCTGCCTTGCAGGCCAAACAACAGCATCGAGTCGTTACTCATGAGGGCTCCCCGCTTGGTTCGGCAGGTGAAGCAAATGCGCGCGCCTGATCCAGCAGCCGGATCACCTCATCGTCCCGCAGTTGCGGAAAGGCATGGTAGAACTGGCCAACGGCGAAGAAGTCGGCAGGTGTCGACAGACACACCGTTTCATCGACTTCGTCCCCGAGCTTCTTCAGCGTGTCTTCTGGCGCGACGGGAACGGCCATCACCAGCCGCGCCGGCTTGCGTCGCCGTGTCGCGCGCAAGGCGGCCAGCATCGTGGCTCCGGTGGCGACGCCGTCATCGATCACGATGGCCGTCCGTCCCGCCACTTCCTCCGGCGGGCGGTCGCGCAGATAGACGGCGCGCCGCCGCTCGATCTCCTGCAGCGCGGCCGTCCTGGTGCGTTCCAGATACGCCGGTGTCACGTTCAGATCAGCGACAAGCTCCGTATCGGTGACAAGCTCCGGCTCGCCGCCATCGGCAATCGCGCCGATGGCCAGTTCCTCGTGGAATGGCGCGCCGATCTTGCGCACCAGCACCAGGTCCAGCGGCGCGGCGAGCGCGCGCGCAACCTCGAAAGCGACCGGCACGCCACCCCGTGGCAGCGCCAGCACGACGGGGTTCTGATCCCGCAGCGACAACAGCCTGTCGGCGAGCCTTCTGCCCGCCTCGCTCCGGTCAGGGAACATCATGGCTCTTTTCCACCAAAGCAGGTTCTTCAATAGGCCTATCGACGGACCGCGCATTGATCGAGGTCAAGCCGTGCCAGGAACTCGATGCCGGCGTCGATGTGCCGCCGTGCGGCTGCCATTTGTCGCGCGGCATCGCGAGCATCGCTCTGGCGGCGTGCGCTGCCGGCCAGGGCGTAGCTGCGCGTCGCTGCCCGCAGCGCCAGAAAGAGCGGCAGCGCATGCAGGCCATCCGTCTCGGGCACCAGCTTCAGATACGCCTCGAGCACCGCATCGCTGAAATCGTGGCGGCCGCTCACCTGCAAATCCATCAGCAGGAAAGCGAGGTCGTACAGGGTATCGATGCAGCCGATCTCATCACTGAACTCGATGCAGTCGAACAGCATGGGACGATCGTCGTAGAGGCAGATATTGGCCAGGCGCAGGTCGCCATGGCAGCGCCGCACCTTGCCTTCGGCGCGGCGCTGATCGAGCAGCGGTGCGAGATATTCGAGCGCAATCCGCGCACGGCTGCTCAGCAAGCCGACGGCGGCACCGTCGAGCTCCGCGGCGACCTTCGCCAGCTCCCGATTGTTGTCGTCGATGACTTGTCTTATCGCGGCACTGCCGCCGAAGGCCGGAGTCACTTCGGCCGAAAGATGCAGACGTGCGACGGCCTCACCAAGCTGGCGCATCAGTGTCGGCGTCAACCTGCCCGCCTCCGCCATCCTGTCGAACAGCTCGGACTGGGCGAAGCGCTGCATGACAACCACGTAGTCCAATGCAGGGCTTGGCCCATCGAACCGCAGTTTCCCACTGGCGTCGCGATTGATCGCATGGACACCGAGATAGAGCTCGGGTGCCGTCCTGCGGTTCAGCACAAGCTCCGCCTCGCACGCGGCACGACGCAGGGCCAGCGTCGTGTAGTCCAGCGAGGCGTAGCGGATCGCCCGCTTCAGTTTGTAGGCACGATCGCCGATCAGGAAGACGATTGAGCAGTGGGTGTCGATCCGCTCCACTGGGCCATACACGCCGTAGCTGCTTGACCGAGACAGGAAATCGATCACGGCGCTCTGGTCATCTGGCGCGTGAATCAGCGTCATGATCTCGCCTGATCCAGCTCGGCAGCAAGATCCCGCAGGCGCCGACTGATTTCCACCGGGACGCGGTGCTCCTCCAGCAGCCGCAGCTTCTCGGGCAATCGCCCCAGCTCCGCCGCCGCGTGCGCGCGCGCCTCACCAAAGCCGGGCATATCGTCCACCCGCTTGCCGCCGCGCATCGCGGGACGCAGCAGTGGTTCGCCGACGGCCGGTTCGTCGAGCAACGCAATCACGTCGCCGGCAATGGTCCCGTCCGGAACATAACGCCGATAAACCTGCTTGCGGCCGGGCCATGTTGCCTTGCCTTCGCTGCGCTTGCGTCGCGCATGGCCGGCGTATTCCTGCAGCTTGTAGGCACAATCGAGCGCGGGCGCGTCGGACGCCGTGGTCAGGCTGGTGCCGACACCGTACCCGTCTATCGGCGCTCCACTGCGCGTCAGCTCCAACAGCTTCCATTCGTCCAATCCGCCACTTGCGAGGATTCGGATGGACTGCAACCCGGCCGCGTCCAGAATGGCGCGCACTGCGCGGGCGTGTGCCGCAAGGTCACCGCTGTCCAGCCGCACGGCGCTGATCGCGATGCCATCGGCCGCAAGCCGAGGGGCGAGGTTGGCGACAATCATCGCGCCTCGCTCGGTATCATACGTATCGATCAGCAGCGTCAGCGCCCTGGGCCGCACGCGGGCGAAGCGTTCGAACGCAGTGGCCTCGTCATCATGCGCCTGCACAAATGAGTGCGCCATCGTGCCGACGATGGGAATGCCGAAATCGCGGCCGGCCTGGACGGTCGCCGTCCCATCGAAGCCCGCTAGATAGCTGGCGCGTGCGGCCAGCAGTCCCGCCTCGGCTCCATGCGCCCGGCGCAATCCAAAATCGACCAGTTGCTTGCCGGGCGCGGCAAGCACCATGCGCGCCGCCTTCGAGGCGATGACCGTCTGGAAGTGGAT